>NZ_JBGCUS010000001.1:1248333-1872500 GCF_041415945.1 Ancylobacter sp. IITR112 | reverse complement strand
TTGAGCGGCCCGAGCAGCGGCTCGGCGCTGACGAAGCGGATGGAGGCCGGGGCGGCCAGCAGATCCGGCACGCGCTCATCGGCGCGGCGCTGATCCTCGGTTGAGACGCCGAGCCAGACGTTCGGGATGGGAAAGGGCACGGCGCCGAGGGCGGCGACATCCCCGAGCAACGCGCCGGCTTTGCGTGCCGCGTCCGGCCAATGCAGCATCCAGTCGCCCGCCCGGGTGCCGACATAGTCGCGCATGCGCGCCGAGCGCTTGGTCAGCACCATGAAGGTGTGCTGCGGGGCGAGCGCCATGATGGCAAAGACGCGATCAATCCAGTGGTCGGGCGCGTCCTCATGGAACAGGTCGCCCATGGAATTCACGAAGATGCGGCGTGGGCGGCGCCAGTGCAGGGGCTGGGTGAGGATGTGATCCGGCGCCACCTTCAGCTTGCCCGACCAGATGGCGCCGGCCTTGCTGGACTGCGTCGTGCCGGCATAGTGCGAGGCGGGCTGCATGCGCTCGATGCGCGCGGCCTGCCCCATGGCGTAACAGTTGGTGCAGCCAGGGGAGACAATGGAGCACCCGACGATGGGATTCCATGTCGCGTCGGCCCATTCGATGCCGGTGTGATCACCCATGGTCCGCCTCCAGCTTCGCAAGGACGGCGTCCTCAGCCCGGTCGGCTGCGGCCCAAAGTTCAGCGCCAGCCAAGAGACCGACATCGCGGGCCTTCTTCCGGAGCTTGATCGCGGCGACGGCTTCGGCGGCGATGTTCAGCTTGCCGTCCGGCAGTCGAACGACCTCAATGGCCCTCGCGCGATGACGTAGGCGCCGGATGAACCCTCGTGTTTCCAGCGAACTGAGCAACAGATGAACGCTGTTGAGGGATTTCAGGCCTAACGCCTCGCCCATCTCGCGGACGGCCGGCGCGCATCCGCGGTCGCGGATGTGGGTGTCGATGAAAACGAGCAAATCATGCTGGCGAGGGGTGAGCATGGCTTAGATCGCCTCCGCCATGTCGAAGTCCTCACGCCGCCCGTCGGGGCCTATGGCATGGAGGTGATGAGGAACGCGGCGGACTTCGCGTTCGGCCTCGGCGCGGGTGTACCGGCCGGCGCGGTTTTCATCGGCCGTGTAGCCGCAATATTGGGGCGCATAGAAACAATCGTTTTTGCGCGACCAGATGCGATAGATCGGCTCATCACCGAAGATGATGCGCTTCAGCGTCTCGGCGCGACTGTAGTGATGAGATGAGACGGCTTGGGCGAGCTCCCGCTCAAGCCGGTTGCGGCGAGCGCGACCATTGCGCTTGCGGCGGAGGTCTTCAGGTTGCTCGACATAGATCTCGTGGCAGGCCTGGTTGAGCAGGCCATGCGGGCCAGTGACCACCCACCACATGTTGTTGATGTTGTAGAGCGCCGTGCCTCGGACGATGCGGCCCTTGAAATCCGTCGTCCAAACAGTGGCGCCGTGCTCGATCTGAAAGCCATCTCGGCTCTTGCCGTTGTAGGCTTGGTCGCATTTCGGACGGCCAAGCTCCTTGTAGCTGTGCCAGCTCTCGGCGTAGCCCGCCTCAATGTAGGACATTGCGGTGATGGCGCCCGTGCTCGGCGAGGGTCGGGAGCGCGAGACGGTGACATCGGCGCCCGCCCTCAGCGTCGCAATGATGGCGCGCTCTTCGAGATCAAGCCGCAGACGGTCGATGTAATCGAAGCGGCCACGCTTATCGAAGTCGTAGCGGTGGCCGTTCTGGTTGACCTTCTGCCACGTCTCGGTCCAGCACTCGAATTCGATCGCCCGACCGCTGAGCCGAAGGGATGCCCGAAGGTTCCCCTTGCGTGCCATGCGGTGGTGCTTCGACAGGCACCGATAATGCCGGTGCGTGTGAGCGTCGCGCGTGACCTTCCACCCGCGCGAGCGCAGCAGACGGATCAGGCCGTCGAATATTTCGGTCTTGAACGTCGGGTCGTTGGGATTGTCCTGCCAGATGCCGACTGTGGTGTCGTGCATGCGCACGTCGAGCTTGCGCTCACCCATGGGCCGCCTCCCGCCCCTCGCACACCGCCTGGACGCGCCGGCTGTTGCGGGCGAGGCGCGCGGCCTCGTGCCGATGCTGGGCGATCTCTCGCTCGTCATAGCCGGCTTCGAGAAGCAGCAGGGCCGTCTCGCACTCGTCGGAAAGGTCGACGGAGGACTGCGCGAGCGTGATCGACATGGCGTGCGTGACATCAACCACGGCGCACCCCCGGATCATCGCCATAAGGCTGGGCGAACGGGTCGGGAAAGTCGTCCTGGTCAAGCGCACGGTGGCGGATGACGGCGGCGGCAAAGCCGAGCGCCAGGCCGACGGCGACGCCGATCAGCATGGTGGACCAGTCAAATCCAGCGAGATCGCAAACCGGTGGCATCACAGCCTTCCCGTCTTGACGGCGGCCCAACCGATCACGGCGGCGACGAACAGCGCCACGGCGGCAAGGCGCGTGGCCTCATGCAGCACGGTCTTGAGCATCGGGTGCCCTCTTGTTCGGGGTTTCGCGGCGTTCCAGCTGCTGGCGCGCCAGCTTGGCGTGGGTGATCGACACTTCGCCGGCCGGCCATCCATCGAGATCCAGCCGGGCGGCGCCGGCGGCCATGGCGCGCAGGTAGGAGTTGCCGGTGGTGTAATCATCCAGCGCGATGCGGATGAGCCGGCGAGAGATGTCCGGCACGGCCGCGCGCAGGTCGTTGTGGATGCCGAGCTTCAGCGGGCGCTTGGGCTCGCCCTTGGGGGCGAAGCAGCGCGGGAAGCGCTCTGCCAGCAGGGCACGGGTGGCCGTCGCTTCCAGCCGCCATCTGCGGCGCTTTTCGCGGCGTTCATCAGCGGCCGACATGGGCCACCTCGAACACGCTGTCGCGCAGCTTGCGGGCGGCCTGCCGGCGGCGCCGGGCGCTTTCCAGCTTGGCGCGGCCTTCCTGGATCAGCCGATGGCCTTCATCGGCCTCCAGGCGAGCGTGCTCTTCCTGCTCACGCGCGGCGACATAGGCCGGCGTGCGCTGCAGGGCGCTCTCTCGGTCGGCAAGGCCGCTCATTGCTGCGCCCTCGCCTGATAGTGGCTGAGCACGCGCAGGCGCAGCGCCGAGGAGAGGTTGCCCTGGTCCCGGGTGCTGTCCACCTCGCCGACCACCTCGGAAAGGGTGCGCTTGGACGCGGCGGCGATCTCGCGCAAGCCGTTCCAGAACGCATCCTCCATGGAGACGCTGGTCTTGTGGCCGCCGATGACGATGGAGCGCTTGCGGACAGGTGAGACGTGGTCGGGCGACGGGGAAATCATGGCGTGGCCTCGGCAGGGGTTGCGGCGCTGCGGCGCTTCATGTGCCGGCGGGCGCCCTCGTAGGATTTCAGGGTGCGGCGGATGGACTGAGCGAGCTTGGGGCAGTCGGCAGCCTCGGCATCCTCGAGCGCGGCGCGCAGCCGGAAGCCGCAGGCGAGGGCGTGGAAGACCTGTTTGGAAGATGCGGGGCGAGGCTTGGACATCACGCCACCTCCGCCGGCCGGCGGTTCACCGGCAGCTTCAGCACGCGCGGCTCGGCCAGATACTCGGCGGCCACGGCGCGCACGTCCTGCAGGCTTTTTCCCTGGTCGATATCGTGAATCACCCGGCGCAAGCCGTTGGCCAGACGGGCAGCGGCGGCATTGGTGATGTTGTCCGCCCGGTCGCTGCGCCGGCCGACGATCTCGGCTGCGAAAGCCCCGGCAATGGTGGCGGCAAGAGCGCCGCCGAGCGCGCCGATTGCGATGAAGGGAAGGGGAGACGTCAACAGGCCGATGGTGATCTGGCTCATGGCTCACTCCAAGGGAGCGGAGAAAGGAAAGACGGCCGGGCCGACTTTGGGTCATTGGGGAGGAGCGGCCCGGCCGGGCGGTTCGGTCCCCGCCAGAGTTCAGAAGGTGATGTCTTCGTCGACGAGGCCGGCCGGGTTCCCTTCGCGATGGAAGGGAACGGCGGGGGCCTCGGCGTCGTAGCTCTCACCGCAAAAGGGGCAATAGGTCGCCATCAGCGCCGGCGGCTCAAAGCGCTCGCCGACCCTCAGCGGATGGGTGGAGACGCAGGCGCGCGCCGGGCCAACGGGGTTGGCGACGATGGCGGTGTTGTGCCGCGCCAGCAGGGCGTTGATCTCGGCAGTGCAGCTGCACATGGCGGCGGCTCCGGGTGAGCGGTTGATCAGAAAGGGATTTCGGGATCGTCTTCTGCGCCGCCGGAGCGGCTATTCGCGCTCCGCAGGTCGATCGTCTCGACGTCGATTTTCACGGCGGCACTGATCGCTTCGAGAACGTAGAACCGCATTCCAGGATTCAGCCGCGCCAGACGCACGGCTTCGTCTGAGGCAGACGCCAAGGTCTTGTGGCGCACCACTGGCGGGCGCTGGCCAAGGCCGTAGACCATCCAGAACTGATCATCATGCTGAGCCATGGGGCACCTTCCATCAGAAGGGGAAGCGTGCCCGGCACTCAGCCGAGGGGCGCGGGAGACTGTCGCCGGGCACGCATCAGCGGTGTGCTGATGAGGGCAGTATGAGATTATCTCATAGATGCCGTCAAGGCGGGTTGTGAGATAATCGCACAGCATTTCGCATGCGGAATGAGATCGATGGCGACTCGACTCCCGGCTTGATCATTAACAGAATGAGAACAGACAGTGAACGAACGGGGCCCAATCCCATGGATGAGACAGCGATCGCCGCCCGTTTCCGGCTCAAGGTGCGGTGCTTCAATTGCAAGGTCGACACGATTCACACGGTCGACGTTCCAGTGGCAGACGATGCCCCGGACGGCATCGACGAGCTGCTAGATAGTCAGCTTCTGCGGAACCAGAGGTTCACCTGCAGGTCATGCGACGCCGCGATCGGCGTGATCGTTGGTGTCACCGAAGACCGGGAGGGGATCTATGCTTAGCCCTCCTCGTTTGGATCGCGACCGCGCCGAGTGGATCGCCATCCGTGCACTAGGGGCCATCGCCGAGGATCGTGTTCGGCTAGAGCGGTTCCTATCCATCACCGGACTGATGCCGGGTTCAATCCGCGCCTGCGCGTCAGATCCTCGCTTCCTCGCTGGCGTGGTCGACTACGTCGCTGATACGCCCGGCCTGATGGAGGAGGTCGGCCGGGAGATCGCTTGCCAGCCGGCTGACTTTGCCATGGCGCAGTATGCGCTGCGCGAGCTGCCCGCATCCAAGCCAAGGCCGGGCGTCGTCAGGCTACCCATTCCGCCCAGGAGAGTTTCATGAGCAAGAAGACCTTTTTCGTGGTTCAGCCCTTTGAAATGCAGAAGGGGAAGAAGCTCAAGGCGGGCGTGCCGATGGAGGTGCGTTCCGCCGAGGAGGCGGACAGGAAGGCTCAGCGCCTCAGCCTGAGCAAAGCCGGAGCCGTGGCGTTCTCTATGGAGGTTGAGCCAGAGAGCGGCGACGCCGAGCCGCCGGTGCTCATTGGCAGCTATGGTGAAGTGCCAGAAGATGTGCTGGACGCTGGGTGAACCAGCGGGGCGGCGAGTAAGTCAGTGACCTAAGGGCTTTGCATGCTACGATCTCCTGGGGTGGGGGGACGACATGCAGGTAGCTATTCCACATAGCATCACCTATGACTTCGACGCGTCAGCGTCCGTGTCAGAGGTGACGAGGGCTCTAGTCGCGCAAGAGAAGCTGTTGCGAGAATCCTTGGTCGTGTTGACCGAGATGTTCCCGAATCTCGACATTGAATCAGTTCGAGTTTCGGTTCGAAATGTCTCTCAGGAAAGCCCCCTTCACCAGACGCTACAAGCGATAATAGTTGGGGCCTATTCGCCGGAGATCGCAGAGGAGATGCCAGACATCATCAACGCCCTTACAGGGTACGATGTCCCGGATTCTTTTGATGGGCTCATCTCGGTTCTTGTATTGCTGCTAGCCTTGTACGGGGTTGAGTGGCTGTTCAAGCGCATGCGTAAGGCAATCTCTCCAGTCCTGTCGCGCCAGAGGAAGAGATTGACCGAGCAGGCCGCATATCGTGCAGGAGTGACCGAGGCCAGCATCGAGAGGGCCGTCGAGCGTGCGCTATCAAAGCGGGAGCGCGCGACGAGTTCTGCCGCGATTGATCTTCTCCGACCCGGCCAGCGCCATGGCGCGCGGTCTATTTCCTCGGGTGATTATGCCAAGCTAGAACGGGAGGTTTTGGACGAAGTGCCTACTGAGGCGGAAATGGCCGCCATCGAACCAGAGACGAAATCCGCCGACATTGACAATATCGACGTGGAGTTCCGACGTCACGATCTTGATAAGCCGACTGGATGGGCAGCTGTTATAGATATTGTCTCAAAAGATCGTGTCGCGTTGCATTTGGCGCCTCACATCAATCCAGCTTCTATATTCGACCAAAAATCAGTGAAGGCGGATGTTACCGTGACATACGTAAGTAACATCACCGGAGAGTATAAGCCGTCTCTCTATTATATTCGGCAAATACGAGAGCCATTCTAAACGCCTCGCTGGCCGCTGCTATGGCCTCACCACCTCACCGGCCGCGTCACGTCTGTGACGAGGGCGACGATCTCGACGGTCTTGCCATCATCTGCATGCAAGTCGGTATCGACGACGATGGGCTTGTAGCGGGGATCTGTTGAGCGAGGGTGGAACGTGTATCCGTCGTCTCGAACCTCAAGCTCCTTCACGGACCATTCGATCATCTGGCCGTCTGATGTTGACCGCTGGATGATGACCGCCATTCCCGTTCGCGGCACCTCGCGGGTGTCCTCGAAAACCGGGCCGCTCACGCGGGCGCCGTCAGGTATCGGCGGATCGAAGGCATTCATCGAGTTGCCGCCGACGTCGAACACAACGATGCGGGCCTGAGGGTACCTGGGGTCTCTCGCAACCAGAACCTCATCCGGGTCCTGGCTGCCGAGGGCGTCGATCTCTTGGAACAGTCCAGCGCTTACCTGGCCGGAGACGGGTGTCGGCACCATGGTCGCCCGGACTGGGCGCGCGTTGTCGGTTGGCGGCGTGCCTTGGGCTAGGGATGCGAAGAATGCTTCCGCCCTCTCCAACTCGTCTGGCTGAACCCGCCGGAGGCCTCTCACGATCCGATTGACCTTCGACGGATCGTCGAGACCGATCTGCCGCGCGAGTTCGGACTGCGACACGCCAGTCGCTGCCAGTTGGTCGGCAATCCATTGCTGATGCTTGCTTAAGGCCATGTGCGATTTTCGCATTATGCCTGCGCTGCTGTCCTGTGCGTTTGTCTCATAATTGGTGTTGACGGCATTGTGCGATTATCTCATAGTCGCGCTATGCAATGTGAGCCCGCGACTTCTCTCATCAACCGCCTTGGTGGCCTGACGAAGGTCTCGGGCGTGTGCGACGTCAACGTCTCGACCGTTCAGCGTTGGCGGATGCCGCGCGACAAGGGCGGCACCGGAGGGTTCATCCCTCATTGGCACGCGCGCCGCCTTCTGGACCACGCGGCCAAGGAGGGGATCGCGGTCAAGGCAGAGGATTTCTTCGCCAGCGAGCCTGCGCCCTCTGCTGATCACGGGAGGGCGTAGGGATGGGTGGCTTTCCGAAGCATCTGTGCACGTTCTGCGGCACTAACGCTGATCAGGTGCGCTACCTCATTGCGGGGCCGAACCATCAGTTCATCTGCGATGGATGCGTAACCCTGTGCGCTGACATCTGCCGCATGGGTATCCGCCGGGACGACATGATCGCCCGTCTGTTGGTCTGGCGGCAGCAGATGACGCCGGGCCAGGCGGGCGCTGACATTGGAGCGGCTGGATGACGTGGCCCGTTGTCGTTGCTCATGTGTTTCGAGCCGCAGTCGTGCTGACTGTGTTCGGCTTCACTGCGTGGCTGGTGTTTTCCCTCGGTGCCAGCGGCTGGTGGTTTCTGATGGCACTCGTGATCTGTGCCGCGGCACTGGGTGAGGGCGACAAATGAGCCTCACCCGCAAGATCATCGACTTCCTGACCGGCCGTCCGTCGCCTCGTCCCCTGCGCTTCGACGACAGCACGAGCATCGTGCCGGGCGACACGGTGCTGTGCATCGCTGGCGGTCGTTGGACTACGGCTGTGTCTCGCGATGGCGTGGTCGAGCCATTCAACGATGTTGGCCCCGTTGAGGGCATGACCTACTCGGTTGTGGACGTTGTGGCGTTCGAATGTGGGGCTATCGGCCTGAAATTGCGGGAGTGTCCCGGCGTGCTGTGGGCGGCTCGCTATTTCCGCAAAGCCCGCACCACCTCGATCGACTGCTTTAAGTCTCTGCTCAATCCGAGCCCCGAGGAGGTCCTTGCCGGGACCGCCGGGGGCAATGACTACGACATTCCTGCGCCATCCGTTGCCGCGGACCAGCGCACCAGTTTCCTCCCGGGCGTTTCCTCTCGGTGCCTCACGGCCCGCCTGCTGCTCAGTGGTGGTGGCGGGCCGTCCTTTCTCCATCGTGTGACCTCTCGTGAACGTCGCGTCTCAGTCGAGACGGGCACCGCCGGCGCCCGGCCCCTTGGTGGCTGTGGTGGAGGTGGTGAGCCCCCGTCGCGTGGTGATCAGCAGATCACCACAGGAGGCACCCGAGGTGTCGGAAATCTCACCCGCGCTCGCGGGTAATTCACCCAAGGCTATGACGAGGGCAGCAATGTCGTCCGCATGCGAAGCTCACGATCTGATCGGCCAGATCGCTGGCGCCCAGGCTCTGGGCAGCCCGATCAAGACCGCGCTCAGCATCGTCGCGCGCCGCACCGGCCTCACAGAGCGCCGCGTGCGCGGCATTTGGCACAGGGAAGCGCGCGCCATTCGCGCTGAGGAACTTGATGCGCTGCGGCGGGCGGCCGAGGCGCAGAAGAAAGCGGAATTCGATGCGGAAATTTCCGAGCTGCGAGCGCGTCTGGCTCGCCTTGAGGCGGCATCTCCCGTCGCCGCTGCGCATGCGCTTTGCGGAGCGAGCGAAGGCGAAGGCCAGGAAGTGGCTCGACAGGGCCGAGTGGTGGCGCCGGGACGACTGAACTCGCCCACCGGCCCCCGCTTTCGTCCGGAGGCGTTCTGATGCCCCGGACCTATCTCAAAACCGCTGATCCCCGGCCGACGCCGACGGAACTGCGCCGGCGGAAGCTGGCCACGATCCGCGCCGAGAAGATGGCCGAATATGCCCGGCGGAAAGCCGCGCACGATGCCCGGGCGAAGACCAGCCGGGAGCTTTTCGAGATCACCACAGCGCTGCTCGCCACGGAGCTGAAGCAGCCCAAGCCCGCCGAGCGCCCCGCCGCGCCGGTGACGGACCTTTTCGCGCTCTGATCGTCAGAACGCTGCGCTTTTACCCACGCCTTGGAGGGCGTCATGAGCATCGGGACGAATACCGCCAGTTCTGAACAGCTTCGCTCCTATGTGGAGCGCATCGAGAACATCCGCGCCGCCAAGAAGCAGCTCGCCCAAGACGAGGCTGCGGTGAAGGCCGAAGCCAAGGCCGCCGGGTTCACGCCTAAGGCCATCCTGGCTTGCGTCCGCATTCGCGCAATGAAGCCGCACGACCGGGCGGAATCCGAAGCGATGCTGGATATGTATTTGCACGCCTTGGGCATGGCCTCTGAGCCGCCGTTGTTCCGAGCCGCCGGCCTGATGTCGATTGACACCGCCGTGAAGGAGCAGGTCATCGCTCGCATGGCGGACTTCGTTCCGCCGCCCGGGGCCGGCGAGATCGTGGTGAACATGGGCGGTGTCCCGGTTCGGCTGTTCCGCGACAAGGATGGCGTTGTTCAGACGCAGGAGGTGGTGGAGAAGCCGGCGCCGGCTCCCGGCTCAACGACACCGGCGCGCGCACCCACGCCGGACGTGCCCGATGTTGATCTCCCGGGCGCGGAGCAGATGGGCCGCGACTACGCCAAGGACAATCGCCCCGTCATCGACAACCCGTTTCCGTTCGGCGACGCTCGCCGCGCCCGCTTCGATGCCGGGTGGCGCAAGCAGACCGGCAATGACGGCATGGGCCCGGACGAGGACGATTGATCATGTCGTCCGAGGTCGACGTTACCGCGTTCGGCGATCTGCTGATGCCGCAGGAGGCGGCCGAGCCGATCCTAGCCAAGCCGGTGCGCGGTGCGCTGCTGGAGTGGCTGACCGAGATCTGGGCGGAAGATGAGTTGAGAGCCGCCAAGCTGCAGCCCCGTCGGCGTGCGATTTTCGACGGGCCGCCTGGAGTGGGCAAGACGACACTCGCGCACCACCTCTCGGCCCGGCTCGGCCTGCCGATGCTGGCCGTCCGCCCGGATCGTCTGGTTGACAAATGGCTCGGGTCCACGGGCAAGAACATCGGCGCTCTGTTCGATGCTGCCTCGCGGGGAAAAGAGCCGATCCTGCTCTTTCTCGACGAGTTCGACGCGATCGGCATGAAGCGGCGGGAGGCCAGCCAGGGAGCGGAGGATGAGCGCAACAGCTTCGTCAACACGCTCCTGCAGTGCATTGATCGGTTCGACGGGTTCCTGATCGCGGCGACTAATTTCAGCGGTCACATCGATCGAGCGATATGGAGGCGGTTCGACGTTCACATTTCGCTCGCTTTGCCAGGCCAGTTCGAGCGAGAGCGCATCCTCGCTCGCTATCTCGACCCGCACGGACTTCCTTCCAGCGCCCTCACGGCGATGGCTGAAGCTCTGGAGACTGCGTCTCCCGCGCTCATCCGCCAGTTGGCGGAGGGTTTGAAGCGACAGATCATCATCGGGCCCAAGGTCGGCTGGGATATGGCCAAGGGTGCCGTTGTCGACCGGCTTCTGGCTGCTATTCAGCCTCACCCTGACCTTGGAAAGCCGCGCCTTTGGAGCCTCGGCGCGGCGGATAGCGCAGTGCGAGCTTTGCCTTGGCCTTTGCCGCTCGCAGCCGACTGTTCTGGTGCTGCTGAGAACGCCCCGGAGAGCGAGAGCGCCGTCGTTCCGTTCAGGAGGGCGCCATGACAGATCTGCCTTGGCAGGAACTGGCACGATCTCTCCGAGAGCAGGGCGAGAGCATCACCGCAATAGCGCGGGCGTGCGGCGTGTCCAAAGACCGAGTCCAGCGCGCTGTCGACCCGACCTATGCCGCAAGGCGTGCAGCGCAGGTGCGGGCGCGCCGCGCCCAGCAGCCTGAGAGGTCTGACACGAGATATCGGCCGCGCCGCCCTGAAATCATCCCGACCGAGAAAACCGTGGTGCGCGAGCGCTGCGACGGCACCCGCATATCGCTGCCGCGCGTGCTCTGGCTGGAACGGCAGATGCCGGACGGCCATTCCCTTTGCCCCCGATGAGGTGCCGCTATGGACAAACACACATGGGAACGACTGCGCGTCTCCCTCAAGGCCCGGGTGGGATCGGAGACCTATGACGCCTGGTTCGCCCGGCTGGAGTTCGCTGGATGCGCCGACGGGGTGGTGAGCCTTTCGGTGCCTACGCGGTTCCTGCGCCAGTGGTTGGCCCACCACTATACCGACCTGTTGACCGAACTCTGGCAAGACGTGGCGCCCGTGACCCAGGTGGTGATTGGTCTGCGCCAGCCGGGTGCTCGCACTGATGTGCGCGCGGCGCCAGCCGCTGGGGCCGCCGACGGCGCGGCTCATGTGGTTCCCCCGACGCCGGCCAAGCCTGCAGCGAAGGCGCCGCCCCGTTCCTGGGCGCAGATCGGCTCCGCGGTGGATGCCAGCAAGACGCTTTCGACCTTCCGGCACGGCGCTGTGAATAGGCTGGTTCACGCGGCGGCGAGTGCAGCGGCCATACCTGGGGTTTCGCGGTTCAATCCGCTCTACGTCTACGGGGCCGATGGGTGCGGAAAGTCGCACCTACTGCAGGGAATCGCCGCAGCGGCTGGCGAGCGGAATGCGGTCTATATGACGGCGGACCGCTTTATGCTGGGCATCGCCCATGCCGTGCAGCACCTGAAAATGCAAGAGTTCCGTGACGGCCTGACGGCGGCGGATCTGCTGGTGCTGGACGATGTACACAATCTGCGCGGCAAGATCGTCCAGCAGGAATTTCACGAGGCCATTTACCGATTGGTGGAAGCCGGGCGGCAGGTGGTGGTCTCTGCCGACCGGCCTCCTGGCGATCTCGAGGTTATCGGAGAGCGCGAGCGCGCCCGCCTTGCCGGCGGCCTAGTGCTGGTGATCGCCGCGCCGGATGAGAAACTGCTGCGCGATATCCTCGCGGACCGGGTAGCCACGTTGGGGATCGAGTTCCCGAACTTTGCCGTTCCGCCGGACGTGCTGGACTTCGTCGCCCAGATTTGCGGGCGGGCCCCTCGGTCGCTCGACGGGGCGCTGAACCGCCTGCTGGCGCACAGCCAGCTTGGTGACGTTCCGCTTACCCGGGACGTGGCGGAGGCAGCGCTGCGGGATCTGGCGGGCACCGCCGAGCCGAAGCGCGCCCGGGTGGAAGACATTCTGAAGGCCGTGGCCTCCCATTACGACATCACCCGCGCCGACATCATCTCGCAGCGCCGCACGGCCAACGTGGTGATGCCCCGCCAGATCGCGATGTACCTGGCAAAGACGCTCACTCCGCGGTCTCTCCCCGAGATCGGCCGGCGCTTCGGCGGAAGAGACCACACAACCGTGCTCCACGCGGTGCGGAAGATCGACGGGCTAAGGAAGGTGGAGGCCGCGCTAGCCGGCGACATCGAGAGGCTGACGGCGGTGCTGACCGGCGAGGTGGCGGCGTGAGTGTTTGGCCCTTCGATCCCCTTCGCATGTTCAGCTACGACCTCGTCGAGCTCGATCCGCCATGGCATTTCGACCCGAAGGCGCTGGCGGCGGCCTACCTGCTGATGAAATCCAGCCGCCTGCACGAAACGATGAGTTTTGGCAGCAATGCCGTGCCCGATGTGATCAGTAACCTGAAGGAGGCGCTGTCTGGGCTTGAGGGGCTTTTTGCCCATGAGGGCTTCGCCGAGATCCGCGCTGAAATCGCCGCGCGGCTTCCGGCCACCGAGCCGGTCAAACGGAGGTCGCTGCGGTGAGCGACTTTTCCCTCGCCTCTCCTCCGGCAATCAAAAGCACCGGCAGCACACAACCGACCCTTTTCGAGGGTTCGGCGAGGCTGGCCTATGACGACGCGGTCGATCTAACGATCAGATCGATGCAGGCCTACGGCCCCGAACATGAGCATTGGGCTATCGCGTGGTCGGGAGGGAAGGATAGCACTGCGACGCTCACCGTGATCGCACATCTGATCGATGCTGGGCGGATTGCCCCCCCGAAGACGTTGACGATCTTCTACGCCGACACCCGCATGGAGTTGCTACCTCTCTATTTGGCGGCTCGCCGGATCATGGAGCAGCTCGCGGTGCGCGGCGTCCGTTGCGAGGTCGTCCGCGCCCCGCTCGACAAGCGATTCCTCATCTACATTCTGGGCCGGGGCGTTCCCCCGCCGAACAACAACACGCTGCGCTGGTGTACTCGACAGATCAAGGTCGAGCCCATGCAGCAGGCCCTCGCGGCCCGGCTCGACGAAATCGGCGGCAGCGCACTGATGATCACAGGCGTTCGCCAAGGCGAGAGTGCGATTCGGGACCAGAGGATCCGCATGAGCTGCGGCAAGGACGGCGCCGAGTGCGGACAGGGCTGGTATCAGCAGGTCCTGCCGGAGGCGAAGGGCATTCGCGGCCGGATCGCTACGCTGGCGCCGATCCTCCATTGGCGGGTGTGCAATGTCTGGGACTGGCTGCGCATCTATGCCCCGATGGCGGAATATGGCGGCTGGTCTACCGCCGCCATCGCCGATGCCTATGGCGGTGACGAGGCGGAGGAGATCAATGCGCGGACCGGCTGCGCCGGTTGCCCACTGGCGAGCAAGGACACGGCCCTCGATAGCATCGTGGCGCAGCCGCTTTGGGGCTACCTCGCCCCGCTTCAGCGGCTCAAGCCGCTCTATCGGGAATTGCGTCAGCCGGCTAACCGCCTCCGCAAGGAAGGCGTGGAACGACTGAAGGATGGGTCCATTGCGGCCAACCCACAGCGCATGGGCCCGCTGACTTTCGAGGCCCGGCGCATGGGGCTTAGCCGTGTGCTGTCCATCCAGGCGGAAATCAACGAGGCCGCCCGTCGGCTCGGCCGCCCGAAGATCGACCTTCTTAATGCCGAAGAGGAAGCACGCATCCGCGAGCTGATCGTCGCCGGGACCTGGCCCGACGGGTGGGATGGCAGCGAGCCGGTGGCAGATCAGCCGCTCGACCGCGTCTTCGCCGACGGCACGGTGCAGCCGCTGCTCTTCTCCAGTGACGATCTTGGAGGCGGGCTTTGATCATCCGCCGCCGCTACAATCGCAACTTCACGGTTCTGCCCAACGCCGTGCTCGACGATAACCGGCTGTCGGCCGAGGCGATGGGCGTTCTTTGCTATCTCAGGTCCCGGCCTGCCGATTGGAATGTCGAGCTTTCGCACCTATCGGAGCGCTTCAAGATCGGCCGGGACAAGACCCAGCGGGTTGTCGCCGAGCTCGTTTCCGCAGGGTGGATAAAGCGGGAACGCACGCGCGACCCGGTCACCCGTGCCTTCAATGGCATGGACTATGTGGTGTACGACGAACCGACCGACACAACGGATGGTGTCGAAGACGTCTCCTCCGCTGGTGAGCCACAGCCTGAAAATCCGGTTGTGGCTCACGGCACACCTGAGCACCATCCACAACCGTGTTTGCCGCGCGCGGCTTTTCAGGCTGTGCATATAGAAGAAACAAATACGGATTCTAAAAAAAGAACCCCCATAGCCCCCAAGGGGGCGGTGGATGAGGGGACTTCGTCAACGGAAAGAGGATGGGAAGCCGATCCGGCCTATCTCGCCTTCCTCGCCGAGTACGGGCCCTCGCAAGCCTGGCCGAGGCACCGCGGCTATCGCCAGTGGCTCAAGCTGACCGAGGACGAGCGCAAGGCCGCTGTCGCCGCGATCCCGGCCTATCGGGCCATCTGCGCCAAGGAGCGGCGCAAGATGAGCGACCCGTCGGCCTATCTGCGCGGCACGTTCAAGAACTTCCCCGGCCGGCCCAAGCCGAGGGCGCCTGAAAGTGAGGCCGTGCAGGCCCTGCGGAAGGCGCTGGGGACGAACTTCAGCGGCGGCGTGATGGTCGAGCTGGGCTCGCCGCAGTGGGCGGCATGGGCTTCCGTGGCCGAAGAAGCGCAGTTGCCGCTGCGCGCCATCGGCTATCCCGCCCGTCCGTTCGCCGGACGCCCTAAGGCTGTGACCGGCCGGTACATGCCCAGCGAGTGGCCTCCTAGCCGAGACGGGCCGGATCGCCAGCAGCAGGCGGCCGGTGGGTGAATGGGCTTGGTGGTGGGAGTGGTGGACGATGGCAAACGATACGGAGCAGGCGGGTTCCTCGACTTGGTATGCGGTTCACACGCGGGCCCAGATGGAGGAAAAAGCCTTTGTTGAGCTCAAGCGGCTTGGCCTGCAGGTGTTCTATCCCTTCACCCGAGTGCGCCGCCGGCGGCGGAAGCCGGGCACGACGCAGATGATCGTCGAATGGGTCGACAAGCCGTTCTTCAGCCGTTACGTGTTCGTCGGCCTCGACCATGACGGGCAGATCGGCATGGTGAACGCAGAGGACACGGTTTCGACCATCGTCACGCTTGGCGGTGTGCCGATGCGCATTCCGCCGATCATTATCGATTGCCTGATGGCGCTGACGGATGACCGAGGGCTTGTTGGCGCCATCGACCTCACGGCGCGCCCCCGTATCCCGGAGGGCACAATTGTCCGCCTCAAGACGGACCACCCTTTGGCCGGCATCGCGGGAGAGGTGGTGCGCGACGCGGGCAAGGAAGTCGTCGTCCTGCTGCATATGCTCGGAGCCGCCCGCGAAGTGCACGTTGACCCCAGGCATGTGAAGGAGGCCGTAACGGCGGCTTGACGATGGTGCGCGAATGCGCGTACATCACGATGTCGACGCTACCGCGTCGGCGGTCGCGGAAATCGCCCCATGCGGCGCGCGATCGGTTGCAATGGGCCCGACCCGATAGGGCGACCTTCCCAACGCAGCCCGGCCAATACGGCCTAGATCGCCCAAGAGGGCGAGTTTTTGTGTTTCCATATGCAGGGCTCGCCTTCAGGTCTTAGCGCCCCACGGCCCAAGTTTGTGGTAGAGCGCAGCGCACGCTAGCGCCACCGTCTTGGGGATCACGACCGGCCGGCCGTCATCGCGCCGTTTTCCGGCTTCGTAGAGCTCCACGCTGCCTTTCGAGATGCCGAGAGCATCAGCAGCAGCCTGTTGCGACAGGCCCATGGTCGCGCGCCACGCCTTGAAGTCGTCCGGTGTCATGATATCTTCCCTGCAGCGGGAGGTGAGGCGCTTTCCGTTCCGGTGGGGCCGGGCTTTCGCCCGACCCCGGTTCTTTAGAATTCGATCTCAAGTCTCAGTGTGCAGCCGAGGAACTTGAGTTCGAACCGGAACCTCCGGAACTTCATTGCGTCTCACCTCCTTCCGTTGCCGGGCCACGGCGACCCGGTAAGAATGTTGTAGCGTACTCAGTACGCAAATGCAACGATCAAATAGCTAACTCAGTACGATTTTTATCTGTCCGGTCAAGCGCTGGTCGGTGAGATGTGGATGCTCGGGGGAGCGCTGCGAGGGTTCCGCACCGCCACGGCGGTGACGATCCCGAAGCCCCGCCGCCGGCCGATGCGCTGGCGGGAACAGTGGCAAGCCATATGACGTAGGGTAGAGCAGTCAGGTAGCTCGCTTGGCTCATAACCAAGAGGTCGCGGGTTCGAATCCCGCCCCTGCAACCAGTTCGACGCGGTCCAAAAGGACACGGCGGCAAGCCAGATCAGCCCACCTGCTGTGCTGCGACGCCCTTCCAATGGCGCCCTCCGAACCAAAGGTGCCGCGTCGACCCTATCCAGCCCGCCCGCTCACGCGCGGCGAGTTTTTCGTGAGGTGAGAATGGCCTACCTCCTGTGGCTGGCGCTGCTCTCGCCTGACTTCACCCGGGCCGCCGTCCTGCCGCGCGTGCCGGCCATTTATCACCCCGCCGAGCCCCGCACCAATCGCCGGGGGCGACGGCGCGAAGCGAAGCTCAACCGCCCATGAACCCCGTCTTCCTCCGCGGCTGCATCGTCGTCCTCGGCGCCCTCGTCGTCGCGGCGGCGTTCGGGGTGTGGTGAGGGGACAGGCGGACTAGAAAGCCGGGCATGCGGTCGAGCCGTTCGCCCATTCGATCACCAGATCTCGGACGCGCGCCGAGGCCAACTGGTTCCCGGTATGAAGAGTGAGGCGGCTACCTTCGCCCACCTTCTCGATCTTGGCCGACATGTAGTAGTTCCGCGACAGGCTGCCGAGCGAATAGCTCACCTCGCCATAGCCGAGTTCGTTGTAGAGCTCGGTGTCCACCTCGAATGAACCGCCGTCGCCCACATCCACCTTTAGGCAGCGCGTCGCCTGCTTTGCCACACGCCGATAGATCTCCTGGTAGTTCTCCTTGAACTCAAGAACGGTAGGCGCGCTCTTCTGCTCAAGGTCGGTCGGTGTTGTGGAGCAGCCGGCCAGCGTCAGGCCTGCGGCGGAGATCAGATAGGCGAGGCGCATGCCGGGCTCCCTTCAGCGGAAGTTGCAATACTCGCCGATGAACGCTGCAGCAGGCAAGATGAGGCTCTCCCATCTTGTCTGACCGCCGTAACGCACGCCTCACTTCCCTGCGGGACGCAAGCATTTGAGGGGTTGACGTGCAGGGAACATCCGCGCCTCGGCCGTCGTCTCGTCAACGTGGCTATGACAGCCGATGGGACAAGGCCCGCGCGGCCTTCCTGAAGGCTCATCCCAAGTGCGAGCGTTGCCGCAGGCTTGGACGGGATGCTGACGCTGTTCATGTCGATCATATCGTTCCTCATCGTCTAGCTGAGGCTAAGACACCAGAGGCAATCGCCGCGGCGCGTCGGTTGTTCTGGGACAAGAACAACTGGCAACCCCTCTGCGTGGATCATCACGTCAGCACCAAACAGAGGGAAGAGCGGAGCGGCAGAGGCATGATTGGATGCACCGCGGACGGCCGGCCGATCGATCCGGATCATCCTTGGAACCGGTCCCGCTGAGCACCCCCGGGGGGTATCTAATCTCCAAGGGGTAGGGGCCCAGGACCGCTTGGGGTCAAGCGTTCGCACCGCGAGTAGTTTTCGGACGGGGGGTTTCGAGCACCCCCGTAGGGGGTGAACATGACACTTACCTCTCTGGGAGGAGGTGAGGGCGTTCCGCCCGAGCCCGATTGGAGCTCTCAGTTCGCCGATGAGCTCGACATCGCAGAGGCCCATGAGCGTTGGGGCATCCTTGAGCGCGAGATGAAAGATGCGGCGACGCTAGCGATGGTGAACGGCCATGCGATGCAGCGTCTCGTGGAGTTTTATGTCGAATACCGTCGTGCCGCTCGCCAGATCGCCGAGCACGGAACCATCCTCAAAGCCCGTCGAACCAGAGTTCCGCAGGTCAGTCCGTATTGGACGATCATGCGCCAGGCCGACGAGCACATTCGAGTGCTCGAGGCTGAACTCGGCATTGCGCCGGTTCGACGCGGCAAGGCCGGGAAGGTGCAACGTGGCAAGAAAGCCCCGCGCGCCGCGGACAGCTACCTCGGCTCGCTTTCCAAATGATCCCACCAGCCGGTGGGCATGCGAGGTGGTCGAAGGCCGTATCGTCTCGGGTGAGTTGGTTCGCCACGCCGCCGAGCGTCACCTTCGTGATCTGAGAGACGGGCCGGCGAGAGGGCTTCACTGGCGTCCAGAGAAGGCCGCCCATGCTCTCGGCTTCTACCCGGCGATGTTGACTATCACCGAAGGGGCAAAGGAGGGTGAACCTTTCAACCTCCTGCCATGGCACACATTCGTTGCCGGTTCTCTCTTCGGCTGTGACGTTGCCCCCTGAAATGACCCCGCTCAGAAGCTAGGATCCGTCGAGAGGAGACGGACGATGCGCAAGAGCCGGTTCAGCGAGGAACAGATCATCGGGATCCTGAAGGAGCACCAGGCCGGAATCCCGGTCGTGGACCTCTGCCGGAAGCACGGGATCAGCGACGCGACCTTCTACACGTGGCGCACGAAGTACGGCGGGATGGAGGTGTCCGACGCCCGCAACCTTAAGGCGCTCGAGGAGGAAAACCGGAAGCTGAAGAAGCTTCTGGCCGAGTCGATGCTCGACGTAGCCACTCTCCGCGAGGCTCTTGGAAAAAACTTCTGACGCCCAGTTCCCGGAGGAAGGTCGTGACCTGGGCGATCGAGGAGAAGGGCTACTCGCAGCGGCGTGCGTGCGGCCTCATCGGCATCGAGCCGAAGACCTATCGCTACGCCTCGACGCGAGGCGACGATACCGCGCTCCGCCAGCGCCTTCGTGAGCTGGCGAGCTTGCGTCGGCGGTTCGGCTATCGGCGTCTGCTGATCCTGCTTCGGCGAGAGGGCAAGGAGATCAACCACAAGAAGCTCTTCAGGCTCTACCGCGAGGAGCGGCTGTCGGTGCGCCGTCGCGGCGGACGCAAGCGAGCGCTTGGCACGCGAGCGCCGATGACCTTGCCGCAGGCACCCAACCAGCGATGGAGCCTGGACTTCGTCTCCGATGTGCTCGCGGACGGACGCCGGTTCCGCGTGCTGGTGATCGTCGACGACTTCACCCGGGAGTGCCTGGCGCTCGTGGCCGACACGTCGCTGTCGAGCCACCGGGTCGTACGGGAGCTGGACGCCATCATCCAACGTCGTGGCAAGCCGCTCATGGTCGTCAGCGACAACGGCACCGAACTGACCTCGCACGCGGTCCTGCGTTGGCAGCAGGACACAGGTGTCGAGTGGCACTACATCGCTCCCGGCAAGCCGGTTCAGAACGCCTTCGTCGAGAGCCTGAACGGCCGCTTCCGCGACGAATGTCTGAACGAGCACCTGTTCCAGGGCTTGCCGATGGCACGTCGGATCATCGAAGCTTGGCGGATCGACTACAACGGCCACCGGCCTCACACGAGCCTCGGCGGCCTTACCCCAAACGAGTTCGCAGCCCGGTCCAGGCAGGACCACAACCAGAACGGATTCTGGTTATGAACGAGGGCATTCAGGGGGCAACGTCAGCTGGCGCAAGGACAGCGGCCGGATGCGGTTTCGCAGCGGCTGGCTGGAGACTGGAAAGGGCCAGGCGAAAAGCCCGTTCATGGCAGCCACCGGGCTCTACATGACCGGCTTCTATGGCATTAAGCGCGCTCGGGCCTTCGCCATCGGCCAAGACAAGAACACCGCGAACGTGCTGTTCAAGGATGCGGTGGCGATGTGCCGGGCCAAGATCCCCGGTGGAGAGGATGACGACACCCTCGTTGCGAACGGCCATGTCGTCGTCCGCGGCGAGGGCGATAACGCTTGGAAGCTGGAGTTCCCCGAAAGCGAATCCATCTTCCAGTCGCTGGCGAACGGTGAAGCCATCTCTGGTCCAAAGCCAACCTTGGTCGCCGCGGACGAAATCCACGAGTTCAAGAGCAACACGTCGATCGAGATCTGGAAGGCCGCTATCGCCAAGATGCCTGGTGACGCTTTGATGCTGCTGGGTACCAACACGCCATCGTCATCGCAGATCGTCGGCACGGAATATTCAGAGTTCTATCAGAAGGTCGCCCTGGGCGAAGTTGATGACGACGAGGCTTTTGCCTTCGTGGCGCGCGTCGACAAAGCTGATCGAGACACGGTATTCGACAATGAGGACTGCTGGCCAAAGGCCCTGCCGGCGCTGGGGGTGACGTTCCCAATCGAGAATATCCGCGGTCAGGTGAAGACCGCTAAATCGATGCTGTCGACGGCATTGTCTCTGAAGCGCCTCTACTTTGGCATCCCTATTGGCGCGACAGAGTTCTGGATCGCCGAGGAAGCTTGGTCGGCAGTTCAGGGGAAGGTGGAGCCGGAGGAACTCAAGGGCTGCCCATGCTGGCTCTCTCTCGACCTTTCGCAGAAGAATGACCTTACGTCACTCACGGCTGTCTGGCTGAAGGATGACGAGCTCCTCGCCAAGACTTGGTATTGGACATCGAAGAGCGGTCTCGAACAGCGCGAGAGGGCTGATCAGGCCCCTTACAGCCGGTGGGTGATTGAAGGCCATCTCACCGCGGTAGAAGGTGCCGTGATCGATAAGACCTTCGTTGCGGCCTTTGTTGCTGAGCTCTTCGCGAATCATGATGTGCGATGCTTGGTGTTCGACCCCGCAGGCATCGGGGACTTCATGGCGGCATGCGAGGAAATCGGTTTCCCTGTCTGGCTGTTCGAGGGGCCAGACGGTGATCATGGCACCGGACTAATGCTCGTACCGCACGGGCAGGGAACCAAGGTGCTCTTCTATAAGAAGCTGGACGATCAGGGTAAGCCTGTCGAACGCTTGTGCATGCCACGCTCCATCGAGCGTCTTGAAGACAGGATTCTCGACAGGTCGATCGTTATCGACTCCTCACCGGTTACCTATTCCTGCGCGGCAAATGCTCATGTGCTCGCTGACGGCATGAAAAACCGCGCCTTCGACAAGAAGCGCTCGCGCGGCCGCATTGACGGCATGGTCACCATAGCGATGGCGGTCGGCGCGGCTGCCAGCGATCTCCGGTCGGACGATCGGTTGCCTGAAATCTGGCTCCTGTGAGGTCGCCATGCTGAACACGCAAACCGCCTATGACCTCATCGGGGCCGCTGGCGCGATCGCGGTCATCGTGGGCTGCGGGATGATCTACATGCCGGCCGGCATCATCGTTGGTGGTCTTATGGCGCTCGCGATCGCTTTGCTGGGTGCGCGCAAGTGAGCGGCATCCTGCGGTCTCTGCTGCGAGGCGACGAGACGAAGTCGGTTGATTTCTCCCCCGAGGTGTGGGCGGCAATCAACGGCGGGTGGGGCGTACCGACCAAATCGGGCGCGGACGTGTCGTTCAGCTCGGCGCTTGGTCAGTCGGCCTTCTATCGCGGCGTGCTGGTCATCGCCGATGGCGTGGCGCAGCTGCCGGTCGAACTCTATCGACGCCTGCCCAACGGGCGCGGCGCCGAGCCGGCTACCGACCACCCGCTCTATGACATGCTGCGGTACCAGGCGAGCGGAATACAGGACGCCCCGACCTTCTTTCGCACGATCATGATGCACGCGGTGGGGGCCGGAAATTCGGTATCCTACCGGGTGGAGGTGAACGGCCAGCTTAAGGAGCTGCTGCCGTTCCGGCCCGAGAACGTCACCATTGATCTCGACCCTTTCCTGAGCGAGATCACCTATGACTGCACTTTCGAGAAGGGGACCTTCGTCCGCCTGCGCGCAAAAGACGTGTTCCACCTGCGCGGCCCGAGCTGGCAGCTTCACAAGGGCATTGACCCTGCGCTGGTAGGACGGGAGGCCATCGGCCTGTCGCAGGTGACGGAAGAGACGCATGCGCGGCTGCACAAGAACGGCGCGCGACCCAGCGGTGTCCTCTCGACCGAGCAGAAGTTCGACAAGGCGCAGCTTGAAGTGCTGCGCGAACAGTGGACGCAGGCCTACGCCGGCACGGAAAATTCGTCCAAGCCAGCGGTGCTGACAGGCGGGCTCAAATGGGCGCAGCTCCGCATGTCAGGCGTGGATGCCGAGCATCTCGCGACCCGGAAGCATCAGATCGAGGAGATCGCACGATTCCTTGGCGTCTTTCCCATCATGCTGGGGCATGCCGGCGACCAGTCGCCGACCTTCGCCAGCGCCGACGCCTTCCTCGAAGCGCATGTGCGCTACACGCTGCAGCCGTGGATCAAGAACATGACGGCGGCGATCGACGCGCAGCTGTTGACGCGGGACGAGCGCCGCGAGGGCTATTTCTCCCGGGTCGACACGAGCGAGCTACTCCGCGGTTCGCTCCAGGCTCGCACCGAGTATTACAAGGCTGCCCTCGGCACCAATTCGTCGCCCGGGTGGCTGAGGCCGAACGAAGTGCGCGAGGATGACGGTTGGAACCCGGACGAGGATCCTGACATGGATCAGGTCTGGCAGCCGGCGACGATGGCACCTGTGAATGCCGAGGCCGCGCCCCCCGCGAAGCCGGAAATGAAGTCCAGCACGCCGCGCTCGCTTTATGTGAGCCGCTCCTTGAAGAACGGGGCGGAATTCATCCGCTGGGCGCGATCTCAGGGATTCAAGAGCACCGTGGCGGCGGAAGACCTTCACGTCACGCTGGTCTACAGCAAGGTTGCAATCGACTGGATGTCCATCCAGCGCAGCTGGAACCCGAACGACAATGGCGAGATCATCATCCCGCCCGGCGGGCCGAGGCTCGTCGAGGCAATGAGTTCTGCGCGCGGCGCTGCGGTGGCGCTCAAATTCGTGTCGGCGGAACTGGAATGGCGGCACGAGCAGATCATCGAAGCTGGCGCTACCCACGACCAGCCCGATTTCCAGCCCCACATCACTATCACTTATGACGCTTCGGGCGTCGATCTGTCATCTGTCGAGGCGTACCAGGGCAAGCTCGTCTTTGGCCCTGAACGCTTCGAAGAACTTGACCCGTGAGGAGACCATCATGGAGCTCGGCCTGGTCGGCGTTCCCTTCGAGATCAAGTTTGCGTCCGACGAAGCGCCCGTCGGCAGCTTCGAGGGCTATGGCGCCGTCTTCGGCAACATCGACAGCCATGGCGACGTGATCGAGCCGGGCGCTTTTGCCAAGTCGCTGCTGGACCGCGAACGGTCGGGCCGCAGCCTGCCGCCGATGTACAAGATGCACGGCGCCATGACCGGCAATCGGCAGGAGCCAATCGGCGTCTGGGAGGCTATGTCCGAAGATGCCAACGGACTGCACGTCAAGGGCAGGCTGGTCGGGCTCGATACCGAGCAGGGCAAGTGGACATATGCGCAGTTGCGCGAAGGTGCTCTGAAGGGCCTGTCGATCGGCTATCGGGTGCCGCCGTCGGGTTCTCGCAAAGGCTCGGGCCGGGCAGGCGAACCGCTGCGCTACATCAAGTCGGCACTCCTGCGGGAAGTGTCGCTGGTAGATGATCCGTCGAACGTGCTGGCGCGCGTCTACAGCGCCAAGATGGCGGGAGACGATGGCGAGAGCTTCGCTGATCAGATCAAGACCATTCGGGATTTCGAGGAGTTCCTGCGGGATGTAGGCGACTTCTCGCATTCGGCCGCCAAGGCGATCGCCGCCGGCGGATTCAAGGCACGACCGGAACCTCGGGATGAGGACGGAGAAGCCCTCAAAGCGTTCGTCGAGGACGCTGTGAAACGCATCCGGGGCAACTGAGCTCCATCCAACTCCGAGGACATCATGAAGAAGTTCACCATCCTGGCGGTGGTGGGCGCGCTTGCGCTCGCTGCCGTTCTCTCGTTCGCGCTGGACACAGTTCCGCATGTCGGCCTGATCCACGCCGCCATGTCCAATTTCGACGTCAACCACCTTCTGATCGCCTCGGCGGCGGCTCCGGCCCTCGCCGATGAAGTGAAGGCAGCCGTCACGCCGCTCATGTCGGCCTTCGACGAGTTCAAGAAGACGAATGACGAGCGGCTCGCCCAACTGGAAAAGAAGGGCGTTGCCGACCCGGTCACTGTCGAAAAACTCGGCAAGATCGAGCAGACCCTCCAGCAGTATGAAGGCCTGAACCAGCAGATCACCACGGCGACTGATCAGGCGAAGGCAGCCAAGGAGGCGTCGGACCGCATCGAGGTGATGCTCAGCCGCCTGCCGAAGAACCTCCAGCCCGGCGCGCATGGCGAGGATGGCTGGAAGACCGTCGCCAATGACTGGGCCCACGCCGTCGTTCAGGCGAACGCGGTTGGCGTCGTGAACCTGTCGAAGGAAGAGCAGAAGGTGCTGTCGGACATCGCCGCCGAAGCGAAGGCCCTGAACGTCGGCACCGACACCGCTGGCGGCTATCTCGCCCCGACGGAATATGTTCGCGAGATCATCAAGGGCGTCACTGAACTCAGCCCGGCCCGGGCGCTGGCGCGCATTCGCAATACCGCTTCGAAGTCGATCCAGATCCCGAAGCGGACCGGTCAGTTTGCGGCTCGCCGCACCCATGAAACGGGTCCGAAGTCCGAGACCACCGGCCTCGCCTATGGGCTGGAGGAACTCCAGGCTCCGGAGATGTACGCGCTCATCGACATCACCAATCAGATGCTCGAGGACACCGCGTTCGACATGGAGGCGGAGATCCGCGAGGAAGCGGCCGAGCAGTTCGCGGTCAAGGAAGGCGCGGAGTTTGTGTCCGGCACCGGTGTCGGCGAAATGGAAGGCATCCTGGTCAACGCTGGCGTTGGCGAGAATGTCTCCGGCTCGGCGGCGACCATCGCCGATGGCACGGGGCAGGCGAACGGGCTGCTGACGCTCAAGTATGGGCTGAAGACGGCCTATGCGCGCAATGCGACCTGGATCATGAACCGCACCACCATGGGCTCGGTTCGCAAGCTGAAGGACGGCGAGAACAATTACATCTGGATGCCCGGCATCGCGCAGGGCCGCCCGAATACGATCGACGGCGATCCCTATGTCGAGTTCCCGGACATGCCGTCCGAGGGCGCCGGCACCTATCCGATCGCCTATGGCGACTTCCGTCGCGGCTACACCATGGTGGACCGCATCGCCATGGAGATGCTGCGCGATCCCTATACCCAGGCGACCAGCGGCGCGATCCGCTTCATCTTCCGCCGCCGTGTCGGCGGCAAGGTCGTACTGGCCGAGGCCATCCGCAAGCTGAAGTGCGCGACTTCCTGACGCCGCACTGATCGGCGGCTTGCCGCATCCGAACAACCGAAGCCCGGCGCTGCCCGGGCTTCCCTTTCAATCCGGATGAAGGGATTTCATCATGGACGACAATTACAGCGGCTTGAATGTGCGGACGGCGATCAAGCCCGTCGCCATCGGCACCACCGGCACCGGCCAGACCGGCAAGGTCATCGATCGCAAGGGCTATCTCGGCCCGGTTCTGTTCGCTCTCAGCTATGGCGAGATCACCGCCACCAATGCGGTCTACACCGTTACGGTGAAGGAAGGTGATGTCACCGGCGCTCTGACGTCCGTCGCCGATATCGACCTGATCGGCACCGAGGCTGCGGCGTCACCCGGCACCGGCGCCCGCACCTCTGGAGCGACCAAGAACGTCACCAAGAAGGTCGCCTATAAGGGAGGCAAACGGTACTGCCAGGTCAGCGTCAAGTCGACCGTCACCGCCGCCACCGTCGTTTCCGCCATCGCCACCCAGCAGGCGGCCAGCAAGCCGGCTTCCTGATCGCAGGCCGGCTCAAGCGCGCCGGCATCGCCCGGCGCGCCTCGCTTCCTTCTGGATGGCATGATGAAAATTCCGAACCACGTCGTGATCCTCGGTCTCGGCCCGTCGCTTGAGGCCTATGTCGACATCGCGAAGCGTCTTGGCGGACGTCGGGCCTTCTGCGACGAGGTGTGGGGCATCAACGCCGTGGGCGATGTCATCCAGTGCGATCGCATCTTTCACATGGACGATGTGCGAGTTCAGGAAGTGCGCGCGGCTGCGCGCCCCGATAGCAACATCGCTCAAATGCTCAAGTGGCTGAAGGTTCACACGGGCCCGGTCTACACCAGCCGACCCCACCCGGATTACCCCGGCCTCGTCGCCTATCCGCTTGAGGATGTGCTGAACAGCTGCGGCATGGCCTACTTCAACAGCACGGCCGCTTATGCCGTGGCCTATGCCGTCCACATCGGCGTCAAGAAGATTGGGCTCTTCGGCTTCGACTTCACCTATGCCAACAGCCACCTTGCCGAGAAGGGCCGCGCCTGTGTCGAGTTTCACCTCGGCATCGCGAAGGCGCGCGGCATTGAGATTGGCTTTCCCGAAGGAACGTCGCTCATGGATGCCTGCGCTCCCGACCACGAGCGCATCTATGGCTACGACACGCTCGACCTCGAATTTGAAGGCGGCGGCGACGGTCCGGCGCGCGTGCGGTTCACCCCCAAGGAATCCGCCCCGTCAGCCGATGAGATCGAGCGGCGCTATGACCACAGCCGCCACCCCAACCCCCTGGTGAAGAACTAAGGCCGGAGACAGACAGATGGCTGAACCGAGTTCACCCAGCACGCCGGCGCGCAGCCTCGCGGCTGTCTCGCCTCACGCGACAGACGATCTCCCCGGCGGGGTCTGTAAGGCGCTGTGGGTCGGAGGCGCAGGCGATGTCGCCATCGTCGCCGAGAATGATGCGGGTGCCGTTACGATCCCCGGCGTTCCCGCCGGAACTGTGCTGCCGATCCGCGCCAAAGCCGTGCGGGTATCTGGAACCACGGCGACCAATATGGTCGCGCTGTACTGAGGGGGGATCCATGCTCGAAATGGTTGACGTTGAAGTGCTTCGGAACGTCCCGGTTTCGGACGATGGCATCAAGATTCGCCAGCTCGTTGCCGGCACGCCCGACAGGGTGCGGCTCGACCTGCTGAAGGGCCTCACCGATGAGGGCTATGTGAAGCTGGCTGGCGCGACGGCCGGGGGTAAGGAAGACGCTCCGCCTGTCGATATCCCGGCGGACTGGCACTCCCTCCACCATGCGACGAAGAAGAAGCTTGCGCGCGAAATTAGCGGCGACGAGGTCGATAACACCGATGCGGCGGAGGCCATCATCGAAGCTGAGCTCGCCCGGCGCGTGGAAATCTGATCGATGTTCACCGTCACCGTCCCTGCGGAAGACCGCAAGCTGCTCACCATCGAGCAGCTTCGGGAGGCAGCAGGCCTCGAAGCAGGGGACGTCTCACGGGATGGGGCTCTGGAGAGCCTCGGCCTGGCTGTTGCTGATCGCATCGCGCAGGAATGCGCTGTGACCAGTGACGGGGTTCACATTCCGACGCTGAAGCGCGAGACGGTTTCTCAGACGTTCCGGCTGTCCTCCAGTGTGTCAGCCCTGATCCTTGCTCGCCGGTTTGTCGCGTCCGTGTCTTCGCTCACCATCGACGGCGTCGCTGCCGCGGCGTCCGACTATGAGCTCGCTGCTGCGGCGGGCATGACCCGGCGGCTTTACGATGGTCGGTACGGCCTCTGGTGCCCGGCGGTTGTCGTCGTGAGCTACCAAGCAGGCTTCTCCGCGGTTCCTGACGATCTCGCCTTGGCCGCGATGCAGGCAGTTCAGGAACAGTGGAGCGCCAAGAACCGAGATCCTCTCCTCAAGCGCGACAAGGTCGACGGTATGGGCGAGCAGGAATTCTGGATCGGCGGCTTCGGCGCAGCGGGAAGCGGCAGCGCCTTCTCGCCGGCCGTGCAGGCTATGCTTGATCCCTATCGCACGGTCTGGGTGTCGTGACTCCTACCGCCGCGCTTGTTGCTCTCGATCGCCAGCTCCGCCTGCATGGCCAGAATGCCACGCTGCGCCGCTATGTCGGCACCGGGCCCAGCCGCACGGCCTCCGACGTCACGGTGCGCGTGCGGCTGGATGCCTATCTACCGGAGGAGTTGGTCGGCGGCATCATCCAGGGCGACAGCCGCGCGATCCTCTCGCCCACCCAGATTATCGCCGCCTCCTGGGGCGGAACCCCGGTGGACGGGACGGACGGGCGGGTGCCGGTGAAGACTGACAACCTGATCGTCGCCGGCCGGGCGCGCAACATCCTGGCGGCAACGCCCTTCTACATGGACGGGCAGCTTGTCCGCATAGAGCTCCAGGTACGCGGCTGATGAGAATCTCTGTTGACGAGACCGATGCCGGGTTCGGTGTGCTTTGGGCGCGATGGGCGACAATATCGCTTGATGGCAAGCGCATGAGAGATGTCGTCACCGCCGACGAAGAAGCGGGCACAGTGACGTTGTACCTCAGGGAAGAAGGGAGCCTGGTGCACGACGGGGATAATTTCACATTGCAGACGCTGCATGGCGCCGTTGTGGTCGGAATTCGCGATGACGCGCCGGCAACCATGAAGGCGCTGGCGCCGGAACGCGTGGGTTTGTGATGCGCGTGTCCGCCAAGGTCGAGACCATCGACCGCGACATCGTTCTGCGGCTGGTGGGCGACGATGCCGACCGGTCCCGGCAGTTCGCAGCCTATGCCCGCGAGGCGCTGGTGGAAGCCCAGGAGGTCAACCGGCGCGCGACGGGGCAGGTGCCCACGCATGAGACTTTCGTCGACGGGCGGCGCGGCGCGGCGCTGGAAACGGTCAAGCCCGACGGCACCATCGTTTTCGAGTTCGATCTGCTCAACGACCTGTTCGAGTGGATCGGCCTCACGCTGATGCAACATTCCCCGGTCCTGTCCGGCCGGTATCAGGAATCTCACCTGTTCTTTGCCGACGGGGTTGAGGTGGAGCCCGGCGCCACGCTGCCGGAGGCGCAGGAATACTCCTTCGTGAATGCTCAGCCCTATGCCCGGAAGATCGAGCGCGGCCAGTCTCCAATGGCGCCCGATGGCGTCTATGAGGCGGTAGCGACGCTCGCCAGCCGGCGCTTTTCCAATGTGGCGCGGGTGCGCTTTGGCTACCGCTCCCTGCCGGCGGGCTCCATCGGCGACTGGGCCAAGACCACCAACATGCGCGCGAGCCAGAACAGCCGAAACCGGCCGGGCGACAAGCGCTTCGAGTGGCTGACCCGTCAGCCGGCCGTCGTGATCACGCTGAGGTAGCCATGGCCTGCGCTGCTGTCATGGCCGCCGTTCGCGCGCGGCTCGATGCCAATTGGACCCGGTGTCCGGTCTTCTACGCCAATGAGGGGATGACGGCGCCGGCCGACAAGGACGCCTTCCTCTCGGTGCAGTACCCCGTCGCGACCGAGGAACAGAAGACCGTCGGCGCGCCAGGGAACAACGTGTTCCGCGAAGCCGGCGTGATCCGCCTCGTGCTCTCCATCCCGATCGGAGCCGGTGTCGACGAATATTCCGTCTGGCTCGACGAACTCCGCGCGCTGTTCCGCGGAAAGCAGTTCGACCACGTGACCACCTGGGCGCCCTCCGGGGGCGTTCTCGACGACCGAAACGACGATGGCGGCTACTGGATGCTCTCCAGCGCCGTTGAATACCACTTCGACCTCCACGCCTGACAGGAGCCCTTTCGATGGCCGAACTTCAGTCGACTAACCGGGTCAAGCTGTCGAAGGTCCGCGAAAGCACCTTCGGCGTGACGCCCACCAGCCCCGTGTTCAAGGAGGTTCGCCAGACCTCCTCTGGCCTCGCGGCTAATCCGAACACGGTGATCTCCAACGAAATCCGTTCCGACCGGCAGGTCACCGATCTGATCCTGACCGGCATCACCTCAGGCGGCCCCATCGGCGGCGAGCTGTCGTTCAAGTCGGTCGATGACGATCTGGAAGAGGCGCTGCAGGGCACGTGGGCGACCAAGCCCACCCGTGACAACAACGGCACGGCGGACAGCGTCATCACCGCGGTCGCGGCGTCGAGCGACACCTATACGGTGGTCACCGGCGCGGCCTTCCTGCCCAACCACATCATCCTCGCTGAGGGCTTCGGCCAGAGCGCCAATAACGGCGTCTTCATCGCGCAGGCCAGCACGAATGCGACGGCAGTGATTGCTCCGTCGTCCCCAGGCCTGGTGGACGAAGCCGTGCCCCCTGGCGCGGCGGTGCTGCGGGCGGTGGGCTATCAGGGCGCCTCGGGCGACATCGTCGCCACCGTGACGGGCGGCAATGCCCTGACCTCCACCTCGCTGGATTTCACGACCCTGAGCCTCAATGTCGGCGAATGGATCAAGATCGGCGGCGTGGCCATCAATACCTTCTTCGCCACCACGGCGGCGAACAATGACTGGGCGCGAATCTCCGCCATCTCGGCCAACCGGCTCTCGTTCGACATCGTCCCTACCGGCTGGGCGGCCGATGCCGGCACCAGCAAGACGATCCAGCTCTATTTCGGCGACTTCCTGATCAACGGCACGACCAAGCGCTCCAGCACCTTCGAGCGCCAGTATCTCGACCACTCGCCTGTCACCTATGAATACCTGACCGGACAAATCCTCGACACGCTGGCGATCGAGGCGCCGGCCCAGGCTATCGTCACGCTCAACAAGAGCTATATCGGCGCCAATGGCACCAGCACGACGACGCGCGCCTCCGGCGCCTCGGATGTCGCTGCGCCGACCAAGTTCGTGATGAACTCCTCTTCCAATGTCGGCCGCATCGGCTTCGATGGCTCGGCCATCACCGGCGCCAACTATGTGATGCGCGCGGCGATCAACTACGGCAACAATCTGCGCCGCCAGACTGCGGTGGGTTCCGTCGCGGCGGTGGGCGTGGGCAATGGCGAGTTCAACGTCACCGGCACGCTGGAGAGCTATTTCTCGGACGCTTCGGTGCTGACGAAGATCCTCAACAACACCCTGACCTCGTTCGATCTGCGCGTCGGGCGTTCCGACGGCAATCGCGAAAAGCTCGTTTTTGACTTTCCCAGCATCAAGCTTTCCGCCGGCGCGCCGACCGTGCCGGGGAAGAACCAAGACGTGATGCTCCCCGCCACCTTCCAGGCCATCCGCGATGCCACCAAGGGCTACACCGCCTCGGTGACGCGCATCTGGTATCTGCCGAACTGAGGACCCCATGAAGCTCTCCAAGATACGCAGCGGAGTCGCGAAAGCCGAGGCTGGCGCCTGGGTGCGCAATCTCCCGATCGACGGCCTCGACGATCTCGCGCTCAAGGTCCGCGGGGCGTTCAATTCCGATGCCATCCGCCTGCGGACTTCGCTGATCAACGAACTGCCGAAGGACGAGCGCAAGCCGCTTTCGCCGGAGAACGACCAGCGCATCAGCGTCGAGGTGGCGGTGCGGACCATTCTCGTCGACTGGAACATCGAGGAAGAAAGCGGCAAGGCGCTGCCCTTCTCGGAGGACAAGGCGCGTGATCTGCTGAACGATCCTGATATCGGCCGGGTGCTGCGCAATGCTGTGGGGTTTGCCGCCCAGATCGTCGCCTCTCAGGGTGTCGAGGATCTGGAGCTCGACGCAAAAAACTGAACGAGGCCCTCAACTGGAATCTGGAGTGGGGGCCTCACGAAAAGCGCATCCTCGCCGCGCATAAGGGCAAGGTGACAGATTTGCCATTCATGCGCAGCAAGCCGGCGCTAACCGAAAACCTGCTGCCGGTGTGGAATGCCTTCTGGGCCCTTTCCACCGACCGGCAGATCGGGTTCGGTGGCGTCGGGCCTATCCAGTTCTCGTCCGTCGATCGGTACGCGATACGCTACGGCATCGACGGCATCGACGAGTTTGACCGCTTCACATCGCTCATACGGGCGATGGATAGCGCGTTTCTGGAACAGATAAACCGGAAGCGGGAAGGCGCTGGCGGCGCCGTCTAAGGATCCAAGCCCATGGCCTCTGTCGAAGAAATCCGCCGGCTTACGCTCCAGGCGAAGTCCGAAGGCGTGCAGCAGGTCACCAATGAGGTGAACCAGCTTGCGGCTGCGCAGGGGGAAGTCGCGACGGCGACTGGGCGTGCCGCGACGGTCACGGATTCCGCGACCCGGTCCCTGCTGAGCGCCGAGCAGGCGCTGCATCGCCAGCGGCTGGGCTACGATACCGCCTATGCCGCGCAGAACCGCATGGAAAAGGCTCTCTCTGTCCTCGACCTGGCGTTCAAGCAGAACATCATCAACTCCGATCAACTCGCCGCGGAGCAGGAGAAGATCGCGGCGCGGTTTTCGCGCTCCGCTGGTGCGGCGGATGAACTGACCGCTGCGCAGCGCCGGCTCAACGCCGAGCAGAAGGCCTCAGCCGCTCTCTCCGGGCTCGGCAGCGCCAGCGCGGCGTTTTCCGCCAGGCAGAACGCCAACGAGCGCGCAAACTCGCTGATGTCGAGCCTGGGCCAGGCGCCGGCGATCATCAACCAGACGGCGACGTCGACCAAGCTGGCGACGCACGAGGTATCGAACCTCACGGCACAGCTGCAGGACATCGGCGTCTCGCTTGCCGGCGGGCAGTCGCCGTTCCTGGTAATGACCCAGCAGGGTTCGCAGATCAGCCAGATCATGGGCAAGCGCGGCCTCACCGAGATCCTCTCGGGAGTAGGGCAGGGGCTTCTCGCACTGATCAACCCGACGACGCTGGCGCTCGGGGGCTTGGTGATCGGCGGGTATGCCGCCTATGCGGCCTTCCAGGCTCTGAGCGGAGAGACCGAGACGCTCGAAGAGCTGATGGAGCGAAGCTCCAAGACCATCGGTCTGGTCACGGACGCCTACAACAACGCCGAGACGGCGGCCGGGAATTTTTCCGAGCGCAGCAAGGAAATCCTGACGCTTCAGGCGACGGACCAACTCGAAAAGCTCCAGAGGCGCCTCGACGACTTCAAGCGCACCTTCGCGGAAGGGTTCACCTCCGGCCCGGTCTATGACCCGATGGGGAATTTCACCGGTGTCATGTCGGATGATATCCTGCCAAAATATCAGGCCTTTGCTGAGATCATCGAGAAATTTCGCGACGGCCAGACCGATGTTCGCGGCTTCGCCGAGGAAGTGGCGAGGCTGGGCAACAGCTCGCCGGCCCTTCGCGATCTCGCCAATGAGATCATCCGCAATGTCGACGCGGGGCTCAGCCTCGAACAGGCGATGGAAAAGGCCGCGGCCACGGTGGCGCAACTGGCCGGCAAGGCGACCGAGGCGCAGCAGGAACTGCTTAAGCTGCGCAATGCACAGCGCGCTGTCGACACCCTGGAGGGCCTTGACCGGGAGATCTCGCGGGTTGGCGATCCGCGCGCGCAGTTCGTCGGCCGCTATCTCGATCAGAACCGCGGCGCGGACCCCGCAAAAATCCGGGAGATCGAGGAGCAGGCCAACAAGCTCTACGATCTGGAGCAGGCGCAGAAGACGTCGGCCGAAGCGGCGCGCGACGCCGAGAACCGGCAGAAGCAGCTGGATCGCGCCTATGAGCGCAGCAAGCAGCAGGTGGACGACTATGTCCGCGACATCGAGCTCCAGACCGAGGCCTTCGGGCTTTCGGCTGGCGAGGTGGAGCGGCTGCGGGTTCGGCAGGAACTCCTGACCAATGCCCAGCGCGCGGGCAAGGATGTCACGGCAGAGCTCAATGCCGAGATTGAGGCCTATGCCGACCGGGCGGCGGTGGCAGCCCAAGGCTATGAGGATCTGCAGAAGCGGCAGGATGCCTTCAACGACGCCGCCAACGGCTTCGCCCAACTCGGCTACGATGCCTTCTCCGGCCTGATCAGCGGCGGCAAGGAGTTCGGTGATGTCATCACCGACCTGACCGACAAGCTGCTGGAAATGGCACTGCAGGCGGCGCTGCTCGGCACCGGCCCGTTGGCCGGCCTGTTCGGCACGACGGGCACCAACGGGGCTCCGGGGGGCATTCTCGGCTCGCTGGTGACCGGCATCATGGGCGCAATCCCGGGGAACGCCGCCGGCAACGACAACTGGCGCGGTGGCCTGTCCATCGTCGGCGAGCACGGCCCGGAACTGGTGAACCTGCCCAAGGGCGCGCAGGTGAGCCCGACGCAGGACGTGTTTGGCGCCATGAAGGCCATGGCATCGATGTCGGCCGCTGGCGGCGGTTCTCAGGTCAATGTCCAGGTGGTCAACAACGCCGGTGCCAAGGTGGGTGTCGAGAAATCGACCGGCGCCAATGGCGAGGTGAACCTCAAGCTCACGATCGAACGCATGGTCGAGACGGCTATGGTTGACCAGTTCCAGGCGCGCGGGCGCGCCGCGCGGACGCTGGAGACCAACTATCCCGGCCTGCGCAGGGGCACCGCCTGATGACCTATTTCGAATGGCCGCTTGCGCTGCCATACCGGCCCTGGCGTGACCAGTGGGGCAATACGCCCGGCCGCGAAGCTCTGGTCACCGAGATGGAAGGCGGCGACACTCGGCAACGCCGCCGGCCGGCCGACGATGTCGGCACCATGCAATGGGGCCGGAGCTTCAGCGAAGCCGAGATGGCTACCTGGGACGATTTCCTGTTGGACATTTCCAGCGGCGCCGCGCGGTTCCTGATGCCGGTTCCTACCACCGGCGCGACCTATCAGACGCGGGTTGTGCAGATCGTCGGCGGTGCAGGCGGCATCTCCTATTCCGCCGTCGGCATTGAGACGCAGGTCTCTTTCTCCCTTTTGGTCTTCCCGTCCGACATGGTGCCGCTGCCTGAAATCACGCTGTTCGACTATTTCATCCTTGGCACTGGCATCGCCGGCTGGACGGTGGATGTCGAGATTGACGGCGTGGTGCGCAGCGCCGCAGTCGCGACGGATGGCGCCTTTGAAATAGACGGCTCCGACCTGTCGCCCGGCACCTATTCTGTCCGAGTCAGGCACGGGAATGGGGTCTGGAGCGCGGCCGAGGATTACACGATCGCAGCGGCGGTGCTCGATGCCTTTGCCGCTGACCTCTATTCGGCCAGTGGCCTCAAGCTGCTGCTGTCGTCCTATGTCGGAAGCCCCTGCGCCCGTGTGCGCCGCTCCAGCGATGGGCTTGAGGCGGATATCGGATTTGGTCCTGATCGTTGGATCAGCACCGACGAAATCACGGCTCATTGCGGTTCGGGGAGTGGCTATGTCACCCGGTGGTACGACCAGAGTGGGAACGGCCGGCGTTGGGTGCAGGCGTCAGGGCCGTCGCAGGCCCGCATCTACAATGCCGGCGTGCTCGACGTAGGCCCGAACGAAAAGCCCATGCTGGTCTTCTCCGGTACCCAGAGCTACAGCCCGGAAACGGCCGGCTTTGCGCGGAACGCCAGCAACGTCACGGTAGCCCTCGCGGGGGCTTCTACCGCCCCAGGCGCATCCGGCGCATTCTTCACGGCAAGCCGCGCGGCGCCAAATATCAGTTGGTACCGTCTCGGCCTGCTCTGCATCGTCGGCACGTCGGCACGTTTCTCCGCTTCCGCCAATGACGCCGATAACCCGCCGCTTGCCTCTCGGTCTTATACAGCGGGCACTTGGGCTAGAATGATTGGCCGCGCCCGGTTCACGGCCGGCAACGTGGATTTCGCCATTGACGGCACGACCACGACGGCCTCGCTCGGCACCACCACTCCATCGCTCGATAGCTACGGACAAGTTTTCGACCGGATCGGCGCATCGCCCAATGGAGGCTCTCCGCTGACCGGGCCTATCTCCTGCATGGTCCTTTCCCGCTCGGCGCTTGATGTCGCGGCGCTGGACACGGCTCTTCAAGGGGTGATGTCGTGACGTTCCTCATCTTCGACACAGTGGCGGCCGCGCAGGCGCGCAGCGAGCAGGCATGGCTCGATTGTGGCTATCTTCCGGACAGCACGACCTCTCTCTGGTCATGGGTTCCTCATCCGTTGGATGGGCGCGCGGCTCTGACAATTCCCACCACTCCGCTTGAGGCGCAGATCGGGCTCTCTCAGGAGGCCTATGACGCGCTGCTGACAGAGGCCGAGAAAGCCATGCTGGTCGATGTCCTGCCTGACGAGTGGATCCCGGAAGAATATTACTGATGCCCGACCCCTGGACCCCCGCATGGGAAGAGGCTGTGGCCGCCTGCCCGCCCAGCGTGCTGATCTATGACACGCTGGAGCTCCAGCACCCGGCAATCCAGAACGACGAAGAGGAAGAGGTGCCCGCGCGGGTCGTCAACGACGTTCGGCAGCAATCCTTCGGGATCGAGGCCGGCGCCACCTTCGACGCCGGGGAAACGGTGGTGTTCTCGCCGGGCGCTTTCGGTGCTGCCTTTCCGACCTATCAGGAAGGGCAGGTGCCGAGCTGCGAGATCACCATCGACAATGTGGACCGGGGCTTCACCGCCGCGCTTGAGGCGGCGATGGAGTACGACGCGCACCTGGTGGCGATCTTCCGGCAGTACACCAGCGAGGACCCCTCGGAGCCGGCCTATGGCCCCATACCCTTCATTATCAAGCGCGTGAAGGTCAACGCCACCACGATCACCGGAACCGCTCAGGTGTCGGTGCTCTACGACAAGAAGTTTCCGTCCAAGGTTTACACGCGGGCGGCTTTCCCTGGGTTAATTCGGTAGGGTAAGGTTCTGCCCATGCATTACCCGCGCGAAACCATTCTCTATCTGCTTGGCGGCGCCGTGCTTGTGTGCATGTTCGTGCTCGTTTGGTCTAGCCTTCAGCCGCAGCGCGAGGCGTGCCAGCGGGCAGGCGCCGGCTGGACGACGGTCAAAGGCGTTTTCTCTCTTCGCGTCGTCTGCATTGACGATGCCGGCCGCATGTTTGTGCCGCCCGCCAACTAATTCATCCATCATCAATCTGGAGACTGCCGATGCTCACGCGTCGTTCGATGATCCGTGCCTTGGGCTTTGGTGCGCCGGCCGCTGCTGTTGCGGCGGCTTTTGGACTGCCGAAGCCGGCAAATGGCGGCTACGTGCTTTCGACGGCGGACTATGCCGTTGGTGAGGCCGGAATTCCTTGGGCAGATTACAAGGACGCGGCGATCGCCGCGCCGAAACTCAGCGTGGCCGAACTCGAGGCTGTATCGGCCAATATAGGGCAAATCGTTGCCGGCGAGATTAAGGAACGCGGCCCTTTGGCCCGTGAGATGGAACGCGCCTACGGCCTTCGACGCTCGCTCGCCTGACCATGGACCGCGCCGCCTATCTCACCGGCCTACTCGGCCAGAAATGGACGCGGGAGCGCTCCTGTTGGCATCTGGCCGTTGAGGTGCAGGCGGCGCTCTTTGGCCGCGCGCTGCCGTACGTCGCGCTCCCTGACGATCTCACATGGCGCTGGATGATGGAGACCATCGCCCAGCACCCGGAGCGCGGCCGCTGGCGCGAATGTCCGCCCCCGGCAATGCCCGGCCTGATAGCCGCCCCTGACGGCGCTCTGGTGGCCATGGCCCGCGCGCACCGCGCCGCGCATATCGGTGTCTGGCTCGCCCCGGAACGCCGCGTGATCCACTGCGACGAAACCTTCGGCGTCCAGATCGAAGCGGTGCCGACGCTCCGCGCCGCCGGCTGGAACCAGATCCGCTTTTTCGAGCCCATTTCGGACTGATCGCATGACCACTGCTGTCTTTCTCCCGGTTCTGCACATCGCAGCGCCGGGGATAGAGCTTGCGCGTGCCATGCCCAAGGCGCGCGAGACCGTTGCGGGGTTCCTGCGCCGCACCGGGTGGAGCACGACCCGCACGCCGACCATCTGCGTGGTCAACGGCGAGCCGGTGCTGCGGGCGATGTGGCGCAAGACCCGGATCAAGGCCGGCATGTCGGTGCTGTTCCAGTCGCTTCCGCGCGGCGGCAGCATGAACGGCTCATCCATCGCGGGCCTGCTTGGTATGATCGCCCTTACGGCGCTGGCGCCTTGGGCCGGGGGGCTCGCGTTCGGTGCAGGCACACTCGGCGCCTCTATTGTCTCCGGCGCGATCCTTCTCGGTGGCGGGTTCCTTCTGTCCACGCTTACGGCAGTCAAAGCCGGTGGCGATCAGGAAGCCGAAACGCCGATCTATTCGTGGAACCGCCAGACCAATTCAGCCCGCCCACTCCAACCGATCCCCTGCGCCTATGGCCGCACCAAGCGCACCTGTGACTATGCCGCTGTGCCGTGGTCGTCGTTCGAGGGCAACAACCAGTATGCCCACCTTCTGCTGTCGGAAGGCGTGGGGAAGTTTGACCGCGAGCAAATCCTGATCGGCGACACGGTCCTCTGGTCGTCCGAGGATGGGCTGAACCCGAATTTCACAGGCGTCACCATCGACTTTTACGACCCTAACGAGGAAATCACCGCCTTCCCGGTCAATGTCGAAACCTCGGAAGAGGTGGACGGTCAGGAGCTTGAATATCCGTCCTATACTGGCGGGTTCATCGCGAACGCATCTGGCACCACGGCGACGCGGCTGGTGTGCGATGTCGTCTGCCCCAATGGGGTGGGGCTGGCGAATAGCAGCGGCGGGCTTGATCTCTATCCCGTCGTCGCCCGCGCGGAATATCGTCCCGTCGACAATTCCGGCACGCCAACTGGCGACGGGAGCTGGTCGCTGTTAGCCACGGGGGGTAATTTCTACCGGACCAAATCGGCGGTGCGCTTCAGCGTCGGTGCCGATGTCGCGCCAGGCCGCTACGAGGTGCGCCTGCGCCGTAACGTGGCCAAGTCGACCGATTCCCGCGTCTCCGACACGATGACCTGGGCCGGGCTGCGAGCCTTCATTACCGGGCCGAAAGCCTTCCCGGTTTCCACCATCGCGATCCGTGCGAAAGCGACCGACCAGTTTTCGGGGGACTCGGCCAGCAATCTCGCCGTGGTTGAGACGCGCATTCTCCCTGTTTGGTCCGGTACAGAGTGGGAGGACCAGCCGACGCGCTCGCCGGCATGGGCGGCCTACGACATCGCCACCAATACGGAATATGGCGGGCGATTCTCCGACACCCGGATGGACTTTCAGGCTTTCTATGACCTCGCCGAGCAATGTGAAGAGCGCGGCGACACCTTCGACTACGACTTCACGTCTACCCAGCCGGTGCCGGACGCGCTCGACATCGCGCTTGGCGCCTGCCGGGCAAAGCACAAATGGCTCGGCGGCACGCTCTCGCTGTTCCGCGACGAGTGGGCGCCCGTCCCCGAAGTGATGCTGACCGATGGCGAGATCGTCCGGGGAAGCATGGAAATCGAGTACATCATGAAGCCCTCCGACGCGCAGCAGTGCGTCGTCCATGAGTACATCAACGAGGACACTTGGCAGATCGAGGAGGCCATTGCTCCCCGTGACGCTACCGAGGAGATGATCGCCGACGCGACGCGGCTCCAGCTTGAGGGCGTGGTGAACCAGGCGCAGGCGCAGCGCGAGGCCGAATTTCTCCTTCGGCAGAACATTTATCGCCGCCGGCATGCGACGTTCGAGACGGAGTACGAGGGGCGGATGCTGTCCATTGGCACGCCGATCCTCATCCAGTCCGACTTGCCGTTGGAATGGGGGCAGGGCGCCAAGATTGCCCAGCAGGTAGGCGCGACGCTCTATCTCGACCGCGCGCTCACCTGGGAGGCAGGGCAGAACTACGCCGTTCTGCGCACGACCCGCGCCAAGTCTTTCGGGCCGATCAAGTGCAGCATGGGCGCGAACGCCTCTGTGCTGGTGCTGGATGAGACCGACCTCGGCGTTGTCGAGACGGCGCAGGGCTTGACCCTTGAGGACGTGCTCGACATCGAACCTGGCGCGCCGCTGCCCAGCCTCGCCTTCGGGCTTGGCACCAGTTGGGTGCGCCGTGGCGTGGTGTCTCGCGGCACGCCTTCCGGCACCCGCGTGCAGATCAGCGTCTATCTGGACGATGAGCGCGTGCATGTGGAAGACGGCACGCCGCCGCCTCCGCTGCCGACTTCAACGGAACTGGTGCTGCCGACCTTCCCGCAGGTCTTCGGCCTCACGGCGCGCATTCTGGCCAACGAGGTGCCGCGCCGCGTGGAGGCGCAGTGGGCGCCGGCCGCCGGGGCCGTGACCTATGTGGCGCGCGTCTCCTATGACGACGGCGAGAACTGGACGGCGCTCGGCGAGACGCGCGAGAACATCTTGTCCACCGTAGTGGACCCTCTTGCGCTAACGCTGCAAGTTGCTGCGGTGAACGCCGCCGGCAAGCAGGGGCCGTGGTCGTCCTATAGCCTCGACGCGCCATCTGCCGACGACATTCGGGCCGATAACCTGCAAGCGACCATCGACAGCTTCAAGGCGGGCCTGCGGGAGAAGATAGTCGAGCAAAACGACGCGGCGCTCGCCGATTTGAACGAGGCGCAGGAGTTCCTTGCGCAGTTGCAGGCGGAGCGTGACGCCCAATCCTACCTTGACCGGCAGGAATGGCGCTTCCAGCTTCGCGCGACCAGCGACCGGGTGACGGCCTCCTACACCGAGGCGATCACGGTAGCTACCGGGCCGGATTCTGCCATCGCGCAGGCGATCACGGACCTGCAAGCCGAGGTCGGTAACATCGGCGCCAATCTGAATGTAAGCTTCACCGCAGCCGTCACGCCGGCCGGAGCGCTCGCGGCTTATAAGGTGATCGCTAGGGTAGATGAAAGCCTGTCCACCACACAGGCGGCATTCACGATAGCTGCCTATTCGGACTTGGCCGGTGGGGCGTTCTCGGTGGTCAATTTTGACGCCGAGAAGTTCATCGTCAGCAACTCCTCGACCGGCGAGACGATCAGCCCGTTCGTCATTTCCGGCACCAGCGTGACGATTTCGGGGGTGCTGATCGAGGACGGGTCTGTCACCGCTGAAAAATTTGCGGTGGACGAACTTAGCGCGATCACCGGCAACATCGGCGAGATTACCACGGGGCTCATCAAGGGTGGCCCCGGCGCCAAGCTCCGGATCGACATCACCAACGGTACGATCACTGGTACAAGCTGATGGCGGATTTTCTGCTTGGAAACCTTGATGGCGTCACGCGGCTGAGGACGTGCCTGCCGGGCCAAGATGTCGAGAACATCAACCTTGATGAGCGCTATGTCACCTTCGATAGCACCTGGCCTAATGCCTTCCGGCTGATCGACAACAATGTGGTCTCCGCTGCCTCGCTTGCAAACCTGACGGTAAACTACGCGAGCGGTGCGACGCGAAGGGTGAAGCTGCTGCCATCCAATGGCAGCCTGGTCCGGCCGGTTCTCGCCTGGGCTAGGCGCGGGGCGGGTTTGATCCAGTACATTTCTGGCGGCGTGACGCGGACGCAGGCTTATCAGCGTGGGTACCGGCAGTGCGGGGTCAGCCTGCGCACCTCGTTCATACTGCTGTCGCCGCAGCTTAGCGGCGTGGACTATGTCTATTTCATCTTCGGGAACAATGCCTCTTCGTCCGAGGATTCGGGCACGAACGGGTTTATCCTGGGGGAGCACCCGCTGCATGGCCGTGGACTCTTTGTCTCGCGGCCGGGAGCGGTGATCGAGACCGCCGGCCTCGAAGATATGACGGTCGCGACCAAGAAGAACGTTTTCCAGATCGCCGAGACAGGGACGTGCACCAGTTCTGGGTTGTCGCTCTCCGATCCTATGGCGGACCCGGTGCTGACCGGATCGGGGCCGGTCATTGGCTTTGTGGATCTTGAAGGCTCCTACCCAGACTACCCGCCTGTGATCGTCTACTTCACCACCAATGTCCAAGGCGTGGCGTGTTCGGTCTACTGGATCAATTCGAGCCGGCTTATGATAACCGGCGGTGCCAGCGGGACCACCTTTCGCTTTGCTGTGGTAGCAACCGATCCGGCCTATCGTGGTGGAGATGACGCCGCTGAGGGCGTAAGGCGTTGGCACTATTCGCCGGCAACTGGTCTCGTTGTTACAAAGCACAACGTCAATTATGATGAGGCCGGCCCTACGGACTATATATTCCGTTCCAACAGGTTGACTCCCTACATAAAGGCTTATGAGCAAATACCGGCGTCAAGGCCGTTCGGGATTTACAATCTATCCTCGCCGCCCCCTATCGGCGCCGGATTTCCTTTCACATTTTTTCTGCATTACACGAACAATTCCGGCGATTGGTGGTGTGGATGCGGGTATAGCGGCGCGTTCGACATGCGACGTTTCAACACGACCACAGACCAGTGGGTCGTCGCGGACACATTGAACGCTTATGTCTCGGCACGCGACAAGTATACGTGGCTCGGAGCGTCGTCGAGCACGCTGACAGCGCTTGCAACGATGAACGTCTCGGACTTCTGAGGATCCCGACATGGCTGACTTTTATACGACCGGCACTGTCTCTGTGTCGAACGGCGGCACGACTGTGACCGGCTCCGGTGTGCTCTGGAGCGATGTGCGCGCCGGTGACACATTGGTGCTTGTCGGGCTCCAGGCGATAATCGCCTCCGCGCCAGTGAGCCCCTACACGTCCTTGACGCTGACTGCTACGTGGGCGGGAACGACGCTGTCGGGGTCGGATTACACGATAGTCTACAACGCGCCGTCGCGGTTCACATCGGCCTATCTCGCCACCCAGGTGCGGGCGCTGATCGAGCGGACCAGCATCATTGAGGCGGGCGCCCCGGTTTATTCTGTCATCGCCAAGACCAATACCCCGCCCAGCTCGCCCGTGGCGAATGATGCCTATGCGCTCGGTTCGTCCCCGACTGGGCCATGGTCGGGCAATGCCGGGAAGCTGGCGCAGTGGACCGGCTCAGCATGGGCTTACACAACGCCAGAAGCCGGATGGCAGGCTTATGCTGTCGGAGATCGCCTCTATGTCTATGACAGCGGGTGGCAGCCGCAGGCGGACATGACGCAGGCGGAATATGACCCAACCGGTGTGGGGGCCGACGCTTTCGACAGCGCCAATCACGCCTTCGACCCTACAGGCACCGGCCTGTCGTCCACCAACGTGCAGGATGCCGTAGCGGAATTGGACACGGACCTTGGCACAGCGAACACCGCCATTGCTGGCAAGATGGCAACAGCCATCTATGACCCTTCCAACATCGCGGCAGACGCATTTCTAGCAAGCAATCACTGGTATACCCCCGCCACGGGCATGACCGCGACGAATGTTGACGCGGCGATAGACGAGTTGGCGGGAAAGGTCATCCCTGTGGTGAGCACCAGTACGCCGACGCCTACCTCTACTACTGGCACCATCACGACTGCATCCAGCTCTCTCAAGGCCGAAAAAATCGGCACAAGAGTTCGACTGTCGGGTACGGTCACTGTGACAACGGCTGGAACAGGAGCGAATGGGCTGCAAGTGGCGCTGCCCTATCAGTGTGGGTCTACTTCTTCTATTTCGGGTGATGCCCGCGAAACTCTAGTAACAGGCAATCTATGTTCTGTCACAATATCTGCTTCCGGCACTGTTCTTACCATTTTCAAATATGACAACACGACAATAATCGGAGATGGAAGGGCAGTGACGTTTTCTATTACTTATGATGCGGCTTCGTAGTATAGTTCAGGGTGGTGATTGGTATGATTGGCCTTGGGTTTCGGCTGACGATCAGGCGCGCAAGCTCCAGCCCGTTCGAACTGGAAGCGCTGGATCTGTTCGACCGCTTCACGACACCACCGACATATGAGCGGAAATTGTTGATCAACTCACTGATCAGGTCGCTGAAGACGGCCGGTGTGTGGGCAAAGCTGGACGCGCTCTATCTGCTCGCAGCGGCAAACGCGCAAGCGGCGCGGCTCAACTGGTGCGGCACGAACTACACCATATCCTCTGTGAACAGTCCGGCTTTCACGGCAGACAGGGGGTACGCAGGAAACGGCTCGTCGGCATACCTTAGCACTGGTTTCAACGCATTCACGGCGGCCGGGGCCAAATTCCTCCAAGATACAGCGCACGTATCGATATGGGATTTGACGAATAGGGCGGCGGCAAGCGCTTCTATCGAAGTCGGTCTTTTCAACGGGTCGTCTTACCAAAACCACATCAATACAAGGTATACAGGCAATGTTGCGTTGGGGCGAGTAAATCAGGGCCTCACAGCCGCGATGCAGCCAAGCGTCACGTCGTCGTCCGGCTACTATGTGATTAGTCGCACGGGGGCTACGGCGCAGGCAATGTACAAGGACGGCGCGTTGCTTGCAAGCAACAGCAGCGCTTCTGTCGCCTTGTCCAATGCTAATGATTTCATTCCGCTGCTTTTGGGGAAGACAGTCGGAGGCCCCCTCGTAAATCCGAGCAGCGACCAGCTTGCCGCCGCTTCCATCGGTGGCGGACTGACGAGCGACGATCAAGCCGCGCTTTACTCCGCGATTTCTACCTACCTAACCGCAGTAGGAGCCATCTGAAATGATGCAGAATTTCTTCGTGCTCACTCCAGCCCAACGAGTAGAGTCGATGGCGTTTAACACACCGGATGTGGCTATTGACCCTCGCGCGGTTGACAACCCGACCCCGGGTGTCGGCCTGAACCTCAACGACAACGCCAGCGATTATGAGCCGGGCGATCCGGTCACGCTGGTGGGAAAGTTCGTCGCGCCGAAGGCAATCGTCGATGACCCGGAATATGCCACCTATGCGCCGGGCATGATCGCCTATCTACTGACGCTGCCGTGGTGCACGCTGGAGACGGAAACGATCTTCGCGCCGACCGTCATTCCGGGCTGGTGATGGCGCACCGCAGCGCGCTAACCTTCTCCGCCCTCCATGCCGCCGCCTCCGGGCGGCTTTTCCATGTGAGCCTGATCCCCTTGCAACCCAAGGGGGGACGGACATGCCGGACGATCTCGACAGCCTGTTAGCGCTGCGCCACGACGTGCAGCGCATCCACGACTGCCTCCGCGAGCAGCCAAGCCTCGCCCTCGCAGCCTATCTCGCCTCGATGCTGGTGATGGCGCTTGCCGAGCACATCGCCGATGCGGCCGCTGCCGAGGCGCCGCCACGAACGACCCGACGACACTAGCCGCCTTCCAGGGCCGCCCCTCCGGGCGGCCTTTTTGATTTCCTGACATCGGAGAGAGACCATGAACCGCGTCGATGACGATGTGGCGCTTGAAGTCGCGTCGCATGAGGGGCTGGTGCGCCAGACCTATAAGGACAGCAAGGGCATTCCGACGTGGTCGATCGGCGTCACCAGCGCCAGCGGCCACGATGTCGATCGCTATGTCGGCAAGCCACAGCCGCTGGAGCACTGCCTCGCTGTCTTCGCTTGGCTGCTGGAGAACAAGTACGCGCCGGCGGTGCGGAAGGCATTCGGTAGTCGGACACTGACGCAGGCGCAATTCGCGGCTGCACTCTCTTTCCACTACAACGCCGGCGCCATCTCCCGCGCGAGCTGGGTCAAGAAATGGCTGGCCGGCGACATCGCAGGCGCGCGCAAGGCCTTCATGGATTGGCGCAAGCCGGCCGAGATCATCCCCCGCCGCGAGAAGGAGCGTGACCTCTTCTTTGACGGCAAGTGGTCCAACGACGGCAAGATAACCGAATATACCCGGCTCACGGGCAAGATGACGCCGGACTGGGGAAGCGCTCGCCGGGTTGACGCACGGGCCGCGCTGAAGGCGGCTCTGGCTTCTGCCGCTCCCGCTCCGACGGCGCCACGCCCGCCGAAGCCTGCCACCGTCTCTGCGCCGCCTTCGCCGGCCACGATGACGGAATACGAGATTCGCGCGCTGCAGCAGCAACTGCACGATGCCCTCTATACCGAGGTGGGCTTCGTCGATGGGAAAATCGGCACCCGCACCCGTGCGGCGCTGTTCGCCTTCCAGACCGACAATGCTCTGCCGGCGACGGGCGAGATGAATACAGAGACGCGGGCATTCATCCTCGCCCATGGCGTGCCGGCGCGGCAGCTGGCGCCGGAGCGCGAGCGGGCCACGGCGGCGAGCCTCGCCGAAGCCGGCCGGCTGCCGCCGGCGGCACAGGCGGCGCTGAAGGGCGGCTTCTGGGCCAAGGTGCAGGCGGCCTTCGCGACCGTCGCCATGATGATCTACGGCGCGTGGGAGCAGTCGGGCGATGCGCTGTCGTCGCTCTCGCCCTTCAAGGAGGATCTGCTCGCCGCCGGGCCGTGGCTGTTCTTCGCCGCGGTGATCGGCATCTCGCTCGTGCTCTGGCTGCGCTCGCGCAACGCCGTCGATCAGACGGTGCGGGCGGTGCGCCTCGGCCGCGACACGGGGGCGTGAGGCATGGGGATGATCTCGCGCAAGCTCCGCTCGGTTGAGGGCGGCGGGCTGATGTTCCGCTGCCCCGGCTGTAGTGAAAATCACATGGTCCGCGTTGGCGAGGGCGACGGCCCCCGCTGGGGCTACAATGAGAACCCGGGCGCCCCGACGTTCACGCCCTCGATCCTCCTGCGCAGCGGCCACTATGTGTCGACCCACCAGCCGGGCGATCCGTGTTGGTGTGACTATGAGAAGCGGCTCGGCAAGCCTGCGCCCTTCGCGTGCACCGTCTGCCACTCCTTCGTCACCGACGGGCGCATCCAGTTTCTCGCTGACTGCACGCACGCGCTCGCCGGCCAGACCGTCGATCTGCCGGATTGGGAGTCGTGACGATGGGGTTGATCTGGAAAATCGTTACCTGGGCGCTTTCCTTTGCGTCCAGCGGCACGGTCGGCCGGGTGCTCGAGACGCTCGATAAGCGAACCGACGCGCAGACCGAGCGCGAGCGGATGGCGGCCGAGGTCACAAAGGAGAGCATCCGCGCGGAGGTGGAGGCGCAGAAGGCCGGGCGCGACCTCCTCATTGCCGAGCAGGGCCGCTGGTACACGGCGATTATCCGCCCGCTCTTCGCACTCCCTTTCATCGTCTACGTCTGGAAGCTGGTGGTGTGGGACAAGGTGTTCGGCTGGGGCGTGACCGATCCGCTATCGGCCCAGCTTTCCGACATTATGCTGACGGTGATCGGCGTCTATTTCGGCGGGCGCACGGTGGAAAAGGTCGCCAGCACCCTTTCCGCGCGGTGGGGGCGGTAATGGCCGATATTCCGCCCGATCCGGCCCTGTGGGGCATCAAGCTCGCTCATCTGCTGGCCGGCTTCGTCGGGGGCCTCGCCCGCTCGCTGACGCGGCCGGGCGGCTCCTTTGCTCGGCACATGAGCGCTGCCGTCGTCGGCGCGGTCGTGGCCGGCTATGGCACGCCCATCGGCGCGCATTTCGCGGCCCGCTGGCTGGCTGCGCCGGACCTGCCGGCGGCGTCTGTCGAGGGCATGGTGGGGTTTGTGCTCGGCCTTATCGGCATGTCCCTGTGCGAGGCGGCGATCCGCTGGGTGCGCCTGTGGCGCGACGGCCCGCCGCCGGGATGGAGGCCGCCGCCATGGCCCCGGTGATCGTCTGCCCGGCGACCGGCCTGCGGGCCGATTTCCACGAGCCCACGGGCCGGCTGCTCATTGCCGGCCCGACCTTTTCGGGCATCGGAACGCTGGAAGAGGTGGAGCAGATTGAACGCTTTATCCGGCTGGCGCGGCACCAGGTGCGGGTCGATGCCTATGAGGGCAAGTGGCCGGCCCCGCCGGCGCTGCCGGAGGTGTGAGGCGGCTAGCCCGCCTGCCGGATGCGGCGCCGGTCGACAGTGATGTCCGACCAATCCGCCGGCCTGTAGCCGGCGATATAGGCGTGTACCAGCCGAGTTAGCGTGCGTGTCGGCGGCGATGTGCGAGCAATGATCTTGCGATATTGCTGGCCGCTGATGCCCAGCAGGGCGGCAAAGCCGACCTGAGTCGGCACGCCGAGCCGCAGGCGGATAGCCTCCAGATCAAGATCCATGTCTCTCCTCCATCCAGGCCCATGCGAGACACCGCTCGAGGTCTCCCGCCCATCCGAGAGCGTCGGGCCGCAGCGGCAGGGCTGGCAGCAGGACGACGCCGCACCACGGTGCCAGAGGCGGTACGGACGGGTCCGTGTCCATGCCAGCAAAATCACGATGCAGCATCTCCCACAGGCCCGTTGCCCCTCGCGACCTCGTCGCCACGGTCATGGTGATGATGGGGTGGCCGGAGGCGTCGTCAAAGAGCGTAATCATCGCGTGGGCGCCGCCACTGGTCGCCCGCAGCGAGACGTTGAGAGCGCCATAGACCAGAGGGGTAAGGGCGTGGCTCTCGATGGCGTTACGCAGGACGGGGCGCAGCAGATTGACGATATCGTCCCGCACCCCGGCGCGCGGCGACTGGACGGAATGTCCAGTGTTGAGCGTGATGTGCTTGATATAGCGACTGGTCACGCGCTGTCTCCTTTGAGTGTGTCGATCCACTCCGACGCCCTGGCAAACGATAGCAAGGCCGGGATCGGCGTCGCGTCCCGACGCTGAGACAAGAGGACGGCGAGATATCGCCGCTGCGCGGCTGTCGCCGGCCGATGCGTCTCGCTCCATTGGCCAAGCCGGATTGTCCATTGCCGGCTGCCTCGCCACGACCATATCGGCCGCTTAAGGCCCTCCGGGGGCTCGCCCGCTCGGCTGCCATCAGGCTGCAGCGTGCGATCCTTGGCGGCGTGCGCGAGTCCGCGGGTAGGGCTCCCTCTATGGATCGGCCTCCACAGCCATAGTGCCAGCCGGCCCTTTTGCCCGGCGGAAATCAGGGCATCGCGGAGCCCGGGCGCGAGGTCATAATCCTTGCCCGCGACCACCATCATGATGGCGCTGTCGTCGAGCGGAGAGGTCAGGGAGAGCGTGATATCCCAGGCTCCCGATGCCCATGCCCGCGTGATGGCCAGATTGTGGATCTCATCGAGCGAGGGCGACCGGAGAGGCGTCACGATGGCCGGTGTCGATTCGAGGCTCTTGACATCCACGCCCCGCGGCATCGCGGCGCGGTGTACCGCAGGCGTGTCGCTCGGGTGGAGGCCGGAAAACCGGGTGACGAGGCCTGCCGCGAGCGTGTCGCGGCAGGCATAGATGCTCATTGATGAGATCGGCAAGGATGTCGGCATCAGCCGCCGCCCGTCGTTTTCAGAGTGACTTGGCGAGGGTGCGGATATCGGTGTTGCGGTTGTCAATCCAGTATTTTGCTTCGGTCTTGGTGTCGAAAAGCGGAGCAAAAGTCTTGTGGGCGAATTCGGCGCCACGGTCCAGGTCGGCGCTGTCGTTAATATTCTTGGCGGTACGCATATGATCAAAGGCGCGACGCATTTCATTGATCGCGAAAGCGCGGATGTCTTCGGCCCAAGCGACTTGCTTTTCGGTGCCGGTGAGAGACGGGAGCTCGGTCACTTCGAGCATGCAGCGGTCGCCGAAGAAAATCTTGGTCATGGTCTTATCTCCTGCCTCGCTATATCCGGGAGGCGCCGGACGTCAGCCCCGGCTGACAGGATCAATATAGCGCAATTTACGCTAAATACAAGCACCATTTTGTGGAGACCGAAGAAATTCGCGCAGACGCGCGGATCGCCGCCGGGACGCCTCCCGGTCAATGCCCCTCGGGGCGTTCCTCCCTGTCGCCTTGCCCCGCCGCCCTCACGGGTGGCGGGGCGTTTTTCGCGTTTCTGGCCTATGCTCCTGCCATGGGATCATCGAATGACACCATCGGCGGCTGCATTGCGCTGGGCTACGGCATCCGGGCGACGTGCCTGGCCTGCTGGCATGCGCGTGAGCTTGACCTGCCGGCGCTCGCCGCCAAGCTCGGCCCGGAACATGGCGCGCTGCATGCGGATCGAAGCGGATCGCGCTCACCATGCTGCCGGCGCATGTGCCGACCTAAGGTCAGCCTCGGATGACAGGTCGCCCCGATTCGCCCAGAGAAGAGCAGGGGGCAGCGTGACACTTTGGCCAGTTTGGCACCAGTTCCGACCTCAGAAAGATGTCACGCCTCGTTGATCCGGTGTCGCTTCGTCCGGCCTGTCACGCCGGAGGTCGCGGGTTCGAGCCCCGTCACTCCCGCCATTCCCTGAAATGGCTCGCCGGCATCTCTGTCCCGGCTCCTTTATCTCCCTTTCGGCTTCGTGCTTTCGCGTGTTCCCGGCACCACGGCCTCGCCCTGCGGCATGTTTCGCCGCTGCCCCGGCTTTTATGCGTCGGCCGGGCCTGTTAGATTCCATGCGATGGCAGACAGTGAGGCAGGGCCCATGACGCGCGCATTCCCGAAGGCATTCCGTTCCGCCGGCCTCATGGCCTCGGTGCTGCTGCTGGCGGGCGCTGCCCTGCCGGCGATGGCGCAGGACGGCCTCGACGCCTCGCCCACCCCGCCCGGCCAGACCGCGCCCGGTCCTTATGTCGACAGCCTCGGCCCGGACGCGCCGCAGCCGCAGACCGGCGAACTCGTGCCGCTGCCCGGCCCGCCGCCCGAGGGCAAGGCGGCGGAAATCAAGCTGCCCGACTGCGCGCCGCCCAATTGCGGCACGCCGCAGATCATGGAGTAGACCGCGCCGCGCGCCGGAGCCCTTGCGGTGCATCCGGTTGATCGGCGGGGCCTGGCATCCTTTTTCGGCATTTCTCCGCGCCTGCCGCCCTCCATGTCGCGCGAAACGACGCGAGGGCTGGAGGCGGTTTGCCGCGCCGCCTGGCCCCTCCGCGCCGGTGGCGCTGGGCCGGCAACATTGTGCCGGCGCCGGGCGCTCCTCCCGCTCGCCCTGAACTGTGGACGCCGCCGCTTCTGCCGCGCCGCAACGTCTGGCGCGTGTGACAGCGGCGTGACCGCCCGTGTAGCGTGGTAACGGCCTAAGGCTATCCGGCGCGCGGTGATTCAGCGGGGGCGACCATGGACATGATCATCGACTTTCTGAACACCATCTTCTGGGGCTATGTGCTGATCTACGGCCTGCTGGCGGTCGGCATCTATTTCACCGTCCGGCTGAAATTCCTGCAGGTCCTGCATTTCCCGGAGATGATCCGCTCGGTCATGGGATCGGCCGAGACCGACCGTGCCGGCATCACGCCGTTTCAGGCGCTGTGCACCAGTCTCGCCTCGCGGGTCGGCACCGGCAACATCGCCGGCGTCGCGGTGGCGCTCTATCTCGGCGGGCCGGGCGCCATTTTCTGGATGTGGGTGGTGGCCGCGCTCGGCATGGCGACCGCGTTCGCGGAGAGCACGCTGGCGCAGCTCTACAAGATCAAGGACGAGGACGGCCAGTATCGCGGCGGCCCGGCCTTTTACATGGCGAAAGGGCTGAAGGCCCCCTGGGCGGGCGCGGTGTTCTCCGTCTGCCTGATCCTTTCCTTCGGCCTCGTCTTCAATGCGGTGCAGGCGAACTCCATCGCCGACGCGATGGAAGGCGCCTTCGGCTTCCCCAAGCTCGGCACCGGTGTCGTCATCGCCGCGCTTACCGGCATCATCATTTTCGGCGGCATCGCCGCCATCGCCCGGGTGGCGGAAATCGTCGTGCCGTTCATGGCGGCCGGCTATCTCGGAATGGCGCTGTTCGCGGTGGCGCTCAATATTGGCGACGTGCCGTCAATGTTCTCGCTGATCATCGCCAGCGCCTTCGGCTTCGCGCCGGCCGCCGGCGGGGTCGCGGGCTCGGTGGCGGCAGCGATGCTGAACGGGGTGAAGCGCGGCCTGTTCTCCAACGAGGCCGGTATGGGCTCGGCGCCGAACATCGCCGCGGTGGCGACGCCCGATCCGCATCACCCGGTCAGCCAGGGCTTCGTGCAGGCGCTCGGCGTGTTCATCGACACGATCCTGATCTGCACCGCGACCGCGTTCCTCATCCTGCTGTCCGGCCTGCTGGAGCCCGGTTCCGGCCTCACCGGCACCCAGCTCACCCAGGCGGCGATGGACCATCATATCGGCTGGGCCGGGGCCTATTTCGTCGCGCTGGCGATCTTTTTCTTCGCCTTCACCTCGATCATCGGCAATTACTCCTATGCCGAAGGCGCACTGGTCTATCTCGGCATCGGCGGTCATGTCGGCCGCACGGTGCTGCGCGTGGCGGTGCTCGGCATGGTGATCTGGGGCGCCCACGAATCGGTGGCGACGGTGTTCAATGCCGCCGATGCCTCGATGGGGCTGATGGCCACGGTCAATCTCGTCGCCATCGTGCTGCTGTCCGGTCTTGTGGCGCGGCTGACCCGGGATTATCTGCAGCAGCGTCGGGCGGGGAAGAAGCCGCGCTTCACCGCCGCCTCCATGCCGGAACTGTCCGGTCAGATCGACCCGGATATCTGGCGGCACTAGCCGGGGTAGGGGCGGGTGGACGAAGTGTCTCACCCGCGCCCGGTCCGATGTTAGCGCGTATTTTGCCGGCTGCGCAGCCGGCGGCCGGTGCAAGCTTGGCCGCCACGCGGCAGGAGCCTGCGCCGGCCGGGCGCTGTTGGCGGCAGGGCCGGCGCCCGGTAACATAAGCGGCGCGCGGGGACGCGCTATTAGGCAGAATTCGCTGTTGTTTGCCGTTAATTCACGGGTTCCCGCAGGGGATGCCGTGCGGGGCGGCGGGCGGCTTCCGCGAGGTGTGAATTCTGTATACCAGACCTGCGCGATTGGCGGCGGATGCCCTTGCCTCGGTCTGGTCGGTGCGATAAGCCTGCCGCGTGCTTTGAATATTTCGCAACTGCGACCGCACGACCGATGACCCATCCTGGCCCGGGAGGATCCCATCCATGAGCAGCCTGCTTCAGGATTACCTGCCCGTCGTGATCTTTATCGGCGTCTCGGGCTTTATCGGCCTCGCCCTGCTGGTGGCGCCGTTCCTGGTCGCCTTCAGCCGGCCCGATCCGGAGAAGATGTCGGCTTATGAATGTGGCTTCAATGCGTTCGACGACGCGCGCATGAAGTTCGACGTTCGGTTCTATCTGGTCGCCATTCTCTTCATCATCTTCGATCTTGAGGTCGCCTTCCTGTTTCCCTGGGCGATCACGTTCGGGGAGCTCGGCAATTTCGGTTTCTGGTCCATGATGGTGTTCCTCGCGGTGCTGACCATCGGTTTCGTTTACGAGTGGAAGAAGGGAGCGCTCGAATGGGATTGAGCGCGCATAGCCCTCTCGTCGCCCCGGCGGCCAAGGGTATCATCGACCCCAATACCGGCCGTCCGGTCGGCGCCACCGATCCGTTCTTCGTCGAGGTCAATGCCGAGCTCGCCGACAAGGGCTTTCTCGTCACCGCGACGGACGACCTGATCAACTGGGCGCGCACCGGCTCGCTGATGTGGATGACCTTCGGCCTCGCCTGCTGCGCGGTCGAGATGATGCAGGTCTCCATGCCGCGCTACGATGTGGAGCGGTTCGGCTTCGCGCCGCGCGCCTCGCCGCGCCAGTCGGACGTGATGATCGTCGCCGGCACGCTGACCAACAAGATGGCTCCGGCCCTGCGCAAGGTCTACGACCAGATGCCGGAGCCACGCTACGTCATCTCCATGGGCTCCTGCGCCAATGGCGGCGGCTACTACCATTATTCCTATTCGGTCGTGCGCGGCTGCGACCGCATCGTGCCGGTGGACATCTACATTCCCGGCTGCCCGCCCACCGCAGAGGCTCTGCTCTACGGCGTGCTGCTGCTGCAGAAGAAGATCCGCCGCACCGGAACGATCGAGCGCTGAGGGTTCGAGGCGATATGGACGAGACGCTGAAAGAGCTTGGCGCGCACGTGAAGGAAGCCCTTCCCGACGCGGTCGAGGAAGTGGTGGTGGCGCATGGCGAGCTGACGCTGGTGGCGTCGGCCGCCGAGGTCATCAAGGTGCTGCGCTTCCTGCGTGACGACCCGTCCTGCCGTTTTGTCAGCTTCATCGACATTTGCGGTGTCGACTGGCCCCAGCGCGAGAAGCGTTTCGACGTTGTCTACCACCTGCTGTCGCCCACGCTGAACGCACGCATTCGCCTGCGGGTGGAGACCGACGAGACGACGCCCGTGGCGTCCGCGACCGGCGTGTTCCCGGGTGCCTTCTGGTTCGAGCGCGAGGCGTTCGACATGTATGGCATCCTGTTCGCGGGGCATCCCGAACTGCGCCGTCTGCTCACCGATTACGGCTTCGACGGCTATCCGTTGCGCAAGGACTTCCCGACCACCGGCCTCGTCGAGGTGCGCTATGACGATGAGCGCAAGCGCGTGGTCTACGAGCCGGTGAAGCTCGCGCAGGAGTTCCGCAGCTTCGACTTCCTGTCGCCATGGGAGGGGCCCGACTACGTGCTCCCGGGCGACGAGAAGGCAACCACCCCGAAGGCGGGCTGAGGTGAGGTCCGAGCGATGAACGCACCCGGCAAGGTCGACCCCAACGTCCGCAACTTCCAGATCAATTTCGGCCCGCAGCATCCGGCGGCGCATGGCGTGCTGCGCCTCATCCTCGAACTCGACGGCGAGATCGTCGAGCGCGTCGATCCGCATATCGGCCTGCTGCACCGTGGCACCGAGAAGCTGATCGAGGCCAAGACCTATCTCCAGGCCGTGCCTTATTTCGACCGGCTCGACTATGTCGCGCCGATGAACCAGGAGCACGCCTTCTGCCTCGGCATCGAGCGCCTGCTCGACCTGACCGTGCCCAAGCGCGGCCAGTTGATCCGCGTGCTCTATTCCGAGATCGGCCGCATCCTCTCCCATATGCTGAACGTGACCACGCAGGCCCTCGATGTCGGCGCGCTCACCCCGCCGCTATGGGGCTTCGAGGAACGCGAGAAGCTGATGATGTTCTATGAGCGGGCCTCCGGCTCGCGCATGCATGCGGCCTATTTCCGGCCGGGCGGGGTGCATCAGGACCTGCCGCGCCAGCTTGTCGAGGACATCCTCGCCTGGACGCACACCTTCCCCGCCTTCATGGATGACCTCGAAGGCCTGCTCACCGACAACCGCATCTTCAAGCAGCGCAATGTCGATATCGGCATTGTCAGCCTGGAGGACGCCTGGGCGTGGGGGTTCTCCGGCGTCATGGTGCGCGGCTCGGGCGCGGCATGGGACCTGCGCCGGGCGCAGCCCTATGAATGCTATGACGAGATGGAATTCGACATTCCGATCGGCAAGAACTGCGACAATTACGACCGCTACTGCATCCGCATGGAAGAGATGCGGCAGTCGGCGCGCATCATGCGCCAGTGCTGCGAGCGCCTGCTGAAGGAAGCCGGCCCGGTGTCGGCGGTCGACAACAAGATCGTTCCGCCCAAGCGCGGCGAGATGAAGCGCTCGATGGAAGCGCTCATCCATCACTTCAAGCTCTACACGGAAGGCTTCCACGTTCCCGCCGGCGAGGTCTATGCCGCGGTGGAAGCTCCGAAGGGTGAGTTCGGCGTCTATCTCGTCGCCGACGGCACCAACAAGCCCTATCGCTGCAAGATTCGCGCGCCCGGCTTCGCGCATCTGCAGGCGATGGATTTCCTCTGCCGCGGCTACATGCTCGCGGATATTTCGGCGATCCTCGGGTCGCTGGATATCGTGTTCGGTGAAGTGGACCGCTGATCCCCGAGGGGAGGCGGTTCGATCGGAAGGGTACGGCATGTCTGTCCGTAGGCTTGCGCCAAAAGAGGTTCAGCCCGAGAGCTTCGCGTTCACGGACGAGAATCTCGCCTGGGCCGAGAAGACCATCGCGAAATACCCGCCCGGCCGGCAGGCCAGCGCGGTGATTCCGCTGCTCATGCGCGCGCAGGAGCAGGCGGGCGGCTGGGTGTCCGAGCCGGCGATGCGCTATGTCGGCGACATGCTCGGCATGGCGCCGATCCGCGTCTATGAGATCGCGACCTTCTACACCCAGTTCCAGCTCCAGCCGGTCGGCAAGCGGGCGCATATCCAGGTGTGCGGCACCACGCCCTGCATGCTGCGCGGCGCCGGCGAGCTGATGGAGGTGTGCAAGCGCCGCATCCATGAAGAGCCCTTCCACCTGTCCGCCAGCGGCGAACTGTCGTGGGAAGAGGTCGAGTGCGCCGGCACCTGCGTCAACGCGCCGATGATCCAGGTGTGGAAGGACGTTTATGAAGACCTGACGCCGGCGGATCTCGACAGGATACTCGATGCGTTCGAGCGCGGCGAGCATCCCGCGCCCGGCCCGCAGAACGGCCGTTTCACCTCGGCGCCGGTCAGCGGCCTGCGGGTCCTGACCTCGCCGGAACTTTTCGACGGCTCGATGGTCGGGCAGGGCGCCGGCCTCGCCCTCGCGCGCGAAGCGCTGGCGGCCAAGGCCAATGGCGGCACCGCCCCGGCCGCGCCGGCACCGGCCGCCGCGGCTGCGGCGCCGCCGCCCCCGCCGAAGAGCGATCCGGCCCCCGCTGCCGCGCCCGCCGCGAAGGCGGTCGAGGCGGCCGGCGAGGCCGACAAGGAGAAGCCCAAGAAGCCCGTCGCCCCGCCGCCCGGCGGCAAGGCGGACCCGAAGGCGGAATGAGGAGCGAACCATGCTTGCCGACAAGGATCGCATCTTCACCAATATTTACGGCCACCATGACTGGGGGCTGCAGGGCGCGCTGAAGCGCGGCTCGTGGGACGGCACCAAGCTGTTCCTCGATGCCGGCCGCGACTTCATCATCGAGCATATGAAGGCGTCGGGTCTGCGCGGGCGCGGCGGCGCCGGCTTCCCGACCGGCCTGAAATGGTCGTTCATGCCCAAGAATAATGACGGGCGGCCGCATTACCTCGTCGTCAATGCCGACGAATCCGAGCCCGGCACCTGCAAGGACCGCGAGATCCTGCGCCACGACCCGCACCATCTGGTCGAGGGCTGCCTGATCGCCGGCTTCGCCATGGGCGCGCACGCGGCCTATATCTATGTGCGCGGCGAATTCATCCAGGAACGGGAAAACCTTCAGGCCGCGGTCGACCAGGCCTATGAGGCCCGGCTGATCGGCAAGAACAACGTGCATGGCTGGGACTTCGACATTTATGTCCACCATGGCGCCGGCGCCTATATCTGCGGCGAAGAAACCGCGCTGCTGGAAAGCCTTGAGGGCAAGAAGGGCCAGCCGCGGCTGAAGCCGCCCTTCCCGGCGAATGTCGGCCTCTATGGCTGCCCGACGACGGTGAACAACGTCGAATCCATCGCCGTTGCGCCCACCATCCTGCGGCGCGGCGCGGCGTGGTTCTCGTCCATCGGCCGGGCCAACAATGTCGGCACCAAGCTGTTCGGCATTTCCGGCCATGTGAACACGCCCTGCATCGTCGAAGAGGCGATGAGCATCCCGTTCAAGGAATTGATCGAGAAGCATGGCGGCGGCGTGCGCGGCGGCTGGGACAATCTGCTGGCCATCATCCCCGGCGGCGCGTCCTGCCCGATCATCCCGGCCGAGCAGTGCGCCGACCTGATCATGGATTTCGACGGCTGCCGCGCGGTGAAGTCGAGCTTCGGCACCGCCGGCGTGCTGGTGATGGACAAGTCCACCGATGTGGTGAAGGCCATCGCGCGCATCTCCTATTTCTTCCGGCACGAGAGCTGCGGCCAGTGCACGCCCTGCCGCGAGGGAACGGGCTGGATGTGGCGCGTGCTGGACCGCATGGTTGTGGGCCGGGCGCAGAAGCGCGAGATTGACCTTCTGCTTCAGGTCACCACCCAGGTCGAGGGCCACACCATCTGTGCGCTCGGCGACGCGGCGGCGTGGCCGGTGCAGGGCCTGATCCGGCATTTCCGTCCCGAGATCGAAAAGCGGATCGACCAGTATTCGGCGAATCCGCATTCCGACCCGGTGCCGGTGGCGGCGGAGTAAGAGAGCATCATGGCCAAGATCATCGTCGACGACATCGAGCTGGATGTTCCGCCGGAGTTCACGCTGCTCCAGGCCTGCGAGGCGGCGGGCGCGGAAATCCCGCGCTTCTGCTTCCATGAGCGCCTGTCCATCGCCGGCAATTGCCGCATGTGTCTGGTTGAGGTGAAGGGCGGCCCGCCCAAGCCGACGGCGAGCTGCGCGCAGAACGTCCGCGACCTGCGCCCCGGCCCGAATGGCGAGCCGCCGGTCATCCTCACCAAGTCGCCCATGGTGAAGAAGGCGCGCGAAGGGGTGATGGAGTTCCTGCTCATCAACCACCCGCTCGATTGCCCGATCTGCGACCAGGGCGGCGAGTGCGACCTGCAGGACCAGGCCATGGCCTATGGCGTGGACACGTCCCGCTATGCCGAGAACAAGCGCGCGGTCGAAGACAAGTATATCGGCCCGCTGATCAAGACCTCCATGACCCGGTGCATCCAGTGCACACGCTGCGTGCGCTTCACCACCGAGGTGGCGGGCGTGGCCGAGCTCGGCGCCATCGGGCGCGGCGAGGACATGGAGATCACCACCTATCTGGAAGCGGCGCTGTCCTCGGAGCTGCAGGGCAATGTCGCCGATCTGTGCCCGGTCGGCGCGCTGACCCAGCGCCCCTATGCCTATCACGCCCGCCCGTGGGAGCTGTCCAAGACCGAATCCATCGACGTGATGGACGCTGTCGGCTCCAACATCCGCGTCGACACGCGCGGCCGCGAGGTCATGCGCGTCCTCCCGCGTCTCAACGAGGACGTGAACGAGGAGTGGATCTCCGACAAGACCCGCTACATCTGGGATGGCCTCAAGACCCAGCGCCTCGATCGCCCCTATGTGCGGGTGAACGGCAAGCTGAAGGTCGCGAGCTGGCCGGAAGCCTTCGCCGCCATCGCGGCCAAGGTGAAGGCCGTGCCGGGCAATCGCATCGGCGGTCTGGTCGGCGATCTCGCCTCGGTGGAAGAAGCGTTCGCGCTGAAGTCGCTGCTCGCCTCGCTCGGCTCGGCCAACATCGACTGCCGGCAGGATGGGGCGAAGCTCGACCCGGCGCTCGGCCGCGCCAGCTATCTGTTCAACGCGACCATCGCCGGCATCGAGCAGGCCGACGCGCTGCTGATCATCGGCTCCAATCCGCGCCTTGAAGCGAGCGTGCTCAATGCCCGCATCCGCAAGCGCTGGCTGCAGGGCAATTTCCCCATCGGGCTGGTCGGCCCGCATGTCGACCTGACCTATCCCTATGACTATCTCGGCGCCGGCACCGACACGCTGGCCGATCTCGTCAATGGCGGCGGCTTCGCCGAGGTGCTGAAGGGCGCGCAGCGTCCGCTGATCCTGATCGGGCAGGGCGCGCTCGCCCGTCCCGACGGGGCGGCGGTGCTGGCGCAGGCGGCGCGGCTGGCGGGCGCCGTCGGCGCGGTGACGGAGGGCTGGAACGGCTTCTCCGTGCTGCACATGGCGGCCTCGCGAGTTGGCGCGCTCGATATCGGCGCAGTGCCGGGCGAGGGCGGGCTCGACGCGGTGGCGATGACCAATCCGGGCGGGGTCGACGTTCTGTTCGCGCTCGGCGCGGACGAGATCGACATCGCTCCCGGCGCCTTCGTCGTCTATCTCGGCACCCATGGCGATCGCGGCGCCCATCGCGCCGACGTGATCCTGCCGGGCGCGGCCTATACGGAGAAGTCCGGCACCTATGTGAACACGGAAGGGCGGGTGCAGATCGCCAACCGCGCCGCCTTCCCGCCCGGGGAGGCGCGCGAGGACTGGGCGGTGCTGCGCGCGCTGTCCGATGTGGTCGGCCATCGCCTGCCCTTCGACAGCCTGGCGCAGCTTCGTGCCGCGCTCTATGCGGCCTATCCGCATCTGGCCCGCATCGACCATGTTTCTCCGGCCGATGCGGCGGGCGTGAGCGCGCTGGCCTCGTCCGCCGGTACGCCGGCGAGCGGGCCCTTCGCCGCCGCCGTCACCGATTTCTACCTCACCAATCCGATCGCCCGCGCCTCCGCCGTCATGGCGGAATGCTCCGCGCTCGCGTCCAGCCGCCACGCGGCGGCGGCCGAGTGAGGGGAGGGAGCACATGACCGAAACAAGCTGGTTCGACACGCTGATCCAGGTGCTCATCATCGTCGCCCAGAGCCTCGCGCTGCTGGTCGGCCTGCTGATCATCGTCGCCTATGTGCTGCTGGCCGACCGCAAGATCTGGGCGGCGGTGCAGCTGCGTCGCGGCCCCAACGTGGTCGGGCCGTTCGGCCTGTTCCAGTCCTTCGCCGACCTGATCAAGTTCGTGCTGAAGGAGCCGGTGATCCCGGACGGCGCCAATAAGGGCGTGTTCCTGCTGGCCCCCTTCGTCACCTGCCTGCTGGCGCTCGCCGCCTGGGCCGTGGTGCCGATCGACGCGGGCTGGGTGGTGGCCGACATCAATGTCGGCGTGCTCTACATCTTCGCGATCTCCTCGCTCGGCGTGTACGGCACCATCATGGCCGGTTGGGCGTCGAACTCGAAATACCCGTTCCTGTCGGCGCTGCGCGCGGCGGCGCAGATGGTGTCCTATGAGGTCTCCATCGGCTTCGTCATCGTCACCGTGCTGCTGTGCGCCGGCTCGCTGAACCTCTCGGCCATCGTCGAGGCGCAGAACACCTCCTGGGGCATCCTGGGCTGGTACTGGCTGCCGCTGTTCCCGATGTTCGTGATCTTCTTCATCTCGGCGCTGGCTGAGACCAACCGCCCGCCCTTCGATCTCGGCGAAGCGGAATCGGAACTGGTCGCCGGCTTCATGGTGGAATACGGCTCCACCCCGTACATGATGTTCATGCTCGGCGAGTATGTGGCGATCATGACCATGTGCGCGCTGACCGCCATCCTGTTCATGGGTGGCTGGCTGCCGCCGGTGCCGGTGGCGCCCTTCACCTGGGTGCCGGGCATCGTGTGGTTCCTGCTCAAGGTGCTGCTGGTCTTCTTCATGTTCGCCATGGTGAAGGCGATGGTGCCTCGCTACCGCTACGACCAGCTCATGCGGCTCGGCTGGAAGGTGTTCCTGCCGATCTCGCTGGCGATGGTGGTGATCGTGGCCGCTGTGCTGCACTTCACCGGCCTTGCGGCGGCGGGGGGATGAGATGGATGAGGGCACGCTTCAGGCCCTGATGCAGGCGTCCGCCCTTGGCTGGGCGGGGGCTCTGGCGGGTGCGGTGTTCGGCGCACTCGAATGGTTCATACTGCCGGGGATCGTCGAAACCTCGATCCGCGGTTCCAAGGAAGCCCGCAAACTGAGCGCTGATCAGCTCGCGGGCGTGATTTCGTGGTGGAAGACCGTGATCCGTGTCTTCGCCGTTTCGATGCCGCTGGCGGGCTTCGGCCTTGCCGTGGCTCTGGCCGATTGAGGAGAGCGACATGAGATTGGATCTGGCCGCACGCCAGCTACTGCTCACCGAGTTCGTCTCGGCGTTCTTCCTGGCGATGCGCTATTTCTTCAAGCCGAAGGCGACGATCAACTATCCCTTCGAGAAGAACCCGGTGTCGCCGCGTTTCCGCGGAGAGCACGCGCTGCGCCGCTACCCCAATGGGGAAGAGCGCTGCATCGCCTGCAAGCTGTGCGAGGCGATCTGCCCGGCGCAGGCCATCACCATCGAGGCCGGCCCGCGCCGCAATGACGGCACCCGCCGCACCACCCGTTACGACATCGACATGGTGAAGTGCATCTATTGCGGCTTCTGCCAGGAAGCCTGCCCGGTCGATGCCATCGTCGAGGGACCGAACTTCGAGTTCGCCACCGAGACGCGCGAGGAACTCTATTACGACAAGGCCAAGCTGCTCGCGAATGGCGACCGCTGGGAGCGCGAGATCGCGCGCAACATGGCGCTTGACGCGCCGTACCGTTGAGCGCTGGGGGCTGGGAACGTGACGACCGAAACGATAAGGGCCGCTAGGGCCGTTCGCGCTGCGACCGCCGTGACGGCGGGCGCCGGAATGACTGGGGGGTGCCGGGCATGAGCCTCGCCGCGCTGTTCTTCTATCTCTTCGCCGGGGTCGCCGTGGCCTCGGCCTTCATGGTCATCGCGTCGCGGAACCCGGTCCATTCGGTGCTGTTCCTGATCCTGACCTTCGTCAACGCCTCCGGCCTGTTCATCCTGATCGGCGCCGAATACATCGCGATGCTGCTCATCGTGGTCTATGTCGGCGCGGTGGCGGTGCTGTTCCTGTTCGTGGTGATGATGCTGGACGTGGATTTCGTCGAGCTGCGCCAGGGCTTCCTTCAATACCTGCCGGTCGGCGTGCTGATCGGCATGGTGTTCCTCGCCGAGCTGGTGCTTGTCGTCGGTTCCTGGAGCTTCGGCGCCGGCGTCACCGGCGCGGTCACCTCGGCGACGCCCGAGGTGTCGAACGCGGTGGCGATCGGCCGGGTGCTGTACACGGATTATGTCTATTTCTTCCAGGCGGCCGGGTTCATCCTGCTCGTCGCCATGATCGGTGCCATCGTGCTGACGCTCCGCCACAAGGAGAACGTCAAGCGCCAGAGCATTCCGGTCCAGAACGCGCGCACCAAGGCGATGGCGATTGATGTCGTCAAGGTGCCTTCCGGCAAGGGGCTCTGAGCCATGGCGATCGGCCTTCCGCACTATCTGACCGTCGCGGCGATCCTGTTCACGCTCGGCACGCTCGGCATCTTCCTCAACCGGAAGAACGTCATCGTCATCCTGATGTCGGTGGAGCTCATCCTGCTGGCGGTGAACATCAACCTCGTCGCCTTCTCCGTCTTCCTCGGCAACATCGTCGGGCAGGTCTTCGCCCTGTTCGTGCTGACGGTCGCCGCCGCCGAGGCCGCCATCGGCCTCGCCATCCTCGTGGTGTTCTACCGCAATCGCGGGTCGATCGCCGTCGAGGACATCAACACCATGAAGGGCTGAGCGGGCATTCATGCACCAGGCGATCGTATTTCTCCCCCTTGTCGGCTTTTTCATCGCCGGCCTGTTCGGCCGGCTGATCGGCGCGCGCGCCTCGGAGCTGGTGACGACCGGGCTGCTCATGATCTCCGCGTTCTTCGCGTGGATCGTGTTCTTCCAGACCGCCTTCGGCGGTCAGTCGGGCACTGTCGAGCTGTTCACATGGATGGCGTCGGGCAAGCTCGATGTCACCTGGTCGATCCGCGTCGATACGCTGACCGCGGTGATGCTGATCCTGGTCACCACGGTGTCCTCGCTGGTGCATCTCTACTCCATGGGGTACATGCACGAAGACCCCAGCCGCCCGCGCTTTTTCGCCTATCTCTCGCTGTTCACCTTCGCCATGCTGACGCTGGTGACCAGTGACAATCTGGTGCAGCTTTTCTTCGGCTGGGAAGGGGTGGGCCTCGCTTCCTATCTGCTGATCGGCTTCTGGTACGACAAGCCGTCGGCCTGCGCGGCGGCGATGAAGGCGTTCATCGTCAACCGCGTCGGCGATTTCGGCTTCGCCCTCGGCATCTTCGCGGTGTATCTGATGACCGGGTCGGTGGCGTTCGAACAGGTCTTCGCCGCGGCACCCGCGCTGATGGACAAGAACATCCTGTTCCTCGGCCATGAGTGGCACGCGCCGACGGTGATCTGCCTGCTGCTGTTCATCGGTGCCATGGGCAAGTCGGCGCAGCTCGGCCTGCACACCTGGCTGCCGGACGCGATGGAAGGCCCGACCCCGGTGTCGGCGCTGATCCATGCCGCGACCATGGTCACCGCTGGCGTGTTCATGGTGGCGCGCCTGTCGCCCCTGTTCGAACTGTCGCCGACGGCGCTGAATGTGGTGCTGTTCGTCGGCGCCTCCACGGCCTTCTTCGCGGCGACCATCGGCTGCGTGCAGAATGACATCAAGCGGGTGATCGCCTATTCCACCTGTTCGCAGCTCGGCTACATGTTCACCGCGCTGGGCACCGGGGCCTATTCGGTCGGCGTGTTCCACCTGCTGACCCACGGCTTCTTCAAGGCTCTGCTGTTCCTCGCGGCCGGCTCGGTCATCACCGCGATGCACCACGAGCAGGACATGCGCCATATGGGCGGGCTGTGGCGGAAGATCCCCTTCACCTACGGCACGATGATGATCGGCGGCCTGGCTCTCACCGGCTTCCCCTTCACCGCCGGCTATTATTCCAAGGACGCGATCATCGAGACTGCCTTTGTCAGCCACAGCCCCTTCGCCACCTATGCCTGGGTGATGACGGTGGCGGCGGCGGCGCTCACCGCCTTCTACACCTGGCGGCAGATGTTCATGACCTTCCATGGCAAGACGCGGGCCGATCACCACACCTACGATCACGCCCATGAATCGCCGCTGACCATGCTCATTCCGCTCGGCGTGCTGTCGTTCGGGGCGCTGTTCGCCGGCATGATCCTCTACCCGTACTTTGTCGGGCACGATGTCGATCACTTCTTCCGGGAGTCGATCTTCATGGCCTCCGACAACAAGATCCTGGAAGAGATGCACCACATTCCGTTCTGGGCGAAATGGGCCCCGACGGCGATGATGGCGATGGGCTTCGGCCTGGCCTACTGGATGTATGTCGCCAACACGGCGGTGCCGAAGGCGCTCGCGAAGCAGAACGACGTGCTGTACCGCTTCCTGCTCAACAAGTGGTATTTCGACGAGCTCTATGACTTCCTGTTCGTGCGTCCGACCCTGTGGCTCGGCAGCTTCCTGTGGAAGCAGGGCGATATGCGGGTCATTGACGGCTACGGCCCCAATGGCGTGTCGGCCCGGGTCATCGACGTGACCAACCGCGTCGTGCGGCTGCAGACCGGCTATCTCTACCACTATGCCTTCGTGATGCTGGTGGGTGTCGCGGCCTTCATCACCTGGTTCATGTTCGGGGGCGCGCACTGATGTATGAGTGGCCCATTCTCTCCGTCGTTACCTTCCTGCCGCTCGTCGGTGCGCTGCTGATCATCCTTATGATCCGCGGCGATGATGAGGTGGCCAAGCGCAATGCCCGCTGGGTGGCGCTGTGGGCGACGCTCGTCACCTTCGCCATCTCGCTGCTGCTGCTGTTCGGCTTCGATCCGTCGAACCCGGATTTCCAGTTCGTCGAGTATCAGGCGTGGCTCGGCGATGTCGCGGCCTACCGCATGGGCGTTGACGGCATTTCGCTGCCCTTCGTGCTGCTGACGACGCTGCTGATGCCGATGTGCATCCTGGCGAGCTGGGATGCGATCCAGCACCGCGTCAAGGAGTACATGATCTGCTTCCTGGTGCTGGAAACGCTGATGATCGGCACCTTCTCCGTGCTCGATCTGCTGCTGTTCTACTTCTTCTTCGAAGGCGGCCTGATCCCGATGTTCCTCATCATCGGCATCTGGGGACATGGGCGAAAGGTCTACGCGGCCTTCAAGTTCTTCCTCTACACGCTGGCCGGCTCGGTGCTGATGATGCTCGCCATCATGGCGATCTACTGGCAGTCGGGCACCACCGACATCGCAGTCCTGTTGAAGCATGATTTCCCGGCGGGCATGCAGTACTGGCTCTGGATCGCCTTCTTCGCCTCCTTCGCGGTGAAGATGCCGATGTGGCCGGTGCATACCTGGCTTCCCGACGCGCATGTCGAGGCGCCGACGGCGGGCTCGGTGATCCTGGCGGCCATCATGCTGAAGATGGGGGGCTACGGGCTGCTGCGCTTCTCGCTGCCCATGTTCCCCGAGGCCTCCGCCTATTTCGCGCCCTTCGTCTTCGCCCTCTCGGTGATCGCCATCATCTACACGTCGCTGGTCGCCCTGCGGCAGGACGACATGAAGAAGCTGATCGCCTATTCCTCCATCGCCCATATGGGCTATGTGACGATGGGCATCTTCACAATGACCCAGGAAGGCATCCAGGGCGCTGTGTTCCAGATGGTCAGCCACGGCTTCGTCTCGGGCGCGCTGTTCCTGTGCGTGGGCGTGCTCTATGACCGCATGCACACCCGCGAGATCGCGGCCTATGGCGGGCTTGTCTTCCGCATGCCGGTCTACGCCACACTGTTCATGGTGTTCACCATGGCCAATGTCGGCCTGCCGGGCACGTCGGGCTTCATCGGTGAGTTCCTCACCCTGCTGGCGGCCTTCGGGCGCAACACCTGGGTTGCCTTCTTCGCCACCACCGGCGTCGTCTTCTCCGCCGCCTATGCGCTCTGGCTGTACCGCCGGGTCGTCTTCGGTGCGTTGGAAAAGGAAAGCCTGAAGAGCATCCGCGACGTGAACCCGCGCGAACTGGTCACGCTCGTTCCGCTGCTGTTCTTCACCATCCTGTTCGGCGTCTGGCCGCAGCCGATCCTCGACGCCTGCAACGTCGCGGTGAACGCGATCGTTGCCCGCGCCGATGTCGCCGCCGGCGCCATCCGGGCCGCCGCGCTGGTGCTGCCTTGATCCGACACATGACCATCGCGGAGCCCGTCCAATGACCCTCTCCCTCGCCGCGCTCGGCCCCGCGCTGCCCGAATTGCTGCTGGCGCTCTCCGCCCTGGCGCTGCTGATGCTCGGCGCCTATGCCGGGCCGAAATCGACCGACACGGTGAACGGGCTGGCGCTCGCCGCGCTGTTCGGCGCGCTGGTGCTGGTGCTGATCGGCCCCGGCGAGGCGACGCTGTTCCACGGTGCCTTCCAGGTCGATGCCTTTGGCCGCTTCATGAAGGTGCTGGCGCTGGTCGGCGCCGGCGGGACGCTGGCCATGTCGGTGGACTGGCTGAAGACCGAGAAGCAGGACCGCTTCGAATATCCGGTCCTGGTCCTGCTCTCGACCCTCGGCATGATGGTGCTGATCTCGGCCGGCGATCTCATCGCGCTCTATATGGGCCTCGAACTGATGAGTCTGGCGCTGTATGTGATCGCGGCCAATAACCGCGATTCCGTGCGCTCCACCGAGGCCGGCCTGAAATATTTCGTCCTCGGCGCGCTGTCCTCCGGCATGCTGCTCTATGGCGCCTCGCTGATCTATGGCTTCACCGGCTCGGTGAATTTCGCCCAGATCGCCGAGGCGGCGCGCGAGCCCTCGCTCGGCCTGATCTTCGGCATCGTGTTCACCTTCGCCGGCCTGTGCTTCAAGGTCTCGGCGGTGCCGTTCCACATGTGGACGCCGGATGTCTATGAGGGCGCTCCGGCCCCGGTCACCGCCTTCTTCGCCTCGGCGCCGAAGGTCGCGGCCATGGCGGTGTTCGTGCGCTTCGCCATGGAAGCACTGCCCAATGTGGTGCATCAGTGGCAGCAGATCGTCGTCTTCGTCTCCATCGCCTCCATGGCGCTCGGCTCCTTCGCCGCCATCGGCCAGCGCAACTTCAAGCGGCTGATGGCCTATTCCTCCATCGGCCATATGGGCTTCGCGCTGGTCGGCCTTGCCGCCGGCACGGCGCAGGGCGTGCAGGGCGTGCTGGTCTATATGGCGATCTATCTCGTCATGACGCTCGGCACCTTCGCCTGCATCCTCTCCATGCGGCGCAAGGACGGCATGGTCGAGACCTATGACGAACTCGCCGGCCTCGCCCATACCAGCCCGGTGAAGGCGTTCATGCTGGCGGTGCTGATGTTCTCGCTCGCCGGCATTCCGCCGCTCGCCGGCTTCCTCGCGAAATACTATGTGTTCCTGGCGGCGATCGAGGCCGGGCTGTACGGTCTGGCGGTGATCGGCGTTCTCACCAGCGTGGTCGGCGCCTTCTACTATCTGCGCATCGTCAAGATCATGTATTTCGACGAGCCGGCGGCGCCCTTCGAACCGATGCGCTCGGAGCCGCGGGTGGTGCTGGCCATTTCCGGCGCCTTCACCCTGCTGTTCTTTGTGTATCCCGCGCCGCTGATCGCGGCGGCCGGGGCGGCGGCACGGGCGCTTTTCTGAGGATGGCGCTCACGCCGGTCGCGACGCCGGTCGTTCGCTTCGACACCGTCGGTTCCACCAATGAAGCCGCGCTGGCCCGGACGGGCGGCGCGGCGCCTTGCTGGTTCGTCGCGGCGCGGCAGACCGGGGGGCGCGGCCGGCGCGGTCGGCCCTGGGTGTCGGAACCCGGCAATCTCTATGCCTCGCTGCTGCTGAGGGATGCGGGTTCGCCGGCGCACCAGCCCGAACTCTGCTTTGTCGCCGCCCTGGCGCTGTACGACGCGGTGCGGGCGGTCACCGGCATTGATCCGCTGCGCATCAGCCTCAAATGGCCGAATGATGTGATGATCGACGGCGCCAAGCTCGCCGGCATCCTGCTGGAAGGCGCGGCGGTGCCGGGTGGGTGGGCGGCGACGGTGATCGGCTTCGGCGTCAACTGCGCCCACCACCCCGCCGACACGCCCTATCCCACCACGGATCTCGCCGCCGCAGGCTATCCCACCGATCCCCCGGCGCTGCTCGCGGCGCTGGATGCGGCGATGCGTGCGCGGCTGGCGGAATGGGCCGGGGGGGCAGGCTTCGGTCATATCCGTGAAGCGTGGCTGAGCCGGGCCAGCGGGCTCGGCAAGGCGATGACGGCGCGACTTGGCAGCCGGGAGGTTGCGGGAGTATTCGAGGCACTGGATTCTTCAGGTGCCATGGTTCTGCGCCGCCATGACGGCGTGCGCGAGACGATCAGCGCCGGCGACGTGTTTCCCACGCCCGCCGCGTCAGGGTGAAAGGCAGGAATGTGAGCAAGTGGCCGGACGAACTGGTCTTCGCCCCTCTCGGAGGGGTGGGCGAGATCGGGATGAATCTCGGGCTGTACGGTCTGGGGCCACGCAACCGGCGCAAATGGCTCGCGGTCGATCTCGGCATTTCCTTCGCCCCGCCGGAGGTGCCGGGTATCGACCTGATCATGCCTGATGTCGGCTTTCTGGAACGTGAGGCGGATGCCGGCAACCTCGCCGGCCTCGTCATCACCCACGGGCACGAGGACCATATCGGCGCGCTGGTGGATCTGTGGCCGCGCCTTGGCTGCACGGTCTACACCACGCCCTTCACCCATGCGCTGGCGGAGGCGCGGCGCCTGGGTGAGCCGGGTGCGCCGAAGATTCCCTTCCACATCGTGCCGACCGGCGGGCGGACCCGGATTGGTCCGTTCGACGTGGAATTCGTGCCGGTCGCGCATTCGATTCCCGACAGCCATTCGCTCGCCATCCGCACCCCGCTCGGGCTGGTGGTGCATACGGGCGACTGGAAGATCGACCCGACCCCCGTGGTCGGCAACGTCACCGATCCCGCGCGCTTCACCGCGCTGGGCGATGAGGGCGTGCGGGCGATCATCTGCGATTCCACCAACGCCATCCGCGACGGCATTTCGCCCTCGGAAGTGGATGTGCAGGCCGCACTCGGCGAGTTGATCGCCGCCGCGCCGCACCGTGTCGCGGTGACGACCTTCGCCTCCAATGTGGCGCGCATCCGCTCCATCGCCGAGGCGGCGGTGAAGGCGGGGCGCGAGGTGGTGCTTGTCGGGCGGGCGATGGAGCGGGTGATCGGCGTGGCGCGCGAGCAGCACATGCTCGACGGCCTGCCGCCCTTCCGTCCCGTCGACGCCTATGGCTTCCTGCCGCGCGACAAGGTGGTCGCTATCCTCACCGGCAGCCAGGGCGAGCCGCGCGCGGCGCTGGCGCGCATCGCCGATGACGACCATCCCGACATCGCCCTGTCGCCGGGCGACCATGTCATCTTCTCCTCCCGCACCATTCCCGGCAATGAGCGGGCGGTGAACCGCATCATCAACGCTCTGGTGCTGCAGGGCATCAAGGTCATCACCGACCGCGACGGGCTGGTGCATGTCTCCGGCCATCCGCGCCGGGGCGAATTGGAGCAGATGTACCAGTGGCTGCGCCCGCAGGTGGCGGTGCCGGTGCATGGCGAGCCGCTGCATCTGTCCGAACATGCCGAGCTCGCCCGCCGCATGGGCGTGCGCGAGGTGATCCGGCTGGTGGATGGCGATGTGGTGCGCCTGATCAGCGCCGACCCCGCGCTTGGTGCCGAGGTGATCGAGGAGATTCCGTCTGGCCGGCTCTACAAGGACGGGCAGGTGCTGGTCGGCGCCGAGGACCCGGCGATCTCCGAGCGGCGGCGGCTCTCCTTCAGCGGGCTGGTGTCGGTCGCCATCGCCATGTCGTCCAAGGGCGAGGTGGTCGGCGATCCCATGATCGACCTGTCCGGCCTGCCGCGCCTCGGTATTGGCGGCACGCCGCTCGACGAGGTGGTGGAAGACGCGGTGCTGAACTGCCTCGACGGCCTGCCCAAGCCGCGCCGGCGCGACCCGGACGCGGTCGCGGAATCGGTGACGCGCGCAGTGCGCGCCCAGATCAACGCCGCCTGGGGCAAGAAGCCGCTCTGCCATGTGCTCGTCATCACGGTATGACGGACGGGCCGGCGGTGCCTAGGGCAGGCGCGGCCGAGCCGGGGAGGGAGCCTTGATGATCGGCCGTCTGAACCATGTCGCCATCGCCGTGCCGGACCTTGAGGCGGCGATTGCCACCTATCGCGATACGCTCTGCGGCCAGGTGTCCGGCGTCACACCGCAGCCGGAGCACGGGGTGAACACGGTGTTCGTCACCCTGCCCAACACCAAGATCGAGCTGCTCGGCGCGCTCGGGGAGGGTTCGCCGATCGCCAAATTCCTTGAACGCAACCCGGAAGGCGGCATCCATCATCTCTGCTACGAGGTCGACGACATCCTCGCCGCCCGCGACCGCCTGCTGGCGGCGGGGGCGCGGGTGCTGGGCTCCGGCGAGCCGCGCCTCGGCGCGCATGGCAAGCCGGTGCTGTTCCTGCACCCCAAGGATTTCCTCGGCACGCTGGTGGAACTCGAACAGGCGTGAGGCGGCACCATGGGCGTCGGCACTTATATCGCGATCTATTTCATCGTCTGGTGGGTGGTGATCTTCACCGTCCTGCCGTTCGGCGTGCGCTCGCAGCATGAGGATGGCGCGGTCGAGGACGGCACCGAGCCGGGCGCGCCGCAGCGGCCGATGCTGCTGCGCAAGGCGCTGGCGACGACCGTGATCTCCGCCATCCTGGTGCTGCTCTTCGCCTGGCTGGTGGAAACCGACCGGCTGAATGTCGATATGTTCCCAATGCCGTTCCAGCTCTACGAGACCAAATAGGCCGCAGAGCGGGCATGAAGGCAAAAAAAGAGGCGGGACCGAGGTCCCGCCTTCCTTGTCTGGCCGCCCGCACCTGATTCCGCGCCGTTTCGGCGTCCGCCAGGGGGCTTTCTTAGCCGTCATTCCTCCCGAGACCTGGACCGATCAGCACGCTTCTCAAAGCGTTCAGCGGACCTCTTTCTAGAGGCCGGCACTCTAGCAAAAATTAGAACCTTGTCATCCTTGCGTCGCAATACGAGTATGGTGCGATGCAACAAAATTGGGCGCGTTACCGGCAGCAAGCCCTAAGTTGAGGCAGTCTTTGCGCCATTCTTCCGCGCCGCCGGGGCAAGGGCTTGTGTTTTGTGGGGCGATCCGGTTTCACTCCGCCATCGCCGCCACGCAGCCGATCCCGGCCGAATCGTGAGTTTCCGCTGATGCGCCTGTCCCGCTACTTCCTTCCCATCCTCCGCGAAGTCCCGAAGGAAGCGGAAATCGTCTCGCACCGCTTCATGCTGCGCGCCGGCATGATCCGGCAGGAGAGCGCCGGCATCTATGCGTGGCTGCCGCTGGGCAAGCGCGTGCTCGACAAGATCTGCGCCATCATCCGCGAGGAGCAGAACCGCTCCGGCGCCATCGAGATCATGATGCCGACCATCCAGTCGGCCGATCTCTGGCGCGAAAGCGGGCGCTATGACGACTATGGCAAGGAGATGCTTCGCATCAAGGACCGGCATGAGCGCGACATGCTCTACGGGCCGACCAATGAGGAGATGCTCACCGAGATCGTCCGCGCCTATGTGAAGTCCTACAAGGACTTGCCGCTGAATCTCTACCACATCCAGTGGAAGTTTCGCGACGAGGTGCGTCCGCGCTTCGGCGTCATGCGCTCGCGCGAATTCCTGATGAAGGACGCCTATTCGATCGACCTCGACTTCGAGAGCGCGGTCGTCGCCTATAACCGCATGTTCGTCGCCTATCTCAGAACCTTCGCCCGGCTGGGGCTGAAGGCGATTCCCATGGTCGCCGACACCGGCCCGATCGGCGGCAATCACAGCCATGAGTTCATCATCCTCGCCTCCACCGGCGAGAGCCAGGTGTTCTGCCATGCTGACTATCTCGACATGGCCACGCCGGAGGCGGGCGTCGACTTCCGCGATCCGGCCGGGCTGCAAGAGATCGTGAACCGCTGGACCAGCCTTTATGCGGCCACGGAAGAAAAGCATGACGAAGAGGCCTTCGCGGCGATTCCCGAGGAACAGCGGGTCTCGGCGCGCGGCATCGAGGTGGGTCACATCTTCTATTTCGGCACCAAATATTCCGAGCCGATGGGCGCCAAGGTGACGGGCCCCGATGGCGTGGAGACGCCCGTGCATATGGGCTCCTACGGCATCGGTCCGTCGCGTCTCGTCGCGGCGATCATCGAGGCGTCGCATGACGAGAACGGCATCATTTGGCCGGAGGCGATCGCCCCGTTCCGCGTCGGCCTCTTGAACCTCAAGGTCGGCGATGCCGGGACGGACGCGGCGTGCGAGCAGATCTATGCCGCGCTGAGCGAAAGTGGCGTCGATGTGCTCTATGACGACACCGAGGAGCGGCCGGGCTCGAAATTCGCCACCGCCGATCTGATCGGCCTTCCCTGGCAGATCATCGTCGGCCCCAAGGGCCTTGCGGCCGGCACCGTGGAGCTGAAGCGGCGGGCCGACGGGTCGCGCGAGACGCTGTCCATCGCGGCGGCGCTGGAGCGCATCACCGGTTGAGTAGAGGACGCGCGCGGCCGATCAGGGCCGGGCGAAGGGCGGAGCAGGCATGGCGGCCAAGAGCGCAGCGCGTCGAACCAAGACAGCGAAATCGCAACCCGGCGGGGAACCGACAAGCTCCCGGCCGTTCAGCGCCTTCGAGTGGATGCTGTCGCTGCGCTATCTGCGCGCCCGCCGCAAGGAGGGCTTCATCTCGGTCATCGCCGGCTTCTCCTTTCTCGGCATCATGCTCGGCGTGGCGACGCTCATCATCGTCATGGCTGTCATGAACGGCTTCCGCACCGAGCTGCTGTCGAAGATTCTCGGGCTGAACGGCCACATGCTGGTGCAGCCCATTGACGGCCCGCTGACCGATTATGACGCGGTGGCCAAGCGCATTGCCGGCGTGCCGGGCGTGAAGCTCGCCGTGCCGCTGGTGGAAGGGCAGGCGCTCGCCTCCTCCGCCTTCAATGCCGGCGGCGTGCTGGTGCGCGGCCTTTCCGAGGCCAGCCTGCGGGCGCTTCCGGCCATCGGCTCCAATATCCGCGCCGGCACGCTGGACGGTTTCGACGAGGGCTCGGGCGTCGCCATTGGCAAGCGCCTTGCCGACCAGTTGTCGCTGCAGGCGGGCGACAATCTCACCCTTGTCGCCCCGCGTGGCGCGGTGACCCCCATGGGCACCACGCCGCGCATAAAAGTCTACAAGATCGCGGCGGTGTTCGAGATCGGCATGTCGGAATATGACAGCGCCTTCGTCTTCATGCCGCTGGCGGAGAGCCAGGCCTATTTCAACAAGGATGGCGATGTGACCGCCATCGAGGTCTATGTCGACCATCCCGACGATGTGGAGCGCTACCGGCCGCTGGTGCAGGCGGCGGCGGAGCGGCCGATCTACATTGTCGACTGGCGCCAGCGTAACGCCACCTTCTTCAACGCGCTGCAGGTGGAGCGGAACGTGATGTTCCTGATCCTGACGCTGATCGTGGTGGTGGCCGCCTTCAACATCGTCTCCGGCCTCAACATGCTGGTGAAGGACAAGGGCCGCGATATCGGCATTCTGCGCACCATGGGCGCCACCAGCGGCGCGATCATGCGCATCTTCCTCGTCACCGGCGCCGCCATCGGCGTGGTCGGCACGCTGGCGGGCTTTCTGCTGGGCCTCATCGTCTGCCTGAATGTCGAGGAAATCCGCCAGTTCATCTCCTGGCTCACCGCCACCGAGCTGTTCTCGCCGGAGCTGTATTATCTCAGCCGCCTGCCGGCCGAGCTGAACGCGGGGGAAACCGCCACCGTGGTGCTGATGGCGCTCATCCTCTCCCTTCTCGCCCCGCTCTACCCGTCCTGGCGCGCCGCGCGCCTCGATCCGGTGGAAGCGCTGCGCTACGAATAGGAGGGGCCCGATGACGACCGCACCCCCACGGGCCGCGCTGCGGCTGGAGAGTATCGAGCGCCGCTACGCGCAGGGCGAGGGCACGCTGGAGATCTTGCGCGGCGCCGATTTTACCGTGCTGGAAGGCCAGTCGGTGGCGCTGGTCGCGCCCTCCGGCACCGGCAAGTCGACGCTTCTCCACATTGCCGGGCTGCTGGAACATCAGGACGCCGGCGAGGTGTTCATCGGCGACACCGGCACGGCCGGCCTGTCGGACGCCGAGCGCACCCGCATCCGCCGGGTGGATGTCGGCTTCGTCTATCAGTTCCATCACCTGCTCCCCGAATTCTCGGCGCAGGAGAATGTGATGCTGCCGCAGATGATCCGCGGCCTGCCGCGCCGGGAAGCGGCGCAGCGGGCGAAGGAATTGCTGAGCTATCTCGGTCTCGGCAAAAGGCTGGAACATCGTCCGGGCGAGCTTTCCGGCGGCGAGCAGCAGCGCGTCGCCATCGCCCGCGCGGTCGCCAATGCGCCGCGCGTGCTGCTGGCGGACGAGCCGACCGGCAATCTCGACCCGCACACCGCCGACCATGTGTTCCACGCGCTCTCGCAGCTGGTGGAGGCGACGGGGCTGGCGGCGGTGATCGCCACCCATAATCTCGACCTTGCCGACCGCATGCACCGGCGCGTGACGCTGCGCGAGGGGCAAGTGGTGGAACTCGCCTGAAGGGGTGGATCTCGGCTTAGGCGCGGAACGCCGATTCGGCAGAACGACCGAGCCGTTTTCGTTTCGTCAACCATGAGACGGAACGAAAAGAGAACATGGGTTGATCTTGTGGATTGCGGGAGTCATGTTCTCTCTATGTTCCATGGAGGTCGACATGATCCGTGTTCTCGTTCAGGAAGCCGCCGCTCTCGCATCCATCGCGCTGTTCGTCGCCATGATCGGCCTGTGGGCCGGCGTCATCACCGGGGTGTAGGGCGTTTTGGGCGACATGCACGCGGGTTCGCGTGAAGAAAACGCGCCTAAGCAGGGAATTAGATCACTTCACTGTCTCCGTGAAACAGTGAAGTGATCTACGGAGCCTGATCCGATCAGGTTGAAACACGCTGATCGGTGAAATAGTCGTCACGTTACGGATAGAGAACGTCCGCTGAATCCGCACCTGCGGGGGAAGACGTGCGAGCACTGTTCTGAGCACCGTCTCGGCTGACCGAGGCCGCCAGACGCGGCGTGAAGAAGCGCTCGCGCCTCAGCCCGACCTGGTTCTCGGCCCGTCGCTTCTCCCGCCCCGATGCCAGTTCGCAGGCCACGGGCTCGCCGAGATAACGGCCGCCCATCTGGACATCAGAGTGGGACGGGATGGCGCCCGGATCTCGCGGGAGGGGATACTGACCCTGTCCGGCACGCTCTCCGGCGGACCCGTCAGCAATGCTTCTGCGCGCACGACCCCGATCAAGACCGGAACCGGCACGCTCATCCTGACGAGCGTCAACACCTACACCGCCGCGACCTCGGCCCCTGCGGGCACCGAGGTGCAGAGCGGCATTCTCAGCATCGCCAACCAGACCAATCTGGGCGGCGGCACCACCATCGGCGCGGGCCGGGTCACCATCTCGGCGGATCCGGCGCTCGGCGCCGCTGCCGGCGGCATCACCGTCGCCGGCGGCACGCCGGCGAGCACGGAGACCATGACAGCGGCGCGCAATGTGGCGGTGGGTGGCAGCAGCGGCATCTTCCAGACGGATGACGGCACCGTCCTCACCCTGGGCGGCACGCTTTCCGGCACTGGCGCCCTGACCAGGCCGGGCGGCTGCACCCTCAAGCTCACCGGCGACAGCAGCGGCTTCGGCGACACCACCACGGTGGCGGCTGGGGAACTGGTCCTGGCGGACGGGGCCGTGCGGGGCGGTGCGCTGTCGTGGGTGCCGACGGTACGCTGACGGGCGGCGGCAGCGCGACCCTCACCTCCCTCGTCCTGCAGGACGGCGCGACCATCCGTGTGGTCCTGGGCAGCGTCGACGCCAATACGCTGTTCGCCGCGGGCACGCTCACCATGGACGGAACGCTGAATATCATGCCGGGGCTGGGCTACGGTGTCGGCGTCTATCGCATCTCCTCCGGCACCGATGCGCTGACGGATAGGAGGCGGCACGACGCAGGGCGGTGACGGCAGATGGGACGCGTCCACCGCGAACTGGCTCAATGCCGACGATGTCTGCATGGACTGGGCGGGCAGATGGCGGTTCGGGAACGGCACCACCGTTCCGCGTGACTTCGATCTTGACCGAACGCGGTTCTGCCCACTACCTCTGAGGTATAATAGCGCTCTTTCACCTCTTGGCGGGCCCTTTCACGGCCTATGACCCGGAAATCGACCTCCGCCCCGCGCGTACCACCGCTGGCCTTTGGCAGCGATCAGGTGGTCGAATTCGCCGATGCCGACCATATGTCAGAAACGCTGACCCGGGCCGGCACGGCGAGAACCGTCTACAGTCCCGCCAGCCGCCACGTCCCTTTCCTCAGTCGTGCGGCGATGCTCAGGGCCGGGTCGGCGCGGCTCGTCGCCGCGGCTTCTTCGGCTGTGCGATTTGAAGCCGACGGCGCCAGCATCGGCGTCCTGATGGTGCCCTTTCACGGCATGATCCGAACAATGTGCGAAGGGCGTACCCTCGAATGGGGCGCGGGACGAAGCGCGGTGATGCTGCCACCCGGCGGGTGCGCCGGCGAATCGACCGCCCGTTCGGTGGTGGCGCTGGATATCGAGCCGGCGGTGCTGGGCGGGATAGTGGCCGGCATGCGCGGCGAGCCGCCAGATGATCGCGGCTCGACGCCAGACTACACGACACCGCGCAGCTTGAAGCTTTCCTTCGGCGGCGTCGACTTCGCCCAGTTGCTGTTCCAGCAGATGGCTTTCGTGAACGCCATGAATGGCGACCCGGCGCGGATCGCCCGCGCCGGTCTGGACGACATGCTCCTGCGCACCGCGCTGCTTCTGCTTCACCCGGAGCTGTTCTTCGGCGAGAGCCCGCCGCTGGCACGCGGCACGCGCGGGCTGAACAGGGCCTGCGACTATATCGACGCGCATCTGACCGAGCGCATCACCCTCAGCGACCTTGAAAAGGTGAGCGGGCTGTCGGCCCGCAGCCTGCAATATGCGTTTCGGGCGGCCTTTGACCGGACGCCGCTGCAATGGGCCGCGGACCGGCGGCTGGAGAAGGTGCGTGAGAGGATCCTCGCCGCCCGTCCCGGCGCCACGCTGACCGCCATCGCAGGCGCGTATTTCACCAATCTCGGTGATTTCTCCCGACTCTACCGGCAACGCTACGGCGAACGGCCCTCGCAGACGCTGCAGCAGGCCCTGGCACAACCTCTGCGTGACTGAATACTGGCTCGCTGTTGCCGGAAAGCGACACGGCAAGGCAATGCCGCCGGCCCTTCGCAATCCCGATAGTGCTTGCGTAATGCCGGTTGCGGGTTCTGGCCGCTGCGGCCCATCTCTTCACCGTGCAATTGCGTCAGCGGCCAGGCGCGCTGGCTCCACACCAGCCCCGTGGGACAGCGCGCCGGACGTCTGGCGGTCGCCTGCGCGTCGCGGTGAAGGCTTCGTTCCGCGCCGCGATGCGCAGGCGCTCCGCCGCTGACAAACCTTTGTTTCCAAGGGAAGAACCATGACCGTTTTCGCTCGGCCCATCCCTCGCCATATTGAGCCCCGCTCGGTCCTGCCCTTCGCCCTCAGGCTGCTGATGTCGGGCGTGTCCGCCCTGGCGCTGGTGACGGTCGCCTGCGGCGGCGCCCACGCGACGGGCGGCAATGGCGCAGGCTACAATGAAGCCGTGGGCGGCACTGACAGCGCGACAGGCGCGGGCAATGCGGGTCAGGACAGCGCCAGCACCGGCGGTGGCGGCGGCGGCGGCGCGGGCGAGACGGGCGGGACCGGCGGCACGGGTGTGCAGGGCGCCAATTCCAATGCGGGCGGCGCGGGGGGCGCCTCACCCGGCGCCGCCGGTGAGGCCGGATTGGGCGCGAATGACGGTTCCGGGGATGCCGGCGGTGGCGGCGGCGGCGGTGCTCATGGCTATGTCGGCGCGGCCCTCCCCACCGACGCCGTCACCGGCGGGGGTGGCGGGGTTGGCGGAGGGGGCGATTATTATGGCGGCGGTGGCGGCGCGGGCGGCTGGGGCGCCGTGGTCACCGGCACGGGCGCCGGCACGCTGACTGTGGATGTCACCGGCGGCGCCGGCGGCGCGGGCGGAGTCGCCATTGCCACCGGCGCCGATGGCGGCACGGGCGGCACCGGCCTGTACTTCACCGATCCGAGCGGGTTCACGCTGACGGTTCAGAGCGCCGTGACCGGCGGCGACGGTGGCGCCGGCGGCGTGGCCTATTTCAGCGGTGACGCCGGGCTCGGCGGGGCGGGTATCCTCGGCCAGAACCTCAACGTCATACTCGGCCCCGACGGCAGCATCGCCGGCGGCCTCGGCGGCGACGGCGTCACCCGCGCGGCGGCGGTGGAGTTCACCGGCGGCGTGAACAGCTTCGAGCTGCAGGGCGGGGCCACCGTCACCGGGAATGTCCAGGCCTATAGCAGTGCCGATACGTTCCGCCTCGGCGGCGCCGATTATATGCTCTTCGACGTGTCCCGGCTCGATGGGGATGGCTCGATTGACGAGGGCGAACAGTTCATCGGCTTCGGCATCTTCGAGAAGGTGGGAACCGGCACCGCCGCCCTCACCGGTAACAACACAGAGATCACGAACTTCTCCGTGCTCGGCGGCAGCCTCTATGTGGACGGCGGGTTGACGAACACGGCTTTCTCGGTCGGCGACGGCGCCTTCCTCGGAGGATCGGGCTTCATCGGTTCGCTCACCGCCAATGCGGGTTCGGTGGTCTCGCCCGGCTCCGCAGGCATGCCGGGTCTGCTCACCGTGGCGGGCAACGTCACCTTCCAGCCAGGCTCCGTCTATGAGGTGAACATCAGCACGGTCGACGGAGTCGATGAGATCCAGGCCAATACCGCCACGCTGAATGGCGGTACGGTCCGGGTGGCCAGCGGTTCCCAATATGATCTGGGCACGACCTACAGGATCCTGAGCACGACGAACGGCATCAGCGGCGAGTTCTTAGGGGTGGATGCCCAGTCGGTCTTCCTGGATTTCTCCGTGTTGACCAGCGCCTATAACGTCGATCTCCTGGTGAGCCGCAACGGCCGCAGCTTCGCCTCCGTCGGCGCCACGGCCAACCAGCGCGCGGCCGGCGCGGGAACGGAGAGCCTCGGCAGCGGCAATGCCGTCTATGACGCTGTGCTGGACCTCGCTTCGGTGGGCGCGGTTCAGGGGGCGTTCGATCAGCTCTCAGGCGAGATCCACGCCTCGATCCAGACCGCGTTGCTGGAAGACAGCCGGTTCCTGCGCAATGCCGCCTGGGACCGCCTGCGCACGGTGGAGGGCGAGGCGCCGGGCATGTGGGTGCAGGGCTTCGGCTCCTGGGGTGATTTCGGCGGCGACGCCAACGCGGCCGAACTGAGCCGCACCATTGGCGGCGTCTTCCTGGGCGCGGACGGCGTGCTGTTCGACAATTGGCGCATCGGCGCCCTGGCCGGCTACAGCCACAGCGATTTCGACGGCAGCGACCGTGCGTCATCGGGTTCCAGCGACGACTATTCCCTCGGCCTCTTTGCGGGGACGAGCTGGGGGCCGGCCGCGTTCCGTTCGGGTCTTGCCTATACATGGCACGATATCGAGACGGAACGCGGTGTCGCCTTCCCCGGCTTCTCCGACCAGCTCTCCAGCAGCTCGGATGGGGGGACGTTCCAGGTGTTCGGCGAGCTGGGCTATGGGTTCGCCGTGAACGGCGCGACGCTGGAGCCGTTCGTGAACCTCGCCTATGTCAATCTCAGCACCGATGGCTTCACCGAAGCGGGCGGGGTGGCGGCGCTCTCCGGGGCCAGCGAGACCATGAGCACCGGCTTTTCCACGCTCGGGCTCAGGGCGAGCAACAGCTTCAACCTCGGCAGCCTCGCGGCGACCGCCAAGGGCATGGTGGGGTGGAGCGCGGCCTTCGGCGACACCGATCCTTCGGTGAGCATGACCTACGCGTCGGGCAGCCTGCCATTCGCAGTGTCCGGCGTGCCGCTGGCCGAAAACGCGCTGGTGGTGGAGGCCGGGCTCGACCTCGCCGTTTCCCCCATCGCGGCCGTCGGCATCGCCTATGGCGGGATGTTCGGTTCCGATCTCTCGGACCAGAGCTTCACCGCCAAGCTGAACGTCAAGTTCTGATCTTCTTCGGCCGATATGCAGCCAGGAGCCGAGCCTGAAGCCGACGTGCCGGGCGGGTCCGACATCAAGCGACCCATCCTGTTTATCGACATCGTGCAGGACTACCCCGCCATGGGCGGGGTAGCGCGGGTATCGGAGCAGGTCTTCAGGCTGCTCGCGCGGCAGTTCAGCCCGCGCGTGCTGTCCGCGCGGGCGCTCGCGCGGCACCTGGGGCTGGACGCACCCGACCTCGCTTATCTCGACCGCGAGCGGCATGTGGCGCAGGCACTCGCCCGCCAGCTTCCGGACGCGATCCTGTTCTTCCCCAATTTCCAGTCGCCCGTGCCGGGCCGGCTGCGGGGCGGCACCTCGCCGGTCATCAGCCTGATCCACGACCTGCAATTCGCCTTCCTGGCCCAGTATTTCCCGCCCCAGCGCCGCGACTGGCTCTCCGGTGCCTTCGCGGAAGCCGGCGCGCACTCCGACTGCCTCGTCTTTGTCAGCCAGACGACGCGGCGACATTATCTGGAACGCTACGGCGCGCCGCGCAATCAGGCGGTGATCTACAATCCCATCGGTGTGGAGCCTCCGGGACCGCGCCCGCCGGAGGCCGGGTCGGAACCGTTTCTCCTGGCCTCGATGCATGCCCACCCTCACAAGAACTTTGCCGGGCTGTTTCGCGTGTTCGAGGCTCTGGCCGCCCGCCTGCCCAACCTCCGCCTGCTGCTCACCGGCCATGGCCGCGAGACCCTGCCGGGGCTCGCCGAGCTGGCGCATCTGCCGCCGGGGCGCATACGCCATCTCGGTCATGTCGAGGACCGGCTGCTTCAGTCGCTCTCCTACCACGCCACGGCCTTTGTGAGCCTGTCGGAGTTCGAGGGCTTCAACATGTCGGCGGCGCTTGCCGCCTGCCACGGCACGCCGCTGATCCTGTCCGATCTCGATGCTCACCGTGAGCTGTTCGGCCAGGAGACGCTGTTCCTGCCGGCGCATATCGAACCGGAGGACGGCGCAAGGCGTATCGCCGACTTCCTGGGCCAGCCGCATCCCCGCTATGCCTGGAACTGGCGGCAAGCCTGCAATCCCGCCCAGGTCGGCGCGATCTACGCCGAAGTGATCCGCCATTTCGGCGGCTGACCGACGCGCCTGTCATTTGCGCCGGACGTCACCTTTCATGGATAGAGGCGGGCGTCGCTCACACTGTGCCTGCGGCAGAGATCCGCACCCGAAACACCCGATGCCGGTTCGTCCAGCAAGGCGAAGATCGGCTCTTCCGAGAAGCGGCTGCGTTTCATGTCCGGGTCCTCTCATCGGGCCAGAACGAACGTCAAACCGCATCAAGGCCGCGGGGCACCGTCACGACGGCCGGCCGCGCAAGAGGCTGGCGCACCTGCCGCAGCCGGACCCAATTGCCGGGATGCCCGGCCTCTCGTGGCGCGACAGCGGCGCCTTCCATGCCGCCCGGGCATGGAAGCGGCGGCTCAGCCCTCCATGCCGGCCGGCCGGAGGGGAGGGCGGCCGCAAGGGCCTCGTCACCCCTCTGTCACGGTTTCAAAATACCGTTTCTGTAACCCGCTAGCGGCACATGACCGCGCGAACACATGGCCTCGGCGAACCGATGGCCCCGGTGCAGGAGAGAACCAATGGCACGTCTGACAAGTCTCTTGGTAGCCAGCCTGGCGCTCCTTTCGGGCGTTGCGCATGCGGGCGAACTCACGGTCTATACGGCGCTGGAGGCCGATCTCCTGCCGGTTTACAAGAAGAGCTTCGAGGAACAGAATCCCGGCATCACTATTCGCTGGGTGCGTGACTCCACGGGCATCATCACCGCCAAGCTGCTGGCGGAGAAGGACAACCCGCAGGCGGACGTCGTGCTCGGCACCGCCGCCACCTCACTGCAGGTGCTGGATGCGGAAGGCATGCTCGAAGGCTATGCGCCCAAGGGTCTCGACAAGATCGACCTCCGCTTCGTCTCCAAGGATACGCCTCCCACCTGGATCGGCACCAATGCCTGGGCGGCGGCGCTGTGCGTCAACACGGTGGAAATGAAGAAGCGCGACCTTCCCATTCCCACCTCCTGGGCCGATCTCGCCAAGCCGGAATATAAGGGCCTCGTCGTGATGCCCAATCCCGCCTCTTCCGGCACCGGCTTCCTGGACGTGTCGAGCTGGCTGCAGATGTGGGGCGACGAGAAGGGCTGGGCCTATATGGACGCCCTGCACCAGAACATCGCCACCTACACCCATTCCGGCTCCAAGCCCTGCACGCTGGCGGCGTCCGGCGAATATCCCATCGGCATCTCCTTCGCGTTTCGCGCCGCGCGCGTCATCAACCAGGGCGCGCCTGTTGTAGCCATTGTGCCGACCGAAGGCGTCGGCTGGGACGTGGAGGCTTCCGCCATCATCAAGGGCACGCCCAATGAGGCCGATGCCAGGAAGCTGATCGACTGGGCGGTCTCCGACGCGGCCATGCAGATCTACGCCAAAAACTACGCCATCCTTGGCAACCCGGCCATGGAAGAGACGATCAAGAACATTCCGGCGGACATCAAAGCCAAGCTCATCAAGAACGATTTCGAGTGGGCCGCGTCGCACCGCGCCGCCATTCTCGAAGAGTGGCAGAAGCGCTTCGGCAGCAAGTCCGAACCCAAGGGCTGAGCCGCCACGCGCGCCCTGTCCGGCATGCCGGGCAGGGCAGCGAAAGCGGGCCGTGGGAGGGAGCCGTCGGAGGAAGGTCCGCCATGGGCCGCTCCCCGACGGTTGGATGAGAGCAGCCCGGGCCGCTCGGGGCCGGCGCCGCAGGAGCGAGGGACTGCCACATGACTGAACACGCCGTTGAGCTGGCGCTGGCCGCCCTCGAGCCGCCCGCGCGTCCCCCCTATCTGGTGGTGGAGAATGTCACCAAGCGTTTCAACGATTTCGTGGCGCTGCAGGGCGTCTCGCTGGAGGTAGGCGAGGGCGAGTTCGTCTGCTTTCTCGGCCCGTCCGGCTGCGGCAAAACCACCTTGCTGCGCGCCATCGCTGGCCTCGATATTCAGAGCTCCGGCACCATCCGCCAGGGCGGGCGCGACATTTCCGCTCTGCCGCCGGAGGAGCGTGATTTCGGCATCGTGTTCCAGTCCTATGCCCTCTTCCCCAATTTGACGCTGCGCCAGAACATCGCCTTCGGTCTGGAAAATCGGCGCATGCCGCGCCCCGCCGTTACGGCGCGCGTGGAGGAGTTGCTGGAGCTGGTCGGCCTGAAGGAGCACGGCCACAAATACCCGTCGCAGATTTCTGGTGGCCAGCAGCAGCGCGTCGCCCTTGCCCGCGCGCTGGCGCCCAGTCCGGGCCTGATCCTGCTGGACGAGCCGCTGAGCGCGCTCGACGCCAAGGTGCGTCTCCACCTGCGCAACGAACTGAAGCAGCTCCAGTCCCGCCTCGGCGTCACCACCGTCATGGTCACCCACGACCAGGACGAGGCGCTTTCCATGGCGGATCGCGTGGTGGTGATGAATGTCGGCGTGGTCGAGCAGGTGGGGACACCGGCCGAGATCTACAACGCTCCCGCCACGCGCTTCGTCGCCGACTTCATCGGCGCCATGAATTTCCTTCCGGGCGTCGTCCATAGCGGCGAGGTCCAGGTGGGCGAGATGCGGCTGCGGGCCGGCCGTGGCGTGCCGGCGGAGGGCATCCATCTCACCGCCGCCATCCGCCCGGAAGATGTGCGCATCATCGGCGCCGACCCCCATGCCGACTGGGAATCCACCAATCGCGTGGGCGTGGTCGTGGAACATGTCGAGTTCCTCGGCTCGCATGTGCGCCTGAGCCTCGGCCACCCGGCGCTTCGTCCCGCCCTTCTGGTGGCGCAGTCCTCCCAGGAGGTGGTTCGCGCCCTGCAGATCGTGCCCGGCAAGCCGATCGAGGTCAGCCTGCCACCCGAGCGGCTGCGCCTCTATGAGGATAAGGCCCAGGCCACGGGAGCAAGTCATGTCTGACGCCGCTGCGGCGGGCCCCGCGGCCGTCTCGCGGGCCGCCATTCGCCCGAAAGTGGGGCGCGACGACCGGCTGATGCTGGTCTTCACGCTCGTCATCGGCCTTTACCTCGTGGTCAGCCTTGCCCTGCCCATCTTCTTCATGCTGTGGAAGTCCACGGAGGTTCGTGCCTTCCCCTATGGCGCGGTGGAGCTGCAGGTGGATACAGGCGCGGGCTTCGTGCCGGTGGGCACGCTGGCGGCGGTGGCCCCGCAACTCGGCCTCGGCGCGGCGGTGGATCAGGCGCGCCGCTCGACCTCGCTCACGGCGGCGCAGCTATTTCCCACGCGCAGCTTCGACGGCGCACCGCTGAAGGGCCTGCGCATGCGCCTGGCCGTTGCCGCCGATGGCACCCTCGATCTGTCCGGCAAGCCGGTGCCGCCCGGTGAATGGGCCGAGGTCTCGGTCCAGGATCTGCGGCGCCTGGTGCTGCGCGCCGGCACCCTGCGCAGCTTCGACAATTACACCGCCTATTTCAGCAATCCGGCGCTCACCCAGTCCATCGTCAACAGCTTCGCGGTGGCGCTGACCACGACCCTCATCACCGTGCTGCTGGCCTTCGGCTTCGCTTATGGGCTCACCCGCACCTGCATGCCGGGCAAGGGCCTGTTCCGCACCATCGGCATGGTGCCCATCCTGGTGCCGTCGCTGCTGGCGGGCTTGTCGCTGGTCTATCTGTTCGGCAATCAGGGGCTGCTGAAGGATCTGCTGTTCGGCGCCAAGATCTACGGCGCCAGCGGCATCATCGCGGGCTGCGTGTTCTATACTTTTCCCCACGCCTTCCTCATCATCGCCACCGCACTCTCCGTGTCGGATGCCCGGCTCTACGAGGCGGCGCGGTCGCTGCGGGCGCCGCCCCGGCGGACCTTCTTCACCGTGACGCTGCCCGGCGCGCGCTATGGCCTCATCTCCGCGGCCTTCGTGGTGTTCACCCTCACCATCACCGAGTTCGGCGTGCCGAAAGTGGTCGGCGGCGATTTCAACGTGCTCGCGGTCGACATCTACAAGCAGGTGGTGGGCCAGCAGAATTTCGCCATGGGCGCGGTTGTGTCGGTGATCCTGCTCATCCCGGCGGTCGTCGCCTTCGTCGTCGACCGGATGGTGACCAGCCGGCAGGTGGCCCTGTTGACCGCCCGCGCCGTGCCCTATGCCCCGCAGCGCAACAGGGCGCTCGACTGGGCCGCCTTTGCCTTTTGCTGCGCGGTGGCAGCTCTGCTTCTGCTGATCCTCGGCGTGTCGCAATATGCCGCTCTGGTGCGGTTCTGGCCCTATGACCTGTCGATCAGCCTGACCCATTTCGTCTTCGAGGGCGTGGACGGCGGTGGCTGGGGCTCCTATTTCAACTCGGTTCGCCTCGCCTTCTGCACGGCGATCATCGGCACGGTCGTGGTGTTTATCGGCGCCTATCTCGTGGAGAAGGGGCGGGGCTTTGTGGCGGCGCGGACCGGACTGCATTTCCTCTCCATGTTGCCCATGGCCATCCCCGGCCTGGTGCTCGGCCTCGCTTACATCTTCTTCTTCAACGACAAATCAAATCCGCTGAACCCGCTCTACGGCACGATGACGATCCTCGTCATCTGCACGGTGACCCATTTCTACACGGTCTCGCACCTCACCGCGCTGACCGCGCTGAAGGCCATGGACCGGGAGTTCGAGGCGGTGGCCGCTTCCCTCAAGCAGCCGGTGACACGCATGTTCACCCGCATCACCATGCCGGTCTGCATGCCCACGGGCCTCGACGTGGCGGCCTATTATTTCGTCAATGCCATGACCACCGTCTCGGCCGTGGTGTTTCTCTATGCACCCTCGACAACTCTCGCGGCGGTGGCGGCGCTGAACATGGATGATGCCGGTCAGATCCAGTCGGCCGCCGCCATGTGCATGCTCATCCTCTACACAAATCTCGCAGCCCGGGGCGTGCATGCGCTGCTCTCAAGGGGCCTTGCCCGCACCCAGGAATGGCGCGCCCGATGACCGCCCATTACGATCTCGTGGTGGTGGGGGCCGGCATTGTCGGTCTTGCCCATGCGCTCATCGCCACCCGCCGGGGTCTGTCGGTCTGCGTGGTGGACCGGGAGAGCGAGGCCATTGGCGCCTCGGTGCGCAACTTCGGCTTCGTCACCGTCACCGGCCAACAAGCCGGCGACTGCTGGCGCCGCGCGCGCCGCTCCCAGCAGATCTGGCTGGAGGTCGCGCCGCAGGCCGGCATCGCGGTGGAGCATGAGGGTCTCATCGTGGTGGCGCAACGGCCCGAGGCCGTGGCGGTTCTGGAGGCTTTCCGCGCCACCCCGATGGGCGCGGATTGCGAACTCTTCACCGCCGAACAGACCCGCCGCCATTTTGGCGCGGTGCTCAATGACACGCGGCTGGAAGGCGCTCTCTATAGCCCCCATGAGCGGCGGGTGGAGAGCCGCTTCGCCATCCCGAAGCTCGCGCGCTGGCTGGAAGAGGCAAAGGGCGTCACCTTTCGCCGCCGCTGTCATGTGTCGGCGGTGGAAGGGGGCCGGGTCCGCACCAGCCAGGGCGAGATCCAGGGCGCGCGGGTAGTGGTGTGCACCAATGACGAGCTGGTGACCCTGTTTCCGGCGGAGATCGCCGCTTTGGGCATCCGGCGCTGCTGGCTGCAGATGCTGAAGGTCATGCCCGCCGATCCCGGCTTCCGCCTCCCGGCTGCGGTCATGTCCGACCTCTCGCTGATCCGCTATCTCGGCTATGCCGAACTGCCCGAGGCGGCGGCGCTGCGGGCCCGGCTGGAGCAGGAGCAGCCGCAGGCGCTCGCCAATGGGGTCCATCTCATTGCCGTGCAGGGAGCCGATGGTGGGCTCATCGTCGGCGACAGCCATCATTACGGCTTCAGCCCCTCGCCCTTCTCCTCCGACACCGTCGACGGCCTCATGCTTGACGCGCTTCATGCGGTGCTGCGGCTGCCCGGCGCGTGGGTGGCGGAGCGCTGGATGGGCACATACGCCTCCCTGCCCGACACGCTGATGGTTCGTGTCGCCCCTGAAGCCGAGGTGCGGCTGGTGATTGTCACCAGCGGCACCGGGGCCTCCACCGCCTTCGCCATCGCCGAGGAAACCCTGGCCGAGCTTTTTGGAGACGCCACATGACCTTTACCCATCTCAAGGCCGTCGTGTTCGACTGGGCCGGCACCATGGTGGACCACGGCTCGAAGGCGCCCATGGGCGTGTTCCAGCGCGCTTTCGCCCATTTCGGCGTCAACATCACCATCGACGAGGCCCGCGGCCCCATGGGCATGGCCAAGCGCGATCACATCGCCACGCTCATCCACCTGCCGCGCATCGCCGGCCAGTGGGAAAAGGTCCATGGCCGCGCCCCCGGCGAAGCGGATATTGATGCCGTCTATGACGTGTTCGTGCCGCTGAATGTGGAAGTGGTGACGGCCTTCGCCGACCTAATCCCCGGTGCCGCCGAAACCGCCGCGCATCTGCGCGCCGCGGGTCTGAAGATCGGCTCCACCACCGGCTATACCCGCGAGATCATGGCTCCGCTTCTTCCGCTCGCCGCCGAGCAGGGCTATGCGCCGGACAATCTCGTATGCGCGGGCGACCTGTCGGCTGGCCGCCCCACCCCGCTGATGATGTACAAGACTTTCCTCGATCTCGGCGTCTGGCCCGCCGCCGCCATCGTGAAGGTGGACGACACGGAGGTGGGCGTGGCCGAGGGTCTGAATGCCGGCTGCTGGGCCGTCGGTGTCGCGCTCACCGGCAATGTGTTCGGCCTCGATGCCGCCGAGACCGACGCGCTTTCCCATGACGAACTGGAGGCCCGCCGCGCCACGGCCTATGGCAAGCTGACCCGCGCCGGCGCGCATTTCGTGATCGACAGCGTGGCGGACCTGCCGGAAGTGCTGGACGAGATCGAAGGCGCCATGGCACGCGGCGAGCGGCCGTGAGCGTGGGCGCAGAAAGGTTGGCAGGAGGCCGGACCATGCAAGGCGGTGCCAGCGAAGGCGACGTCAATACTTCTCCCCTGCGCGCCGCCTGGAGCGCCAGCCTCGACGCGCCGACGCGAGACCTCTTGGAGGCGGATGCGGATGTGTTCCTGCATCAGTCTCTTTCCTCGCCCTGCCTCGACGTGGTCGTTCAAGCCGAAGGCTCCATGCTTGTGACCCACTCCGGCCGCCGCCTGTTCGACTTCCACGGCAACAGCGTGCACCAGCTGGGTCACGGTCATCCCGCCGTGGTGGCGGCCATCAAGGCGCAGTTGGACAGCTTGCCCTTCTGCCCCCGGCGCTTCACCTGCCAGGAGGCGGTGCGTTTTGCCCAGAAGCTCGCGGACCTTGCGCCCGAACCGCTGGGCAAGGTCCTGCTGGCTCCGTCCGGCTCTGCCGCCATCGGCATGGCACTGAAGCTGGCGCGCTATGCCACCGGCCGGCACAAGACCCTGTCCATGTGGGACGCCTTTCACGGCGCTAATCTCGATGCCATTTCGGTCGGCGGCGAGGCGCTGTTCCGCAAGGATGTTGGGCCGCTTCTGCCCGGCGCCGAGCATGTGCCGCCGCCCGGCATGGCCCGCCGCTTTTTCGGCGATGATGACGGCGCCGTCGATCGCCTGGCTGACTATATCGACTATGTGCTTGAGGTGCAGGGTGACGTCGCCGCCCTCATCGCCGAGCCGGTGCGCTGGACCACGGTGGAACCGCCTCCGGCCGGTTTCTGGGCCAAGGTGAAGTCGAGCTGCGCCCGCCACGGCACCTTGCTGGTGTTCGACGAGATTCCCTCCGCGCTCGCCCGCTGCGGCAGCTTCTACGTGTTCGAGCAGATGGGCTGCGTGCCGGACATGGTGGCGCTGGGCAAGGGCCTTGGCGGGGGCATCGTGCCTCAGGCGGCGCTTGTAGTGCGGCGGGATCTGGACATTGCCGGGCAGGTGGCGCTCGGCCATTACACCCATGAGAAGAGTCCGCTTGGCAGTGCCGCCGGCCTCGCCGCCATTCAGGTGATCGAGGACCAGGATCTGTGCGCCCGTGCCCGGCATCTCGGCGCGGCGGGGCGGGCCCGCCTCGACGCCCTGGCGGCGGCGCGGCCGGAGATCCGGGAGGTCCGCCATATTGGCGCCTTCTTCGGCGTGGAACTGCGCGACCATGCCGGCCTGCCCGCCAGCATGCGGGCGGACCGCATCCTCTATGCCGCTCTGGAGCGGGGCCTCAGCTTCAAGGTGGGCGGCGGCAAGGTGCTCACCCTCTGCCCGCCCTTGATCATCACGGACGCCGAGTTCGACCGCGCGCTGGACATTCTCGAAGCGGCCTTCGTGGCGGTGGAGGGATAGGGCGGCACCCGCCGGCGGCGCGCGGCGGGAAAGAACGGCGCCGCGTCCACGCCTGAACGCCGCGGCTCATCAACGAGCCCCTTCTGGACGCCGGGTTGCAGTGCGCCGTGGCATCAGGGCAAGCCTTCAGCCGGGGTACGAAGCCAAGGCTTCGACCGGGGTACGAAGCCAAGGCTTCGACCGGGGCATAAAGGCAGAGCCTTTAGCCGGGGATAACGGGGAGGGCGCGGCGCGGGGGTGGACGCCACCCGGCGCGGTGCCCACCATGGGCGCTTCGAGTCGCAGGAGGGATATGAGATGGCGCAGGCTGATGTCGGGTTCGTGCATCTGCATGTCCATTCCTCCTTCTCGCTGCTGGAAGGCGCGCTGAGCATCGGCCGGCTCGCCGATCTCGCCAAGAAGGACCGCCAGCCAGCCATCGCGCTGACCGACACTGGCAATCTGTTCGGCGCGCTGGAATTCTCGGAAAAGATGGCCGGCGCCGGCATCCAGCCGATTCTCGGCTGCGCGCTGGCGATCGACTTTCCCGGCGCGGCCCCGCGCGGGCCGGCCGGGCAGGAGCGCCCGCGCATGGTCCTGCTCGCCATGAACGAGCAGGGGTGGACGAACCTCATGGAGCTGGTGTCGCGCTCCTTCCTCGACACTGCCTCGGATGGGGCGCCGCACATCAAGGTGGACTGGCTCGAAGATCACCACACTGGCCTGATCGCACTCACTGGCGGTCCCACCGGCCCGATCGACCGCGCCCTGGCGGCGGGCAGCGCGGACCATGCCGAGCAGCGTCTGGCGCAGTTGCAGGCGTTGTTCGGCGACCGGCTCTATGTCGAAATCCAACGCCACGGCCTCGCCGAGGAACGCCGTGTCGAGCCGGCGCTGATAGAACTTGCCTATCGACTGGAACTTCCGCTCGTCGCCACCAACGAGCCCTTCTTCGCGGCGCAGGATGACTATGAGGCCCATGACGCCCTCATCTGCATCGCCGAGGGCCGTCTCGTCGCCGAGCCCGACCGCCGCCAATTGACGCCGGAGCACCGCTTCCGTACCCGCGCGGAAATGGCGGACCTGTTCGCCGATCTGCCGGAAGCCCTTGCGAACACGGTAGAAATCGCCCAGCGCTGTGCCTATCGCCCGCGCACGGTCAAGCCGATCCTGCCGCGCTTCACCCTCGACCGCGACGAGGCGGAGGAGTTGCGGCTGCAGGCGCAGGAGGGGCTGCGCAACCGGCTGGCCGTGCACGGTCCGCGCGAAGGGCTGACCGTCAAGGACTATGAGGCGCGGCTGGCCTTTGAGCTCGGCATCATCGAGCGGATGAAGTTCCCGGGCTACTTTCTCATCGTGTCCGACTTCATCAAATGGGCGAAAGCACAGGGGATTCCGGTCGGACCGGGCCGTGGATCGGGCGCAGGTTCGCTGGTGGCCTATTCGCTCACCATCACCGATCTCGACCCGTTGCGCTTCGGCCTGTTGTTCGAACGCTTCCTCAACCCCGAGCGCGTGTCGATGCCGGATTTCGACATCGACTTCTGCCAGGAACGGCGCGACGAGGTGATCCGCTACGTCCAGCAACGCTATGGCCGCGATCAGGTGGCGCAGATCATCACCTTCGGTACGCTACAGGCGCGCGGCGTGTTGCGCGATGTCGGCCGCGTGCTGGAGATGCCCTACGGCCAGGTCGACAAGCTGTGCAAGCTGGTGCCGCAGAACCCGGCCAACCCGGTCACGCTGAAACAGGCTATCAATGACGAGCCGCGCCTGCAGGGGGAGAGCGAGGCCAACCCGGTGGTCAAGCGCGCCTTCGACATCGCCACCCGGCTCGAAGGGCTCAACCGCCACGCCTCCACCCACGCCGCCGGCATCGTCATCGGCGACCGCCCGCTGGCGCGACTGGTCCCGCTCTACCGAGACCCGCGCTCGGACATGCCCGTCACCCAGTACAATATGAAATGGGTGGAGCAGGCCGGGCTGGTGAAGTTCGACTTTCTCGGCCTCAAAACCCTCACCGTCCTGCAAACTGCCGTCCGCCTGGTTTCCCAGCGGGGAATCACACTCGACCTGTCGACGATTCCGCTCGACGATAAAAAGACTTACGACATGCTGACGCGCGGCGAGACGGTCGGCGTGTTCCAGGTGGAAAGCGCCGGCATGCGGCGGGCGCTGGTCGACATGAAGCCGGACCGGCTGGAGGACATCATCGCCCTCGTCGCCCTGTACCGGCCGGGTCCGATGGCCAATATCCCGGTCTATTGCGCGGTCAAGAACGGTCAGGAAAAGGCGGCCTATGCGCATCCTGCGCTGGAAGCCAGCCTCAAGGAGACCTACGGCGTCATCATCTACCAGGAACAGGTGATGCAGATCGCGCAGACGCTCTCCGGCTATTCGCTGGGCGAAGCCGATCTTCTGCGCCGGGCCATGGGCAAGAAGATCCGCGCCGAGATGGACAAGCAGCGCGAGCGTTTCGTCGATGGCGCGGTGGAGCGCGGCGTGCCGAAGGCCAAGGCGTCGGAAATCTTCGACCTGCTCGCCAAATTCGCCGATTACGGCTTCAACAAGAGCCACGCGGCAGCCTATGCGCTGGTGTCCTACCAGACCGCCTATATGAAGGCGAATTACCCGACCGAATTCCTCGCGGCGTCGATGACGCTGGATATGGGCAATACCGACAAGCTGGCGGAATTCCGCCAGGAGGCGCAGCGGCTCGGGATCGAGGTGGTGCCGCCGTCGGTAAACCTCTCGGGGCGCGAATTCGCGGTGAGGGATGGCCGCATCCTCTATGCTCTCGCGGCCATTAAGGGCGTGGGGGGGCATTCGGTCGACGCCATCGTCGAGGCGCGGGGCGAGCGCCCCTTCACCAGCCTCGCCGACTTCGCCTCGCGCATCAACGCCAAGGCGCTGAACAAGCGGACGATGGAAAGCCTGGTCAATGCCGGGGCTTTCGATGCGCTGGAGAAAAACCGTGCCCGCGCCTCGGCGGCGATCGACTGCATGCTCGCCCATGCGGCATCGGTCGGGGCCGAGGTGGCGTCGGGGCAGGGCAATATGTTCGGCGGGCCGTCGGTCGCGGCGGAACTGCCGATTCCCACTGCGGCGCCCTGGCTGCCGGCGGAGAAGCTGCAGCGGGAATATGACGCCATCGGCTTCTTCCTTACCGGGCATCCGCTGGACGATTATGGCAAGGCGCTGGACCGGCTGCGGGTGCAGCGTTGGACCGACTTCACCCGTTCAGTGCGGGCCGGCTCCATGGCCGGACGGCTTGCCGCCACAGTGGTGAGCCGCCAGGAGCGCCGCACCAAGACCGGCAACAAGATGGGCATCGTCGGATTGTCGGACCCTTCCGGCCAGTTCGAGGCGGTGCTGTTCTCCGAAGCCCTGGCGCAGTACCGGGAACTTCTGGAGCCGGGCAAGGCCCTGCTGCTGCAGGTGTCGGCGGAACTGCAGGGCGAGGATGTGCGCGCGCGTATCCAGACCGTGGAGCCGCTCGATCAAGCGGCGTCGAAAATGCAGAAGGGCATGCGCGTGTTCCTGCGCTCGCCCGAGCCGCTGGAAAGCGTCGCCACCCGGCTCGGCTCGCTCAGTGGTGGGCGGGGCGACGGCGAGGTGTCGCTGGTGCTGCTGCTGGGCGAGCGCGGCGACACCGAAGTCGAGGTGAAACTGCCCGGCCGTTTCAGTCTTTCCCCGCAAATTGCCGGCGCACTGAAGGCAGTACCGGGCGTCGAGATGGTTGAGATGGCCTAGCTCGGCCCTTTGCGGGCCGTTGCCGCTGACCTCTGCCGGCGGGTACTGCCGCCTTTTTTCCCCATGCTGTGGTACGGCGGAGACCCGCGCCGCGCGTTCGCCTTGCGCCAGCTTCGGCAGGGGGCGGCTTCTGTCGCTGAGCGCTTGGCGTTCAGGTGCAATCCCAACGTATCCACCCCCATGGTTCAACTCTGAGCATTGCGGCGCGGCCGGTCGGGTGGCTGGTGGCAGTGTTTCTCGTCTGTGCTCCCGGTCAAGGCGCGATGTTGCTGTGTGTGTCTGGCGCGTGTCACAGAGTTTCTGCGGAGAAATAGTCGTTTTTTCCTTGATATTTCAAACGCGAAAGTTTTTCTTCAGCACCAAGATCAAAGGGGGCAGTCGTTCCGGTGGTATTTGAGGCTTCAAAGGCAAAGAGGGCCATTCTTATCCTTGGCATGCACCGCAGCGGCACGTCGGCGCTGACGCGGACCGTCAACCTTTTGGGCGCCGCGACGCCGCAGACGCTGATGGGCGCCACCTCGAACAATCTGCGCGGCCACTGGGAGTCGAAGCCGATCGTCGAATTGAACGATGAAATTCTCGCCGCGTGCGGTCACCGTTGGTATTCACGTCAGCCGATCTCTGTTTCGCCGGTCGATGTGGTGCGCTCCAAGGGCATGTGGCAGCGTCTGCGCGAGACGCTTGAGAGCGAGTTTGGCGACGCTTCCACCGTGGTGTTGAAGGACCCGCGCATCAGTCGCCTGGTGCCGCTGTATCGGCAGGTTCTCGACGAGGCCGGCTATGCAGTGGAAGCGGTGCTCACCTTGCGCAATCCGCTGGAGGTCGCGCAGTCGCTGGCGCGCCGTGACGGCATGGAGCCGCGCCGGGCGCTCGGCGTGTGGATGCGCTACACGCTGGATGCCGAGCACGGCACGCGCGGCATGCCTCGGGCGCTTGTGGTGTATGAGGAATTGCTGGCGGATTGGCGCGCCACGACCAGCCGCATGAAGCGTCAGCTTGGCGGATATTGGCCTGAGGTGTCGCCGCAGGCGGCCGCAGCCATTGACGAATTCCTCTCCCCTGAACTGCGCCACCATACGATCGACCTCCCCGGAGGTGGTATTGGCCGCGCGGCGATCGCCGGGTTGCTCTACCGCGACATGGCGCGCACACTCTCGGCGCAGCCATCGGCAGCTCCTGGGGCGGTTGCCGCAGCGCTCTCGAAGCTCATCCTTCTTACCGGTCGTTCGACCAGTGGGCGGGTCGTGCCATCCCCCGCGGGATGAGCCGCGACGCACTTGCCACCAGAGCCGCGCTCCCCTATAAGCCGCGCCATTCCGCACGCGGACTCGCGGCAGGGAGCCCTTTGTCACGACATGGCACAGGCTTCATGACCGCTCCGGTGTCGTCGCCGAATTCCTCGGCACGGCCATGTCCGCGGAGGCTCAACCGGATGAGAGACGACTATGGCGCTTCCTGACTTCACCATGCGCCAGCTCCTGGAAGCTGGCGTGCACTTCGGGCATCAGTCCCACCGCTGGAACCCGAAGATGGCTCCGTTCATCTTCGGCACCCGCAACAACATCCACATTCTCGACCTGGCCCAGACCGTGCCGGCGCTTCACCGCGCCCTGCAGGCGGTGTCCGACACCGTGGCCCGTGGCGGTCGCGTTCTGTTCGTCGGCACCAAGCGCCAGGCGGCCGATGCCGTGGCGGATGCCGCCAAGCGCTCGGCGCAGTATTATGTGAACTCCCGCTGGCTCGGCGGCATGCTGACCAACTGGAAGACCATTTCCCACTCCATCGCTCGCCTGAAGAAGCTCGAAGAGCTGCTCGCGGCCGGCGAGGGTGTCGGCTACACCAAGAAGGAGCGCCTGACGCTCCAGCGCGAGAAGGAAAAGCTCGATCGCGCGCTTGGCGGTATCCGTGACATGGGCGGCATTCCCGACCTGCTGTTCGTGATCGACACCAACAAGGAAGACCTCGCCGTCGCCGAGGCCCGCCGCCTCGGCATTCCGGTCGCGGCCATCCTCGACACCAATTGCGATCCGGACGGCATCGCCTTCCCGGTTCCCGGCAATGACGACGCCGGCCGCGCCATCAACCTCTATTGCGACCTGGTCGCCCGCGCCGCCATTGACGGCATCGGCCGCTCGCATGGTGATCTCGGCATCGACGTCGGCGCGGCCGAGGCCCCGCTGGTCGAAGACCTTCCGGCGGAGAGCGCCTGGACCAGCCTCGAAGCCCTCTCGGGCCCGCGCGGCATCGCCGATGACCTGAAGAAGCTCACCGGCGTGTCCCCGGCGATCGAGAAGCAGCTCACCGACCTTGGCATCTTCCACTTCTGGCAGATCGCCGGCCTCAATGCCGATGACGCTCACCGTCTCGGCGAAGAGGTGGGGCTGCCGGGCCGTGTCGATGGCTGGGTGGCGCAGGCCAAGGAGCTGACCGCCGAGGTCGAGTGACCCAGGCGTCTGCTTCGCGACGGCGTCACATTCCGGCGCCAAGCATTGTATCGCACGGCCGGCCCGGATTTCGTCCGGCCGGCCGTGTTGTCGATAGACACAGAGATTGTTGAGGAACGGAACATGGCCAACATCACCGCGGGCATGGTGAAGGAGCTGCGCGAGAAGACCGGCGCCGGCATGATGGACTGCAAGGCCGCGCTGACCGAGGTGGATGGCGACATCGAAGCCGCCATCGACTGGCTGCGCAAGAAGGGTCTCGCCAAGGCGGCCAAGAAGGCCGGGCGCGTCGCCGCCGAGGGCCTGATCGGCCTCGCCGTGTCGGGCACCACCGGTGTCGTCGTCGAAGTCAATTCCGAAACCGACTTCGTGGCGCGCAACGACCAGTTCCAGCAGCTCGTGCGCGACATCGCCACCGTCGCGCTGAGTGCGGAGGACGATGTCGAGGCGGTGAAGGCGGCGGCTTATCCGGCCGGCGGCACCGTCGCCGAGGCGATCAACAACGCGGTCGCCACCATCGGCGAGCACATGAATCTGCGCCGCTCCAAGAAGCTGGCGGTGTCGGCTGGCGCCATCGGCTCCTATGTCCATGGTTCGGTGGGCGAAGGCCTCGGCAAGATCGGCGTGCTGGTCGCGCTGGAGTCCGAAGGCAAGGCGGATGAGCTCGCCGCGCTCGGTCGCCAGATCGCCATGCATGTCGCGGCGGCCAACCCGCAGGCGCTCGATGCCGCCGGGATCGACGCTGACGTGATTGCCCGCGAGAAGGGCGTGCTCGCCGAGAAGGCCAAGGCCTCCGGCAAGCCCGACAACGTGGTCGAGAAGATTGTCGAGAGCGGCCTGAAGACCTTCTACAAGGAAGTAACGCTGGTCGAGCAGGCCTTCATCCACGATCCGTCCAAGACGGTCGCCCAGGCGGTGAAGGAGAGCGAAGGCAAGGTCGGCGCGCCGATCAAGCTGGTCGGCTTCGTCCGCTTCGGCCTCGGTGAGGGCGTCGAGAAGCAGGAAAGCGACTTCGCCGCCGAAGTCGCCGCCGCTGCCGGCGTCTGAGCGCGTTGTTACGTTGATAAGTCACGCCGGGCCGCCCACGGGCAGTCCGGCGTGTTTTACTGTGCGCGCCACCCCGAGTCGCGCCAAGCCAGAGGTGCCCCATGTCGATCCCCGAGCCGCACGGCGCTCTTTTCGAGCGCGTCCTGGTCAAGGTGTCCGGTGAGGCGCTGATGGGGAACGAAGCCTTCGGGCTGCACTGGCCGACCATCGAACGCATCGCCCAGGATCTCGTGGAGGCCCGCGCCACCGGGACCGAGATCGCCGTCGTCGTCGGCGGCGGCAACATTCTGCGCGGCGCCAGCGTCGCCGGGCAGGGACTTGACCGCGCCACGGCCGATCACATGGGCATGCTGGCCACGGTCATGAACGCACTGGCGCTGGAGAAGGCTGTGGAGAAGGCTGGCGTTCCCGCCCGCACCCTCTCCGCGATCCCGATGCCGACCATCTGCGAACCCTATGCCCGCCAGACCGCTTCGCGCCATCTCGGACGCGGGCGCGTGGTGCTGCTGGCCGGCGGCACCGGCAACCCCTATTTCACCACCGACACCGGCGCTGTGCTGCGCGCTGCCGAACTGGAATGCGACGCGGTGATGAAGGCGACGAATGTCGACGGCGTCTATACTGCCGATCCCAAGCATGATCCTTCCGCCCGGCGCTATGATCGTCTCACCCATGACGAGGCGCTGGCCAAAGATCTGAAGGTGATGGACGCTGCCGCCTTCGCGCTGGCACGGGAATCGAAGCTGCCGATCGTCGTGTTCTCGATCCGTGAGCCGGGGGCGATCGCTGCCGCCATTCGCGGGGAGGGGCGTTCGACGACGGTAGCGCCGTAGTTTTTGCCGTCGAATCGGCGCCCGGCACCCCCGCTAGGGGCGTCGTTGGCGGCTAACGCTTGCCATGGCAGTCGTTAGGTTGGATAAGCCGCCAACCGGCGCCCGTCGGCCTCGGGCCGGCTGTTGAATGAATGAGGTTCGAGATGAGCACTGGTCCGATCGACATTGCCGATATCAAGCGCCGCATGACCGGCGCGATCTCCGTTCTCAAGACCGAGCTTTCAGGCCTGCGCACCGGCCGGGCGTCGGCTAGCCTGCTGGAGCCGATCCAGGTGGACGCCTATGGCAGCCACATGCCGCTCAACCAGGTCGCCTCGGTCAATGTGCCGGAGCCGCGCCTGCTGTCGGTGCAGGTGTGGGACAGGGGCATGGTGGCGGCGGTCGAGAAGGCCATCCGAGAGTCCAATCTCGGCCTCAACCCGCAGACCGAGGGCCAGGTGCTGCGGGTGCGCATCCCCGAACTGACTCAGGATCGCCGCCAGGAACTGGTCAAGGTCGCGCATAAATATGCCGAAGCCGCGCGCGTGTCGGTCCGTCATGTGCGCCGCGACGGGCTCGATATCATCAAGAAGGCGGAAAAGGATGGCGAGATGAGCTCGGACGACCTGGACCGTCTCGCCGATCAGGTCCAGAAGGCGACGGATCAGTTTATTGCCGAGATCGACCAGGTCGTGGCCGCGAAGGAAAAGGAAATCCTCGCGGTTTGATCGACGGGCGCCAAAGGGGGCGCCATGGGGGGCTCCGTGAACATTGCAAGGCGCGGCGAGGCCTCAGCGGCCGCCATAGAGACGGACGGGGGCACGGTATCGTCGCTCCTGCGTGTGCCGCGCCACGTCGCCATCATCATGGACGGCAATGGCCGCTGGGCCAAAGGGCACGGCTTGCCGCGCTTTGAGGGGCACCGGCGCGGCGCGGAGGCTGTGCGCCGCACCGTCGCCGACGCCCGCGATCTCGGTATCGAGGCGCTGACCCTCTACAGCTTCTCCAGCGAAAACTGGTCGCGGCCGGAGCGGGAGATCGGCGAACTGATGGGGCTGCTCAAGCGCTTCATTCGTTCCGATCTCAAGGAACTGCATGCCAAGAACGTTCGTCTGCGCATCATCGGCGAGGGCCACCCCACCGACAGCGAGGTGCAGGCGCTGTTCGACGAAGCGCAGGCGCTAACCCGCGACAATACAGGGGTGTGCCTCACCGTGGCGTTCAACTATGGCGCGCGCGGCGAGATTGCCCGTGCTGCCCAGGCGCTGGCGCGGCAGGTGGCCGCCGGTGAATTGCGTGCCGAGGAGATCACGCCCGAGCGATTTGCCGGCGCGCTGGACACAGCGGGTTTGCCGCCGCTCGATTTGGTGATCCGCACCAGCGGCGAGCAGCGCCTGTCGAATTTCCTGCTGTGGCAGGCGGCCTATGCCGAGCTGGTGTTTCTTCCCGTGTTGTGGCCGGATTTCGATCGCGGCTGGCTGGAGCGGGCGCTCGACGAGTACCGCCTGCGCGAGCGTCGCTTTGGTGGCATCGACACCGCGGAAAGCTGAGCCCTTGCGCATCGGAGAGGATTTCCTGCCGCGCCTCGTCTCGGCTCTGGTACTTGGGCCGTTCGTCATGCTCGTCGCCATAGCGGGCGGGTGGGCGTTCAGCGCTCTGGTCGCGCTCTCGTCCGTGATCGTGCTATGGGAATGGCTGCGGATGATCGGCGCCAAGCCGCGCATGCCGCTTCTGGTCATCGGCGGCGCGACGCTGATCGTCGCGGTGCTGTTGCTCGCGATACGTCCGCCAGCGGCGTCCATCGGCATCGTGGTTCTCGGTGCCATTACCGCGGCGCTGGTGGCGCGCTCCAATCGCGAGCGACGGACATGGGCGCCGTTCGGCGTCGTCTACGCCGGGGCTCTGGCCCTGCCGACGCTGATCCTGCGCGAAGACGCCAGTTTCGGGCTGGTGAGTCTGGTATGGCTGCTGGCCGTTGTGTGGTCGACCGACATCGCCGCCTATTTTTGCGGGCGGCTCATTGGCGGTCCCAAGCTCTGGCCGCGCGTCAGCCCCAACAAGACCTGGGCGGGCTCGCTGGGAGGAGCGCTGTTCGGCATGCTGGCGGGAATGGGAACCCTGTTCCTGGCCGGGGTGGAGACGACGTTGCTGGCAGGCCCGGTTGCCCTGCTGGCGAGCTTTGCCAGCCAGGGCGGGGATCTCTTCGAATCGGCGATGAAGCGGCGGTTCGGGGTGAAGGATTCGAGCCATCTCATTCCCGGCCATGGCGGGTTGATGGACCGGCTCGACGGCTTCATCGCGGCGGCGGCGCTCATGCTGCTGATCGGGCTGATCCGGATGCCGGACGCGCCGGCGCGCGGCTTCCTCCTATGGTGAGGCGCCGGCGCGCCGCCACGTCGCACGCACATGCCACAATTTCCGGCGCCGCGCCGCATTTTACCCATGTTCGCCTTAAACGCTCGCTATGGAACAAGCAGCACGCCAGCCGGCGTGCGCGTCTGGGAAATCGCTGATGGACTTTCTTGCCTCGATGGGCGGCACTGCGGGCTGGCTGCTCGGCTATGTCGTGCCGTTTCTGTTCGTGCTGACGATCGTGGTGTTTTTCCACGAACTGGGGCATTTCTGGGTGGCCCGCCGCGCCGGGGTGAGGGTGGTGGCGTTCTCGATCGGCTTCGGGCCGGAGATCGCCGGTTTCAATGACCGCCACGGGACACGCTGGAAGCTCTCGGCGATTCCGCTCGGCGGCTATGTGAAGTTTCTCGGTGACGAGAACGCCGCCAGCGCCCCCGACCGTGGGGCGATCTCGCACATGAGCGAGACGGAGCGCCGCGAGAGCTTCTTCCACAAATCGGTCGGCGCCCGGGCGGCGATCGTAGCGGCGGGGCCGATCGCCAATTTCATCCTGGCCATCGTCATCTTCGCCGGCCTGTTCATGACGGTCGGTCGCCAGGTAACGACGCCCCAGGTCGACGCCGTGCAGGCTGGCAGCGCCGCCGAGCGGGCGGGCTTCCAGCCGAGCGACCTCATCCTCACCATCAATGGCAGCAAGATCGACTCGTTCGGCGACATGCAGCGTATCGTCAGCGCCAATGCCGGCGAGCCGCTCGCCATCGAGGTCGAGCGCGGCGGGCAGCGACTCACCCTTGAGGCGACTCCGGACCTGCGCGAAGTCACCGACACCTTCGGCAATGTTCATCGCATCGGCGTGCTGGGCATCTCGCGCGACACCGGGGGCGGGCAGGTCCGCACCGAACGATTCGGCCCGGTTCAGGCTGTCACCCAGGCGACGGCGGAGGTGTGGTTCATCGTCGACCGGACTTTCAGCTATCTCGGCGGCGTGGTGACCGGTCGCGAAAGGGCCGATCAGCTCGGCGGCCCGATCCGCATCGCGCAGGTGTCCGGGCAGGTGGCGACCTTCGGAATCGCCGCATTGCTGCAGCTCGCCGCCGTCCTGTCGGTGTCGATCGGACTTCTTAACCTCTTTCCTGTACCGCTACTCGACGGCGGACACCTGCTGTTCTACGCCATCGAGGCGCTGCGCGGCCGGCCGCTCAGCGAGCGGGCGCAGGAGGTCGGGTTCCGCATCGGTCTGGCGCTCGTGCTGATGTTGATGCTGTTTGCAACGTGGAACGATATTCTCAATATATCAAAATCTTGACGAGGATTCGGGACGGCGTTGCCAAGCGGCCACGCCGTCCGGAAAAGGTACGTAAAGCGGCAGGTCCGGTTTGCAGGCTCTGGAAAAGTCTGTATCAAACGGAGTGCAGGGTGAGGAGTGTCGCCGGGTGCGCGCCTTTGGGTGTGTCGGTGGTCGTCTCCCAGAACAACGGTAAGGTTGCGCACCAAATGGCTCGTTCCCGGTTCGTGAGTAGATTGGCGTCGGCAGTCGGCTTTGCCCTTCTTGTGGCGGTCGGCGGTGTTTCCGGTGCCGTCATGGCGCCCGGTGCGGCCATGGCTCAGTCGGCGAGTTCGATCGTCGTCGAAGGGAATCAGCGCGTCGACGCGGACACCATCCGCTCCTATTTCCAGACCTCGCCTGGCCAGTCGCTGACTCCGGCCAAGATCGACGAGGCGCTGAAGGCGCTTTACGCTACCGGGCTGTTTTCCGACGTTACCATCAGCAACCGCGGCGGGCGGATGGTGGTGACGGTCGTTGAGAACCAGGTGATCAACCGCGTCGCCTTCGAGGGCAACAAGAAGGTCAAGGACGACCAACTCGCGCTGGAAGTTCAGTCCAAGGCGCGCAGCCCGCTGTCCAAGACCACCGTGCAGGCCGACACGCAGCGCATCATCGACGTGTATCACCGCGCCGGCCGCTATGATGTGCGCGTCGTGCCGAAGGTGATCGAGCGTGGCCAGGGCCGCGTTGACCTCGTGTTCGAAATCACCGAAGGCGACAAGCTCGGCGTGGCCGAGATCAAGTTCGTCGGCAACAAGGCGTTTTCCGCCTACAAGCTGAAGGACGAGATCACCACCACCGAGACCAATTGGCTCTCCTGGCTCAAGAACAGCGACATTTACGATGTCGACCGCATCAACACCGACCAGGAACTGCTGCGCCGCTTCTATCTCAAGCACGGCTACGCCGATTTCCGCATCATCTCGGTGACGGCCGATCTCGATCGCCAGCGCGACGGCTTCATCCTGACCTATGTGATCGACGAAGGCCCGCAGTACCGCGTCGGCACCGTCGATGTCGTCTCCGGCATCAAGGATGTCGATATCAAGGATCTGCGCGCCGCCCTGCGCGTGGCGCCCGGCCAGGTCTACAATGCCGAGTTGGTCGAGAAGTCGGTGGAGAACGCGACCATCGAAGTCTCCAAGTCCGGCTATGCCTTCGCCCAGGTGCGGCCGCGTGGCGACCGTAACCTCGAGACTCGGACGATCTCGCTCGTGTTCGCCGTCGAGGAAGGTCCGCGCGTCTATGTCGAGCGGATCGAGATCCGCGGCAACACCCGCACCCGCGACTGGGTCATCCGGCGCGAGTTCGATTTCGCGGAAGGTGATGCCTATAACCGCGTGATGGTGGACCGGGCCGAGCGTCGCCTGCGCAATCTCGGCTACTTCAAGGATGTGAAGATCACCAATGAGCCCGGCACCGCGCCGGACCGCATCATCCTCGTGGTGACGGTCGAGGATCAGCCGACCGGCGAGTTCTCGGTCTCGGGTGGCTATTCCACCACGGACGGCTTCATCGGCGAAGTGGCGATCTCGGAGAAGAACTTCCTGGGTCGCGGCCAGTATGTCCGCCTTGCCGGCCAGCTTGGCGAGAATGTGCAGGGCGCCGATTTCAGCTTCACTGAACCCTATTTCCTCGACTACCGCATCGCCGCCGGCTTCGACCTGTTCTGGAAGACGACGACGGCGACCAGCTACAGCCAGTACGACACCGAGACCGCCGGCGGTACGTTGCGCGTCGCTCTGCCGCTCACCGACGAACTGACCCTCGGCCTGCGCTACATGCTGTCGCAGAAGGAGATTTCGGTCAGCTTCGAGGACGAGGTCTATAATGACGTGTCCTGGGCGCTGCTGGAGATCAACAATGAGTCGATCCTCACATCAGCGGTCGGCTACACGCTGTCCTACAACATGCTCGACAATAACCGTAACCCGTCCAACGGTTATCTCATCGAGTTGAAGCAGGACTTCGCCGGCCTTGGTGGCGACACCCAGTATATCCGCACTACCTTCGACGCCCGCTACTATATGCCGGTCGTCGGCGACGCGGTGCTGCTGCTGCGCGGCCAGGCGGGTAACGTCGCCTCCTGGGGCAATGAGGACCTGCGCATCACCGACAATTTCTTCAAGGGTCCCGATCTCGTCCGCGGCTTCGCCCCCAACGGCATCGGCCCGCGCGACCTTGCCTCCGGCTATTTTGGTCAGGACATGGATGCGCTCGGCGGCACGATGTTCTGGGGTGCGACGGCGGAAGTGCAGTTCCCGCTTTCCTTCCTGCCGAAGGATTTCGGTCTGAAGTTCGCGGTCTTCGCCGATGCCGGTTCGCTGTGGGACTACCAGGGCAACACCACCTTCCCGAATATTGCGGGCTGGAATTTGCCTGAGAACTACGTGGATTGCGGCGACTATCCCGGCTCTTCGAACAAGGGCAAGGCCAATGTCTGTGTCGCCGACAGCGACAGCGTCCGCTCCTCGGTCGGTGTCAGCCTGATCTGGGCCTCGCCCTTCGGTCCGCTGCGCTTCGACTATGCCTGGGCCCTGACCAAGGAATGGTATGACGAGGTTCAGGAGTTCCGCTTCAGCGGCGGCACCACCTTCTGATACATTCCACCTCATGAGATGCAGGGCGGTCCGGTCATCCGGGCCGCTCATGCGTTTGGGAAACGCCACGGCAGTCGACAGGCGGCGATGAACGATCCCTTCTTCCATCCGGTGCCGGCACCGCTTTCGCTGGCTGATATCGCGTCGCTCGTTAGCGCCGCGCAGCCGCTGCCGGCCGGGGCGGCCGCGGTGCGGATTTCCGGCGTCGCCGCGCTGGACGCCGCCGGACCGGCCGATCTCGCCTTCATGGACGGCGCCCGCCATGTCGCCGCGCTGCGCGAGACGCGGGCCGGCGCCTGCCTCATCAGCGAACGCTTCGCGCCGCACGTGCCCGCCACGACGGTGGCGCTGATCGTTGCCAAGCCGCACGGGGCCTTTGTCGCCGTCACCCGCCAGCTCTATGCCGGCAGCCTGCAGCCGGGTTCCATCTTTGGCCAGAGCGGCGTGGCTGCCGGTGCCATGGTGCATCCGCAGGCGCGACTTGAGGCGGAGGTGACGGTCGATCCCGGCGCGGTGGTCGGCGCCTGGGCCGAGATCGGCAGCGGCACGGTGGTTGCCGCCGGCGCTGTGATCGGGCAGGGGGTGCGCATCGGCCGGCACTGTTCGATCGGTGCCGGCGCCACGCTGCAGCACGCGCTGGTCGGCGATCGCGTCATCATCCATCCCGGCGCGCGGATCGGGCAGGACGGCTTCGGCTATGTCGGCGGCGCCCGGGGGCACGCCAAGATTCCGCAGATCGCCCGCGTGATCCTGCAGGACGATGTCGAGATCGGCGCCTCCACCACCATCGACCGCGGCGGTCTGCGCGACACCGTCATCGGCGAGGGCACCAAGATCGACAATCTGGTACAGATCGCGCACAACGTGGTCATCGGACGCCACTGCATCATTGTCTCCCAGGCCGGCATCGCCGGCAGCGCGACGCTGGGGGATTTCGTGATGCTGGGCGGGCAGGTCGGCGTGATCGGCCATGTCCAAATCGGTGATGGGGCGCGGATCGCCGCCACGAGCAATGTGAAGGACGACGTGCCGCCGGGAGTGGAATGGGGAGGCTCCCCGGCCAAGCCGATGCGCGACTGGTTCCGCGAGGTCATGGCGGTCCAGCGCCTCGGACGTGGCGAGAACGGCCGGCGGGGCGAAGACAAGGGGCAATGAGAGAATGGACGCACAGGTCGAAGCCGCAGCCGAAGCTACCGTGCTCGGCACCGCCGATATTCACCGCATCCTCGCGGCGCTGCCGCACCGCTATCCTTTCCTGATGGTCGATCGGATCATCGGCATTGACGGCGACCGGAAGGCGATCGGCATCAAGAATGTCTCGGCCAATGAGCCGCATTTCCAGGGCCATTTCCCGGAGAACCCGGTGATGCCGGGTGTGCTGATCCTCGAAGGCATGGCGCAGACGGCGGGCACGATCTGCCTGCTCAACCGGCCGGAGGACGGCGCGCCCTCGCTGGTCTATTTCATGACGATCGACAAGGCGAAGTTCCGCAAGCCCGTGGTGCCGGGCGACGTGCTCGAATATCACATGACGCAGATGAGCAAGCGGCGGAACATGTGGTGGTTCCGTGGCGAGGCCAAGGTCGACGGCCAGATGGTTGCCGAAGCGGAAGTGGGTGCCATGATCGCCCGCGAGGGAGGTAAATGAGCGTTTCCCCGGGGAAGATCGACCCGCTGGCGCGGGTCGAGGAAGGCGCCGTTCTCGGCGCGGGCGTCGAGATTGGTCCGTTCTGCGTCGTCGGGCCGCAGGTGGTGCTAGGCGACGGGGTCAAGCTGATCTCCCATGTCGCCGTGAGCGGTCGCACGACGATCGGCGAGGGCACCACGGTCTACCCCTTCGCCTCGCTCGGCTTCCCGCCGCAGTCGCTTGGCTATAAGGGTGAGGCGTCGCGGCTGGTGATCGGTCGCAATTGTCTGATCCGCGAGCATGTGACCATGAATACCGGCACTGCCGCCGGCCATATGGAAACGGTGGTGGGCGACAATTGCTTCTTCATGGTCAACGCCCATGTCGCGCATGACTGCATCGTCGGCAACCATGTGATCTTCGCCAATAATGCGACGCTCGCGGGCCATGTCAGCGTTGGCAACAACGTGTTTCTCGGCGGGCAGGCGGCGGTGCACCAGTTCGTGCGCATCGGTGACAATGCCATTGTCGGCGGCCTGTGCGGGCTGCAGCATGACCTCATCCCCTTCGGCGCGCTGATTTACGGCCGCAGCGGGCTGGGCGGTCTCAACATCATCGGGATGAAGCGGCGGGGGTTCTCCCGACCGCAGATCCATGCCCTGCGTGCGGCCTATCGCGAACTGTTCTATGCGGGCGGTACCCTGTCCGAGCGCGCCGCGCGCGTGGCCGAGGCCTATGCGGACGACGCCAATGTCATGCAGGTGGTCGATTTCGTGCGCAGCGGTGCCAAGCGCCGCCTGATCGTTCCCAGCGATGCGGCCGACCATGTCGCCGAACCTGACGCCGCCTGAGGCACCGTCCCGGGCGGCAGCGGAGGCGGCGCCGCTGGCGATCATCTGCGGCGGGGGAACCTTCCCGCTCGCGGTGGCCGAGGGTGCGCGTCGTGCCGGCCGCGAGGTAGTGCTCTTCCCGGTGCGCGGCTTTGCCGATGCGCCGCTTGAGGGTTGGCCGCATGTGTGGATTTCGCTCGGCCGCTTTGGCTTCCTCCGCAGCGAAATGCGCCGCCGGGGCTGCCGCGATGTGGTGTTCATCGGCAATGTGCTGCGTCCGCGCATTCGCGATCTGCGGCTCGACTGGGCGACGTTGCGACTCATGCCGCGCGTGCTTGGCCTGTTCCGGGGTGGCGACGATTTTTTGCTCACCGGCCTCGGGCGGCTGATGGAGGAGTCGGGCTTCCGCCTTGTCGGCGCGCATGAAGTGGCGCCGGAAATCCTCATGCCGGTCGGGCAGCTTGGCCGGGTGGCGCCCGATGCTGAGGCGCTCGCCGACATCGCCCGGGGGCGTGAAGCGCTTGCCGTGATGGGGCCGCTCGATATCGGGCAGGGGCTGGTGGTGATGCGCCGCCATGTCGTTGCGGTGGAGGCGGCGGAAGGCACGGATCTCATGCTGGCGCGTGTGGCGGAACTGCGCGCCAATGGGCGGGTCAAGCTGCCGTCCCGCTGCGGCGTCCTGGTGAAGTGTCCCAAGGCGGGGCAGGATCGGCGGATCGACCTGCCGTCCTTCGGGGCGCGCACCGTGGAGGGCGCGGCGCGGGCGGGGCTCGCCGGCATAGCCCTTGAGGCGGGTGGCGTCATCGTCGCCGACAGCGCGGAACTGATCCGGCTCGCCGATCAGGCTGGCCTGTTCATCCTCGGCTTCGAACGCGAGGACGGGGCGGTGCATGGCTAGTCGCACTCCGCTCAATATCTTCATCATTGCCGGAGAGGAATCGGGCGATGTGCTCGGTGCCGGGCTGATGGCGGAGCTGAAGGCGCTGCATCCGTCCGGGGTGCGCTTCCGGGGCGTCGGCGGCGTCCGCATGCAGGCTGAAGGGCTGGTGCCGCAATTCCCCATGGAGGAGATCACCGCCATGGGTTTCGCGCAGGTGGTCGCCGGGTTGCCGCGCATCCTGCGGCGCCTCGGCGAAACCGCGCGGGCGATCGTCGCGGGGGCACCGGATGTGCTCGTCCTGGTCGACGCGCCCGATTTCACCCATCGTGTCGCCCGCAAGGTGCGTGCTCGCCTGCCGGATCTTCCGATCGTCAAATATGTCGCGCCCACCGTCTGGGTCTGGCGTCCGGGGCGGGCGCGGGCCATGGCGCCCGATATCGACCGGGTGCTGGCGCTGCTGCCCTTTGAGCCGGCCGCCATGCACGAGCTCGGCGGCCCGCCGACGACCTATGTTGGCCACCCGCTGCTCGGCGAGCTTAACGCGCTGCGGCCGAATGCCGAGGAAGCCGCCCGCCGCGCCGCATCCCCGCCCGTGCTGCTGGTGCTACCCGGCAGCCGGCGCTCGGAGCTGGCGCGGCTCGGCGCCACCTTTGGTGAGGTGCTGGCGCGGCTGCGGGCAGAGCTTCCGGATGTCGAGCTCGTACTGCCGACGCTCCCGGCCCGGCGGGCGCAGGTCGAGGCGATGGTGGCGTCCTGGCCGGTGAAGCCGCGCATTCTGGTCGATGAGACGGAAAAGCGCGCCGCGTTCCGCGTTGCCAGGGCGGCGTTGGCGGCCTCCGGTACGGTGACGCTGGAATTGGCGCTGGCCGGTATTCCCACGGTCGCAGCCTATAAAGTGCCGTGGCTCGAAGGGCGGATCGCGCCCTTCATCATCCGGGTGAAGACGGCGATCCTGCCGAACCTGATCCTCGATGAACCGGCAATGCCGGAATATCTGCAATGGCATATCGACCCGCCCGCCATGGCGGCGCAACTGGCGCGGCTGATCGCCGGCGGGCCGGAGCGCGAGGCGCAACTCGCCGCCTTCGCGCGGCTCGATGCTGTCATGGGTGAGGGCGGCGATCCGCCGAGCCGGCGTGCCGCCCAGGCTGTGCTCGACACGCTGGCGGAGCGTCGCGGATCGAGGCAGAGAGCGCAGGCATAGAAAACCCCGCCTTCCGGGCCGGAAGGCGGGGTTTTCTTCGCTTGTCTCAGGGCCGGGGCGCCGCCGTCACTTGCGGCGGGCGATCGGCACGTAATCGCGCTGGGTGGCGCCGGTGTAGAGCTGACGCGGACGGCCGATGCGCTGGCTCGGATCCTCGATCATTTCCTTCCACTGGCCGATCCAGCCCACGGTGCGGGCGAGGGCGAACAGTACGGTGAACATGGAGGTGGGGAAGCCGAGGGCGCGCAGGGTGATGCCGGAGTAGAAGTCGATATTCGGGTAGAGCTTGCGCTCGACGAAATACTCGTCCTGCAGCGCGATGCGCTCCAGTTCCACCGCGATGTCGAGCAGCGGGTCGTCCTTGATGCCGAGTTCGCCGAGCACCTCGTGGCAGGTACGCTGCATGATCTTGGCGCGCGGATCGTAATTCTTGTAGACGCGATGACCGAAGCCCATCAGGCGGAACGGGTCGTTCTTGTCCTTGGCGCGGTTGATGAACTCGGGGATACGGTCCACCGAGCCGATCTCGCCGAGCATCTTCAGCGCCGCCTCATTGGCGCCGCCATGGGCGGGTCCCCACAGGCAGGCAATGCCGGCGGCGATGCAGGCGAAGGGGTTGGCACCCGACGAGCCGGCGAGGCGCACGGTGGAGGTCGAGGCGTTCTGCTCGTGGTCGGCGTGGAGGATGAAGATGCGGTCAATCGCGCGCGAGAGGATCGGGTTGACCTTGTACTCCTCGCAGGGAACCGAGAAGCACATGCGCAGGAAGTTCGAGGCGTAGTCGAGATCGTTCTTCGGGTACACGAAGGGCTGGCCGATCGAGTACTTATAGGCCATCGCCGCCAGGGTCGGGATCTTCGCGATCATGCGGATCGAGGCGATCATCCGCTGCTGCGGATCGGAAATGTCGGTCGAGTCGTGATAGAAGGCCGACAGGGCGCCCACTGAGGCCACCAGCACCGACATGGGATGTGCGTCGCGGCGGAAGCCGTGGAAGAAGCGGCTCATCTGCTCATGCACCATGGTGTGGCGCGTGACGCGGTAGTCGAAATCGGCCTTCTGGGCGGCGGTCGGCAGTTCGCCGTACAGCAGGAGATAGCAGGTTTCGAGGAAGTCGCTCTCGGCGAGCTGCTCGATGGGGTAGCCGCGGTAGAGGAGAATGCCCTCGTCGCCGTCAATATAGGTGATCTGGCTTTCGCAGGACGCGGTCGAGGTGAAGCCGGGATCGTAGGTGAACTTGCCCGTATGGGCATAGAGCTTGCCGATGTCGATCACGTCCGGCCCGATCGTGCCGTTCAGGATCGGAAGCTCCCAGCTCTCATCGCCAATGGTGAGCGTTGCGGATTTTGGCGCGTTGCTTTGGCTGGCGTCCATGCGGGTCTCCCTGAACCTAGGAACGGATCTGAAACGGATCGCGTCTTTGCGAGGGGCCGCGCCTGCCGTTTGGCGCTGTGCGTCGGAGACGGGGGATGTCTCGCTGCGGCCCATGATCAAAGTCGTAGCGGTTTCGTTCCGCCCTCGCAAGCGCAGCGAAAATGCTGCCGCACTGCGGCCGCACGGCTGGCGCGAAAGCGTTGCATGCCCGCTTCCGCCTTGTGCTAGAACAGGCGCTTACGCCGCTGCGCCGGCGCCAGTCTGGTCGGCGATCCGGGCCAGCGACTCCTCCCGGCCGAGCACGGCCAGCACGTCGAAAATGCCGGGCGACGTGGTCTTGCCGGTTACCGCCGCCCGCAGCGGTTGTGCCAGCATGCCGAGCTTGACGCCCTGCGCCTCGGCCACCGAGCGCACCGCCGCCTCCGTCGTGGCCGCAGTCCACTCCGTAACGGTAGCGAGCTGCGCCGCCGCAGCGGCCAGCAGACGGAGCGCCTCCTCGGTCAGCAGCGCTTGTGCCTTCTCCTCAAGCGGGAGAGGGCGAGCGCGCCAGATATAGGCTGCATTTTCAACGAGTTCGAGTAGAGTTTTGGCCCGTTCCTTCAGCCCGGGCATGGCCGCCAGGAGCTGGGCGCGCCGTTCGGGCGTCAGGCCAGCCGCGATGGCGGGGCCGTCGGGGATATGCGGCAGGAGTGCGTCGATGGCCTGCATCAGCTCGGCATCGGGAGTCGAGCGAATATAGAGGCCGTTAATATTCTCCAGCTTGGCAAAATCGAAGCGCGCGGCCGAGCGGCCGACGCGGTCGAGATCGAACAGGCGGGCCATTTCCTCGGTGGAGAAAATCTCCTGGTCGCCATGGCTCCAGCCAAGGCGCACGAGATAGTTGCGTAGCGCCGCCGGAAGATAGCCCATGGCGCGATAGGCATCGACGCCCAGCGCGCCGTGGCGCTTGGAGAGCTTGGCGCCGTCCGGGCCGTGGATCAGCGGGATATGTGCCATCTTCGGCACCTCCCAGCCCAGCGCATGGTAGATCTGCGTCTGGCGCGCAGCATTGGTCAAATGGTCGTCGCCACGGATGATGTGGGTGACGTTCATATCGTGATCGTCGACCACCACCGAAAGCATATAGGTCGGGGTACCATCGGAGCGTAGCAGGACGAGGTCGTCGAGATCCTTGTTGGGAATGACGACACGTCCCTGGACGAGATCGTCGATGACCGTCTCGCCCTCGGTCGGCGCCTTCAGGCGGAACACCGGCGCGCGGTCGGGCGGGGCCTCGGAAGGGTCACGGTCGCGCCAGCGGCCGTCGTAACGTGGCGGGCGCCCCTCCTTGCGCGCTGTCTCGCGCATCTCCTCCAGTTCCGCCGCACTGGCGTAGCAGGGGTAAGCGCGGCCGGCAGCGATCATCTGTTCCACCGCCGCGCGGTGCCGCTCGGCGCGGGCGAACTGGTAGATCACCTCGCCCGACCAGTCGATGCCGAGCCAGCTAAGCCCGTCGATGATGGCGTCGATCGCTTCCGGCGTAGAGCGCTGGCGGTCCGTGTCCTCAATGCGCAGCAGCATCTTGCCGCCTTTGGCGCGCGCATAGAGCCAGTTGAACAGCGCGGTGCGCGCGCCGCCAATATGCAGGAAGCCGGTGGGCGAGGGGGCGAAGCGGGTAACGACGGTCTCGGACATTTCTCTTCCGTCTGCGCCGGAGGGACGGCGTCGAAGCATGGCGGGCGCGGAGCGTGCGTGTACCATAGGTGTGCGATGCGGGAAAAGCGGGCCTTTCGCGCGGTTCGGCGGGGCTAACAGCCGGATCGTCGGGGAGAAGGGGAGCACATCGCAACGGGCGCAGGGGCGTCGGGGCATGCACGGGCCGCCGCAGCAGGGACCGGATGACGCGCCGCGCCGGCGGGCTCGGGCGGCGGCGCTCGGGCCGGCGCATCCGCGCGGGAGGTTCGTTACCGATCTCCAGCCCGAACACCTGTTCGCTGTGGCGTTGGGGCGACTTTCGGCGGGTCTGGCGGCGGCGCTGGCGCGCGAGCTCGACGACCGGCGCGGCTTCCTGTACCTGCCCATCGGCTTTGCCTCCGGCGCAGCGCTGTATTTCGCCGCGCCTGATGAGCCGATGGCCTATGCCGGCTGGCTGCCAGTCATCGGCTTCGCCGGCCTCGCCTTTCTGGCGCGGGCGCGGCCCGTCGCCTTTCACCTGCTCGCGCTCCTTGCCGTGCTATCGGCCGGCTTCGCCGTGGCGGCGCTGCAGGTGCGTCTGATGGCGCATCCGGTCCTGGGAACGACGCTGAATGCGGTCGCGGTGAGCGGCTATGTCGAGGCGGTGGAATTGCGGCCGCGTGGCAGCCGTATGACGCTTGCGGTGACGCGGCTGGAGCGTGCGCACGGCGATCCGCTCACGCGGGTGCGCGTGACGCTTGCCGGGCGTGATCCGCCGGCGGTCGGTAGCCATGTGAGCCTGCGGGCGACGCTGGAGCCTCCGCCCGGCCCGGCCTATCCCGGCGGGTTTGATTTCGGGCGGGCGATCTGGCTCGATGGCATTGGCGCCACCGGTTATGCGCTCGGGCGGCCGCAACTCTCCCCCGCTCTCGGCCCGCCGCCGGCGGGGCTGGCGCTCACCACCTGGCTCGATCGCACGCGCCGGGCCATCGCCGCCCGCATCCGCGCGGCGCTGCCCGGGGAAGAGGGTGGGGTGGCCGTGGCGCTGGTGACCGGCCTGCGCGACACGGTGCCGGAGGCGATTGAGGAGAGCATGCGCGTCTCCGGCCTGTCGCATGTGCTGTCCATTTCGGGTTTGCACATGGCGCTGGTCGCCAGCACCGTGTTCTTCCTCGCCCGCGCGCTGCTGGCTCTGCTGCCGGAACTGGCACTTTATCGACCCATCAAGGCCTGGGCAGCGCTGCCGGCCATGGCGTCGGCGAGTTTCTATCTTCTGCTGTCCGGCGCCGAGGTGGCGACCCAGCGCGCCTATGTGATGACGCTGCTCGTGCTGGCGGGAATCGTGCTCGGCCGCCCGGCGCTGACGCTGCGGACGCTCGCCGTGGCGGCGCTGGGCCTGCTCATCCTCTCGCCCCGCGCGGTGCTCGACCCAGGGGCGCAAATGTCCTTCGCGGCCACGCTGGGGCTCGTCGCGGCCTATGAGCGCTTCGGCTTTCTCTTCACGCTTGCGCCGGCCAAGGCGGGCCGCTGGCTCAGCGTGCCGGGGCGCTATATCGCCGGGCTGGTGCTGGCCTCGCTGGCGGCGGGGCTTGCGACAGCGCCCTATGCCGCTTACCACTTCCAACGCCTCGCCCCGCTCAGTCTGCTGGCCAATCTTGGCGCCATGCCGGTGGTCTCGTTCATCGTCATGCCCGCCGGGCTTGCCGGGGCGGTGCTGATGCCGTTCGGTTGGGACGATCCGGCCTGGCGGCTGATGGGGTGGGGCCTTGCCCGCATGCGCGACATCTCCGATCTGGTCGCCGCGCTGCCCGGCGCGGATCGCGGCGTGCCGGCGATGCCGGCCGCCAGCCTCATCGTCATCAGCCTCGCACTCGTGGTGCTCTGCCTCGCCCGCACCCGGCTGGTCGCGCTGGCGCCGGTACTTGCGCTTGCCGGCCTCGCCATCGCGTCCATGGCGCCGCGGCCCGATCTCTTTGTCGATGCCGAGGCACGGACCGTGGCGGTGCGTGGCCGCGACGGAGTCCTCGCCTTCATGGGCGACCGTGACCGCGGGGTCGACCGGCGCTTCGCGGTGGAGCAATGGCTGGGCGCGGATGGGGCGAGATCGCGCTTCGGCAGCCGGGACCTGACAACCGCCGCGGCCTGCGATCCGCTCGGCTGCACGCTGCCTCTGCCGGACGGGCGGCTGGTGGCTCTGTCCCGTGACCGGGAGTCGCTGGAGGATGATTGTCGCTTGGCTGCCGTGCTGGTGACGCCTTTCGCACCGCCGCTCGACTGCCCGGCGACAATCATCTACCGCGACGCGCGCATGTCTCCCGGCGCCGTCGCCGGCACGCTGCGGCAGGATGGAAGCCTTGCCCTGATAACGGCGCGCCGGTCACCGGGCACACGGCCATGGGAGCCCGCCGCCGTGCCTCCGCCATCGCCATCGCCACTCTCGCGACGGGGCGCGACACCCGGGGCGGGCGGTCGGGACGATACAGGCCGCACCATCTCCTCGCCGCTTGGGACGTTTGCGGGGTCACCGACGGGTCTCCCGGTCCCTTCTGACGTCAGCGAGCGCGTGCCTGCCTTCGACCCGGAGACTGCAGCACCCGGGGACGACCCTCAATAGCGGCGGAAAAGCCCGACCAGCTTGCCTTGGATACGCACCCGATCCGGACCGAAAATGCGCGTCTCATAGGCCGGGTTTGCCGCCTCCAGCGCGATCGAGGCGCCCTTGCGGCGCAGGCGCTTCAGCGTGGCTTCCTCATCGTCGATCAGCGCGACGACAATCTCGCCCGTGCTGGCGGCGTCGCATTTGCGGATCAGTGCCAGGTCGCCGTCGAGAATGCCTGCTTCGACCATCGAATCGCCGCGCACTTCCAACGCGAAATGCTCGCCACCCGACAGCATTTCCGGCGGCATGCTGATCGTGTGGTCGCGCGACTGGATCGCGGAGATCGGCGTGCCGGCGGCGATCCGGCCCATGACCGGGATCGGCACCACGCGGCGCTCGGAATCCTCGTCCGATACCGGCCGCACCTTGCCGAGACTGCCTTCGATGACATTGGGCGAAAAGGTGCGGGCCAGCCTCGGGGGCTGGGTGTCCTCCGGCAGGCGCACAACCTCCAGCGCCCTTGCCCGGTTCGGCAGGCGGCGGATGAAGCCGCGCTCTTCCAGCGCGGTGATCAGCCGGTGAATCCCTGACTTGGAGCGCAGGTCCAGCGCCTCTTTCATCTCCTCAAAGGATGGGGGCACGCCATCGCGCTGGAGGCGTTCATTGATGAACAGAAGCAGCTCATGCTGTTTGCGGGTGAGCATCGAGAGAACCCCGTCTGCCGGGCCGGCGCCGGTACGAAACAAATCACGAACAAAGACTAGCCGTTCCTATTGTGTTCTACAATGGGTAAAGAGAGATTAAACGGCGACGCGGGCCTGTTTTGGCAATTGCGGCTTGATCCTGGCCCATGCCCGCGCGTGTCACAGCGTCTGGGCGTACTGCTCATAGGCGTCGTGGACGATCGCGATGTGGTCACGCATGGCGCCGCCGGCGCCATCGCGGTCGCCGCGCTGGATGGCGGTCACCACCCGGTCATGCTCGGCATGGGAGAGGGCGAGACGCCCCAAGGCCCGGAACTGGGCGCGGCGGAAGGGCGAAAGCCGGCGCCGTGTGCCGAGCGTCAGTTCGATAAGGTAGTCATTATGGCTGCCGGCATAAATCGAGGTGTGGAACTGTTCATTGGCCTCTCGATAGGCGGCAAAATCGCCCAGCCGCATCAATTCCCCCATGTCGGCGTGCAATCGCTCCAATTGCTGGCGCTCGGGCGGCGTCATCTTCAAGGCGCACAGTCCCGCGCAAAGCGCTTCCAGTTCGGCCATCACCTCGAACATGTTCTGCAGCCGGGCGACGCTGGGGCGCGCCACCACGGCGCCGCGATGCGGGCGGGCGTCGACCAGACCGGAGGCGACCAGTTCGCGCAGCGCTTCGCGGACCGGGGTGCGCGATACACCGAAGCGGGCAGCGAGCGCCGTCTCGTCAAGCGAGGCCCCCGGCGGCAGCGTTCCGCGGGTGATCTCGTCGGCCAGTTGCATGCGCAGCTCCTCGGCGCGCGTTTTCCGGCCGGTGCGGGCTGAAGGATCGGGCGGGAGGCGGAGAGGCAGCACGGTCATGAGCGCACAGAAAACCCATTCGGCCGCCCGCATGCCGGAGAGCCGTGCTCATCCATATCCCTGCGGCTCGGCGTCACCAAGAGTTCACACAGGCTCGTCGATGACACTTACATGGGCGGCGACGACCTTCCAGCCTTCCGGCAGGCGCCGCCAGGTCTGCATCTGGCGACCTACCCGACCCGGGGTCGCAGGCCGCCGGAACAGTGTGGAGGCGACCGCCATGTCGCGGCCATAGGTGGTGATGACGGTGCCTTCCAGCGTGCGCGCGAGGCCCGTCGGCGGGCGCGCAGCGCGGAAGGCGCGGATCGCTTCGATACCGTAAAGGTTCTCGCCGCCGCCATAGCGGATGGTGCGTGCATCATCCCAGAACAGCGCGTCGAGCTCAGCGAGGTCGTTTTCGACCAGCGCGCGCTCGTAACGCTCGAAGGCCGTGCGGACCTCCGCCAGCACCTCCGGAAGATTGATCTCCATGGCCGCCCCTCATTTCAACCGTTCGTGGCCGAGCACACAGGCGCGACGGGGCGGCGTCAATCCTCCAGCCGCAGAATCTCGCACATCTCGCCAGCCTTGGCGGCCGGAGCATGCGGGCGGCGAACAAGGAGAGCATCGGCGCGGGCGAGCTGGCGCAGCATGGAACTGTCCTGCACCGGCAGCGCCCGCACCAGCGGCAGCCCCTCGGCGTCGCCGACGATTTCGGCGCGCTGGAAATCCATGCGCTGCTCATTCGCCGACACGTCGCTGGCGAGCCGAGCGGGCTCAAGCGCGGGATGGGCCGGCACCGGCAGTCCTTGCAGGGCCTTGATCAGCGGAACCAGGAACAGCAGCGCGCACACATGCGCCGAGACCGGGTTGCCCGGCAGGCCGAGCACCTGCGTCTGCGCGCCTCGGCCGAACATCAGCGGCTTGCCGGGCCGCAGCGCGATCTTGTGCACGGCGAGGGCGATGCCCTCGGCGGTGAGCGCCGGCGCGATGAGGTCGTGGTCGCCGACCGAAGCGCCGCCCGTTGTCACCAGCACGTCGAAGCCGCCGTCCAGCGCGGCGCGCACGCCGGCCCGCGTTGCCGCCATCGTATCACGGAGAATGCCGAGATCGGCCACCTCGGCGCCGGCGGAGCGAGCCAGCGCGGCGACGGAATAGATATTGGAAACAATCACCTGATGGGCCTCGGCGCCTTCGCCAGGGCGCATCAGCTCGTCGCCGGTGGACAGGAGCGCGACCCGTGGCCGACGCACCACGCTTACCTTCGCCACATCGCCCGCCGCGACCAGCGCGAGGTCGCGGGCGCGTAGCCGGTGCCCGGCGGGGAGCAGCGTCTCGCCGGAAGCGAAGTCGCCGCCGGCGCGGCGGATATGGCGTCCGGGTGTCGCTGCCTCGGTCAGGGTTGCGGAGTTGCCATCGCGGACCGTGTCTTCCTGAATTACGATGGCGTCGGCGCCCTCGGGCAGCACGGCGCCGGTGAAGATCCGTACCGCCGTGCCGGGCCGAACGGGGCCGGAGAACGGCCGTCCGGCGGCGGATTCACCAAGGATTTCAAGGGTGACGGGCACATGCGTGACGTCGTCCGCGCGCACAGCGTAGCCGTCCATGGCGGAAACGTCGGCGCCCGGCGTGGTGCGGCCGGCGACCACCGGCGCCGCCAGCACGCGGCCGGCGGCGGCGTCCAGCGGCACGGTTTCGGCGCCGAGCGGCGCGGCGGTGGAGAGAAGGAGGGCCAGCGCCTCCTCGACCGGCATCAACGCCATGTTTCTCTCCTCAATCCGCCTGCCAATGCCCTGATCTTCCACCGCTTTTCTCAAGAAGGCGGACATTGCCGATCCGCATGCCCCGGTCCACCGCCTTGGCCATGTCGTAAATGGTGAGGCAGGCCACGCTGACGGCGGTGAGCGCTTCCATCTCCACTCCGGTCTGGCCGCTGGTGCGAACAGTGGCGTGGACGATGAGGCCAGTGAGACCAGCCTCGGGAGTGATCTCGACCGCGACTTTCGAGAGCAGCAGCGCATGGCAGAGCGGGATCAGCTCATGCGTCCGCTTGGCCGCCATGATGCCGGCCAGACGCGCCGTGCCGATCACGTCACCCTTCTTGGCGTTGCCGGAGAGGATGAGCTCCAGCGTCTCCGGCCGCATCGTCACTTCGCCCACGGCCACCGCCACGCGGTCGGTCACCGCCTTGTCGGCGACATCCACCATGTGCGCGGCGCCGGCGGCGTCGAGATGGGTGAGGCGAGGGGCGTCGCTCATCGCTCAGCCGGCCGCACGGGCGGGCGTGGCCGGGGCGAGCAGGGCGCGCGTCGCCGCTGCCACATCCGCCTGCCGCATCAGGCTCTCGCCGACGAGGATGGTTCCGATGTTCACCTGCGCTAGGCGGGCGATGTCGTCCGGGGTGAAGATGCCGCTTTCGCCGACGATCACCCGGTCCGCGGGAATGCGCGGGGCGAGGCGTTCGGAGGTCGCCAGCGTCACGTCGAAGGTGCGCAGATTGCGGTTGTTGATGCCGACCAGCTTCGCCGGCAACCTCAAGGCGCGGTCGAGCTCGGCGTCGTCATGCACCTCGACCAGCGCGTCCATGCCGAGGTCGTGCGCGGCCTCGACCAGGTCGCGCGCCAGCGCGTCATCGACCGAGGCCATGATGACGAGGATGCAGTCGGCGCCCCAGCTACGTGCCTCGACCACCTGATAGGTGTCGTAGAGAAAGTCCTTGCGGAGCGCCGGAAGCGCGCAGGCCGCCCGCGCGGCGACGAGGAATTCCGGCGCGCCCTGGAAGGAGGGGCGGTCGGTGAGGACGGAAAGGCACGCCGCCGCACCTGCCTCATAGGCTTTCGCCAGCGCGGGCGGATCGAAATCGGCGCGGATCAGCCCCTTGGACGGGCTCGCCTTCTTGATCTCGGCGATCAGCGCGGTGCGGCCCGCCGCGATTTTCGCCTCGATGGCGCGCAGGAAGCCGCGCGCGGGCGGCTGCGCCTCGGCCTCGGCGCGCACTCCGGCAAGCGGGCGCTCGCGCTTGGCGGCGGCGATTTCCTCGCGCTTATAGGCGCCGATCTGTTCCAGAATGTCCGCCATGGCGCGCTCCTATTCCGCTGCCGCCAGCGCCGAGGCGGCGATCAGCCGGTCGAGCGCCGCGGCCGCATGGCCGCCGGAGAGGCTGGCGCGGGCGAGTTCCAGCCCGGCGCCGAGCTCGTCCGCCTTGCCGGCGACAACCAGCGCCGCCGCCGCATTGAGCAGGGCGACATCGGCATAGGCGCTCGGCTCGCCGGCCAGCACGGCGCGCAGCGCCAGCGCATTGGCGGCGCCGTCGCCGCCCTTCAGAGCCTCGGGCGTCGCGCGGGCGAGGCCGAATTCTTCCGGCGTGATCTCGAAGCTGCGGATGGCGCCGTCCTTGAGCTCCGCCACATGGGTCGGGCCGGTGGTGGTGATCTCGTCGAGCCCGTCGGAGCCATGCACCACCCAGGCATGGGTGGAGCCGAGCGTGCGCAGCACCTCGGCGATGGGCTCGACCCAGGTGCGGGCGAACACGCCGACCATCTGCCGGGTCACGCCCGCCGGGTTGGAAAGCGGGCCGATCAGGTTGAAAATGGTGCGCGTGCCCATTTCCACCCGCGTCGGGCCAACATGCTTCATCGCGGGGTGATGGGCCGGGGCGAACATGAAGCCGATGCCGGCCTCGCTTATGCAGGTGGCGATCTGCTGCGGCGTCAGGTCGATCTTCACGCCCAGCGCCATCAGCACGTCGGCGGCGCCAGATTTGGAGGAGAGCGCGCGGTTGCCGTGCTTTGCCACCGGCACGCCGGCCCCGGCGACGATGAACGAGGCGCAGGTGGAGATGTTGTAGGAGCCGGAGGCATCGCCCCCGGTGCCGACCACATCGACCGCCTCCGCCGGCGCGTCCACCCGCAGCATCTTGGAGCGCATGGTGGTGACGGCGCCGGCGATTTCCTCGATCGCCTCGCCGCGCACCCGCAGGGCCATGAGGATGGCGCCGATCTGCGAGGGCGTCGCCTCGCCCGACATCATCACGTCGAAGGCGGCGGCGGCTTCCGCGCGCGTCAGCGTGGTGCCGGTCGCCAGCTTGCCGATGATGGGCTTGAGATTGTCCATATGGCTCTGCGCCCCCGCCTGTTGTGCCGCGCTCACGCCGCCCGCTCCCGGCCGGGGCCGGCATTCCACGCGCGCGCGAGATCGAGGAAATTCTTGAGAATGGTGCGGCCGTGCTCGGAGGCGATGCTTTCCGGGTGGAACTGCACCCCGTGCACCGGCAGCGTTCTGTGCGAGAGGCCCATGATGAGGCCATCATCGGTCTGCGCCGTCACCGCCAGCGCCTCCGGCAGCGTGTCGCGCTTGACCACCAGCGAGTGATAGCGCGTCGCCTTGAGCGGGCCGTTAATGCCGCGAAACACGCCGTCATTGGTGTGGCTGATCTGCGAGAGCTTGCCGTGGATCGGCTGGGGTGCGCGCACCACATCGCCGCCGAACACCTGACCGATGGCCTGATGGCCAAGGCAGACGCCGAATACCGGCACGCCGTCCTTGGCTGCGCGCTCGATCAGCGCGCAGGAGATGCCGGCCTCGTTGGGAGTCGCCGGACCGGGCGAGATGACGATCGCCTCGGGCTTGAGCGCCATCGCCTCGTCGACGGTGAGCGTGTCGTTGCGGCGCACCTCCACCTCGGCGCCGAGCCCGCCAATATAGTGGACGAGGTTCCAGGTGAAGCTGTCGTAATTGTCGATGAGCAGGATCATCGTGCGTCCATCCGCCGGCCGCATGCCGGCTGTGAGAAGGTCTAGGGGCTGTTCCGGCGCGGGGTCAAGGCATGTGCTCTGTCATCCCGGCCGAAGCGCAGCGAAGAGCCGGGATCGCGCTTCGCTGCGCCGCTCCCGGCTCGGCCTTGCACCGTCCGGGATGACGCTTATGGCGTCACCAGCCCCGCCATCGCTCGCGCCGCACGCCGCCCATCATCGCCTCACTGCCCCCGTCCGGCCCGGGCGGCGAAGCGCACGGCCTCCTCGCCGGCGCGGAACAGCGCCTTGGCCTTGTTGACGCATTCCTGCTGTTCGCTCTCCGGCACGGAATCATAGACGATGCCGGCGCCGGCCTGCACATACATCCGTCCGTCCTTCACCACGGCGGTGCGCAGCACGATGCAGGTGTCCATCTCGCCATCGGCGCCGAAATAGCCGATGGCGCCGGCATAGATGCCGCGCTTGTCGCGTTCCAATTCGTCGATGATCTCCATCGCCCGCACCTTCGGCGCGCCGGACACCGTGCCGGCGGGGAAGCCGGCGGCGAGTGCGTCCAGCGCGTCGCGGCGCGGGTCGAGCGCGCCTTCGACATTGGAGACGATGTGCATCACCTGGCTGTAGCGCTCGATGAAGAAGCTGTCGGTGACTTCGACCGTACCGATCTTCGCGACGCGGCCGACATCGTTGCGGCCGAGATCGAGCAGCATCAGGTGCTCGGCCCGCTCCTTCGGATCGGCCAGAAGTTCCTCTTCCAGCGCCTTGTCCTCATGCGGGGTGGCGCCGCGCCGGCGGGTGCCGGCGATGGGGCGGATGGTGACGGTGTCGTTACGCAGCCGTACCAGGATTTCCGGGCTGGAGCAGACCAGCGAGAAGCCGCCGAAGTTGAAATAGACCAGGAAAGGCGCCGGGTTGATCCGCCGCAGCGCCCGGTAGAGCGAGAAGGGCGGCAGAGTGAAGGGCGCCTCGAAGCGCTGCGAGAGCACGACCTGGAAGATGTCGCCGGCGCGGATATATTCCTTCGCCCGCTCGACCATGTCGCGATAGGCCGCCGGCTCGGTGTTGGACTGCGGCTCCACCGCCTGATGGAACGCGTCTTCCGAGGGCAGATTGGGCAGCGCGCTGTCGAGCGCGGCGACCACCGTCTCCAGCCGCTCGCGCGCCGCTTCATAGGCGGCGGTGGCGGCGACCTCCGGGGTCGGCCGGACGGGGGTGACGACGGTGATCTCGTCGCGCACCGCGTCGAACACCACCATGACGGTGGGGCGGATGAAGATCGCATCCGGCACGTCGATCACGTCGGGCTTGGGTGCGGGCAGACGCTCCATCTGCCGCACCATGTCGTAGCCGAGATAGCCGAACACGCCCGCCGCCATGGGCGGTGCGCCCTCCGGCAGGTGGATGCGCGATTCCGCGACCAGCTTGCGCAGCGAGACCAGCGGCTTGTCCGGGCACGGCGTGAAGGCGTCGCGGTCGGTGGCGGCGTGGCGGTTGATCTCCGCCGTGTCGCCATGGCAGCGCCAGATCACATCCGGCTCGATGCCGATCATGGAGTAGCGCCCGCGCGTGGCGCCACCCTCGACCGATTCGAGCAGGAAGCTGTTGGGCCGCTCGCCGGCGATCTTGAGGAAGGCCGAGACCGGGGTTTCGAGATCGGCGATGAGCGTGGTGGTGACCACCTGCGCCTCGCCGCGCTGATAGGCGGAGGCGAAGGCATCCGCTTCGGGGGTGAGGCTCATGACAAGCGTTCCGCCTCAGTTCACCGCGTCGGTGCCGACGATCTGGTCGAGCGCGGCCCGGTTGACGCGGGCGCCGAGCCGGCTCTGCAGCTCGACGAGATATTCCGTCATCAGGTCGTTCTCCATGCTGGTGCGCAGATCGGACAGCAGCTTCTCGTCGGGGCCTGTCTGAGTCGCGGGCACGCTGGCGCGCAGCACCTGGAACAGCAGCCGGCTGTCGCCGCCTTCGGCGAGCGCGCTGCCGACCCCGCCCTCGGGAGTCTCGAACACGGCGGTCATGATGTCCTGCGGCACGCCATCGGCGGTGCGGCCGCGGCGCAGGCCGTTGGCGGCGCGCAGTTCGAGCCCGGCCGCGGTCACCGCCTGATCGAAGGGCGTGCCGGCGGCGATCGTCGCCTTGATGTCCTCGACCTTCTTGTCGAGCGCCTGCGCGGCCTGATCCTGCTTCCAGCGCTCCAGCACCTGAGCGCGCGCTTCCTCGAAGCTGCGGTCGCGCGGGGGAGTGATGTCATCGACCTGATACCAGACATAGCCGCCATTCTGCGGTAGCTGCACCGGATCATTCTCCGCGGCGACCTCGGAGGCGAAGGCGCCGCGCAGCACGTCGGAACGCGCCGGGAAGGCGGGGATGGCGCTGCCGTCCGGGGTCTGGCCCTGAATGCTGGTGTCGAAATTCTGCAGGGTCAGGCCGAACTTGCCGGCGATCTCCGACAGTTGCGCGCCGCCGGCGCGCTCGTCCTCGATCTTGTCATAGGTGGCGAGCATTTCCCGGCGCGCGGCATTGACCTGCAGCGCCGCCTTGATGGCGGGCGCCACTTCCGCCAGCGGCTGGACGCTGCCCGGCGTGATGGCGCCGATATGCACGATGACCGGGCCGAAGCGGCCGGCGATGACATCGCTGGTGCCGTTCTCCGGCAGCGAGAAGGCGGCGTCCGCCACCTGCCGGTCGATGATGTCGGCGCGCGAGACGTTGCCGAGATCAACATCCTTGGCGCTTAGCTGGCGCTCGGCGACGATATCGGCGAAGGGCGTGCCGGCCTTGATGCGGGCGGCGGCGGCCTTGGCGTCGTCCTCATTGGGGAAGACGAGCTGCTGCACCACGCGCTTTTCCGGCGTGCCATAGGTGGACAGATTGGCGTTATAGGCCGCCTCGACCTCGGCGTCGGACACGCTCTCGCTGGAGGCGAGCGCTTCCGGGGTGAGCACCAGCACGCCGATCTTGCGGTATTCCGGCGCCCGGAACGCGACCTTGCGCGCGTCGAAGAAGGCGCGCAGTTCCTCCTCGGAGGGATCGGCCGGCGCGGCGAGCGCGGCCGGGGTCAGCATGGCGTAATTGACCGAGCGCTCCTCGCCCTCATAGCGGGCCAGCGCGCCCTTGAGCACGGCCGGAACCTCGATGCCGCCGCCCAGCGACTGAATGAGCTGCTGGCGCAGGGCGAGCGCCCGCTCGGCGGCGACGAAGCGCGCCTCGGTGAAGCCGTTGGAGCGCAGAAGCTGGTTGAAATAGGCGGGATCGAAGCTGCCGCCCGGGCCGAAGAAGGCCGGGTTCGACTGCACCCGCCGGGCGATTTCCTCATCCGACAGGGCGAGGCCGAGCGCCGCCGCCTGATCGTTCAGCGCCGCCTCGGCCAGTTGCTCGTTCAGCAGCTGGTCGGGAATGCCGAAAGCCCGCGCCTGATCGGGCGTGATGCCGCGCTTGAGCTGCTGGCTGATCTGCTGCAGGCGCTCCTGATAGAGCTGCCGGAATTCCGGCACCGTGATTTCGGTGTCGCCGATGGTCGCCAGTGTCTGGCTGCCGAAACCGCGGAACACGTCAGCGATGCCCCAGACCGCGAAGCTGAGGATGAGCAGACCCATCAGGATCTTGGCGACAATTCCGGAAGCGCTCTTACGCAGGGTCTCAAGCATATGATTCTCGTCTGGCGTCGTGCGGGCGACGGCCCGGGGCGCGAAAGGCGCGCATAATAGGGAGGCGTCCCCGTCGCCGCAACGGCACTGCGCGCCATTTGCCGGCCTTAACGATACCCTGTTCACCCGGCGACACTCTGCTATGAGGTGTCCTGCGTGGCATTTCTGTGAAAGGTGAATGACGGCATGTCGAAGCGTCGTCCGCTGGTGGCTGGCAACTGGAAAATGCACGGCCTCAAGGCATCCATTGCCGAGTTCGGCCGGATCAGCGAGGGTTACGAGCCCGCGCTCAGGGGGAAGGTCGACCTGCTGGTCTGTCCGCCCGCCACCCTGATGTCGGCAATGGCGGTCGCCGCGCTCGGCACCCGCATCGGCATTGGCGGACAGGATTGTCATACCAAGGCCGCCGGCGCCTATACCGGTGACATCTCCGCCGAGATGATCGCCGACACGGGCGCGAGCGCGGTCATTCTCGGCCATTCCGAGCGCCGGTCCGAACATGGCGAGACCGATGCGCTGGCGCGGGCGAAGGTCGAAGCGGCCTGGCGCGCCGGCCTGTTCGCCATTCTCTGCGTCGGCGAGACCCGTTCCGAACGTGAGGCGTTCCGCGCGCTCGACGTGGTTCGCGCCCAGCTCGCCGGCTCGGTGCCTGACGGCGCGAGCGCCGCAAATCTCGTGGTCGCGTACGAGCCGGTCTGGGCGATCGGCACCGGGCTGACGCCAACCGCGAGCGATATCGCCGAGATGCACACGCTGCTGCGCAGCGAACTGCTTGCCCGCTTCGGGGCCGAGGGCCGCGGGATTCGCCTGCTCTATGGCGGCTCGGTCAAGCCGGAGAACGCGGCCGACATTCTGTCCATCGCCGATGTCGACGGAGCGCTGGTCGGCGGCGCCAGCCTGAAGGCGGAGTCTTTTCTCGCCATCGCCCGTGCCTATCTGTAACGCGGCTTCTTCCGGCCGCCCGCCAACAATCCCTGTGGCCGGGCGGCTGGAAACGCCGGGCGCAATCGTGTAGGAACGCGCCCAACAAGTGCGGCGGGCGAGTTCAGGCACGGGCTCGCGTGCCGCTGCATGGGCATTTTGAAGGCGTCAGATGCAAACCGTACTCATCGTCATTCATCTCATGGTCGTGCTGGCCCTGATCGGCGTCGTGCTGATTCAGCGTTCCGAAGGGGGCGGGCTCGGCATTGGCGGCGGGGGCGGGGGAGGCGGCGGCTTCTTCAGCGCCCGCGGCACGGCCAATGTGCTGACCCGTGCCACGGCGATTCTGGCCGGGCTGTTCTTCATCACCAGCCTCTCGCTGACCGTTCTCGCCGGCTGGGGCCGTGGCCCGACGACCATCTTCAACGCCCCGGCCAGCGCGCCCGGCACGCCTTCGGCGCCCGCGCCGGGCGGCTCCGTGCTCGACCAGCTCAACGCCGCCCAGCCCGCGCCGCCTGCCGCTCCGGCCGCGCCGCAGGCTCCGCAGTCGCAGTGACAGCGGCGCCGCGTCGGCCCTGGCCGGCGCGGCCCACGGTTTAGCCACAGGCGAGTGCCCGTTCGGCAAGGCGGGCCCTCGTCGAATCGCGTTTTTGCCGGTAGAAATCAAATCCCATGGCGCGCTATATTTTCATCACCGGCGGCGTCGTGTCCTCGCTCGGCAAGGGCCTCGCTTCCGCCGCTCTCGGTGCATTGCTGCAGGCCCGTGGGTACAAGACCCGGCTGCGCAAGCTCGACCCCTATCTCAACGTCGATCCGGGCACGATGAGCCCGTATCAGCATGGCGAAGTCTTCGTCACCGATGACGGCGCCGAGACTGATCTCGATCTCGGCCATTATGAGCGCTTCACCGGCCGTCCGGCGACCAAGCAGGACAACATCACCACCGGGCGCATCTATCAGGACATTCTCACCAAGGAGCGGCGCGGCGACTATCTCGGCGCCACCATCCAGGTGATTCCGCATGTCACCAACGCCATCAAGGACTTCGTGCTCTCCGGCAATGAAGGCTATGATTTCGTGCTGGTGGAGATCGGCGGCACGGTCGGCGACATCGAGGCGATGCCGTTCCTTGAAGCCATCCGCCAGATCGGCAATGAGCTGCCGCGCAAGCACTGCATCTATATCCACCTCACGCTGCTGCCCTTCATTCCCTCCGCCGGCGAATTGAAGACCAAGCCGACGCAGCACTCGGTGAAGGAACTGCGCTCCATCGGCATCGCGCCCGACATCCTGCTCTGCCGCACCGACCGCGAGATTCCGCGCGAGGAGCGCCGCAAGCTTGGCCTGTTCTGCAATGTGCGCGAGAGCGCGGTGATCGAGGCGCGCGATGCCGACAGCATCTATGCCGTGCCCTCCGCCTATCACGAGGCCGGGCTCGACACGGAAGTGCTGGCGGCCTTCGGCATCGAGCCGGCGCCCGAGCCGGATCTGACGCGCTGGAAGAAGGTGGAAGCCGGCATCCGCAACCCGGAAGGCTCGGTCACCATCGCCATTGTCGGCAAGTACACGGGGATGAAGGACGCGTATAAATCCCTCATCGAAGCGCTGACCCATGGCGGGCTCGCCAATAATATGCGCGTCAATCTCGACTGGATCGAGAGCGAGATTTTCGAGCGCGAGGACCCGTCGCCGTTCCTTGAGCATGTGCACGGCATTCTCGTGCCGGGAGGCTTCGGCCAGCGCGGGGCTGAGGGCAAGATTCGCGCGGCGCAGTTTGCCCGCGAGCGGCGCGTGCCCTATCTCGGCATCTGCTTCGGCATGCAGATGGCGGTGATCGAGGCGACGCGGAACCTGGTCGGGGTGGAGAAGGCCAATTCGACCGAGTTCGGCCCCACGGACGAGCCGGTGGTCGGCCTGCTCACTGAATGGCTGCGCGGCAATGAGCTGGAAAAGCGCGGCATTGGCAGCGACCTCGGCGGCACGATGCGGCTCGGCGCCTATCCCGCCGCGCTGGCCGAGGGCAGCCGGGTGGCGGAGATTTATGGCGATACCTCGATCTTCGAGCGCCACCGCCACCGCTACGAGGTCAACATGGCCTATCGCGAGCGGCTGGAAGCCTGCGGCATGCTGTTCTCCGGCCTCTCTCCGGACGGGCTGCTGCCGGAGATCATCGAATATCCCGATCATCCCTGGTTTGTCGGCGTGCAGTTCCATCCCGAACTGAAGTCGCGTCCCTTCGAGCCGCACCCGCTCTTCGCCTCCTTCATCGGAGCGGCCGCGGTGCAGAGCCGGCTGTTCTGACGCGGCGGGGCTTCGCTCCGCCGTTCTCCCGGGCCGTCCAGCGGTTTGGCGGCATCCGCCGGCGCATCGGCGGCCGGGATGTGTCCCGACGCGCGATGGCCGCGCCGGCGGTTTTTCCGCCTCCTGTTCTCAAGGCTGGATTTCGCGGCCGTCCCCGTGCTCTGATGCGCGGGGGATTCCGGACCGGTGCCTGCGCACCGGCCAACAGGGGAGATGTGGCTGGTGGAGCGCGGACTTGATCATGTCGTCCAGGTCGTTCGCGACCTTGAGGCGGCGGGCGAACTCTACGACATGCTCGGTTTCACGGTAGGCACCCGCAACCGGCATCCTTGGGGCACCGACAACCGCATCGTCCAGATTCCGGGTTTCTTCGTCGAGCTGCTGGAGATCGCCGATCCCGAGAAGATCCCGCCGCAGGAGGCGACGCGGTTCTCCTTCGGCGCCTTCAACCGCGACTTTCTCGCCGAGGTCGGCCCCGGCCTGTCCATGCTGGTGCTGGAAGGGCGTGACGCCGCCATCGACAAGCTGGAATTCGACACGGCCGGCATTGGCGGGATCGAATTGTTCAGCTTCGAGCGCGAGGGCAAGCGGCTGGACGGCGCGGCGGTGAAGGTCGCCTTCAACCTCGCCTATGCGCGTGATCCCGGCTCCCCACATGCCGGCTTCTTCACCTGCCAGCAGCTCTTCCCGGAGAATTTCTGGTCGCCGGACCTGCAGCGCCACATGAACGGGGCGCAAAGCGTGCGCGGCGTGGTGTTCACCGCCGCCGATCCGCACGCGCATACCGGCTTCCTTGCCGCCTTTGCCGGCATGGATGCGCGGCGGGCGGTGGAGGGCTGGTACATACTGAAGACCCCGCGCGGCGACATCGACGTGATGAGCGACGCGCTGTTCACCGAGCGCTTCGGCGTCCCCGCGCCCGCCGGCCCCGGCTTGCGGCTCGCCGCGGTGCGCTTCGGCGTCGCCGATATGGAGCGGCTGCGCAAGCGGGTCTCCGCCTCGCGCATGTCAGTGGAAGATATTGAGGGCGTGGTGGTGGTCGGCCCCAAGGCGGCGCTGGGCGCGACGCTGGTGTTCGAGGCGGCCGCCTGACGCCGGTTGCCCGCGGGGAACAAAACTCAAAGCCCCGGAATCGCTTCCGGGGCTTTTTTCATATCGTGCCTTCGCGTCGCCCGGCGGCTCAGCCGACCTCTTCCGGCAGAGCCTGCGGCTGGGCGGCGCGGCCCGGGAGAAGCGCCAGCGCACGGGCGCGCAGGGTACTCCATGTGGCGAAGGAGTTGAGCGTGGAACCCTCCAGCCAGCCAATGCCCGCCGCCGCCAGGAAGGGCAGGCTCTGGATCGCCAGCGCCAGCGCGAACAGGTCGACTTCCACCACGGCGTGCCAGTTGGTCATCCGCAGGCCGATGGCGGCGAGCATCAGCCCGGCGCCGATGACCGCCTCCGGCAGCGCCGGGAAGGCGCGGGCGGCATCCGCCAGCCACGACCCCTTGGCGGTGCGGGCGAAGGCGAGATCCTTGTAGCGGAAGCTGTCATAGACCGCCTTGGCGACGGTGAACTGCACCGCCATCGCCGCAAAAGCGGCGCCCAGCATCCGCACCGGCGTGGTGGCGACGCGCAGGCGGTAGAGCGCGATGAAGTGCAGCAGATAGATGCCGAAGCAGAACACGATCGGAATGGTGAGGATGCGCTGCGGCACGGCGATGCCGAGGCCGAGCACGAAGGGCACCCACAGCAGCGACAGGATCGCCACCAGCGCGCCGATGCTCTCCGAGCCGAGCCAGCTCACCCAGCCGATGCTGAATTCGCGGCGCTGCGCCGGGGTGAGACGGGTGCCGGCATTTGGCAACATGCGGCGCCAGTGCTTCTTGATGATCTGCATGCCGCCATAGGCCCAGCGGTGGCGCTGCTTCTTGAACGAGGCGAAATCGTCCGGCAGCAGGCCCCAGCCATAGCGCTCATTGGTGTAGTGGCTCTTCCAGCCGCGCTCGACGATGGCGAGGCCGAGATCGGTGTCCTCGCAGATGGTGTCGCTCGACCAATCGCCGGCCTCGACCATGGCGGCGCGGCGCATCAGGCACATGGTGCCGTGCACGACGATGGCGTCATGCTCGTTGCGCTGGACCATGCCGATGTCGAAGAAGCCGGCATATTCGGTGTTCATCGCCTCGTGCAGCAGGCTGCGATTGGCATCGCGGTGGTCCTGCGGCGCCTGCACGATGCCGACCGTCGGATCCTCGAAGGTCGGCACGAGTTCCATCAGCCAGTTGGGATCGACGACATAGTCGGCGTCGATGATGCCGATGATCTCGGCGTCCGGCGCGGTCTGCAGCATGGCGGCGCGCAGCGCGCCGGCCTTGAAGCCCGCCACCTTGGGCAGGTTGATGAACTTGAAGCGTTCGCCGAGCTCGCGGCAATGGGCCTCGATCGGCTCCCAGAAGGCCGGGTCCGGCGTGTTGTTGATGATGACCAGGCATTCGAAGTTCGGCCAGTTCAGCCGGGCGACGCTGTCGAGCGTCTGCTTCAGCATCTCCGGCGGTTCCTTGTAGGCCGGGATGTGGATCGACACTTTCGGCGTGCGCGAGGGCGTGGCGGCATTGGCCTTGCGCAGCAGGCGGCGCGGGGCGTGGCCGAAGCCGATGGTGGAGAGTTCCTCCACCCGGTAGAGCATCACCACGACGAGCGGCACCAGCAGCACCAGGCTGAGCACCATCGTCACCATATTGCCGCCGACGACGTAATGCGTCAGCCAGTGGTCGGTGACGGTAGCGACCCAGGCGCCGGCGAGGTTCGCCGCGCCGACCATCACCAGCGCCTGCGGCAATGTGAGGCGGGCGAAGCGGAATACCGGCAGGGAGAAGGCGATGCCCAGCAGCAGGGCGATAGCGGCGGTGGCGTTGTAGGTCGAGGGGGTGATCGGGCCGGCCATCGGGAACTTGGCGACGCGGTTGGCGTCGAGAATGCCCCAATACTGGCCGACGCTGCCCTCGAAGCTCTTCCACGGCGCGTCGAACGCCTCGATCAGATTATATTCGATGCCGAGAGCGTCGGCGCGGGCGGCGAAGGTGCGGATGATCTGCGCCTGCTCGACCTCGCCCGGCACCGCGCTGTCGCGGTTATAGCCCTGGCTCGGCCAGCCGAACTCGGCGATGACGATGCGCTTGCCGGGATAGGTGGCGCGCAGGCGGTCATAAATGGCGATGGTGTGGTCGACCACCTGCTCCGGCGTCACACCTTCCCAATAGGGCAGCATGTGAGCGGCGATGTAGTCGACGGCGGAAACAAGCTCGGGATGGTCGAGCCACACGTCCCAGGTCTCGCCGGTTGTTACCGGCACGTTGGTCTCGCGCTTCACCCGGCGGATGGTCTCGATCAATTGCTCGGGCGTGCGCTCGGCGCGCAGGATAGACTCATTGCCGACCACGATGCCGACGACGTTGGAGTTCTTCTTCGCCACGTCGATGGCATTGGTGATCTCGCGCTCATTGCGCGCCTCGTCCTCGTCCAGCCAGGCGCCGACCGTGGTCTTCAGCCCCTTCTCGGCGGCGATCTTCGCCACCATGTCGAGATTGCCGGTCGAGGCATAGGTGCGCACCGCGCGGGTATAGGGCGCCACCGCTTCCACATCGGCGCGGATCTGCGCCTCGGTGGTCGGCTCACCCTTGTCCGGATTGGCATCGCGGCCATAGGGCGCGAACGACATGCTCTGGAAGCGATCGGGTGCGGCGGGAGCGGAAACCTCCTGACGCAGTGCCAGCCAGACAAAGGCATGGACGCACGTCACGACCGCAACGGCTGCGGCAGCGACACGAATGGCGGGGCGCATGAGACAAACCCACGATAAGGGGAGGCTGACGGACGGATTATAGTACGGTTTCAACGCATGTGCAGCACGATCTTCGCCGCAACGCGCCACAGCGCATCACGCCTGCCGACAATGCCGCTTCGCAGCGGAGAAATGCATCAGCGGGACAATGGTTCCGCACTATGGCGGCCCCATGACACGGCGATGACGCGCCCGGGGCTGCGGCGCGGAGTCATTGCGCTGGCGCGGCAGGGGCAGGCGTCGCGGCTGCGGCGGGCTGGGCGTCCGGGTTGACCCAGCAGGCATGCACGCGCTCGGACAGGCGCTCCTGCGCCTTGCTGTCGATATTGCCCTGGCGAACCAGGCAACGGAAAGCAATCTTCAGATGCTCGGTCGGGCAGCCGAAGCGCTCATAGAGTTCGAGATGGCGGCGGGCAGTGTCGATGTCGTCGCGCCACAGCAGCATGGCAATGCGACGCCCGCTCCACACGCATTCGGGCAGGCCGGCATTGCCCGGCAGCTTCGCCGCTTCGGCATATTCCTCCACCGAGCGGCGCTGCGCTTCTTCCTTGGCCTGTTCTTCCGGCGACTTCTGCTCCGCCGCCTTCTGCTCCGGTGGCGCGCTTTGCGCCCAGGCGCCACTGGCAGCCGCAGACATCAGGAGAAGACCGCCGACGAGGGCAGCGGCTAGGGGACGTACGGAGCACACCATGGGAGAAACGTCACACGCAAAAGAGGAAACACCGGACCGGCGAGGACAGTAGGAGAAGCAATCGAATTTGTCAGCATGACGGCGGGTGCGGGGGCCGGCCGGAGGCGCAAAATTTCAAAGCTTTGCACACGCCTCTTGCCGTCTCGGCAAAGCCCCGCTACCCGGCAGGTGGATGTGACGGCTACGTCGCGACCGCCCCCCCGGCGCGCGACGCTCTCGTGGCTGGACGTTTCTCGGCGTATCTCTCGACGCACCCCTCGATGCGCACCCCTGGCGGAGATTTCTCGCATGCGACTGCCCCTTGCCTTCGCCGCCCTGGTCTGCGCGGCGATCGTCGCTGTCTGGGCGTGGCTCGGGCAGCCGGTGCCGGCGTCGTTCGCGCCGATGGCGGCGAGCGAGAAACTGCCCTGCGTCTCCTACGCCCCGTTCCGGCCCGGGCAGAGCCCGTTCAGCGAGGACGTGGCGTTCTCGCCGGAACAGATCGACGACGATCTCGCGCGGCTGTCGAAGATCACGCAGTGCGTGCGCACCTATTCCTCGATCCAGGCCGGCCTCGCCGCCGTGCCGGAACTCGCCCGCAAGCACGGCCTTACCGTGCTGCAGGGCATCTGGATCGCCGCCGATCCCGTGCGCAACCGCGCCGAGATCGAGGGGGGCATCAAGGCGGCAAAGGAGAACCCCGATGTCGTCAAGGCGGTGATCGTCGGCAATGAGGTTCTGCTGCGCGGCGAACAATCGGCCAATGATATCGCCGGCTTCCTCAAGGAGGTGAAGGCGAAGATTCCGGCCGAGGTTCCCGTCACCTATGCCGATGTCTGGGAGTTCTGGGAGCGCAACCGCTCGCTGGCGGATTCGGTCGACTTCGTCACCGTGCACATCCTGCCCTTCTGGGAGGACATGCCGGTGCCGGCAGAGGATTCGGTCGCCCATCTCGGCGAGATCCGCGAGCATGTCGGCGAAATCTTCGCCGGCAAGGACATTCTCATCGGCGAAACCGGCTGGCCGAGCGAGGGGCGCATGCGTGAGGGGGCGCTGCCCTCACCCTCCAACCAGGCCAATGTGATCCAGGAGCTTCTGGCGCTCGCCAAGGCGAAGAACTACCGGCTCAATGTCATCGAGGCGTTCGACCAGCCGTGGAAGCGGGCGCTGGAAGGCACGGTCGGCGGCCATTGGGGCTTTCTCGACGCCTATACGCGCGATTTCAAGTTTCGCTGGGGCCAGCCGGTCTCCGACCATCCCTACTGGATGGCGCAGGCGGCGCTCGGCGTCGTCTTCGCCGCCGGCCTGTTCGCGCTGGCGGGCTGGAGCGCGCGGCGCGCCGGCGGGCGCCCGCTGGGGATGCGCGAATGGTCGGCGGTGGCCGGCATCGCCTTCTTCGCCGGGCTGATGATCGGGCGGCTCCTCGCCTCGGTGCCGGCGGAGAGCCTTGGCGTCGGCGGCTGGATCAGGGGCGGGGCGCTGGTCGGGCTCGCCATTCTGGTGCCGCTCGCCTGCGCCATGGCGGTGGGCCGGCGCACGCGGCTGATCAGCCTGACGCTGGCGCTGAACAGCGAGGCGACGCCCGGTGCGCCCTTCTTCGACCGCTGCCTCGCTCTGGTGCTTGCCGCCTCGCTCGTTCTCGCCGCGCAGATCGCTTTCGGGCTGGTGTTCGATCCGCGCTACAAGGATTTCCAGTTCGCCGGGCTGACGCCGATCATCACCGCCTTCGCCTGCTACGCGCTCGTCGCCGGCGCGGGGCGGGTGAGCGAGGCGCGCGCGGCCGAGAAGATCGGTGCCGCGCTGTTCCTCGCCGCCGGCCTCTATGTCCCGCTCAACGAGACGCTGGCGAACTGGCAGGCGCTGTGGACCGGCAGCCTGTTCGTGCTGCTGGCGCTCACCCTCTGGCGCCTCGCCACGGCCGGGCGAAGGATATGAGCAGCAGCCCGCCGGCGAGACCGGCGAGGTTGTTGTTGTAGATCACCAGACCGGCGCAGGTCGCCATCAGCGCCAGTGTGAACATGACAAGCGACGGGCGGATGAGCTGGATGAGCGCGCAGACCAGCGCGGCGATGCCGAACACGGACTGGCTGAACAGCGCGATCACCGCCGCCCGCGTCTCGCAGGTCACGGTTTCCAGCGTCCGGCAGGCCAGGCCGACGCTCGACTGCTCCAGCAGCGCATAGCGCACATAGATCGCCCAGCCGAGGGCGAAGGCGCCGAGCGCGATGATGACATTGGCGGCGCGGGCGGAGGGCAGGAAGCTGCGGTGGGCCATGCGGACGCTCCTTCTGCGGCGGGCCTTCGCCGATGTCGCTGCATCGCACGCCGTCGCGGGCCGATCAATCCGCCAGGCGGGGGGCTGGCGCCCGGCGGCGGGTGGCGAGGATGACGCCGCCGAGGATCAGCACGAAGCCGACGCCATGGTAGAGATGCAGTTCCTCGCCCAGCAGCAGCACCGCCAGCAGCACGCCATAGACCGGCATGAGATAGAGAAAATTCGCCGTCACCGGCGCCCCGGCGACCTTGATCGCGTATTGGAACAGGCCGAAGGCGAGCACCGAGGGAAAGAGGGCGAGGAAAGCGATGGCACCCCACGCCTCCCAGGTCGCCGGCGGCACGGCGCCGCTCGCCGCCTCCCACAGCGCCAGCGGGGCGAGGAGCAGCGCACCGGCGAGCGCCGTGGCGGCAAACGCCGTCTGCCCGCCCAGCCGGGCGAGCGGCCCCTGCCGCAGCATCAGCGAATAGGTTGCCCAGGCAATGGCGGCCAGCAGGATGCCGAGGTCGCCGCTGTTGAATTCAAGCCCGAGCAGCCGGCCCGGCTCGCCATGCACGGCGATCAGCGCAATGCCGGCGAAGCCCGCCAGCGAGCCGAGAAGCCGGATCGGCGGCAGCCTCTGGCGTTTCAACAGCGCATCCAGCACCACGATCATCAGCGTCGAGGTGGTGTAGATCAGCGTCGCATTGGTCGCGGTGGTGTGGCGCAGCGCGACATAGACATTGCCGCCGCACAGCACCATGCCGAAGAATCCGAGCAGCAGCACCCGCCACCATTGCCGCCGCAGCACCTCCCGCTCCCGCATCAGCCCGCCGGCGGCGAGCGGCAGCAGCACCGCCGCCGCCAGCAGCCAGCGCCAGAACGCCAGCGACCAGGGCGGCACCAGATCGGCCACCGCCCGGCCAACGATGAGATTGGTGGAGAAGAACAGCGGCATCGCCAGCAGCGCCGCCAGCGCCCAGGGGTCATGGGCGAGGCCGGGGGCTGCGGGCGGCGAGTCGCGGCGGCTGGCGGAGCGGTGTTCCATGGCCGGCCGTGATACACGCTTCCACGCCCGCCGTCCCGGGGCGGGCGGTCCGCCGGGCCTTCCGGCCGCTCTTTTCGCCCGGGCTGCGGCGGGTTAGATAGCGCCACACCGGCCGGCCCCGCGCCGGCCCTTGCCTTTCCGTTTCTGGAGACCGCCGATGCGCCAGCTTCTCGTCATCGTCCTCGCCGCCGGGGAGGGGACGCGCATGCGCTCGGCGCTGCCGAAGGTGCTGCACGCGGTGGCCGGCCGGCCGATGCTCTCCCATGTGCTCGAAACGGCTCTGGCCGCCGGCGCGGCGCGGCTCGCCGTGGTGATCGGGCCCGACCATGACAGGGTCGCCGCCGAGGTGCGCCGGGTGGCGCCGGAGGCCGAGGTCTTCGTGCAGAGCGAGCGGCGCGGCACCGCCCATGCCGTGCTCGCCGCCCGCACGGCGCTGGAGCGCGGCTATGACGATGTGGTGGTCATGTATGGCGACACGCCGCTGGTGCGGCCGGAAACCCTCGCCGCGCTGCGCGCTCCGCTCGCCGAGGGAGCGGCTGTTTCCGTGCTCGGCTTCAGGCCCGCCGATCCCGCCGGCTATGGCCGGCTGGTGACGGAAGGCGGCGAACTTCTCGCCATCCGCGAGGAGAAGGAGGCCAGCGCGGCCGAGCGCGCCATCACCCTGTGCAATGCCGGGCTGATGGCGCTGGACGGGCGCGCCGCCCTCGATCTGCTCGACAGGGTCGACGACGCCAACGCCAAGAAGGAATTCTACCTCACCGATGTGGTCGCCATCGCGCGCGCTGAGGGGCGCGCCGCCGGCGTCTGCGAGGTCGCGGCGGAGGAGGTGGCCGGGGTCAATAGTCGCGCCCAACTCGCCGAGGCCGAGGCGATCCTGCAGCAGCGGCTGCGCGCGCGGGCGCTGGAGGCCGGGGTGACGCTGGTGGCGCCGCAGACGGTGTTCCTCTCCGCCGACACCTGCTTCGGCCGCGATGTGATCGTCGAGCCGAATGTCGTGTTCGGCCCCGGCGTGCGGGTGGAGGACGGCGCCACCATCCGCGCCTTCAGCCATGTGGAAGGCGCCCATGTCGGGCCGGGCGCCATTGTCGGCCCCTTCGCCCGGCTGCGGCCCGGGGCGGCGCTTGGGCAGGGGGTGCATGTCGGCAATTTCGTGGAGATCAAGGCTGCCGAGCTCGGCGCCGGCGCCAAGGTCAACCATCTGGCCTATGTCGGGGATTCCAGCGTCGGGGCGAACACCAATATCGGCGCTGGCACCATCACCTGCAATTATGACGGATACCGCAAGCACCGCACCACCATCGGCGCCAACGCCTTTGTCGGCACCAACAGCCTGCTGGTGGCCCCGGTGAGCGTCGGCGACGGCGCCTATATCGGCACAGGCTCTGTCATCACCGACGACGTGCCGGCGGACGCGCTCGCCATCGGCCGGGCGCGGCAGGTCAACAAGCCGGGGCTGGCGGCGCGGCTGCGCGCGCGGCTCTCCGCCGGGCTCGCGCCGAAGAAATGACACGAAGCCGGCGATACGAAGCGACACCGGAATTGATTTCGGCGCTCGGGTGACGCCCGGTTAAACCCGGCGCTGTAGCCTCGCGGATCGTCGCTTCACGAAAGGGCCCGGCTCATGTGTGGAATCATCGGCATTGTCGGCACCGAGCCGGTTGCGGACCGGCTGGTCGAGTCGCTCAAGCGGCTGGAATATCGCGGCTATGATTCCGCCGGCATCGCGGCGCTGGAAGGCGGGCACATTGCCCGCCGCCGCGCCGAGGGCAAGCTGCGCAATCTGGAGGATGTGCTGCGCCAGGCGCCGCTCGACGGGCGCATCGGCATCGGCCATACGCGCTGGGCGACCCATGGCCGGCCCAGCGTCGCCAATGCCCACCCGCACGCCACCACCGAAGTGGCGGTGGTGCATAACGGGATTATCGAGAATTTCCGCCAGCTCCGCGACGAACTTCTCGCCTCCGGCGCCAATTTCGAAAGCGAGACGGATACCGAAGTCGTCGCCCATCTCGTCACCCGCGAATTGCGCGCCGGCCGCAGCCCGGCCGAGGCGGTGGCGGCGGCGCTGCCGCGTCTTCAGGGCGCCTTCGCGCTCGGTTTCCTGTTCGAGGGTGACGAGGATCTGCTGATCGGCGCCCGCAAGGGCAGCCCGCTCGCCATCGGCTATGGCCGGGGCGAGATGTATCTCGGCTCCGACGCCATCGCGCTGGCGCCCTTCACCGACACCATCGCCTATCTCGACGATGGCGACTGGGCGGTGCTGCGGGCGAAGGGCATCGAGATCCGCGATTCGTCCAATCGGGTGGTCGAGCGCGCGGTGCAGAAGACCACGGCGACCGCCTTCCTGGTCGAGAAGGGCAATTTCCGCCACTTCATGGCCAAGGAGATGCATGAGCAGCCCGAAGTCGTGGCGCACACGCTGGCGCATTATCTCGACATGGCGAACGACACCGTGCAGCTCCCGCCGCTGCCCTTCGACCTCGCCCGGCTGGAGCGCGTGTCGATCGCCGCCTGCGGCACCGCCTATTATGCCGGGCTGATCGCCAAATACTGGTTCGAGCGCTATGCGCGGCTGCCGGTCGAGATCGACGTGGCGTCCGAGTTCCGCTACCGCGAGGCGCCGCTGCCGGCCAATGGCCTCGCCGTCGTCATCTCGCAGTCCGGCGAGACCGCCGACACTCTCGCTTCGCTGCGCTATGCCGGGCAGGAGAAGCAGAACCTTCTCGCGGTGGTCAACGTGCCGACCTCGACCATCGCCCGCGAGGCGCATGCGGTGCTGCCGACGCTGGCCGGGCCGGAGATCGGCGTTGCCTCCACCAAGGCCTTCACCTGCCAGCTTGCGACGCTGGCCGCGCTGGCGGTGGCGGCGGGGCGCGCGCGCGGCGTGATCTCGGCCGAGGAGGAGCGTGGCCTCGTCCACGCGCTGGTGGAAGTGCCGCGGCTGATGAATCGCGCGCTCGATCTCGGCCCGGACATCGAGCACCTCGCCCGTTCCTTCGCCAAGACCAAGGATGTGCTCTATCTCGGCCGTGGCACCTCCTTCCCGCTGGCGATGGAAGGGGCGCTGAAGCTCAAGGAAATCTCCTATATCCACGCCGAGGGCTACCCGGCCGGCGAACTCAAGCACGGGCCGATCGCGCTGATCGACGAGAACATGCCGGTGGTGGTGATCGCCCCCTATGATGGCGTGTTCGAGAAGACCATGTCCAACATGCAGGAAGTGGCGGCGCGCGGCGGACGCATCATCCTCATCACCGACGAGGCCGGCGCGAAGCACGCGGCGCTGGAGACCGAGGCGACGCTGGTGCTGCCGGACATGAATGCGTTCATCACCCCGCTGGTCTATGCCATTCCGATCCAGTTGCTCGCCTATCACACCGCCGTGGTGATGGGCACGGATGTGGACCAGCCGCGCAACCTCGCCAAATCGGTGACGGTCGAGTAGGGGCGACGGCGCGTTAAGGCGCTCGTTTCTTTTCCGTCATCCCGGCGTCGCGAGAGCCGGGATCGCGTGCCGCTCTCGTCATGGAGAGCGATCCCGGATCGGCCTGTGGCCGTCCGGGATGACGGTGTGCGGCTCTCATCCCCGCCCGCGATAGGGCGCGACGCCCTGGTCGGGCAGCCACACGCCCTCCGGCGGGGCGCCGCTCTGCCAGAACACGTCGATCGGGATGCCGCCGCGCGGGTACCAATAGCCGCCGATCCGCAGCCAGCGCGGGCTGAGCAGGCCATGCAGACGCAGGCCGATGGCGACGGTGCAGTCCTCATGGAAGGCGCCATGGTTGCGGAAGCTGCCGAGATAGAGCTTCAGCGATTTCGATTCGACCAGCCAGCCCTCCGGCACATAGTCGATCACCAGTTGGGCAAAGTCCGGCTGCCCGGTCACCGGGCAGAGCGAGGTGAATTCGGGCGCGGTGAAGCGGGCGAGGTAATTCGTGCCGGGATGCGGGTTCGGCACCTTTTCCAGCACCGCCTCGTCGGGGCTGGCGGGCAGGGCGGCCGGGCGGCCGAGCAGGGTCGTGGCCTCGGTGATGTCGGTCATGTCGGGGGCTCCTTCGGGGGGCGGGGCGGGCCATATGTCGCTGGCACCTCTTTCGCATGTCACATGGCCGGAGTAGAAGCGCCTCGACCATCCTGACCGAGCCAAGCATTGGGGAAACGTATGACCGCCATCGTCGATATCGTTGGGCGTGAAATCCTGGACAGCCGCGGCAATCCCACCGTCGAGGTGGATGTGATGCTGGAAGACGGCTCGCAGGGCCGCGCCGCCGTCCCCTCCGGCGCTTCCACTGGCGCGCATGAAGCTGTCGAACTGCGCGACGGCGACAAGGCGCGCTATCTCGGCAAGGGCGTGCTGAAGGCCGTCGAGGCGGTCAATGGCGAGATCTTCGACGCCATTGGCGGCATGGACGCCGAGGACCAGCCGGCCATCGACCAGATTCTGATCGAGCTCGACGGCACGCCGAACAAGTCGCGCCTCGGCGCCAACGCCATTCTCGGCGTCTCGCTGGCACTGGCCAAGGCGGCCGCCGCCGCTCGCGACCTGCCGCTCTACCGCTATGTCGGCGGCGTCAACGCCCGCACCCTGCCGGTGCCGATGATGAACATCATCAATGGCGGCGCCCATGCCGACAACCCGATCGACTTCCAGGAATTCATGATCCTGCCGGTCGGCGCCCCGACTTTCGCCGAAGGCCTGCGCACCGGCGCGGAAATCTTCCACACGCTGAAGAAGGCGCTGAAAGACGCCGGCCACAACACCAATGTGGGCGACGAGGGCGGCTTCGCCCCGAACCTGCCGTCCGCCGACGCCGCGCTCGCCTTTGTCGTCAAGGCGATCGAGACCGCCGGCTACAAGCCGGGCGAGGATGTGTTCATCGGCCTCGACTGCGCCGCGACCGAGTTCTTCAAGAACGGCAAGTATGATTATGAGGGCGAGGGCGCCGTGCGCGATATCGAGGCGCAGGTGAAGTATCTCGCCGATCTCGTCGGCCGCTACCCGATCTGCACCGTCGAGGACGGCATGGCCGAGGACGACTGGGAGGGCTGGAAGCTGCTCACCGACACCATCGGCTCCAAGTGCCAATTGGTGGGTGACGATCTGTTCGTCACCAATGTCACCCGCCTGTCGGCCGGCATCAAGCAGGGCGTCGCCAACTCGATCCTCGTCAAGGTCAACCAGATCGGCTCGCTCACCGAGACGCTGAACGCGGTGGAGATGGCGCACAAGGCCGGCTACACCGCCGTCATGTCGCACCGCTCCGGCGAGACCGAGGATTCGACCATCGCCGACCTCGCGGTGGCGACGAATTGCGGGCAGATCAAGACCGGCTCGCTGGCCCGCTCGGACCGCACCGCCAAGTACAACCAGCTTCTGCGCATCGAGCAGGAACTGGGCCCGCAGGCGATCTATGCCGGCCGCGCGGCGCTGAAGGCGCTGGCCTGACACAGGGCAGCCCGCTCCCGAATTGAGAAGGCCCCCGTCCTCGTGGCGGGGGCCTTTTTCATTGGCGCTGATGGGGTGGTGATGGGCGCCGGCGGGAGCGCGGGGAGGGGGCCGAAGGCCCCGCCTCACCGCTTCAGGCGTTCATATTCCGCCTTCAGGCGCTGGAGGTCGGCGACCTGAGGCGCGTCGGGCTCCAGCACGCCGCCGCTGATCTCCAGCGCGGTAATGGGCCACAGGCGCTCCACGAGCGCGGGAATCTCGGATGTCGGCACCGCCGCCATGCGCGCATCCATGGCGCAAAGGGCGCGGGCTCGTTCCTCATTGTTACGGGTCATGCGTCGGCCTCCGTGCGTCCGGCCGGAGCCGGAACCACCGGGGAAGCTGCTCCGGTTCAGGCACGGCGTCGGATCCACGCCGGCTTGGCAACACCGACGCTAGCACGGGGCACCGGCGGGCTCTGTCCACAACCGCACAGAGGCCGGTAGCGACAGGCAGGCGGCGAGGTCACGTTCCCGCCATCGCGCCCTGCCGGAAGCGGAGCGTGCCGAGGCCCGCCGAGGCGGGCACGGCGCGGAAAGAAGCGTTCCCCGGCATTAGCGTTAACCGCGCCTCAACCGGGGCAATCTAGGCTGCGGGACATGATCATTCGCACCCGCTGGCGCTCCTTCTTTCAGACCGTCATTCTCCACCTCGGAGCGGCGGCGCTGATCGCCTATTTCGCCTTCCAGGGCTATAATGGCCAATATGGCCTGCTCGCCCGCCGCACCTTCGAGCAGCAGCATGCCGAGCTGACGCAGGAGCGCGACAAGCTGCGCGCCCAGCGCAAGGCGCTACAGGCCAAGGTGGCGCTGATGTCGCCCGATCTGGTCGATGCCGACATGCTCGACGAGCAGGCGCGGGAATTGCTGAACCTCATTCACCCCAGGGATCTGGTGCTGTTGCGCGTGCCGGCCGGCACTCAGGCCAACTGACCGAAAATTCATCGGGTGGCCCATTTCCTGGCATGCCAGGAAATGATGCAGTGGAAACCTCGCTATTCCAGCGGCTTAACTGAATTTGAGCTAAATCGAGTTCTGAACCGAATATCAGTTCAAATGCCGAAACCATTGCGCGCGCAACATGTTGTGCGTCGCAGCATTGCGTTCAGCGCGTAGCGCGGCGGCCAAAGGTGCGTTATTAACGTGCCGACTTTGTCCCCGAGCTGAGGATGCGCCATGGTAGTTGCCGCCAACAAATCGGCCACTGGAAGAGCCCCCGCCGCGAAAGCACCGGCCCGGGCCGCAGCCAAGGGTTCGGCCCGCCGGACCGACAAGCCGACGGCGGTCGCCGAGTTCACCAAGGAGCAGGAGCTCGACGCCTATCGCCGGATGCTGGAAATCCGCCGCTTCGAGGAAAAGGCCGGCCAGCTCTACGGCATGGGCCTCATCGGTGGCTTCTGCCATCTCTATATCGGCCAGGAGGCCGTCGTCGTCGGCATGCAGGCGGCCCTCAAGGAGGGCGACCAGGTCATCACCGGCTATCGCGACCATGGCCACATGCTCGCCTGCGGCATGGATCCGAAGGGCGTCATGGCCGAACTCACCGGCCGGCGCGGCGGCTATTCCAAGGGCAAGGGCGGCTCGATGCACATGTTCAGCATCGAGAAGGGCTTTTTCGGTGGCCACGGCATTGTCGGCGCCCAGGTCTCGCTCGGCACCGGCCTCGCCTTCGCCAATCATTACCGCGACAACGGCAATGTGACCCTGGCCTATTTCGGCGACGGCGCCGCCAATCAGGGCCAGGTCTATGAGAGCTTCAACATGGCGGAGCTCTGGAAGCTGCCGGTCGTCTACATCATCGAGAACAATAAATACGCCATGGGCACCGCGGTGAACCGCGCCTCCGCCCAGACCGATTTCTCCAAGCGTGGCTCCTCCTTCAACATTCCCGGCGAGCAAGTCGACGGCATGGATGTGCGGGCGGTGCAGGCCGCCGGCGAGCGCGCGGTGGAATTCGCCCGCTCCGGCAAGGGCCCCTATATCCTCGAAATGCTCACCTACCGCTATCGCGGCCACTCCATGTCCGATCCGGCCAAGTACCGGTCGAAGGAGGAGGTGCAGAAGATGCGCACCGAGCACGATCCGATCGAGCAGGTGCGCAGCCGGCTGCTGGAAAAGAAGTGGGCCACCGAGGAAGAGCTGAAGGCGATCGACGCCGAACTGCGTGACCTGATGAACGGGGCGGCGGATTTCGCCAGCGCCGATCCGGAGCCGGACCCGTCCGAGCTCTACACCGACATTCTGCGCTGAGCGCGGGTCCATGCTGGCCGGTTTCTTCTGGGTCACCCTCGTCGCCGGTGTCTCGGCGGCGGTGGTTCTCTGGGTGCTCGCCGCGCGGGTGGCGATCGGCATCGTCCGGGTGTCCGGCGCCTCCTCCGGGGGCATCGTCGGAGCACTGTTCTGGCCGTTCGGGGCGCGGCAGATGGCGGGCGCCGCTCCGGCCGAGGCAACGCTGCTGAACAAGATGCTGGTCGCCTTCTTCGCCGCCCTTCTCGTCGCCATCGCCTCGATGGCCGTCTACAGCAATCTCACTCTGGTGCTTCCGGCACCGACGCCGTGACGCGCGATTTTTGACGCACGTTTCTTGACGCACGTTTCCTGGGGAACGCCGCCATGCCGACCGAAGTTCTCATGCCTGCCCTCTCGCCGACGATGGAGAAGGGCAACCTCGCCAAGTGGCTCAAGAAAGAGGGCGATCAGGTCCGGTCCGGCGACGTGATCGCCGAGATCGAGACCGACAAGGCCACGATGGAAGTCGAGGCCATTGACGAGGGCACCCTCGGCAAGATCCTGGTGCCGGAGGGCACGCAGGATGTGGCGGTGAACACCCCGATCGCCGTCATTCTCGCCGAGGGCGAGGAGGCGGGCGCCATCTTGACGCCCCGCCCGCAGGCCGCCGAGTCCGCGCCTCCGGTCGCCGCCGCGCCGGTCGAGCCTTCCCCGGTCACCGCCTCCGCCCCGGCGACGCTCGCCGTTGTCAATTCCGCCGTCGCCGCCCCGCCCCAGCCGGAGGCGCTGCCTGAGCCGGACGTTCCCGCGGGCACGGAGGTCGTCAGCCAGACCATGCGCGAGGCGCTGCGCGACGCCATGGCCGAGGAAATGCGCCGCGACGGCGACGTGTTCGTCATGGGCGAGGAAGTCGCGGAATATCAGGGCGCCTACAAGATCACCCAGGGCCTGCTGCAGGAATTCGGCGCCCGCCGCGTCATCGACACGCCGATCACCGAGCACGGCTTCGCCGGTGTCGGCGTCGGCGCGGCGATGGCCGGGCTGAAGCCCATCGTCGAGTTCATGACCTTCAATTTCGCCATGCAGGCGATCGACCAGATCATCAACTCCGCCGCCAAGACCCACTATATGTCCGGCGGCCAGATCGGCTGCTCCATCGTGTTCCGTGGTCCCAACGGCGCAGCGGCCCGCGTCGCCGCCCAGCACAGCCAGGACTACACCGCCTGGTACAGCCACATCCCCGGCCTCAAGGTGATCGCGCCCTATACGGCGGCGGACGCCAAGGGCCTGCTCAAGGCGGCGATCCGCGATCCCAACCCGATCATCTTCCTTGAGAACGAGATTCTCTACGGCCACTCCTCGCCGGTGCCGAAGCTCGATGATTTCGTCCTCCCCATCGGCAAGGCGAAGATCGCCCGACCCGGCAAGGACGTGACGCTGGTGTCCTGGTCGATCGGCATGAGCTACGCGCTCAAGGCGGCGGAGGAACTCGCCAAGCTCGGCATTGAGGCGGAAGTCATCGACCTGCGCACCATCCGCCCGATGGATGTGCCCGCCATCGTCGCCTCGGTGCAGAAGACCGGGCGCTGCGTGACGGTGGAGGAAGGCTGGCCGCAGGCCGGCGTCGGCGCCGAGATCGTCGCCCAGCTCATGGAAAAGGCGTTCGACTATCTGGACGCCCCGGTGCTGCGGGTGACCGGCAAGGATGTGCCCATGCCCTATGCCGCCAATCTGGAGAAGCTGGCCTTGCCGTCGGTGCAGGACGTCATCGACGCTGCCCGCGCCGTCACCTATCGCTGAGGTCGGAGAAGCGCCATGCCCGTCGAAATCCTGATGCCGGCCCTCTCCCCCACCATGGAGAAGGGCAATCTCGCCAAATGGCTGAAGAAGGAGGGCGACAAGGTCGCTCCCGGCGATGTCATCGCCGAAATTGAGACCGACAAGGCCACGATGGAGGTCGAGGCCATTGACGAGGGCACGCTGGCGAAGATCGTGGTGCCGGAAGGCACCGCCGATGTGCCGGTGAACCAGCTCATCGCCGTGCTCGCCACCGAGGGCGAGGATGTGAGCGCTGTGGCCGCCGGCGGCGGCGCGGCCCCGGCCAAGGCGTCGGCGGAAGCCCCCAAGGCTGAGGCTCCCAAGGCTGAGGCGCCGAAGGCGGAAGCCGCGCCGGCACCCGCTGCCCCGGCCGCTCCCGCCCCTGCGGCGGCTCCCGCTCCCGCCGCGTCCGGCGAGCGTGTGTTCGCCTCGCCGCTGGCGCGTCGCCTCGCCAAGGAGAAGGGCGTCGACCTCGCTGCGGTGAAGGGCTCCGGCCCGCATGGTCGCGTCGTTGCCGCCGATGTCGAGGCTGTTCCCGCCGGCGGCGCCGCCAAGGCCCCCGCTGCCGCCGCGTCCGCTCCCACGTCCGCCCCGGCCGCCGCGCCGGCGCCGGTGTCGAACAGCGCGCTGTTGGAGCAGGTGAAGACCTTCTACGAGGCCGGCACCTATGAGGAAGTGCCGCTCGACGCCATGCGCCGCGTCATCGCCCAGCGCATGACCGAGGCGCGGCAGACGGTGCCGACCTTCTACCTCACCGTCGATTGCGACGTGGACGCGCTGTTGAAGCTGCGCGAGGAGCTGAACAAGGCGGCGCCGGAGAAGGACGGCAAGCCGGCTTACAAGCTCTCGGTCAACGACTTCGTCATCAAGGCCTATGCGCTCGCCTTCCAGCAGGTGCCGGATGCGAACATGGTGTGGGGCGGCGACCGCTACCTCAAGCTCAAGCATTCCGATATCGGCGTCGCGGTGGCGATCGACGGCGGCAAGGGCCTGCTGACGCCGATCATCCGCAAGGCCGAGACCAAGACGCTGTCGGCGATCTCCAACGAGACCCGCGACTTCGCCGCCCGCGCCCGCAACAAGAAGCTGATGCCGCACGAATATCAGGGCGGCTCCTCGGCGATCTCCAATCTCGGCATGTTCGGCATCAAGGACTTCACCGCCATCATCAACCCGCCGCACGCCACCATTCTCGCGGTGGGCGCCAGCGAGCAGCGGGCGGTGGTGAAGAAGGGCGAACTGGCCGTCGCCACCGTGATGACCGTCACCATCTCCTGCGACCACCGGGTGATGGACGGCGCCATGGGCGCGCAGCTGATCGGCGCCTTCAAGGCGATCATCGAAAAGCCCATGTCGATGCTGGTCTGAGGAACGATCATGGCTGCAAACTACGACGTTCTCTTCATCGGCTCCGGCCCCGGCGGCTATGTCGGGGCGATCCGCGCCGCGCAGCTCGGCCTCAAGGTCGGCGTCATCGAGCGCACCCATATTGGCGGCATCTGCCCGAACTGGGGCTGCATCCCGGCCAAGGCGCTGCTGCGCTCGGCGGAGATCTACCACTATATCGAGCACGCCAAGGATTACGGTCTCGTCGCCGAGAAGTTCGGCGTCGACATCTCCGGCGTGGTCAAGCGCTCGCGCGGCATCGCGGCGCAGATGAGCAATGGCGTCGGCTTCCTGTTGAAGAAGAACAAGGTCGATGTGATCTGGGGCCAGGCGACCCTGACCGCGCCGGGCAAGGTGACGGTGGCGGCTGTGGCCGAGCCGGCGCCGAAGGGCGCGCTGGCGGCGGGGGAGTACACCGCCAAGAACATCGTCATCGCCACCGGCGCCCGTCCTCGCGCGCTGCCGGGCATCGAGCCGGACAAGAAGCTGATCTGGACCTATTTCGAGGCGCTGGCCCCGGCGAGCGTGCCGAAATCGCTGCTGATCATGGGCTCAGGCGCCATCGGCGTCGAATTCGCCACCTTCTACAAGACGATGGGCTCGGACGTGACCATCGTCGAGCTGCTGCCGCAGATCCTGCCCGTCGAAGATGCCGAGATCGCCGAGCACGCGCGCAAGCGCTTCGAGAAGCAGGGCATCAGGATTCTCACCGGCGCCAAGGTCTCCAAAGTGGTGAAGGGCGCGGACAGCGTCACCGCCACCATCGAGACCGCCGACGGCAAGGTCGAGACCCTCACCGCCGAGCGGCTGATTTCCGCCGTCGGTGTGGTCGGCAATATCGAGAATCTCGGCCTTGAGACGCTGGGCGTGAAGACCGACCGCGGCTGCGTGGTGGTGGACGGCCTGTGCCGCACCAATGTGCCGGGCGTGTGGGCCATCGGCGATGTCGCCGGCCCGCCCATGCTGGCGCACAAGGCCGAGCATGAAGGCGTGATCGCGGCGGAAGCCATCGCCGGCAAGCATGCCCATGCCATGGACAAGCTGATGATTCCCGGCTGCACCTACTGCATGCCGCAGATCGCTTCCGTCGGCCTCACCGAGAAAAAGGCGAAGGAAGCCGGCTTTGAGATCAAGGTCGGCCGCTTCCCCTTCATCGGCAATGGCAAGGCGGTGGCGCTGGGCGAGCCGGACGGGCTGGTGAAGACCATTTTCGACGCCAAGACCGGCCGCCTGCTCGGCGCGCATCTCGTCGGCGCCGAGGTCACCGAGCTCATTCAGGGCTTCGTGCTGGCGATGAATCTGGAAACCACCGAGGAAGAGCTGATCAACGCGGTCTTCCCGCACCCGACGGTTTCTGAAACGATGCATGAGAGCGTGCTCAGCGCCTATGGGCGGGCGATCCACGTCTGAGGGAGGGGCGGCTGCCTGCCGCCCTTGTTCTCGGCCGCGCGGAACGCCACATGCATGTGCAACATGGGCCTGATGGGGGCGTGAAATGACGGGCGTGGGGTTCTTCGGGGCGATCATCATCGGCATTCTCGCCGGCTGGATCGCCGAAAAGTCGCTGGGGCGCAGCCATGGGCTGCTGACCAATCTCATCGTCGGCATCATCGGCTCGTTTCTCGGCGCGGTGCTGTTCACCGCGCTGAACATCAATGTCGAGGCCGGGTGGATCGGGAGCTTGATCGTCTCGACGGTCGGCGCCATCGTGCTGCTGTTCCTGCTCGGCCTGTTCCGGCGCTGACGCAGGTCTCGTGAAGCGGCGCCGCCCGCGTCGCCTCGCCCCCGAACCAGAAGGGACCGCAACGGCCATGATGGCCCTGCGGTCCGGGAAAGCCGCCCATGGTCGTCGTTCTCAACACGCTCAATCGCGCTCTCGAAAAGCCCCGCCATCCCGAGAAGGCGAAGCGGGCGGAAACACCTGTTCTGAAGAAGCCGGAATGGATCCGCGTGCGCGCGCCCGGCACGCCGGGTTGGCAGGAAACCGCGAATATCGTGCGCGCCAACGGCCTCGTCACCGTGTGCGAGGAGGCGAGCTGCCCGAATATCGGTGAGTGCTGGCAGAAGAAGCACGCCACCTTCATGATCATGGGCGACACCTGCACCCGCGCCTGTGCCTTCTGCAATGTCCGCACCGGCATGCCCGGCCCGCTCGACCGCGACGAGCCGCAGAAGGTGGCGGATGCGGTGGCCCGGCTGGGCCTCGAACATGTCGTCGTCACCTCGGTCGACCGCGACGATCTCGCCGATGGCGGCGCCGCGCATTTCGCCCGCACCATCCGCGCCATCCGCGCCACCAGCCCGACCACGACGATCGAAATCCTCACTCCCGATTTCCTGCGCAAGGAGGGGGCGCTGGAGGTGGTAGTGGCGGCGCGGCCGGACGTGTTCAACCACAATCTGGAATGCGTGCCCTCGCTCTATCTGAAGGTGCGGCCGGGCGCGCGCTATTTCCATTCGCTGCGGCTGCTGCAGCGGGTGAAGGAACTCGACCCGTCCATCTTCACCAAGTCCGGCATCATGGTCGGGCTTGGGGAGGTGCGGCACGAGGTGCTGCAGCTCATGGACGATCTGCGCTCCGCCGATATCGACTTCATGACCATCGGCCAGTATCTGCAGCCGACCCGCAAGCACCACCCTGTGATGGCCTTCGTGACGCCGGAGGAGTTCAAATCCTACGAGACGGTGGCCTATGCCAAGGGCTTCCTCATGGTGTCGTCGAGCCCGCTGACGCGCTCCTCCCACCATGCCGGCGAGGATTTCGCCCGGCTGCGCGCGGCGCGGGCCGGCAAGGCGGCCGTGGGGGCGGGTGTGGCGGCCGCGGCGGTTCCCGCCTGACCATGCCGTCCTTCACCAATAAAAGGCGCGTGCGCCACTCCGCCACCGACATGTTCGACCTGGTGGCGGATGTGGAGCGCTACCCGGAATTCGTGCCGCTGTGCGAGAGCCTGCATGTGCGCCGCCGCGTGGCGAGCGGGGAGGGCGTCGACATCCTCGTCGCCGATATGAGCGTGGCCTACAAGATGTTCCGCGAGAGCTTCACCAGCCGGGTGACGCTCGACCGGCCGCGCCTGTCCATTGTCGTGGAATATCTCGACGGGCCGTTCAGCCGGCTGGAGAACCGCTGGAGCTTCCGGCCCGACGGCGAGGCGGCGAGCGAGGTCGATTTCTACATCGCCTATGAGTTCCGCTCCCGCACGCTTGGCCTGTTGATGGGCGCGATGTTCGACGCCGCCTTCCGCCGCTTCGCCGAAGCCTTCGAGCACCGCGCCGACGAGGTTTACGGCCGGCGGGCCGAGGTGGGGTAGGGGGAGCGGGCCAGCCGATGCGCCTGTTCCAATATGCGATCCTGGGCCGTCTTCAGGATGCTGTCACGGCTTAAATGCCATCGGTCATCCCTCAGGACCCGCATCACCGTTTCCGACGCGCGTACGGTTGCGAGCCCTTTCAGTTGGCGGCGATACCGATCCGGCAGGCGTTCAATCACTCCATAGGGTAGCGAACTGACAATGGACGCGGGTTCGAGACCGAGGCTCCTGCGCCAGTCATCCCATTTGAATTGGCTGGTTCTCCCTTCCGTGGGTCCGCTGCTTATACGGCATGGAGCCCAAGGAATACGGAAGGCGTCAGCGAGGATGGCGCCATGCATGGCCTCGGTGACGACTTTGTCCGCCGTTTTCAGCGTTGCGATGAACCGATCGACGCCGGAGGTGATCGGCAACGGCTGAAGGCCGGTGTCACGGCATACCCGTTCAATGACGTTCACCGGCGTATCGAAATAGGGGATGAAAAGCGACGAAGATCGTCGGGCCGGCGGCGGCTGCTGGGCTGGCGAGGGCGGATTAAAGCACGCCGAGCTTTCCGGAGCGACGGTCGAATAAAGCGGCGTCAGGACCGCCGGGTCGCTGATATGCTCTATCTCCCCATATCCCATCGCCGAGAGAGCCGCAGAGCTCAATGGGCCGCGCACGAAGCGGATATCGACATCGGGGCGAAGAGGCATAGCTTTCATCGGCCCCCTCATGCCCGCACCAAAGACTGTCGCACCGTTCGGGTGCGGCTGGCAGAACACCCGCTCGTCGAGAACCGAGCCGATTCCGAAGAAGCGCCGGCCCGCAGCGTGCTCAAGAAACTCGCGGCCAAATAGCCGGGGCCAGAGCCACGGATTCAGGTCGTCGCCGACATTGCCATTTGGAGACTTCCAGTAAAATATCTCCATAAGACTCGGGCCATCATTACCGATTGAAAAAGGGAATGGTATGATACAATACTACTTTCGATGTAATGATATTCTGTTAAACAAATATGTCCAGCCAATTTCGTTGGCTGCTATATAGTTCTGCGTCGTGCGCGTATTTATGAAACCTCGTGGGCCAAATGTGTAATCGTCCCTAATCTCTCTCAAAATAAATCCATTGTCATATAGAAGCGCAGATATCATCTCGGCATCCATCCCGCGCCGCTCCAGGATGTCCGGGCTGATCTCGATTAGAATATAACGAATGCGTCCTTCGGAAAGATATGTACCTAGACTGCGCAGGGCGTCGATCTCGAAGCCTTCTATGTCCAGCTTTATTAGGTCAACTGTCGCTATATCGAGAGACGATAGTATATCGTCAAGGCGTCGCCCTGCTACCGTCAGTCTTGTCGTATGAATGCCGGTCAATTCGACAAGCGAATGATTTGAGTGTCCCCCTCCACTGTGCAGGTAGACGTCACGAGCCTCCTCCGTTATGGCGTTCTCAATGACTGTGACCTGTAGATCGCGCATGTTTGAGCGAAGGCGTGCAGCGTTTTCCGGGTGCGCCTCAATCGCGACTATGCGGCCGCTGCTTCCCGTAGCGCTCGCAAACTGGCGGGTGAAGTACCCGACATGGGCGCCGCCATCAACAGCAACATCCCCCGGGCCAAGAATTTGTCGGGCGACCAGCGTTGTGGGGTGCTCAAGCAATGATAACGAATATTCGAATTTCCAGACTGCGCCTGCCGAACTGAATGGTGTTGTCATAGGCGTTGTGTCGGATCGGCCGATCAATAAATCCGCAATAAAATTCAGAAGTCTACCGAAAAGAGGAATGCGATTCGCGATCTTAACAAGAAGCCAGCGGACTCGATAATACTCTCGGCTCAGCCTGTCGAAAAAACCAAGAGAGCGACACGCTCCGGTCCCGCGAAGAAAAGAAATACAGCCATCCATCGCCCCGCCGCGGCGACGCATCGGCCCGGTGTAATGGATGATGAAATCATCAGGGAGTGCCGGAGGCACGATTTTATTCCATCGTTCATCTAATATTTTGGTCTTTTCGGCGAAATTGGTCTTTTTCAGAAAATGGATAAAATGACCATTTTCGCCATACTCCGTGATCCGATCTCCAAGTGTTACCCTGTCTTCCACAGGAATAATTATGTCTTTATTCGACAGGCATTCGTCCAAAAAACGGGTGGACATAGATTCGTTGCCGCCACGGAAAATAACAACTCCTGAATTTGGTCGCCCCGATGATCCATTGGCAATGAATATGTCATGATCGCTGTGTTCGTTTATTAAGTCCGTAAAACGTGGTGTGGTTTCTCGTATGTACGCATCGGAGTCAATTAACAAGACATCGCGTCCTGTCGATAGAATGTCAATGCACACCTGCACTTTCGACCAGTACGGCGTCAGGTCGGGATTCGGATTGGTTGTCAATAAATGGTGATAAAAGCCATACCTTTCAGCGTAACGTTTCTGACTTTCTATACAATCAAGCCAAAGTCGATGGAATCCGTTAGTAGCAATGCAGACAATGGTTGGGCGATTGTCCCGCATGGTGATTTGTCATTCCTTCCGAAGGGCAATTATTCAAATGGTTACACGAAGCGTGATCATGATGTGCTGGGTCAGCTATGCGCGCAGGGTAGAGGGCCCCTCCTGTTTCAGCAGCCTCTCCAGCCCTGCGCGCTGGCGCTGGTTCCAGTCCGCCGCTGCAAGGCGCGCCTGCGTCCCTTCGCGGGCGCAGCGCTCGGGGTCGAGGGTCAGCGCGCACAGCGCGTCGGCATAGGCGCTCCAGTCGCCATCGGGCAGGATGCGCAGACCGTCGCCGGCGAGCGCGCCGAGCCCGCGTGCGCCGGTCTCTGTGGCGATCACAGGGGCACCCGCAGCCAGCGATTCCAGCGCCTTCACCGAGATGCCGGAGCCGCTCAGCACCGGGTTGAGCGAGATCGGCGCGCGCGCAAAGACATCGCCCAGCCGGTCGAAGCGGCCGAATTTGTCGACGCGCGGATGGTCCGGCACGGCGGCGCAGATCGCGCCGGCGAGCAACAGGCGGAATTCCGGGTCGCGGCGGATCACCTCCGGCAGGCCCCGCTCCAGAAACAGCGCCAGCGCCTGAACATTGGCGCTGTTGGACGAGGCGACAAAGGTCGCCCGGTGCGGGGGGCCCGGCAAGACGGAGCTGGGCAATACGTGGCCGGGCGTGGGGTCATCCGTGCGGGGCAGGAAATGGCTCACCACCCGCACAAGCGGCGCGTGCGGTTCGCCCCGCAGCATGGCGGCGAAGGCTGCCGCCTCGGCCTCCTGAATGGCGAGCACGCCGTCAGCGCGCGCCAGCCCCCGCCGCTCGGCCCGCGGGCGCAGCGACACCCAGTAGGAATCGCCGAGGCCAGTGGCGGCGTAGCCGACATGCCGGTTGGAGAATTGGTCATGGGTGTCGATCAGTTTGCGCACCTGCCCGGGCAGGCCGACGAGAACGGCGGAATGGAAGACATATTCCACGATGCACGCCTCGCAGCCGCGCGTGTGGATGATCGCCTGCGCCGCCCGGACGGTTTCGCCTGATATATGCGAATCGAGCGGGCGCCAGTAGCGCCAGGGCGTGTCGATGCGCGCCAGCTTGGACAGGCGCGACACCGCCCGGACCGGGAACGCCTTCAGCCATTTGGCGAGCCGCGCCGGCGCGGATAGCCGGGTCAGGTCGTAAAAATTGCCCGCGCCGACCAGCGCTTCATGGCGGGCGGCGCTTTCCGGCGCGTCATAGGGGCCGCTGGGAATCTGGATGAAGATCACCTCATGGCCGAGTTCCTGCAGCGCCTGAATCAGGCCGAGCACGCGCGCCCGATTGCCGGCCGTGGTGGGATAGACCGGTATGTGCGAGACAACCGCCAGCCGCATCCGCGCCGCCATCCGTTTCCGTGATCAGGTGAGAGTGCGTCTCCGCGCCGAGAATGCAAGCCGCTTATGCGGGCGCCGCGCGGTTCGGTCAGTCGGCGGCGCCGGCGAGTTCCGCCAGCATGGCCAGCGCCGTGAGCACGGAGAGACGGCGCACGCCGGCGCGATCCTGGCCGGTGAAGATCTCCCGCCGCGTGATCAGCTTCCCCGTGGCGGTGCCGGCGGCGAAATGAACGAGGCCGACCGGCTTCGCTTCCGAGCCGCCGCCCGGCCCGGCTATGCCGGTGACGGAAACGCCGAGCGAGGTTCTCGCCACGCGCAGCAGGCCGGCCACCATCTCGCGCGCGGTTTCCTCGCTCACCGCGCCGTGCAGGTCGAGCGTCGCCGCTGCGACGCCGAGCACCTCCCGCTTCGCGGCATTGGAGTAGGTGACGAAGCCGCGGTCGACCACGTCGGACGAACCGGCAATCTCGGTCAGCGCGCCGGCGACAAGTCCCCCGGTGCAGGATTCGGCGGTGGCGACGGTCAGTCCCCGAGCGCGGCACAGGTCGAGCACCCGCATCGCCGCAAGCTGGATGGCGTCATGGCTCTCGCTCATCGGGCGCTCCTCTCAGTCCACCCAGGGCAGGCGGACCGTGGCGGCGGCGAGCGCGGCAATGCCCTCGCGCCGGCCAGTGAAGCCCAGCCTTTCGCTGGTCGTCGCCTTCACGCTGACCCGCGCCACGGCAATGTCAACGATGGCGGCGATCCGCTCGCGCATCGCCTCGCGATGCGGGCCGATCTTCGGCGCCTCGCAGACCACCGTGGCGTCGAGATGGGCGATGCGCCCGCCGGCCGCGCGCACCAGGGCGGCGGCATGGGCGAGAAACTGGTCGGAGGCCGCGCCCTTCCATTGCGGGTCCGAGGGCGGGAAATGATGGCCGATATCACCGCTGCCGATCGTGCCGAGCAGCGCGTCGGTCAGCGCATGCAGCACCACATCGGCATCGGAATGGCCGGCCAGGGCGAAGTCGTGGGGAAGGCGCACGCCGCCCAGCATGACATGGTCGCCGGGCCCGAAAGCGTGCACGTCGAAGCCGGTCGCGGTGCGGATATCGGCGAGTTCGGCCAGCAGATGACGTTCGGCGGTCACGAAATCCTCGCGTGTGGTCAGTTTGAAATTGGCGGGATCGCCGGGGAAGGCGGCGACGCGGTGGCCGGCGGCTTCCGCCACGGCGGCGTCGTCGGTCAGGTCGTCCGCTCCCGCAGCCGCCCGATGCGCGGCGAGGATGAGGTCGTAGCGGAAGGCTTGCGGCGTCTGCACGCCGCGCACGGCGTTGCGGTCGGGGCCGCTGGCGAGATGGCCGGGGGGCGCGACCGCCTTCAGCGTGTCGACCACCGGCAGGGCAGGGACCGCGGCGCCCTCGGCGGCGGCGGTGGCGATCGCCTGCGCCACCAGCCGGGGCGAGACGAATGGCCGCGCCGCATCGTGAATGAGCACCAGATCGGGCGGATCCTGCGCCAGCGCTTCCAGCCCCGCCCGCACCGAGGCCTGCCGCGTCGCCCCGCCGGTCACCGGCGCGTGCACGCCCGGAAGCTCCGCCAGCGCCTGCGCGCACAAGGCCGCGTGTTCCGCCGAAATCACCGGCAGTACATGGCGGATGCCGGGCTGGCCGCGAAACGCTTCGAGCGTGCGGCGCAGCACCGGCGCGCCGCCGAGGAGGCGGTATTGCTTGGGAAGGCCCTCGCCCGCTCGCAGCCCGCTGCCGGCCGCAACCACGATCACGTCGGTCCGCATTGCCTGGTGCATCGCCCTTCCGCTGGCTGCCGCTTCCGCGCGCAGACTTGCCCTCGCGGCTCGTTTAGCGCAAAAGCGGCACGTCTTTGCAAAAGATTTGACTTACACCCTTCGCATGGGTTGATGACGCGCTCGGCATGGCTATTATCTAGGCACCGCTGGTCGGGCTTATTTAATGTGCATCGAGTGATCGCCGCTTGACCCTTCAGTCTTCTCCCATTGGCACTCTTCAGATCGGCAGCGTCGCTGTGCCGGGTGCGGCGGTGCTTGCGCCGATGGCGGGCATCACCGATGCGCCACTGCGCCGCATGGTGCTGCGCTATGGCGCGGCGCTCGCCGTGTCGGAAATGGTCGCCGCCGGCGCCTTCGAAACCGGGCATGAGGAGACCGTGCTGCGGGCGGAAGGGGCGGGCGTGGCGATCCATGCCGTCCAGCTTGCCGGCAACGAGCCCGAATCGCTGGGCCGCGCCGCCCGCCTCGCGGAAGCCGCCGGGGCGGCCTTGATCGACATCAATATGGGCTGCCCGGCCAAGCGGGTGACCACCGGCCTTGCCGGCTCGGCGCTGCTGCGCGACCTCGATCTCGCCACCCGCCTCATCGCGGCGGTCGTGGCGGCGGTGCGAGTGCCGGTCACGCTGAAGACCCGGCTCGGCTGGGACGACGCCGCGCTTGTCGCGCCGGAACTCGCCCGCCGGGCGGAAGCGCTCGGCGTGCAGATGATCACCATTCACGGGCGTACGCGCTGCCAGTTCTATACCGGCCGCGCCGACTGGTCGGCGATCCGCGCGGTCAAGGACGCCGTTTCCATTCCCGTGCTCGCCAATGGCGATCTGGTGGCGGTGGAGGAGGCGCCGGCGATGCTCGCCGCCTCGGGCGCCGATGGGGTGATGATCGGCCGTGGCGCACAGGGGCGCCCGTGGTTTCCCGGTCAGGTCGCCGCCTTCCTGCGCAGCGGCGCGGTGCCGGACGATCCGCCGCTGGCCGAGCAGCGCGACGTGCTGATCGAGCTTTATGAAGGCTGGTTGTCGCATTACGGGCGTGAGCTCGGCATGCGCTGCGCGCGCAAGCATATCGGCTGGTCGCTGGCCGCCACTACGGCGAGCGCCGGCCGCCCGCCGGAGCTGGCCGCCCAGTGGCGCCGGCGGCTTCTGACGCTTGAGGATCCGGCGCGCGTCGTCACCGGAATCCGCGACGCCTATGACGACATTGGATGGAGAGAAGCTGCATGAGTTCGGTTTCCTCGCAACGGCCGGGCCCGCGCGCGAGCAACGCGACCGCGGAAGCGGTGGTGAATGCACTGCCGCACCCCGTCATCACGGTGGCGGACGACAATCGCCTGGTCGATGCGAATGTGGCGGCGGAAGCCTTTTTCGAGGCGTCGCTGGCGGTGCTGGTGCGGCACCGGCTGCAGGAATTCGTGCCATTCGGCAGCCCGATCCTGTCGCTGGTGGAGCAGGTGCGCACGCGCGGCGCAGCGGTGAACGAGTATCGCGTCGATCTCGGCACCCCGCGCAATGGCGGCGAGCGCATCGTCGATATTCACGTCGCGCCCCTGGCGGAGGCGCCCGGTCATGTCGTCATCATGCTGCAGGAGCGCACCATTGCCGACAAGATGGACCGCCAGCTCACCCATCGCGGTGCCGCCCGTTCGGTGACGGCGCTCGCCTCCATGCTGGCGCATGAGATCAAGAACCCGCTCTCCGGCATTCGCGGCGCGGCGCAATTGCTGGAACTCTCCGCCAGCGACGATGATCGCTCGCTCACCCGGCTGATCACCGACGAGGCCGACCGCATCGTCAAGCTGGTCGATCGGATGGAAGTGTTTTCCGACGAGCGGCCGATTGCGCGCGAGCCGGTCAATATCCACGCCGTGCTGGAGCATGTGCGCACGCTGGCGAGCACCGGTTTCGCCCGCAACATACGCTTCGTCGAGGAGTACGACCCCTCGCTGCCGCCGGTGCTGGCCAATCGCGACCAACTGGTGCAGGTGTTCCTCAATCTGGTGAAGAACGCGGCCGAAGCCATTGGCGATTCACCCGATGGTGAAATCCAGCTCACCACGGCCTTCCGTCCCGGCGTGCGGCTTATGGTGCCCGGCGCCCCGGCACGGGTGAGCCTGCCGCTGGAATTCTGCGTGCGCGACAACGGTCCCGGCGTGCCGGAAGACCTGATGCCGCACCTGTTCGATCCCTTCGTCACCACCAAGCCGACCGGCACGGGTCTGGGCCTGGCGCTGGTGGCGAAGATCGTCGGCGACCATGGCGGCATCATCGAATGCGACAGCCAGCCGCGCCGCACCACCTTCCGTGTCCTCATGCCCATGTACCGCGCCAGCCGCGGTGACGAGAAGAGTTGAGAGCCGCCATGCCGACGGGAAGTATCCTGGTTGCCGATGACGACGCCGCCATCCGCACCGTGCTCAATCAGGCGCTGTCGCGGGCGGGCTATGAGGTGCGCTCCTGCGGCAATGCGGCCACGCTGTGGCGCTGGGTCAGCCAGGGCGACGGCGATCTCGTGATCACCGATGTGGTGATGCCGGACGAGAACGCCTTCGACCTGCTGCCCCGCATCAAGAAGGTGCGCCCGGACCTGCCGGTCATCGTCATGAGCGCGCAGAACACCTTCATGACCGCGATCCGCGCCTCGGAGAAGGGTGCCTATGAATATCTGCCCAAGCCCTTCGACCTGAAGGAGCTGATCTCCATCGTCGGTCGCGCCCTCTCCGAACCGAAGAAGCCGGAGAACGCTCTGAAGGGGCTGGGCGAGGACGCCGACAACATCCCGCTGGTCGGCCGCTCGCCGGCGATGCAGGACATCTACCGCGTGCTGGCGCGGCTGATGCAGACCGATCTCACCGTGATGATCGCCGGCGAGAGCGGCACCGGCAAGGAACTGGTCGCGCGCGCGCTGCATGATTACGGCAAGCGCCGCAACGGGCCGTTCGTCGCCATCAACATGGCGGCGATCCCGCGCGACCTCATCGAATCCGAGCTGTTCGGTCATGAGAAGGGGGCGTTCACTGGCGCCAATGCGCGCTCGGCCGGCCGCTTCGAGCAGGCGGAGGGCGGCACGCTGTTCCTCGACGAGATCGGCGACATGCCGATGGAGGCGCAGACAAGGCTGCTGCGCGTGCTGCAGCAGGGGGAATACACCACGGTCGGCGGGCGCACCGCGATCAAGACCGATGTGCGCATCGTTGCCGCTACCAACAAGGATCTGCGCATCCTCATCCAGCAGGGACTGTTCCGCGAAGACCTGTTCTTCCGCCTCAACGTCGTGCCGCTGCGCCTGCCGCCGCTGCGCGAACGTGCGGAGGACGTGCCGGACCTCGCCCGCCACTTCTTCCTGCAGGCCGAGCGCGAGGGGCTGCCGCGCAAGCAGATCGACGCCGCCGCGCTCGACCGGCTGAAGCGCTACCGCTGGCCGGGCAATGTGCGCGAGCTGGAAAACCTGATCCGTCGCCTCGCCGCGCTCTACCCGCAGGAGGTCATCACCGGCTCGATCATCGAGGCGGAACTCTCGACCCCGGTGGCGCCGCCGACGCCGGAGGAGAACGGCCAGGACGAAACGCTTTCCGCCTCGGTCGAGCGCCACCTCAACGCCTATTTCGGCGGCTTCGGCGAGAATCTGCCCCCGCCCGGCCTCTATCACCGCATTCTCAAGGATGTGGAATATCCGCTGTTGTCTGCCGCGCTGGCGGCGACGCGCGGCAACCAGATCAAGGCGGCTGAATTGCTGGGCCTCAACCGCAACACACTGCGCAAGAAGATCCGGGATCTGGACATCCAGATAATCCGCACCAGTCGGTGAGCGCCTTACGCCCTCGCAAATTAAGGCGGGGGCGGCTCATCATTGTCACATTTTTGCACCAGTGTCGTATCACTGCATCAGTCGGGCGGGCTGATTCCCGCCGCCAACAGGGTGATGGATGAGCGACACCTCGACCGGCGGAACCGACAGGCACGAGGCGCTCGACCTCGGCGGCATGGGATTCCGCTTCTCGCTCTGGGGGCTGGCCCCGCTGGCGGTGCTGCTGGCGCTGCTGATCGCCCTGGCCAGCTTCATCATCCTCATCGGCATCACCCCGCTGGTGCCCTCGCAGGATGTGATTATCGTCGTGCTGTGCCTCAATGGCGTGATGTCGCTGGTGCTGCTCAGCATCATCGGCCGCGAGGTGTGGCGCATCGTCAAGGCGCGCCGACGCGGGCGGGCGGCGGCACGGCTGCATGTGCGCGTCGTCGGCCTGTTCGGGGTGGTGGCGGTGGTGCCCGCGCTGCTGGTGGCGATCCTCGCAAGCATCACGCTGGACAAGGGCCTCGACCGCTGGTTCTCGGTGCGCACCCGGGCCATCGTCGACAATGCGGTCTCCGTCGCCCAGACCTATGTGCGCGAGCATGCCTATTCCATCCGCGGCGATGTGCTCGGCATGGCGCGCGATCTCCAGCGCATCCGCCCGCTCTGGGACCAGGACCGCAGCCGCTTCCGTCAGGCGCTGACCGCACAGGCGGTGGTGCGCGGCCTGCCGGCAGCGATGATCATCGACAAGGACCTGCAGGTCATCGACCGTGCCACCATCCGCGTCGGGCGGGAATTCGTGGTGCCGGCCAATCTGGCGCTGAAGGACGCGACGGAAGAGCAGCCGCTGATCTATCTGCCGGGCGATGCCGATTATGTCGGTGCCGTCATCCCGCTGAAGGATTTCGGCGACCTTTATCTCTACGTCGCGCGCGCCGTCGATCCGCGGGTCATCGAGTATCTCAAGGAGACGCAGGCCGCCGTCGTCGACTATCGCAACCTTGAACAGCAGCGCGTCGGCGTGCAGGTGGCCTTCGCCGTGCTCTATGCGGTGATCTCGCTCACCGTGCTGCTCTGCGCCGTGTGGCTCGGCATCAATTTCGCCAACCGGCTGGTGGCGCCGATCCGGCGCCTCATCGGCGCGGCCGATCTCGTCGCTGCCGGCAATCTTTACGTCGAGGTGCCCGTGCGCCGCACCGAGGGCGACCTGTCGAGCCTTGCCGAGACCTTCAACAAGATGACGCAGGAACTGCGCACCCAGCGCGACGACCTGGTGCAGGCGCGCGACCAGATCGACACCCGCCGCCGCTTCACCGAGGCGGTGCTGTCGGGCGTCGGCGCCGGCGTCATCGGCCTCGACCCGCAGGGCCGCATCTCCATCATCAACCGCCCGGCGGAGAAGCTGCTCGGCGTGGCGGAAGCCGATGTGCTCGGCACCGAACTCGGCGCCGTGGTCCCGGAAGTTGCCCCGCTGCTCGCCCAGGCGATGCAGGCGGGCGAGCGCAGCGTGCAGGCCAATACGACGCTGACCCGCAACGGCCGCGACCGGGTGATCGCGGTGCGCGTCACCACCGAGCAGTCGCGCGAGGCCGAGCATGGCTGGGTGGTGACGCTCGACGACATCACCGAACTCGTGGTGGCGCAGCGCAGCTCCGCCTGGGCCGATGTCGCCCGCCGCATCGCCCATGAGATCAAGAACCCGCTGACCCCCATCCAGCTCTCCGCCGAGCGCCTGCGTCGGCGTTACGGCAAGGTGATTGGCGAGGACCGCGAGGTGTTCGACCAGTGCACCGAGACCATCATCCGCCAGGTCGGCGATATCGGCCGCATGGTGGACGAGTTCTCCTCCTTCGCCCGCATGCCCAAGCCGGTCGCCGAGGCGCAGGATATTGGCGAGACGGCGCGGCAGGTGGTGTTCCTCATGCGGGTCGGCAATCCCGACATCGTCATCGACCTCGACCTGCCGGACCAGCCGGTGGTCGCCCGTTTCGACCGCCGCCTCGTGTCGCAGGCGCTGACCAACATCATCAAGAACGCCACCGAGGCGCTGGCGGCGGTGCCGGCCGAGGAACGCACCGATCCGGCGCGCATCGCGGTCAAGGTGCATGCGGATGAGCGGATGGTGACGATCGACGTCATCGACAATGGCAAGGGCCTGCCGACCGAGAACCGGGCGCGGCTGCTGGAGCCCTATGTCACGACTCGCGAGAAGGGCACCGGCCTCGGCCTCGCGATCGTCGGAAAGATCATGGAAGAGCATGGCGGCGGCATCGAGCTCGACGATGCCCCCGAAGGGCGCGGGGCGTGGATTCGCCTGCACTTCGCGCGCGATGGCGGCCCCAGTGCCGCCAATGACGGAAAAGGCACGGGCGGCACCCCCACCTCCCGTGTGGTCGGCTGAAGGAGAACTGACGAATGGCGACGGACATCCTGATCGTCGATGACGAAGCCGATATTCGCGGTCTGGTCGCGGGCATTCTCGAGGATGAGGGCTATGGCGCCCGCACCGCCAAGGACAGCGACGAGGCGCTGGCCGCCATCGAGGCGCGCCGCCCGCATCTGGTCTTCCTCGATATCTGGCTGGAACGCTCCAAGCTCGACGGGCTGCAGCTTCTGGAACGCATCAAGAAGAACCACCCGGACGTGCCGGTCGTGATGATTTCCGGCCATGGCACCATCGAGACGGCGGTGGCGGCGATCAAGCAGGGCGCCTATGACTTCATCGAGAAGCCGTTCAATTCCGACCGGCTGATCCTCGTCGCCGACCGGGCGCTGGAAACGCTGCGGCTCAAGCGCGAGGTGCGCGACCTCAAGCAGCGCACCGCGGCGCCGCAAATGCTGGTCGGCCGGTCCTCGGTGATGAATCAGCTCCGCCAGGGCATTGAGCGTGTGGCGCCGACCAATAGCCGCATCATGATCGTCGGCCCGTCCGGCTCCGGCAAGGAACTGACCGCCCGCATGATCCATGCCGCCTCGCAGCGGGCGAACGGGCCGTTCGTGGTCATCAACGCCGCCGCCATCACCCCGGAACGGATGGAAGTCGAGCTGTTCGGCGTCGAACTCGGGGAAGGGCAGGGCCGTCAGGTCGGGGCGCTGGAAGAGGCGCATGGCGGCACGCTGTTCATCGACGAAATCGCCGACATGCCGCGCGAGACGCAGAACCGCATCCTGCGGGTTCTGGTCGACCAGAATTTCCTGCGCGTCGGCGGCAGCACGCGCGTCTCGGTCGATGTGCGCATCATCTCTTCCACCGCGCGCAATCTGGAACGGGAAATCGCCGAAGGGCGCTTCCGCGAGGATCTCTATCACCGCCTCGGCGTGGTGCCGGTGCGGGTGCCGCCGCTGGCGGAGCGGCGCGAGGATGTGCCGGAACTGGTCGAGTTCTTCCTCGACCAGATTTCGCAATCCACCGGCCTGCCGCGCCGGCGCATCGCCGACGACGCGCTCGCCGTGCTGCAGTCGCATGACTGGCCCGGCAATGTGCGCCAGTTGCGCAACAATATCGAGCGCCTGCTGATCCTCGCCTCCGGCGAGGCCGAGGCACCGGTCACGGCCGACATGCTGCCTCCCGATGTCGGAGCGCTGGTGCCGAGCCTGCCGAGTGGCACGGGCGGCGAGCATCTGATGGGCCTGCCGCTGCGCGATGCGCGCGAAGTGTTCGAGCGCGAATATCTGGTGGCGCAGATCAGCCGGTTCGGCGGCAATATCTCCCGCACCGCCGAGTTTGTCGGCATGGAGCGCTCCGCCCTCCACCGCAAGCTCAAGGCGCTCGGCATCGGCTGAGCGCCGCAACGGAAGATGTGCGGGCCGGGCGTCGACACGTCTGCGGCGTGGCGCGAAGCTGCTATAGAGTGACTCGCTGAAACAGCGCCGGGGACCGCGAAGCAACCGTCCGGCGCCGGCGGGCAGGACCGGGGGGTGTCATGAAGGTCGTGATTTGCGGCGCGGGGCAGGTGGGGTTCGGCATTGCCGAGCGTCTGGCCGCAGAGCAGAACGACGTTTCCATCATCGACACCTCGCCGCGTCTCATCCAGGCGGTGACCGACACGCTCGACGTGCGCGGCTTCGTCGGCCATGGCTCGCATCCGGATGTGCTGGCCCGCGCCGGGCTGGAGGCGGCGGACATGCTCATCGCCGTCACCCTGCACGATGAAGTCAACATGATCGCCTGCCAGGTCGGCCACGCGCTGTTCGACGTGCCGACCAAGATCGCCCGGGTGCGGGCGCAGAGCTATCTGCAGGGCCATTGGCGCGATCTGTTCTCGCGCGATCATCTGCCGATCGACGTGGTGATCTCGCCCGAGCTGGAAGTGGGCGAGATGGTGCTGCGCCGCCTGTCGCTGCCCGGCGCAGTGGACACGGTCAGCTTCAACGACAGCAATGTCGTCGTGGTCGGCGTGCGCTGTAAGGAGGACTGTCCGGTCCTCGATACGCCGCTGCGCCAGCTCACCGACCTGTTTCCGGATCTGCGCGCCGTTGTGGTGGCGGTCTATCGCAATGGCAAGACCTTCGTGCCGCGTTCCATCGATTCGCTGCTGGCCGGCGACCTCGCCTATTTCGTCGCCCATACCGACCAGGTGAGCCGCACCCTGTCGATCTTCGGCCATGACGAGCCGCCGGCGCAGCGTATCGTCATCGGTGGTGGCGGCAATATCGGGCTCTATGTCGCCCGCGAACTGGAGCAGCGCAACCCGAAGGCGCGGGTGACGATCATCGAGGATAACGTCACGCGCGCCGAGGAAATCGCCCAGGAGCTGACGCGCTCCGTGGTGCTGCGTGGCAGCGCGCTGGACCGCACCATCCTGGAAGAGGCGACCGTCGGCGACGCCGACACCATGATCGCGGTGACCAATGACGACCGGGTCAACATCCTGTCCTGCCTGCTGTCGCGCGAGCTTGGCGCCAAACGCATGCTCTCCCTGCTGAACGACCCCGCCTATCCCGCCTTCGCCCGCGGGCTCGGCATCGACGCCTATGTCAATCCGCGCCAGATCACCGTGTCCAAGGTGCTGCAATATGTCCGCAAGGGGCGCATCCGCGGGGTTCATTCGCTGCTGAACGGAGCGGGCGAGGTGATCGAGGCGGAGGCGCTGGAAACCTCGCCGCTGGTCGGCAAGCCGCTGCGCCAGCTCGACCTGTTCGATGGCATGCGGATCGGCGCCGTCATCCGTGGCGGGCGGGTGCTGCTGCCGCGCGGCGATACGGTGATCCAGGCGCGCGACCGGGTGGTGATGTTCGCCCTCGCCGACAAGGTGAAGCGCGTCGAGCAACTGTTCCGCGTCAGCCTCGAATTCTTCTGAGAGAGGCGGGGGCTCATGATCGCGGTCGCCCGCCACAGCGCCCAGACCGCCGGTCTTATGGCCGGTTTTCTGCTGCTGGCCGCGCTGGTTTCGCTGTTCCGGCGCGAGCCGGGTGCCGATGTGTTCCTGATGACGGCGCTGCTGACCGTGTTCGGCGCCGGCGCGGTCTATCTCGCGGTGCGCAACCGCGCCGGCCGGCTGGACCGGCTCGCGGCCTATGGTCTTCTGCTGGTGCTGTGGTTCGGCGTGCCGGTCATCGCCGCCGTGCCGATCGCCGCCACCACCTCGCTCGGGCCGCTGCATGCCTGGCTGGAAGCGGTGGCGGCGTTCACCACCACCGGCCCGGTGCAGATCCAGACGCTTGAGAATGTGCCCCGGGCGACGCTGGGCTGGCTGCTGACACTGCAATGGGCGGGGGGGCTGCTTACCCTCGTCGGCTTCGTCGCCGTGCTCGGCCCTGCCGGTCTCGGCGGCCTGCCGGATCGCAGCGCCCGGGCCAATCTGCTCGGCGTCACCCAGCAGATGACGCTTGACGATGCGCTGCGGCTGGTGCTCCCGATCTACCTTGGCGCGACGGTGTTGTGCACCTTCATCCTGTTCCTGCTCGGCGTGCGCCTGTTCGAGGCGTTGGGCCTCGCAGGGGCGGCGCTGTCCACGGGCGGGCTGCTGCCCGATGCGGACGGCATCGCCGCCTATGGTCATTTCGGCATCAAGGCGGTGATGACCCTGTTCATGCTGGTGGGGGGCACCAGCATATTGTGGCAGCGCATGTTGCTCACACGGCGCTTTCGCCTTGCCGTGGGACAATATGAAAACATTGTACTTTTTGTTCTCTGTCTAGGTCTCGGCATTGCCGCCGCCGCGATCGGTTTCCGCACCATTGGCAGCGGCCTGTCGCTCCCGATCGCGCTGGAGGACGGGCTGTTCACCGCCGTCGCGCTGGTGACGACGACGGCCATCGAGCCGCATGCCGGCGCCTTTGCCAGCCTGCCGGTGACGCTGGTGCTCACGGTGGTCGTCATCGGCGGCGCCAGCTTTTCCACCGCGGGCGGGATCAAGATCTACCGCGCCGGGGTGATGGTGCTGCAGAGTCTGCGCGAACTGGAACGGCTGGTGCACCCCAGCGCGGTGCATCCGCGCCGGCTCGGGCAGCAGAACGTCACCTTGCAGATGATGAAGGCGATCTGGATCATGTTCGGCGTCGCCTGCACCGTCATTGGCGCGCTGACCGTGGCGCTGGCTCCAGCCATGCCCAGCTTCGAGGCGGCCTTCGTCGCGGTGGTCGCGGCGCTGGGCAATGCCGGCCCGGTCTATGCCGCCGGCTGGTCGGCGAAGGTGAGCTGGCCGGAATGGGGCGCGCTGCCGTCCTATGCCCAGCTTATACTGGCTCTCGCCATGATTCTCGGGCGGCTGGAAATTCTCGTCGTGCTGGGGCTGGCGAATTTGGCGCTTTGGCGACGTTAGTTGCGGTTTTACAGTGTATTGGGGTGCGCTCTTCATGTGAAGGGCGAGCCGGGAATCCGCCCCGTCCGGGGGCTTGGGGACGAGCATGTCGCGCATCGCCTATGTGAACGGAGCCTATGTGCCGCATGCCGTCGCCGGCGTGCATGTGGAGGATCGCGGCTACCAGTTCGGCGATGGCGTCTATGAGGTCTGCGAGGTGCGCGGCGGCCATATGGTGGATGAGCGCCGGCACATGGAGCGGCTGGTGCGTTCGCTCGGCGAACTGCGCATCCGCCTGCCGATGTCGCTCGCCGCGCTCGGCGTGGTGCTGCGCCAGACCATCGCCCGCAACCGCGTGCGCGACGGCCTCGTCTATCTCCAGGTGACGCGCGGCGTCGCCCGCCGCGACCATTATTTCCCAGATCCGGCGACGCCGCCCTCCATCGTCGTCACCGCCCGCGCGCTCGATCCGGCCAAGGGCGAGGCGGTTGCCGGGCAGGGGATTGCCGTCATCACCGTGCCGGACAATCGCTGGGAGCGGGTCGATATCAAGACCGTCGGCCTCCTGCCGAATGTACTGGCGAAAGAAGCCGCAAAGCAGGCCGGCGCGCGCGAGGCCTGGTTCGTCGATGCCGGTGGCCATGTCACCGAGGGCGGCTCGACCAATGCGTGGATCGTTACCGCCGAGGGGCGGCTGGTCACCCGGCCGGCGGAGGCCGGCATTCTGCGCGGCATCACCCGCACCGTGATGTTCGAGGTGGCGCAGATGCTGCAACTGCGCATCGAGGAGCGGGCCTTCACCGTGGCCGAAGCGCTGGCGGCGCGAGAGGCCTTCGTCACCTCCGCCACCAATTTCGCCACGCCGGTGGTGCGAATCGACGGACAGGCGATCGGCGATGGACGGCCGGGGCCGGTGGCCCGCGCGCTGCGTGAGAACTACCATCGCATCGCCGAGATCGCCGACTGACACAGGTAATTGTACCCGGCGGGCGGGAGTTGGGGTGCGGAAAGACCTTGCCAAGCGGAACCAACTTGGCGAAAGCATCTTGCGCGCCCGTCATGCTATGCCATGTTTGGGACGCACGTCTTTCGGCCCGCCGCTCCCGGACGGGGCGCAGAGCTGAGGACGACCGCGCCGACCTACGAGCAACAACAAACAAACGGATCAAAAAACCATGGCCGCGGAACGTTCGCAGAACCTCCAGGACACCTTTCTCAACCACGTCCGCAAGAACAAGACGCCGCTCACCATCTTTCTGGTCAATGGCGTGAAGCTTCAGGGAGTCGTCACCTGGTTCGATAATTTCTGCGTGCTGCTGCGCCGCGACGGTCATTCGCAGCTCGTCTACAAGCACGCGATTTCGACCATCATGCCCGGCCATCCGGTTCAGCTTTTCGAGCCGGACGAGACCGGCGAGAAGGGCTGATCTTGGAGTTTAAAGCCTCCCGCACGTCGCCCGCCGGCCGCGCCGCCGGCCTGCCTGTCGAACACGCAACCGAAGGCGACGCGACCCGCGTGGTGGTGATCGTGCCGCATCTGACCCGCCGCGGGGCAGGGGAGGAGGGCGCTCGCCGCTCGCCGGAGGCCCGGCTCGATGAGGCCGTCGGCCTGATGCTGGCGATCGACCTGAAGCTCGTCGGCAGCGCATTGGTCGGGCTGTCGCAGGTGCGCCCGGCCACCTATCTCGGCAGCGGCAAGGTCGAGGAAATCGCCGGCCTGGTGCGGGCGGAGGAGGCGGGGCTGGTCTTTGTCGACGCCCCGCTGAGCCCGGTGCAGCAGCGCAACCTCGAAAAGGCGTGGTCGGCCAAGGTGATCGACCGCACCGCTCTGATTCTGGAAATCTTCGGCCAGCGCGCCCGCACCAAGGAGGGCGTGCTGCAGGTCGAGCTCGCGCATCTCAATTACCAACGCAGCCGGCTGGTGCGTTCCTGGACACATCTGGAACGCCAGCGCGGCGGCTTCGGCTTTCTCGGCGGCCCCGGCGAAACGCAGATCGAGGCTGACCGCCGGCTCATCGGCGAGCGCATCGTCAAGATCGAGCGCGAACTGGAGCAGGTGAAGCGCACACGCGCATTGCACCGTGCGAGCCGCAAGAAGGTGCCCTATCCCGTGGTGGCGCTGGTCGGCTACACCAATGCCGGCAAGTCGACGCTGTTCAACCGGCTGACCCGCGCCGATGTGATGGCGCAGGATCTGCTGTTCGCCACGCTGGACCCGACCTTGCGGGCGGTGCAGCTTCCCACCGGCGATAAGGTGATCCTGTCCGACACGGTCGGCTTCATTTCCGATCTGCCGACCCAGCTCGTCGCCGCTTTCCGTGCGACGCTGGAAGAGGTGATCGAGGCCGACCTGATCCTGCATGTGCGCGACATGGCGCATGAGGACGCGGACGCGCAGGCGCAGGATGTGAAGAGCGTGCTGGCCGATCTCGACATCGACCCGGACGACGACCATCGCGTCATCGAGGTGTGGAACAAGATCGACATGTTGGAGCCGGACGCGCGGGCGGGGCTGTTCAACACCGCCGCCCGGCGCGAAGGCGACGCACGGCCGATCCCTGTCTCCGCGCTTACCGGCGAGGGCATGGAGCCGCTTCTCGCCACCATTTCCCAGCGCCTCTCGCGCGAGCGGGTGAGCCTCGCCGTCGACCTTGACCCCGCCGATGGCGGTAATCTGAGCTGGCTCTACCGCCACAGCGAGGTGATGGAACGTCGGGAGGACGCTGAGGGGCGGCTGCATCTCGCCGTGCGCGTGCCACCCGACCGCGCCGAGCAGATCGAGCGCCGCTTCGGGGCGCGGCGGATCCGGGGAGGCGGGGAGGGTTGAACGCCCTCTGGCCGTCTACAGCAGCGAATGAACAGACCGTCATCCCGGACGGCCAAAGGTCGATCCGGGATCGCGTGGTGATGGCGAGCGATCCCGGCTCTGCGCTGCGCTTCGGCCGGGATGACGAAAGAGGGGAAGGCGGGCAGGGGTGAGCGCCCTACTCCTTCGACGCCGCCGTCTTCGCCGCCGTCTTGGCCGCCGTCTTGGCCTCCTGCCACAGCGCTTCCATCTCATCGAGGCTGGCCTCAGCCGGCGTCCGCCCAGCCTCCGCCAGCCGGTCCTCGATATGGGCGAAGCGGCGGACGAATTTTTCGTTGGTGCCGCGCAGCGCCGCCTCCGGGTCGACATCGAGGTGACGGGCGAGATTGGCCAGCGCGAACAGGAGGTCACCGACTTCTTGCCCCGCCGCCTTGCGGTCACCGGCGGCGATCTCGGCCTCCACCTCGTCGATCTCCTCGCGGATCTTGTCGAGCACCGGGCGCACCTCCGGCCAGTCGAAGCCGACCTTCGCCGCCTTGTCCTGCAATTTCACCGCGCGGGTGAGGGCAGGGGCGCCGGCCGGCACCCCGTCCAGCGTGCGGCCCTGCCCCGGCTCCGGCGGCAATCCGCGGGCCGCACGGCGGGCGCCGCGCCGCGCCTTCTCTTCCGCCTTGATCGCATCCCACGCGGCATTCACCGCCGCCACGTCGCGCCCGCGCGCGTCGCCGAACACATGCGGATGCCGGCGGATCATCTTGGCGGTGATGGCCTCGACCACGGCGCCGAAATCGAAGGCGCCGCGCTCCTGCGCCAGCCGGGCGTGAAACACGACCTGCAGCAGCAGGTCGCCCAGCTCGTCGCAGAGATCATCGAGATCGCCGCGGGCGATGGCGTCCGCCACCTCATAGGCTTCCTCGATCGTGTAGGGGGCGATCGTGTCGAAGTCCTGCGCGAGATCCCAAGGGCAGCCCGTCTCTGGCGTGCGCAGCGCCGCCATGATCTCCAGCAGCCGCTCAATGTCGCGGGAGGGCGTCACGCCGTCATTTGGATGATTCGCAGAAGACATATTATGGAAAACGTTCTTATGGGCGGGGGAGGTCGCGGGGATGAGAAAGGCGCGTTAAATGGCTGTCAGAGCGTGATTTTCATGCCGTCATAGGCGGCGACCACGCCTTCCGGCAGTTCGCGCGACAGCGTGGCGTAGTCGAGATCGGTGTGCAGATTGGTCAGCACTGCCTGGCGCGGCTTCATCCGCTCGATCCAGGCCAGCGCCTCGCTAAGCGAGAGATGCGTCGGGTGCGGCTTGGGCCGCAGCGCGTCGATGATCCACACATCGAGGTCGGCGAGATAGGCCAGGCTTTCTTCCGGCAGGTCGTGCAGGTCGCTGGAATAGGCCAGCCCGCCGATACGGAAACCATAGGAGATGATGGCGCCGTGATATTGCCGATAAGCCGTCGCGGCCACCTCGCCGCCCGGGCCATTGACCCGGATGGTGTCGCCGGCGTGGAAGCGGTGCTCGGTGAGGATCGGCGGGTAGTCGCTGCCGGGCGGCGTCTCGAAGCAATAGCCGAAGCGCTGGTGCAGCATTGCCGAGGTCTCGGGGTCGACATGCACGTCGATGCGGCGGCGGTTGAGGATAGTCAGCGGGCGCAGATCGTCAATGCCGTGCGTGTGGTCGGCATGCTCATGGGTGAACAGCACGGCGTCGAGCCGGTCGACCCCGGCGTCGATCAACTGCTCGCGCAAATCCGGCGAGGTGTCGATCAGCACCCGCGTCGGCCGTTCGGCGCCGTCGTCGCGGCGCTCGACAAGCATCGAGCAGCGCCGCCGCCGGTTGCGCGGTTCGTTCGGGTCGCACACGCCCCAGCCCTGCCCGACTCGCGGCACTCCGCCGGAGGAGCCGCAGCCGAGAATGGTGAAGGTCAGCGCCATGGGGAGCGGAAGCCTCTAGGATGCGCGGGAGAACAGGCGGAAGAAGTTCTGCGTCGTCAGCGCGGCGATCTCGTCGAAGGAAACCCCGCGCGCCTGCGCCAGTATATGGGCGGTCTCGACGACATAGGAAGGCTCGTTGCGCTTGCCGCGCCGGCTGTTGGGCGCGAGATAGGGCGCGTCGGTCTCCACCAGCACCCGGTCGGCCGGCAGGCCGGCCGCGATCTCGCGCAGCGGCGCGCCGGACTTGAAGGTGAGGATGCCGGAGAAGGAGACATAGCCGCCCAGCGCCACCGCCCGGCGGGCGAGGTCCGGACCGGCGGTGAAGCAGTGCAGCACGAAGCCGAAGGCGCCCTTCCCGCTTTCCTCTTCCAATATCGCCGCCACGTCCTGGTCGGCGTCGCGGGCGTGGATCACCAGCGGCAGGCCGGTGCGGCGCGCGGCCTCGATATGCCGGCGGAAACCGGCCGCCTGCGCGTCGCGCGGCGCGGTGTCGTAGTGATAATCGAGCCCGGCCTCGCCAATGGCGACCACTTTGGGATGGTCGGCGGCGGCCAGAATCTCGTCCAGCGTCACATCTTCCTCCTCGCCGGCATTGTGCGGATGGGTGCCGACGGAGCAGAACACATCCTCGAAACGCTCGGCGATCGCCCTCACCTCGCCCGAGCGGCGCACACGGGTGCCGATGGTGACGAGACGGCCGACGCCAGCCGCGCGCGCCCGCGCGACCACGTCGTCGAGTTCCGCGGCGAAATCCGGGAAATCGAGATGGCAATGGCTGTCGACGATCATGAGGCGGCCGGGGCCTCCGGCTCGACATAGCGCGGGAACACGCCCACGGGCGCCGGCAGCACCGTGCCGCCCGCCAGCCGCCCGGCCTCGCCGAGGCTGGCGAAGCTGCGTGCCTCTTCGGGAATCGCGAGCAGGTCCAGCAGCTTGCCGGCGCTTGTGGGGATGAAGGGTTGCGCCAGCAGCGCCACCTGGCGCACGACCTCGGCCGTGGTCCACAGCACGGTGCCGAAGCGCTCCGGGTCGCTCTTGCGCAGTTCCCACGGCGCGGCGCCGGCGAAATAGCGGTTGGCGTCCGCCACCACCGACCAGATGGCGCCGAGCGCATTGTGAATCTGCTGGCCGTCCATCGCCTCGCGCACCTTGGCGCCCATGGCGTCGGCGGCCGCGAGGATCGTCGCGTCATCCTCGGCAAGCGGGCCCGGCGCCGGCAGCGCGCCACCCAGATTCTTGGCGATCATCGACAGCGAGCGCTGGGCGAGGTTGCCGAGATCGTTGGCAAGGTCGGCATTGGTGCGGGCGACGATGGCCTCGTGGCTGTAGGAACCATCCTGGCCAAAGGGAATCTCGCGCAGCAGGAAATAGCGCAGCGCGTCGACGCCATAGGCGCGGGCAGGGTCGAACGGGTCGATCACATTGCCGACCGACTTCGACATCTTCTCCCCGCGATTAAGGATGAAGCCATGCGCGAAGACGGTTTTCGGCGGCTCGATGCCCGCCGACATCAGGAAGGCCGGCCAGTAGACCGCGTGAAAGCGGATGATGTCCTTGCCGATGATGTGGACGTTCGCCGGCCAGTAGCGCTTGAAGCTGGCGCTTTCCGTGTCGGGATAGCCGACGCCGGTGATGTAGTTGGTGAGCGCGTCCACCCACACATACATCACATGGTCCGGGTCGCCCGGCACCGGAATGCCCCAGGAGAAGGTGGTGCGGCTGATCGAGAGATCCTGCAGCCCGCCGCGCACGAAGCTCATCACCTCGTTGCGCCGCACCTCCGGCCGGATGAAATCCGGATGCGCGTCGTAATAGTCGAGCAGCTTCTGCTGATAGGCGGAGAGGCGGAAGAAATAGCTCTTCTCCTCGGTCAATTCCACCGGCGTGCCCTGCGGGCCGAGCCGCACGCCATCGGGGTTCACCGTGGTCTCGTCCTCGGCGTAATAGGCCTCGTCGCGCACGGAGTACCAGCCGGAATAGGCGCCGAGATAGATGTCGCCGGCCTCCACCATGCGCTGCCAGATCGCCTGGCTGGAGGCGATGTGGTCCTCGTCGGTGGTGCGGATGAAACGGTCATAATCGACGCCGAGCAGCGCATCCATTTCCTGGAAGCGCGTGGCGTTCTTCGTCGCCCATTCCAGCGGCGTCAGCCCCTGCTTTTCCGCCGTCTGCGCCATCTTCAACCCGTGCTCGTCGGTGCCGGTCAGGAAGAAGACGTCGTAGCCGTCGAGCTTCTTGAAGCGCGCCAGCGCGTCGGCGGCGATCTTCTCATAGGCGTGGCCGATATGGGGCGCGCCATTGGGGTAGTCGATCGCGGTGGTGATGTAGAAGGCGGGTCTCACGGCGGTATCCTGCGGAGCGACCAGCGCGCGATCAGGGGCGCAGGGCCTCGTTGAGCGACGCGAAGATCCGGAAGACGAGGGTCTTGCGGTCGAGATTGTAGACATCGGCGTCGACCGCAGCGCGGCGAACCTTCTCCCACACCTCCGGGAGGCGTGCAAGACGAACGCTGGCGGTCTGGCGGCGGCCCGTGGCATGGTCGCTGATCCAGCCCTCCACCGTGCCGACAAAACTCTGGAACGCCCCTCCCCGGTCGCCGGTGAGCCTCTCGCCCAGCGCGTGCAGCGATTTGGCGTCGACATCGGGCAGGGCGTCGAGCAGCACCCGGGTGGCGTTGCGCACGGCGAGGCCGTCGCCCTCCATCAGGCTCAGTGCCTCGCGCACGCTGCCGCCCGCCGCCTCCGCCGCCTCATGGAAGCGGCTGCGGTCGAGATTCGGCAGGCTCTCGCTCAAGCCCTCCAGCACCTCCACCACCTGCCCTTCCGACAGCGCGCGCAGCGGCACCATGCGGCAGCGCGAGCGGATGGTGGGCAAGAGCCGGCCCGGCGCATGGCTCACGAGCAGGAACAGCGCCCGGTTCGGCGGCTCCTCCAGCGTCTTCAGCAGCGCGTTGGCGCCCTGCGCGTTCATCTCGTCCAGCGTGTCGACGACGCAGACCCGCCAGCCGCCGAGCGCCGCCGTGGAGCCGAAGAAGCTGCGCACCCGGCGCACCTGTTCGGCCGGAATCATCGAAGGCAGCTTGCCGGTGTCGTTGGGCGTACGCCGTAGCACCATCAGGTCGGGATGCGACAGCGCCGCCACCTGCCGGGCGGCGGGATGGCCGGGGTCGACCTTGATGGAATGCGCCGGCGCGGCGCCGCCGGAGAGCACGAAGCGGGCAATGGCATAGGCGAGCGTCGCCTTGCCGATTCCCTCCGCCCCGCCGATCAGCAGCGCATGCGGCAGCCGCCCGGCGTCCCAGGCGGTGCGCACCATCGCCTGCGCCTCCTCATGGCCGACGAGATGGGTGGTCTCGCGCGGCGCCGGCGCGGTGCCGAAGCGGTCGCCTTCCAGCGGGGGCGCGTCCTTCATGTCCGGCGCCTCCGGCGCGGGGAGGGCAGCTTCAGCCGGGCGGAAACCGCCTGCCAGATCGCCTCCTCCACCGCCTCCGGCGTGCCGCTGGCGTCGATCAGCACGCAGCGCTCCGGCTCGTCCGCCGCCAGCGCGCGAAACGCCTCGCGCAAGGCGCGGTGAAAGGCCAGCCCCTCGCGCTCGAAACGGTCTGCGCCCTGGCCGGAACGGGTGGCGGCGCGGGCGAGCCCTTCCTCCGCCGGCACATCGAGAATGAGGGTCAGGTCCGGCCGGGTCTCGCCCACCGTCACCTCCTCCAGCGCCGCGATGAGGCGCGGATCGACATTGCCGAGCGCGCCCTGATAGACGCGGGTGGAATCGGCGAAACGGTCGCACACCACAGTGGCGCCGCGCGCCAGTGCCGGGCGGATGGTGGCGTCGAGATGGTCGGCGCGGGCGGCGGCGAACAGCGTCGCCTCCGCGAGAGGCCCCAGCGGCTTGGCGGCGCCGGACAGGATGAGATGGCGCATGATCTCGGCGCCGGTGGAGCCTCCCGGCTCGCGCGTGCCGATGGCGTCGATCCCCGCCGCCTGCAGCCGCGCCAGCAGCCGGCGGACTTGAGTCGATTTGCCGGCCCCCTCCCCGCCTTCCAGCGTGATGAACAGGCCGGCAGGCGCCCTCCGGGCCCGGGACGCCGCCTTGGCGCGCGGTTTCGGCGCGGCCTTGGTCGCCTTGTCGGCCTTGGTCTTACCGCCCGGCTTTGCGTCCGGCTTGGCGCCCGGCTTGGCGGCGGAGCGGGCCGCCCGCTTGGGCGCGCGGGTCTCGCCGTTCAATGTCGGTGGCGATGAAGCCTCAATGGGCGCGGCGGAGGGCGCGTTCGGGTCCGGGGGGGTACGCTTGGGCATGCTCAGCCGGTAATCTTGGCGTAGCCCTGGCGCAGCAGGTCCACCATCAGTTCATAAGCGCCGTCCATCGCCCGGCGCCAGAGCGGGCCGGCCGGCACGGTTTCGGCGGCGACCAGCGGCACTTCCAGCGAAAGCTGGTCTCCGCGATAGACCATCAGCCGCGCCAGTTCCTCCCCCTTCTCCACCGGCGCCGGAATCGGCCCCTCGAAGCGGATGCGGGCGACAAGCTTTTCGTTGCCATTGCGCGGGATGAGCACCCGAATGGGGGCGTCGCTGGTCAGCGGCGCGCCGTTGCGGGCGCCGCCATAGAGCGTCGCCTCGCCGACGATCTGCCCGGGCTCGAACAAGGTGCGCGATTCGAAGGAGCGGAAGCCCCACTCCAGCAGCTTGCGGGCGTCCTCGGCGCGTTCCTTCTCGCTCTTGGCGCCCATGATGACCACGATCAGCCGCTGCCCGTTCTGGATCGCCGAGCCGACCAGGTTGAAACCGGCATCCTTCTGGTAGCCGGTCATGAAGCCATCGGCGCCGAGGCTCATGCCCAGCAGCGGGTTGCGGTTGTTCTGGCGGATCTTGTTCCAGAGGAAATCCGGTTCGCTGTAGATCTTATAGAGGTCCGGATAGTCCCGGATGATGTGGGTCGCCACCTTCGCCATGTCGCGCGGTGTCGTCTTCTGGTCGGGATCGGCGAGGCCGCTGGCATTGACGAACACCGAGCCGGTGAGGCCGAGCCGCTTGGCCTCCTCGTTCATTTTCACCGTGAAGGCCAGCTCGTTGCCGGCTATGCCTTCCGCCAGCACGATCGCGCCGTCATTGCCCGAGGGAATGATGGCGCCGCGCATCAGGTCGCTGACCTTGATCACGCTGTTGACGGCGGCGAACATGGTGGAGCCGCCCGAAGGGGCCCCTCCCCGCCGCCAGGCATATTCGCTGACCTTGAATTCCTGATCCGGCGACAGCCGGCCCGCGGTGATCTCGCCGAACACCACCGCCATGGTCATCAGCTTGGCGATGCTGGCGGGCGGGCTGGCGGTATCCGCCGCGCGCTCGAACAGTACCGAACCGCTGTCGAAATCGAGCAGGATGGCCTGCGGCGCGGCGATGTCCGGCGCTGTCTGCGCCCGGGCGGGCGTCAAGGCCGCGGCAAACAGGCCGGTGGCGAGACACAGGGCGGAGACAAACCCGGCGGCCGAACGCACGCTTGGCACGGAACGACGGCAGGGGAACAGGATGCGCAGCAGGCTCACGGTCGATCCTCCCCGGCTTGGGGCAGAGTTAACAGCCGAAAGCCGCTGCCGCAATGCGGCAGCGAGCGCGGCTTGCCGGAACGCAGGCGCGTGGAGGGCGTCAGTACAGCCCGCGACCGAGATCGGCGGCGCCATCGCCGGCGGTCGGGGCATAGCCCATCACCGGCTGCGGGCCGACCATCCAGCCGGCGGGCGTGCCGGCGGCGGGCGCCGGGGCGGTGCGGACCGGAGGCTGCAGGCTCGCCACCTGCACGGCGCCGGAAGCGGCGGCTGCCGGCGCCTTGGCGCGCTGCGCGGCGGCGTTTGTCTTGGCCGGGCGCGGCGCCGGCAGCGCGGTCGCCACCACCGCCGGGCGCGGCGCGGCGGCGACACGGGCGGGCGCGACCGGGGCGGCGATCGGCTGGTAGGTCGCGGCCGCCTGCGCCACCTGCTGGTCGGGGGCCGGCTCGCCGAGATCGAACGGCCGGCTCGGCGGCAGCGGCACATTGGCGGCGGTCAGGCCGCGCATCGAGCCGGCGGAGGCGACCATCACCGAGGTGTCGGCCGGCTTGCCGTTCATGCGCAGCGTGGAGGCGAGCTGGATGTCGTCGGAGCCTTCCAGCGGCGCCCGGCCGACATATTCCACCCGCACGCGGGCGGTGCCGTTATTCTTGAAGCCGAGCAGATCGGCGGCGCGGTGCGACACGTCGATGACGCGGTTGTCGTGATACGGCCCGCGATCATTCACGCGCACCACCATGGAGCGCTTATTGTCGAGATTGGTCACACGGACATAGGACGGCATCGGCAGCGTCGGATGCGCCGCAGCGATGGAGTTCATGTCGAAGACTTCGCCATTGGCGGTCAGCCGGCCGTGGAAATCGTCGCCATACCAGGAGGCGAGGCCCTCGGCCTTGTATTTGCTGGTGGGCTCGGCCGGAACATAGGTCTTGCCGGCGACGACATAGGGCTTGCCGACACGATAGCTGCCGCCGCCCTTGGGCACGGGCTGGCCGGGCTGCACCACGCGCGGGCTGGCGGCGACGCCGTATTTCGGGTCGATCTTGCTCGTCAGGCTGGGGCCGCCCGTGCAGTTGGCGACCAGCAGGCCGATGCCGCACAGGGCGGCGATCCGGCCAAACCGGACATAGGCATTGCCCGCCGCGCGGCGGTCGCAAGCCTTGGCAAGAGCAGGATATGTCCCCATTCACCCCGAACCGTCTGTGAGCGCCGCCCCCGTGGGAAAACCCGGGCGAGAACCGACGCACTGCACTCAAGATCTCCGGCAAGATACCGGTGATCCGGCTTCCTGTCTCTCAAGAGGCTGCCCGAGTGAGGCAAAAGTGCGGCACATCTCCCGGCATGGTGAACGAAGTGTAAGTAACGATGCGGCAACGACATTCTCCCACGCGCCGCATCGGTGCCCGGGCACCCCGCCGCAATTCGGCCGTGGCACATTACGGAACCGTCACATCGGCCGGTGCCTGCCGGTCTGGCCGACGGGAGAGGTCGACAGATACTGGATCGAGCAGCGCACGAGTTCCGGCAGGCTGTTGGCGCCAAGCTTCGCCTTCAGCGCCGAGCAGGTGTTGGCCACCGTCTTGTAGCTGATGCCGAGTTCGTCGGCGATCAGCGTATAGTCCTTGCCCTCGGCCAGCAGGGAGAGTGTCTGCAATTCGCGTGGGGTGATGTCGGCCAGCGGCGCGGTCTTGCGCGAGCCGAGCATGGCGACCTGCAAGGCGAGGTCGTGGCTCATATAGGGCTGGCCCTTGCGCACGCGGTCGAAGGCTTCCAGCAGCGCGCCGGAGGCGGTGTCCTTCAGCACATAGCCATTGGCGCCGGCCTCCAGCGCCCTGCTGGCGATGACGGGATCGCCGTGCATGGAGAAGACGAGAATCGGCGTGCGCGGGTCCTGCATGCGCAGGCGCCGCACCAGCACCAGCCCGCTGAGCCCGTTGCCCTGCAAGGCGAGGTCGACAATGACCACATCCGGCCGCTCACGGCGGAACAGGCGGTAGCCGGTGAGCACGGTGCTGGCCTCAAGCACCCGCTCCACCCCGGCATCTTCAAGCAATTGCCGGCAGCCCTGCAGCACGATGGGATGGTCGTCGATCACGAGGGCGCAGGTCATTGGGCGGCAAGCCTTTCGGGAGCGGCCGTGAGGCCGAATTGATAGGGTTGGGCGGGAATCGCCACCTCGATCCTCGTGCCGCCCGGCTGCGCCGGCCGGATATGCCAGCGGCCGCCCAGCGCACCGATGCGCTCCTCCATGCCGAGCAGCCCGAAGCCGCGCGGCGCGCCGGCGGCGATGCCGGAACCGTCATCCTCGATGACGAGGTCGATGCGTCCCTCGCGACGGTCCGCGCGCAGCGTGATCGCGATGTTCCGGGCGTCTCCATGGCGCAGCGCGTTGGTGACGGCTTCCTGGATGCAGCGGTAGAGCGTGATGTCGACGCTGTCGCCATAGCGCTCCGCCAGCCCCTCGGTGACGAGGGTGAAGCGCCGGCCGGGCGAATGATTCTCGAAATCGGTCACGAGGTCCGCCAGCACCGCCGCCAGCGGCACATGGCCGAGCGCCATCGGCCGTATCTTGCGCAGCAGGCGCCGGTTGAGGCCCTGAACGCGGTCGAGAATGTCGGTCATGGTGGCGACGCGCTCGCCCAGGCGCTGGCCCAGCGCCGGCTCGGCGCGGGCGGACAGCCGGGCGATGGATTCGAGATTGGCGCGCAGCCCGAACACGCAGGGGCCGAGTTCGTCATGGAGGTCGGAGGCGATCTGCCGGCGCTCGTCATCCTGCACGCTCACAAGCCGCTCATTGAGCCGGCCATTATCGTCGCGGGCCGCCTTCAGCGCCGCGGCCAGCGCGTTGAAGCGCGCGGCGATGACGGCCAGTTCGCGGATCCGCGGCGGGTCGAGCCGATGTTCGAACTGCCCGGCCTCCAGGGCCGACAGGCCGGCGGACAAGGTGCGCAGCGGCATCAGCAGCCGGCCGAGCACGAGATAGAGCGCGGCGAGGATGGCGAGATTCACCGCCAGAGCCAGCACGGCGAGGTCGGACATGTCCTCCCACACCTCGGCGATCTCGTCCGACGATTCGCCCGCGACCCGCACCTGCCCCACCGTGGCGCCGTTCTCGATAATCGGGATCACCACCTCCTGCCCTTCCGCCGAGACCAGCGCGGTGAACCAGCCGGGCACCTCGCCCTCATGTGGCTCGCTCTCCGCCGGCGCGATGTCGAGCGCCGTGCCGGCGCGGTCCTCGATGCGGATACGCACATGGCGCAGCCCGCTAATGTGCAGCGGCAGCTGCGCCAGCGAGCCGGTGGCGCCCTGTTCGCTGGCGAGGCGGTCCACCGTTTCCTGCACGAAGCGCTCGGCCACGGCGAGCGAGGACAGCATCTCCGCCTCGGTGGCGCGGCGGGCATTGGCGATGATCACCGCCATGGCGATGAGCGCCGCGCACAGATTGATGCCGAGAATGGCGGCGAGCACCTGCCAGCGCAGCGACCGGCGCTGGAAGAAGCCGAAGGAGGCCGCACGGGGCGGCGCGGAACCAGGAGCGAGCGGGGTCACGGTGCGGCGGTCCCGGATTTCAGCGCCGGTTCCTGCGCCAGCGCCGCCAGCGCGGCGGTGCGGTCGAGGCCCTGCTGGCGCAGATTGTAATAATGCTGGCACAGGTCGCTGAAGCCGGCACGGGCGCCCTTCCCCGCAAGGGTGGAGAAATCGGCGATGATGTCGCGCGCTGATTCCCGGATGCCGATTTCCGACAGCATGGTTTCCAGTTGCACCGCCCGGTTGGCGATCATCCGGCCGCTCTCGCCGAAGCGTGAGTCCGCTTCATCGAGCACGTCGTGCCAGGCTTTGGCGGCAGGGGCATTCGGCGCCACATCGGCCCCGGCGTCGCGGCTGGCGAGCCAGGCTTCCGGCTCGGTGTCGTCAGTCGGCTGCAGCCATGTCTTGCGGGCGATGGCGTCGGTCGCTGGCGCGCTCACGCGCTCGCGCGTCTCCGGCTCGCTGTCGCCGGGGCAGCCGGCGAGAGCAAGGGCGAGGACGGCGCCCAGCGACAGGCGCGCGACGGCGAAGGGCAAGCGGCTCATCTATACTTATGAACTTCTTATGAGAGTGGTCTCGGCCCGCATTCCCCGACTGTACCGCTCCGGCGGAGCCGGCGCCAGCCTGATCGACGGCGCGAGGGCGGCGGATCTGGGAAAAGCGCCGCAACCTGCTGTCAAATAAACCCTTTAGCGGACATTGGGCAAGGCTTCCGGCTGGGCTGGGTGAGTTATCTCCTGCGACAGGGAAAACTTCCCGCCTCGAATTTCCATTCTGCCTAAAGACAATAAATCCGAGCGCGGCGAACAATACTCCCGGAACAGTCAATGTTCTTAGAAAATCATAAGAATTCTCCGCCGCTCCCTAAGACAATCTCATGGAACCGCCCACGGATGAGCGGGCGCGGCGAGGGATAAAAGAGACCCGCACGTCGACGGCAAGGCCGGGGCGCAGCGGGGCGGCTTGGGAAGTAGGAAACGCGAGGGAAGACCCAATGAGCCGACTGCACACTTCGGTGTCCGCGCTCTCTGTCGCCGCCGTGATGGCGGCCGCGGCGAGCTTCGGCGCCTCGGCGCCGGCGGTGGCCAACGACAAGCTCGTCGAGCTGTCGAAGAGCACCGACAACTGGCCGATGACCGGCAAGAACTACAACGCCAACAATTACAGCGAGGCGAACCAGATCACCAAGGAGAACGTCAAGCAGCTTCGTCCTGCCTGGTCGTTCTCCACCGGCGTGCTGTCGGGCCATGAGGGCACCCCCCTCGTCGTCGACGGCGTGATGTATATCCACTCGCCCTTCCCCAACACGACCTTCGCGGTCGGGCTGGACGATCCGGGCAAGATTCTCTGGCAGCACAAGCCGAAGCAGAACCCGACCGCCCGCGCGGTGGCGTGCTGCGACGTGGTCAATCGCGGCCTCGCCTATTGGCCGGGCAACGGCAAGGTCGGCCCGCTGATCCTCAAGACCCAGCTCGACGGCCATGTGGTCGCGCTCGACGCCAAGACCGGTGAGGAATACTGGAAGCTCGAAAACTCCGACATCAAGGTCGGCTCGACGCTCACCATCGCTCCCTATGTGGTCAAGGACACCGTGCTGATCGGTTCCTCGGGCGCCGAACTCGGCGTGCGCGGCTATGTCACCGCCTATGACATCCCCACCGGCGCCCAGAAATGGCGCGCTTACGCCACCGGCCCGGACGAGGAAGTGCGCCTCGCCGACGACTTCAACAGCGCCAACCCGCAATACGGCCAGAAGGGTCTCGGCAAGGCGACCTGGGAAGGCGAGGCGTGGAAGATCGGCGGCGGCACCAACTGGGGCTGGTACGCCTTCGACCCCGGCACCAACTTGTTCTACTACGGCTCGGGCAACCCGGCGCCGTGGAACGAGACGATGCGCCCGGGCGACAACAAGTGGACGATGACCATCTGGGGTCGCGACATCGACACGGGTAACGCCAAGTTCGGCTACCAGAAGACCCCGCACGACGAATGGGACTATGCCGGCGTCAACGTCATGATGCTCTCCGAGCAGCAGGACAAGGAAGGGAAGATGCGCAAGCTTCTCACCCATCCCGACCGTAACGGCATCGTCTACACGCTCGACCGCACCAATGGCGACCTCGTCTCGGCCGACAAGATCGACGACACGGTCAACTGGGTGAAGAAGGTCGACCTGAAGACCGGCCTGCCCGAGCGCGATCCGGAATTCGGCACGCGCATGGACCACAAGGGCCGCGACATCTGCCCCTCGGCCATGGGCTATCACAACCAGGGACATGACTCCTACGATCCGGAGCGCAAGTCCTTCTTCATGGGCATCAACCACATCTGCATGGACTGGGAGCCCTTCATGCTTCCCTACCGTGCCGGCCAGTTCTTCGTCGGTGCGACCCTGTGGATGTATCCGGGCCCGAAGGGTGACCGCCAGACCTATGAAGGTCTCGGTCAGGTGAAGGCCTATGACGCCATCAACAACAAGTTCAAGTGGCAGGTGATGGAACGCTTCGCGGCCTGGGGCGGCACGCTCGCCACCGCTGGCGGCGTGATGTTCTACGGGACGCTGGACGGCTTCATCAAGGCGCGCGACAGCGACACCGGCGAGCTGCTGTGGAAGTTCAAGCTTCCCTCCGGCGTGATCGGCCACCCCATGACCTACACCCATAATGGCAAGCAGTTCGTCGCCATCTATTACGGCGTCGGTGGCTGGCCGGGCGTCGGCCTGGTGTTCGACCTCAACGACCCGACCGCCGGCCTCGGCTCGGTGGGCGCCTTCAAGCAGCTCCAGCACTACACCCAGATGGGTGGCGGCGTGATGGTGTTCTCGCTCAATGGCGACGGTCCCTACAGCGACCCGAACGTTGGCGAATACTCGACCAACGTGATCCAGGGCGGCGGCTGATCCTTCGCCTGACACGCCGCCGGCCGCCCAGCGCGGCGGGCGGCGCAGTCCCCGAAGGCCGGGTATCCGGCGGCTGCCCCGCCGCCGGACACCCAGGGACGGGGACGCGCAGCGGCCAGGGCTCACTGCCGCTGCCGCGTCCCCTGCCCGCCCCTCCCCGTGCCCCGCTGCCACACAGCACCTTCCGCACCCGAAATCCCGTCCAGGAGGACTCGCCATGGGCTCCCCGATGTCCACACGACAGGTCGTCAGCCGGCTCGCCCTTGCCGCCGGTCTTGCCTTGTCCGGTTTTGCCTTTGCCGGGCTCGCCCGCGCCGCGACCGTCGAGGCCGACAAGGCCGCCGGCCGCAATCCCAATGAGCTGCGCATCTGCGCCTCGAATGTCGAAGCGCCGTTCTCCGCCGCCGACAATAGCGGCTTCGAGGACCGCATCGCCATCGTGCTGGCCCAGGCCATGGGCCGCAAGCCGGTCTTCGTGCGCACCGACCAGCCCGGCATCTATCTCGTGCGCGACCAGCTCGACAAGAACAACTGCGACGTGGTGATGGGCGTCGATGTCGGCGACGAGCGCGTGCTCGCCTCCAAGCCCTATTACCGCACCGGCTATGTGCTGGTGACCCGGGCCGACCGCGACATCACCACCAGCGACTGGCAAGACCAGCAGATCAAGGACCAGACCCGTTTCGCCGTGCGCTTCTACTCGCCGGCCGAAACCATGCTCAAGCGCATCGGCCGGTTCGAGGACAATGCGGCCTACATGTACTCGCTGGTCAACTTCAAGTCGCGGCGCAACCAGTGGACCCAGGTGCCGGGCGACCGCATCGTCTCCGAGGTCGCCAGCGGCGAGGCCGATGTCGGCATCGCCTTCGCCCCCGAAGTGGCGCGCTATGTGAAGGCGTCGTCGACGCCGCTGCGGATCACGGTGATCACCCGCGACATCGACCGGCCGAACGACGCGCCGATCCCGATGCATTACGACCAGGCGATCGGCGTGCGCAAGAACGACCCGGAACTGCTCAAGCAGATCAACGAGGCGCTCGACAAGGCCCGTCCGCAGATCGAGCAGATCCTCACTCAGGAAGGCATCCCGCTGCTGGAGCCAAACACCTGACGCCCCGTCCCGACGCACCGCGCGTCTGCCGGGCCGCGGTGCGCCCCTGATCTCTGGATGTGAACAAGATTCGATGACGAAGACGATTTTCACCAAGAAGGCGGCCACGCTGCTGCTCGCGGGAGCGCTCGGAGCCGGTGTGGTCGGGTTCGGTGCCCGCGCCGCGATCATGCTGACCAACACGATCACCGGCCAGCCGCTCGACCTGTCCGAGGCGCCGGAAGAAGGACGCGACACCAAGGCGGTGAAGGTCTTCCTGGAGACCGGCAAGAACATCTACAACGAAGATCCCGTCTGCCTGCCCAAGGCGCATGAGATCTTCCTGTCCATGTGCTCGGGCTGCCACGGCCATTATGGCGAGGGCAAGATCGGCCCCGGTCTCAACGATTCCTACTGGACCTATCCCAAGAACGAGACCGACCAGGGTCTGTTCGAGACCATTTTCGGCGGCGCCAACGGCCAGATGGGGCCGATGTATGGCGCGCTGAACATGAACGAGATGCTCCTCGCCATGTCCTGGGTCCGGCATCTCTACAAGGACGATCCGAAGGGCGCCGTCTGGCTCACCGATGAGCAGCGCAGCAAATTCAAGCCCTTCGACGCGAACGCCAAGCACGTTGAGCCAGCCGAAGAGCTGCCCGCGGCGTGCGGCGGGCCGGCCGGCTGAACCGGGCGGCTGAAGACGGGTGGACAACGACCAGGAGACTGACATGAGCATCATCGACCGCAGCCTCGCCTTCGCCTTGACCCTCGCCGGCGCCGGCGCGCTCTCCCTCGCCATGCTGGGCGGCGCGAGCGCCTATGACGGCACCAACTGCAAGGCGCCCGGCAATTGCTGGGAACCCAAGCCCGGCTATCCCGACAAGGTGGCCGGCTCCAAATACGACCCCAAGCATGACCCCAAGGAACTGAACAAGCAGTCGGAATCGATCAAGGCGATGGAGGAGCGCAATGCCCAGCGCGTCGCCAATTTCGAGAAGACCGGCAAGTGGGTCTACGACGTGAGCAAGATCTCCAACTGATCCCCGGCCGCACGGCTCTGTTCTTCGAGAACCCACTTGCGGGCGGACGCCTTCTCCTGTCCGCCCCGCGATCCTCCGGGCCAGCCGCCCGGTTTGTGGGCAACTGGCGCGGCCGACGCCGAGCGGGTCCCCCCGTCCGGCGTGGGCCGCGCCCTTTTCCGGCAGAGGCGGCGCGCGCCGCCGCCTGAGAGGCTTTCCCATGCATCTCGTCCGCGATCCCGATTCCGTGCTGGCGGACTGGCACGCCCACGCGCTGCGCTTCGAGCGCGAGATCGGCAAGGTGGTGCTGGGCCAGGAGCGGGTGATCCGCCTGCTCACCATCGCCACCTTCGCGCGCGGCCATGTGCTGCTGGAAGGCGATGTCGGCGTCGGCAAGACCACCCTGCTGCGGGCCATGGCCCGGGCCATTGGCGGCGCGTTCGAGCGGATCGAGGGCACGATCGACCTGATGCCGGGCGATCTCGTCTATCACGCCCATCTCGGCGAGGACGGCAAGCCGCGCATCGACCCCGGCCCGCTGCTGCGCCAGGGCGAGGACCTCTCCATCTTCTTCTTCAACGAGATCAACCGCGCCCGGCCGCAGGTGCATTCGCTGCTGCTGCGGCTGATGGCGGAGCGCTCGGTCTCCGCCTTCAACCGCGAATACCGCTTCCCGCATGTGCAGGTCTTCGCCGACCGTAACCGGGTGGAGCGCGAGGAGACCTTCGAGCTTCCCGCCGCCGCCCGCGACCGCTTCCTGATGGAAGTCCAGGTGGCGATGCCGCAAACGGAAGAAGCGCGCCGCAGCCTGGTGTTCGATCCGCGCTTCCACGATGTCGACTCGCTGCTGATGGATGTGGAGAGCGGGGTGCTCGATCCGCAGGCGCTCGGCACCGTCGCCCGCGCCATCCAGCTCGGCGTGCGCACCAGCCCGGCGCTGGAAGCCTATACGCTGGCGCTGTGGGAAGGCATCCGCCGTCCCGCCGCGCTCGGGCTCGCCATCGAGGGCGTGTCGATGGACCGGGTGGTGCAGGGCGGCGCCAGCCCGCGCGGCATGAGCTATCTCATCCGCGCCGCCCGCGTGCGGGCGTGGCTGGAAGGGCGCGATATGGTGGTGCCGGAGGATCTGCGCGCCGTGTTCCCCGAGGTGATGGCGCACCGCATCTTCACCGATCCGGTCTATGAGATGCGGCGCGAGCCCATCGTCGCCGCGCTCATCGCCGGCGTGTTCGAGCGGGTGCCGGCGCCATGACGGCGCGCGAGGGCGACCCTCTGGAATCCGCCGAGCTGCGACCGCTTCCCTACCGCCTGCGCTGGCGGCCGGAGGGCATTTTCCCCGGCGCCCATCCGGGGCGCGGCGAGGGCGCGGAGGGCGAGTTCCGCCGCCATGTCTCGCTGCTGCGCCAGCCGGATCCGCGCCGCATCGACCTGCGCGTCTCGCTGCGCGATCCCCATGGCGAATTGCATGTGCGCCAGTTCGCGCCGCGCCGCACCGTGCCGGTGGCGATGCTGGTCGATCTGTCCGGCTCGATGCGCTTCGGCGCGGCGGTGACGGAACGGGTGGCGGAACTCGGCGCGCTGCTCGCGCTCTCCGCCGTGCGCTCGGGCGACGCCTTCGCGCTCTATGGCTGTGATGCCGGGGTGAACGAGGCGGCGAGCCTGCCTCTCGCGCGTCGGCGCGGCCTGGAGGAGGAGGTGCGCCAGCGCCTCGCCGCCGCCCAGCCGCGCGGCGCCGGCGCCGCCGGGCTGCTGGAGGCCACCGGGCGCCTGCCCGGCCGCCGCTCGCTGGTGTTTCTCGTCTCCGATTTCCTGATGCCGGCCGGCGAGATCGAGCGGCTGCTCGACGCGCTGTGGCGGCACGATGTGGTCCCCGTTGTCGTGCGGGACGGTGCGCTGGAGGAGGGCCTGCCCCGCTGGGGCCTGCTCGAACTCGGCGATTTGGAGACCGGTGCGGCGCGGCTCGTGTTCATGCGCCCGTCCCTGCGCGCCCGCTGGCTGCGCGCGGCGCAGGAGCGGCGCCAGGCGCTGGCGGCGCTGTTCGCCCGTCGCGGGCTGCGTCCGGTCGAGCTGAAGGATGCGCTCGATACCGACGCGCTGGCCCAGCGGCTGATGGAGGGCTGAATGCGGGGCGCGCGGCTCCTCCTCACCCTCGCTTTGCTCGGGCTGACCGCCCTCCCCGCTGGCGCCCAGCCGCCGGCGGTGGAGCTCTACGCCCCGCGCGGCTTCGGCCATGTCATCGGCGACACGCTCACCCTCACCGCCGAGATCGCGCTCGACGCGCCTTTCGTGCTCGATTCCGCCTCGCTGCCCACCCCGCGCGCGCTGAATTACTGGCTTGACCTGAGGGATGTCCGGGTGAAGGATCAGGGCGTCCGCGATGGCGTCCACCGCTACACGCTCGATCTCGTCTACCAGACCTTCTACGCCCCGCTGGAGCCGCGCCGGCTGACCATCCCCGCCGTCGCGCTGTTCGCCGTCGATGGCGAGCGGCGGGTGCCGGTGGAAGTCCCTGCCTGGTCGTTCCTTATGTCGCCGCTGCGGGAGATCGTCGCCACCGGGCCGGGGCCGGCGATGGTGCTGCGCCCGGACATCGCGCCGCGCCCGCTGCCCACGGCGGCGCTGCGGCGGGGGCTTCTCCTGGCGCTTGGCGTTGCGCTGCTGGCGCTGGTGCTGCTCGCCTGGCAGATGGGGTGGTGGCCGTTCGGTCGCCGACGCGCCCGGCCCTTCGCCCGGGCGGCGCGGGCGATCCCCGCCAGCCTCGCCGCGCCCGCGGCCGATCCCGTATCGGCCGCCGCGCGCTATACGGGCGCACTGCAGGCACTGCACCGTGCGTTTGACGCCACCGATGGCAAGGGGGTCTTCGCCGAGGACCTGCCCGGCTTCTTCGAGCGCCACGCCGCCTTCCGCGCGGCGGAGGCCGAGGTGCGCCGTCTGTTCGCCGCCTCCCGGCGCGCCTTTTTCGGCGCCGACCCGGACGGCGCCCAGCGTGTCCTGTCCCCCGCCGATCTTGTCGCCCTGTCGCGGCGGCTGCGCGCGGTCGAGCGGGGTACGGCATGAGCGGCGCCGGCAGCCTATGGGACGGGCTGACGCGCGGCTGGGGTGTCGACCATCCCGCCGTGCTGGCGCTGCTGCTGCTCGCCCTGCTGCCGCTTCTGGCCACGCCTTTCCGCCGTCGCGGCATCGCCGCGGTCGGGCTGGTGCCGGACGATCCACTCTCGCGCGCCCTCGGGGCAGGGCTGCGGCTGGCGGGCATCGTCGCCATGCTCGCGCTGGTGCTGGGGCTCGCCGGCCTGCACCGCCGCGAGCAGAGCGTGATGCGCGAGGGCACGGGCGCGCATCTCGTGCTGCTGCTCGACCGCTCCTCCAGCATGGACAACAGCTTCGCCGGCCGCGCCCCCACCGGCGACCAGGAATCGAAATCCGCCGCCGCCAAGCGCCTGCTGGCGGAATTCGTCGCCCGCCGCCCGCATGACCGCATCGCGGTGGCCGCCTTCTCCACCTCGCCCATGCCGGTGCTGCCGCTGACCGATCATCATCAGGTGGTGGATGCGGCGATCGACGCCATCGACCGGCCCGGCCTCGCCTTCACCGATGTCGGGCGCGGGCTGGCGCTGGCCTTTTCCTATTTCGCCGATGACACCGACGAATCCTCCCGCGCCGTGCTGCTGGTCTCCGACGGCGCGGCGCTGATCGACCGCCGGGTGCAGGAGGCGCTGCGCGACGCGGCGGCGCGCACGCCGGTGCATCTCTACTGGCTGTTCCTGCGCACGCGCGGGGCGCAGGGCATTCATGACGTGCCGGCCTCGGGCGACGATTCCGCCCAGGCCAATCCCGAGCGGCATCTGCACCTGTTCCTGCAGAGCCTCGGCGTGCCCTATCGCGCCTTCGAGGCGACCAGCCCGGAGGCGGTGGCGCAGGCCATCACCGAGATCGACCGGCAGGAGACGCGGCCGATCCGCTATGCCGAGCGCATTCCCCGCCGCGATCTCGCGCGGCCGGCCTTTCTGGTCGCCGCTCTCGCCGTCGCGCTGCTGCTGGCCGCCAAGCTGGCGGAGCGCCGGCTGCTCCCCGCCGGCCGTGGTGGCGCCGAACGGGCGACCACGCTTCCCGCCACCGAACCGAGGAGGGCCGCATGAGGACGAGACGCCTCGCTCTGTTCGCCACCGGCACGCTGCTCTTCGCCAGCCTCGCCGCCGCCTCCTGGCTCGGTGCGCGGCTCATTGTGGTCGAGCGCGACAACGGGCTGATCGCCTCGATCGAAGCCGGCCACGACCTCGCCATCAGCACCGAGGACCCGCCGGAGCTGGTGTTCGCGCGGCTGCATTTCCTGCTCACCCGCGACCGGCTGGACGAGGCGCAGCCTCTGCTCAACCAGCTCGCCAGCGGCGCCGACCGCCGCCTTGCTATCGCCGCGCTCTACGACATGGCCAATGCCCGGCTGCGTGTCGCATTCGACCATCTGGAATCGAACCGCGTCGACCCCGCCATTCCGCTGGTGCGGCTGGCCAAGGACAATTACCGCCGCGCCCTCACCCTCGATCCCGGCTTCTGGGATGCGAAATATAATCTCGACATCGCCATGCGGCTGGTGCGCGATTTTCCGCAGATCGAACTGGAAGGCGAGGAATTGCCGCCGGAAGCGGTGAAGAAGCTCTGGACCGACCTCCCCGGCCTGCCACGGGGGCTGCCATGAGGGCTGCTATGAGCGCTGCCATGAGGGCGCGGGCGAGCGCACGGGCACATGACGGCTCGCGCCGCGACTGGCGGTTCTGGCTGCTGCTCGCCGCGCTGCTCGCCATCCTCGCCGCGCTGTTCGCGCCGCGTATCGTCCAGACCGGCAATGTGCGCGACATTCTGGTGGTCATCGACGTGACCGGCAGCATGAATGTGCGTGACGCCGGCCTCGCGGGCGCGCCGGCCACCCGCCTCGCCGCCGCCAAGGCCGGGGCGCGCGACATTCTCGCCGCCCTGCCCTGCGGCTCGCGTCTCGGCCTTGCCATCTTCACCGAGCGGCGCAGCTTCCTTTTGTTCGAGCCGGCGGAAATCTGCGAGAACTTCGCCGCCATCGCCGGCTCGATCGACGATCTCGACTGGCGCATGGCCTGGGAAGGCGACAGCTATGTCGCGCGCGGCGTGCATTCCGCCCTTGCCCTCGCCGCCGGCCTGAAGGCCGATCTCGTCTTCATGAGCGACGGGCACGAGGCGCCGCCGCTGGCCGGCGGCGCGCTGCCAGGCTTTGACGGCAAGCCGGGTGAGGTGGCGGGGCTGCTTGTGGGCGTCGGCGCCAGCGAGCCGTCGCCAATTCCCAAATTCGACCAGGACGGGCGCGAGGTCGGCTTCTATGAGGAGCAGGACGTGCCACAGGAAAACCGCACCGGCCCGCCGCCCGAGGATGCCGCCTCGCGCGCCGGCTGGAATCCGCGCAACGCCCCCTGGGGCGGGGAGGCCGCCACCGGCACCGAGCATCTCAGCGCGATGCGCGAGGCGCATCTGCGCGCGCTCGCCGCGCAGACCGGGCTCGGCTTCGTCGCGCTCGGCACCGGCGGCGGGCTCATCGCCGCCGTCGAGGCCGACACGCGCCCGCGCCCGGTGGAGATGCGCGTCGACACCGCCGCCATTCCCGCCGCGCTGGCGCTGTTCTGCCTGGCGCTGCTGTTCGGCCTCGGTGCCACCACCTCGCGGCGCCCCGAGCGCCTTCCCACCCGCTAAAGGACATGACCATGCTGCAACGACGTGCGTTCACGCTCTGCCTGCTTCTCGCCGCCGCCTTCGCCGCTGCCCCAGGCTTCGCCCCTGCGCCCGCCTTCGCCCACGGGCCGACGCCGCAGCGCGCCGACGAGACGCTGGTGATCGCCGCCCCGCCGGAGGCGGTGTGGGCGGTGCTCTCCCGCTTCGGCGGCATGGGCGAGTGGCACCCGCTGGTGAAGAAGCTGGAAGCAACGGGGGGCGATGCCGCGGGGGCCGAGCGCGTGGTGACGCTGGAGAAGGGCGAGATCAAGGAGGGGCTGGACGAGATCGACCCCGCCGCCCACCGCATTTCCTACCGCCTGCTCACCGAGAATGCCGAGGCGATTCCGGTCAGCTTCTACACCCAGACCATCGAGGTGAAGCCGGACGGCGCCGGCAGTCTGGTGACATGGGATGCCCGCTTCTACCGGGCCGACACCACCAACGAACCGCCGGAGGACCGCAATGACGCGGCCGCCGTGGCGGCGATGACCGATTTCATCCAGCAGGGCCTGAAGGGGCTGCAGGCCAAGGTGACCGGCAAGTGAGGGGCGGGCGCGGGGGCGACGCGGTGAGGGCGCTGACGCGCCGCGCCGTGCTGGCGCGGCTCGCGCTCGCCATTTTCGCGCTCGCCCTGCCCTTCGCGGTGGGCACGTCGCGGGCCGAACCGCTCGCGTCGACGCCCTCCCCGCTCATGGCCGTGGTGTCGCAGAAGGCGGCGGAGGTGGCGCTGGTGGATATCGACGCGCTGAACGTCGCGGCCGTCATTCCCGTCGCCGCCGTGCCGGCCGGCCTCGCCACCAGTTCGGACGGGGCGACGCTCTATGTCACCCATCCCGACCTCAGCCTCGTCAGCCGCGTCGATCTCGCCGCACGGCGGGTCACGGCGACGTTCAAGGTCGGGCTGGAACCGTTCGGCATCGCTGTCAGCCCGGACGGGCACAGCCTGCTGGTGAGCGACTGGAGCGCCGACGCGCTGATCCGTCTCGACGCCGCCACCGGCGCCGAGACCGGCCGCGTGGCGATCGGCAAGGCGCCAGCGGGGCTGGTGCTGGATGCGGCCGGCACCCTCGCCTATGTCGCCGACCGTGAGAGCAATCAGGTCAGCGTGGTGCGCGTCGGCGACATGACCCGCATCGCCACCGTGCCGGTCGGGCGCGCTCCCTTCGCCCTCGCTCTGGGGCCTGATGGCGGGCGTCTCTATGTCGCCAATGTCCAGAGCGGCGATCTCTCCCTTATCGAGACCGGCGCGGCGCCGCGCGAGATCGCCCGGGTCAAGATCGGGCTCATGCCCTATGGGGTGGCGGTGACGCCGGACGGGCGCCGCGTGCTGGTGAGCAACCAGCAGAGCGGCCGGCTGGCCGTGCTCGATGCCGGCACCCGCACCGTGGCGCCGGAGCAGCCCCGGCTCGGCAGCTTTCCCGAGGGCATCGCGGTGGCCTCACCCACCCGCGCGGCGGCGGTGGACTGGGCCGAGGACGAGGTGGTGGTGATCGACACCGGCACAAGCGCCCTGCTCGGCCGCATCAAGGTCGGCACCAGCCCGCGCAATCTGATCGCCCTGCCCCGGAGCGGGCGCTGACGACCCTCTAGCCGCCCCAGTCGATGCGCGGCATTTCCCGCCGCACCGAATCGACGGCGGCGCGCAACTGCTCCACCCGCCATTGCCGGTAGGCATGCCCGCCGCCGGCCGTGCGGGCGATGCGGGCCGCCCAGTTCGGCGCGTCGCCCAGCGCCTCGATGGGGACAATGCCGACCTCGTGGGCGTCAATGCGGCCGAGACGGGGCAGCACCGTCTCGGCGATCCGCTGCGACACGTCGACTGGTGAAATCATGGCGATCCCCTCGCTGCGTCCCCGGCTCGTCGCGGTATGACGTGTCATTGTGAATCAATGATGGCGAGGGCGAAGCTTTCATCACCGCCCGACTCCATGTCGGACCTATTCCCGTTCGAACTTCCTCGGCCATGCGGTGTTAACCACGAGCTCAAGGAGGTAATCATGACGCTTCATCATTCAGCCAAGCCGCCGGAAGATCTTACCGATCGTAAGGTGGTCCGCTTTTTCTTCCGGGGTGACGACGATATCGTCGAATGTCTTGTGAGCTGGGAGGCGCTGGAGCGGCTGGAAAACGCCCCGCTCGCCAGCCGCGCCGACCGCCTCGCCCGGTTCGAGCAGCACCGCGCGCGCATTGAGGCGGCGGCGCTGCGCAAGATGAAACAGACAAGCGAGCGTCCGTTCGCCCTCGGGGCGCAGGAGGTGCTGGACGGGCCGGCGCTGGCTTGACCGCGCCGGGCGCCGATACCGCCTATTCCTGATCATTTCACTGTTTCCCGGAAACAGTGAAATGATCCAATTATTTGTTTTATATTGTTTTCTTCGCGCGAACCGGTATCCGCCTCACTCGAAAACGCTCCAAAGCGAGGCGGCGCGGAGTTAGCCCTGCAGCAGCTTTTCCGCCGTGTCGAGCGCGCGTCCGCAGGCCTGCGCGTCGCCGGCGGCGTCGGCTTCCTGCGCTTTCGCCAGCGCGTCGCTGAGCTGGTCGGCGGTGGAGGCGCCGCCATCGGCGGCCGTCTTCTGGCCTGCGGTCTGGGCGCGGACATCGGCGGGCGAGGCGGCCCGCCCGCTCAGCGTGTCGTTCATGCCGGCGGTGCCGCCGGTTCCCGGCGCCTCGCCGGCGCGCGGCGTGCCCGCATCGGGGGCGGTGGTGCCGGCCGCTGGTAGGTCGGTCGGGCCGGAGCCGGCATCGGTGGCGGCCACCTTCTTCTCCACCGCAGCGAGGCGGTCGGCGCAGGGGCCGGCCAGCGCCGCACCGGCGGTGAGGCTGAGCGCGGCGCCGACAAATGTGGCGGTGGCGACGGATCGAGAGGTATTCCCTAGCTTTTTCATGACGTTCCTCCTGCCAATGGATGTTGGCTGCGGGAACAACTTCCCGATGCGTCAGCCGTTCCCGCCGGGAACAGCGCACCGCGCCGGAGCCGCACGGCAGCCCGGCGCGTGTCGCGTTAAAAAGTCAAACAGTATGACTATTCAGACGGGCGGGACTGTGGCATAGATTCCCCGCCGGCAAGCGCCCGCAAGTGGCGCGACGGTGATACCTCACGGGAGAAACGCCAATGAATTTCAGGGCCTTGCTGCTCGCGTCCGCCGTGTCCGGCGCGCTGTTTTCGGTCGGCGCGCAGGCTGCCGACATGACCATCGGCTTTTCGCAGATCGGCTCGGAATCGGGCTGGCGCGCGGCCGAGACCACCGTTTCCAAGGCCGAGGCCAAGAAGCGGAACATCAATTTCAAGATCGCCGACGCCCAGCAGAAGCAGGAAAACCAGATCAAGGCGATCCGCGCCTTCGTCGCCCAGGGCGTGGACGCCATTTTCCTCGCGCCCGTGGTCGCCACCGGCTGGGATTCGGTGCTGAAGGAGGCCAAGGAGGCGAAGATTCCGGTCGTGCTGCTCGACCGCGACATCGACCCCTCGGGCAAGGAACTCTACCTCACCGCCGTCACCTCCGACAGCGTGCATGAAGGCAAGGTCGCCGGCGAGTGGCTGGTGAAGACCGTCGCCGGCAAGCCCTGCAATGTCGTCGAGCTTCAGGGCACGGTCGGCGCCTCCGTCGCCACCAACCGCAAGAAGGGCTTCGAGGACGGCATCGCCGGCGCTTCAAACGTCAAGATCGTGCGCAGCCAGACCGGCGACTTCACCCGTGCCAAGGGCAAGGAAGTGATGGAGAGCTTCATCAAGGCCGAAGGCGGCGGCAAGAACATCTGCGCCGTCTACGCCCATAATGACGACATGATGGTCGGCGCCATCCAGGCGATGAAGGAAGCCGGGCTGAAGCCGGGCACCGAGATCCTCACCGTCTCCATCGACGCCGTGCCGGATATCTTCAAGGCCATGGCGGCGGGCGAAGCCAATGCCACCGTCGAACTCACCCCGAACATGGCCGGCCCCGCCTTCGACGCGGTCATCGCCTATAAGGAAAAGGGCACCGTTCCGCCGAAGTGGATCCAGACCGAGTCCAAGCTCTACACCCAGGCCGACAACCCGATGGCGGTCTACGAATCCAAGAAGGACCTCGGCTACTGAGCCGGTGCGCGAAGGCCCGCCCGGCTTTCGCGATGCGACTGGGTTCCGTTCAAGGCTCTGAGCAGGTGACGCCGCGGTCCTCGCCCGCCGCCCCTGCCCTGCGCGAGCCGGCTCTTCCTCCGGCCGGCTCGCGCGGCTTTCCCGTCCCTTCCGAGGCCGTCATGCACCCCGCCGATCCGTCCCCCCCGCCGCTTCTGGCGCTGACCGGCTTCTCGAAGTCCTTTGCCGGCTTCACCGCGCTCGATCGTGTCGACTTCACCCTGCGCGCTGGCGAAATTCATGCTTTGCTGGGCGAGAACGGCGCGGGAAAATCCACCCTGATCAAGACCATGACCGGCGTGGTGGCGCGCGATGCCGGCCGGCTGGCGCTGGACGGGGTCGCCATCGCCCCGCGCTCGGCCGAAGAGGCGGTGCGCGCGGGGCTCGCCACCGTCTATCAGGAGGTCAATCTCGCGCCCAATCTCTCGGTGGCGCAGAACCTGTTCCTCGGCCGTCAGCCGACCCGCTTCGGGCTGGTGCGCGAGGGCGAGATGCGCCGGCGCGCCCGCGCCCTCCTCGCCGAATTCGGCCTGTCGATTGATGTCGCCGCGCCGCTGGAAAGCTATTCCGTCGCCGTGCAGCACATCGTCGCCATCGCCCGCGCGGTCGACCAGTCGGCCCGCGTGCTCATTCTCGACGAGCCGACCGCCAGCCTCGACGCGCATGAGGTCGAGGTGCTGTTCGCGGTGATGCGCCAGCTTAAGGCGCGTGGCATCGGCATCGTTTTCGTCACTCATTTCCTCGATCAGGTCTACGCCATTTGCGACCGCATCACCGTGCTGCGCAATGGCCGCCTCGCCGGCAGCGCGCCGATCGGGGAGATGCCGCGCCTTGATCTCGTGCGGCTGATGCTGGGGCGCGAACTCAGCGACGCCACCACCCAGCGCCCGGCCCGCGACGCCACGGCGCCGGCCGCCGAGATCGCCGCCTTTCGCGGCTTCGGCAAGGACGGCTATATCGCCCCGTTCGACCTCACCTTGCGCGCCGGCCATGTCGTCGGCCTCGCCGGTCTGCTGGGCTCCGGCCGGACGGAGACGGTGCGGCTGGTCTTCGGCGCCGAGCGGGCGGATCGCGGCACGGCGGAAGTCGCCGGCCGCCCGGTCACGCTCGGCTCGCCGCGCGAGGCGATGGCGCTCGGCTTCGGCTACTGCCCGGAGGAGCGCAAGACCGAAGGCATCGTCGCCGATCTCACCGTGCGCGAGAACATCGTGCTGGCGCTGCAGGCCCGGCGGGGCGCGCTCGCCCCCCTCTCGCGCCGCGAACAGGACGAGATCGCGGCGAAGTTCATCCGCCTGCTCGATATCCGCCCGCCGGACCCGGAGCGGCCCATCGGCCTGCTCTCCGGTGGCAACCAGCAGAAGGCGCTGCTGGCGCGCTGGCTCGCCACCGCCCCGCGCCTGCTGATCCTCGACGAGCCGACGCGCGGCATCGACGTCGGCGCCCATGCCGAGATCATAAGGCTGATCCGCGATTTGTGCCGGGATGGCATGGCGCTGCTCGTGGTCTCGTCGGAACTGGAAGAACTCGTCACCTATGCCGATGAGGTGGTGGTGCTGCGCGACCGGACGCAGGTCGCCCGGCTGGCGGGCGAGGCGATTAACGTGCCCGCCATTCTTGCCGCCATCGCGGACGCCCCCGCGCCCGCCCCGGCGGCGGCGTGAGGGACGGAGGATGGCCATGCGTCTTCCCCGCCTCGGCACCTCGCAGCTTGTCGCGCTGGCGGTGATCCTGCTCGCCAACTGGTTCGTCTCGCCGCAATTCTTCGACATTCGCGTGCAGGACGGGCGGCTGTTCGGCAGCCTGATCGACGTGCTCAATCGCGGCGCGCCGGTGGCGCTGCTGTCCATCGGCATGGTGCTGGTCATCGCCATGCGCGGCATCGACCTTTCGGTCGGCGCGGTCATGGCGATCTGTGGTGCCATCGCCGCCAGCCTTGCCGACAGCCATTCCCTGCCCGTTGTGCTCGCCGCCGCCCTCGGCGCCGGGCTGCTATGCGGGTTGTGGAACGGTTTTCTGGTCGCCCTGCTCGGCATCCAGCCGATTGTGGCGACGCTGATCCTCATGGTGGCCGGGCGCGGCATCGCCCAGCTCATCACCGAGGGGCGGATCGTCACCTTCACATCGCCGGAACTGGCCTTTCTCGGCGGTGGTTCGGTGCTCGGCCTGCCGACGCCGGTGGTGCTGACGCTCGGCATGATGGCGCTGACGCTCGCGCTGGTGCGCGGCACCGCGCTCGGGCTGATGATCGAAGCCACCGGCGGCAATCCCCGCGCCAGCGCGCTCGCCGGCATCGGCACGCGCCTCATCACCGTCGCGGTCTATGTCTGGAGCGGCCTGTGCGCCGCGCTGGCCGGCATCGTCGCCAGCGCCGACATTCTCGGCGCCGACGCCAATAATGCCGGGCTGTGGCTGGAACTCGACGCCATCCTCGCCGTGGTGATCGGCGGCACCTCGCTGTTCGGCGGGCGCTTCTCCATTCTGCTCGCCGTCGTCGGCGCGCTCATCATCCAGGCGATGAACACCGGCATATTGCTCTCCGGCTTTCCGCCCGAGACCAATCTGGTGGTGAAGGCGGTGGTGGTGCTCGCCGTGCTGCTCGCCCAGTCGCCCCGGCTCGGCGGTGCGCTGGCCGGGCTCGGCGTGCTGTTCAGCCGGTCGAAATCGGGAGGCAAGCGCCGATGATCCGCTCCTTGAGCCGGCTGACCCCGGTGCTCGCCACCGCTGCGGTATTCCTTGCCGGATTTGTCATCTGCTCGCTCATCTACCCCAACTTCGCCTCGCTGCGGGTGGTGATGAACCTGCTCACCGACAATGCCTTCCTGGTCATCGTCGCGGTCGGCATGACCTTCGTCATCATCTCCGGCGGCATCGACCTCTCGGTCGGCTCGGTGATCGGCTTCACCACCGTGTTCCTCGCTCTGGCGATCGAGCGCTGGGGCGTGCCGCCGCTCGCCGCCTTCGTGCTGATCCTCGTCCTGTGCGCGCTGTTCGGCGCCGCGATGGGGGCGATCATCCAGTATTTCGAGCTGCCGGCCTTCATCGTCACTTTGGCCGGCATGTTCCTGGCGCGCGGGGCGAGCTTCCTGCTGTCGACGGAATCGCTCCCCATCAACGCCGATCTCTACGCCCACCTCTCCGACCATGCCTTCCGCTTCGAGGGCGGCGCCCGGCTCACCGTGCCGGCGATGATCATGCTCGCGGTGGTGCTCGCCGGCATGGTGCTGCTGCACCTCACCCGCTTCGGCGCCAATGTCTATGCGCTCGGCGGCTCGCGCACCGCGACCGGGCTGATGGGCATCAATGTCGCGCGCACCACGGTGCTCATCTACACCCTCTCCAGCGTGCTCGCCGGGCTCGCGGGAATCGTGTTCTCGCTCTACACCTCCTCGGGCTATTCGCTCTCCGCCGTTGGTGTCGAACTCGACGCCATCGCCGCGGTGGTGATCGGCGGCACGCTGCTCTCGGGCGGGTATGGCTTCATCTTCGGCTCCTTCCTGGGCGTGATGATCCAGGGCCTGATCCAGACCTACATCAGCTTCGACGGCATGCTGTCGAGCTGGTGGGCGAAGATCGCCACCGGGCTCCTGCTGTTCGCCTTCATCGCCTTCCAGCAGCTCACCTTGCACCTGGCCCGCTGCTCGCGGCGCGCCCCGGCCGGAGTCCATCCATGAGCGCGCCCAACGCCTTGCAGATCATCGTCATCCCCACCCGCCGCTCGCATTCCAACCATGCGGAAGTGGCGCGCACCATCGGCATCGACATCATCGCCGGCCGCTATGGCGAAGGCGCCAAGCTACCGGGCGATGCCGAGCTGACGCTGCTCTTCGGCGTGTCGCGGCCGGTGCTGCGCGAGAGCGTGAAGACGCTGGTGGCCAAGGGCCTGCTCTCCACCAAGGCGCGGGTCGGCACGGTGGTGCGCGAGCGCGCGGCCTGGAACATGTTCGACGCCGATGTGCTCGCCTGGCATCTCGATGCCGGCATCGACAAGCGCTTCCTGCGCGATCTCTCGGAAATCCGCCTCGCGGTGGAGCCGCGCGCCGCCGCGCTGGCCGCCGAGCGGCGCAACGAGGAACAGCTGGCGGTGATGCGCCGCGCCGTGGCGCAGATGAAGGAGGAGCCCGGCGCCTCCGAAGGCTTCGCCGAGGCCGATCTGACGCTGCATGTGGAAGTGGCCACCGCCTCGGGCAACCCGTTCATGCGCTCGGTCGGCGCGGTGATCGAGGCCGCGCTGCGCGCCTCCTTCGTGCTCTCCGCCCCGGGCGACGCGCGCGAGCACGACATCGCGGTGGCCGCGCATGAGCGCATCGTCGAGGCCATCGCCGATGCCGATGCGGAAGCCGCCGCCGCCGCCATGACCAATGTGATCTTCAACGGCCTGCGCCGCCACGGCGCGGCGGGCTGACCGGGTGCCGACATGAGCGATGACGGAACGACCAACGATAACAAGAAGACGCTGCGCAGCCAGAAGCCTTTGCGCAGTCAGGCCTGGTTCGGCCGGCAGGACAAGATGGGGTTCTATTACCGCTCCTTCCTGAAGAATTCCGGCCAGCCGCAGGACCGTTTCGACGGACGCCCGGTGATCGGCATCTGCAACACCTGGTCGGAACTCACCCCCTGCAACATCCATTTCCGCGACCTCGCCGAACATGTGCGGCGCGGCGTGCTGGATGCGGGCGGCTATCCCCTGGAATTCCCCGTCTCCTCGCTCGGCGAGGTGACGATGCGCCCCACCGCCATGCTGTTTCGCAACCTCGCCTCGATGGATGTGGAGGAGGCGATCCGCGCCCACCCGCTCGACGGCGTGGTGCTGCTGATGGGCTGCGACAAGACCACGCCGGCGCTGCTGATGGGCGCGGCCTCTGCCGACCTGCCGGCCATCGGCGTGTCGGGCGGGCCGCAGCTTCGCGGCAATTACCGTGGCCAGATCATCGGCTCGGGCACCAACATCATCTCGATGAGCGAGCAGTTGCGCGCCGGCGAGATCACCATGGCCGAGTTCCACGAGGCGGAAGCGGGCATGAACCGCTCCTCCGGCTCCTGCATGACCATGGGCACCGCCTCCACCATGGCCTCGATGGTGGAAGCGCTCGGCATCGGCCTGCCGGAGAACGCCGCCATCCCCGCCGTCGACGCCCGCCGCAATCTGCTGGCGCGCATGGCCGGCCGGCGCATCGTCGACATGGTGCAGGAAGACCTCAAGCCCTCCGACATTCTCACCCGGGAAGCCTTCGAGAACGCCATCCGTGCGCTGGCCGCCATTGGCGGCTCGACCAATGCGGTTGTGCATCTGCTCGCCCTCGCCGGGCGCGTGGGCGTCGATCTCACGCTGGCGGATTTCGACCGGCTCGGGCGCGACATTCACTGCCTTGTCGACCTGATGCCGTCCGGCCGCTTCCTGATGGAGGATTTCTACTATGCCGGCGGCCTGCCGGCGGTGCTGCGGGCGCTGGGCGAGCGCGGCCTGCTGAACAAGGACGCCCGCACGGTGAACGGCCGCACCCTCTGGGAGAATGTGGCGACCGCGCCGAACTGGAACCCGGAAGTCATCACCCCCTTCGAGGCGCCGTTCAAGCCGGAGGCCGGCATCGCCATCCTCACCGGCAATCTCGCCCCGGACGGCGCGGTCATCAAGCCGTCGGCCGCCTCGCCGGAACTGATGCAGCACACCGGCCGGGCCGTGGTGTTCGAAAGCGTCGAGGAGATGCACCATGCGGTCAATGACGAGGCGCTGGATATCGATGCCTCCTGCATCATGGTGCTGAAGCATTGCGGCCCGAAGGGCTACCCCGGCATGGCGGAGGTCGGCAATATGCCGCTGCCGGCCAAGCTGCTGCGCGAGGGCGTGCGCGACATGATCCGCATTTCCGATGCCCGCATGTCCGGCACCGCCTATGGCACCGTGGTGCTGCATGTCGCGCCGGAGGCCACCGCCGGCGGACCGCTGGCGCTGGTGAAGAACGGCGATCTCATCACGCTCGACGTGCCCGCCCGCTCGCTGCACCTGCATGTGAGCGACGAAGAGATGGCCGCCCGCCGCGCCGCCTGGGTGCCGCCGGAGCCGCATGCCGCGCGCGGCTATCAGCGGCTTTACATCGACCACGTGCTGCAGGCCGACCGCGGCGCGGATTTCGACTTTCTGGTCGGGCGTTCGGGTTCGCCCGTTCCCCGCGACAATCACTGAGGTGCAGGATGACCCGCCTTTCCGCCGCCGGCCCCTATAAGGGTGTGTTCCCGGTCGCGCCGACCGTGTTCGACGCCGACGGCCGGCTCGATCTCGACGGCCAGAAGCGCTGCATCGACTTCATGATCGACGCCGGCTCGCACGGCCTGTGCATCCTCGCCAATTTCTCCGAGCAGTTCGTGCTGGCGGACGATGAGCGCGACCTCATCATGACCACGGTGCTGGAACATGTGGCGGGGCGGGTGCCGGTCATCGTCACCACCACCCATTTCGCCACCCATATCTGCGCCGAGCGCTCAAAGCGGGCGCAGGAGGCGGGCGCGGCGATGGTGATGGTGATGCCGCCCTATCACGGCGCCACCTTCCGGGTGCCGGAGTCGTCCGTCTACGCCTTCTACAAGGCGGTGTCCGACGCCATCGACATTCCGATCATGGTGCAGGACGCGCCCGTCGCCGGCACGCCGCTCTCCGTGCCGTTCCTGGCGAAGATGGCGCAGGAAATCGAACACCTCGCCTATTTCAAGATCGAGGTGCCGCAGGCGGCGAACAAGCTGCGGGCGCTGATCGAGGCCGGCGGCGACGCCATTATCGGCCCGTGGGACGGCGAGGAGGCGATCACGCTGATGGCCGATCTCGATGCGGGGGCCACCGGCGCCATGACCGGCGGCGGCTTCCCCGATGGCATCCGAGAGATCATCGACCCGTATTTTGCCGGGGATCGGGAAGCGGCGCTCGACGCCTATCAGCGCTGGCTGCCGCTGATCAATTATGAGAACCGCCAGGCTAGCTTCGCCACCGCGAAAATCCTGATGCAGGAAGGCGGGGTGATCCGCCACGACACGCTGCGCGCGCCGCTGCCGCCCGTGCACCCGGCAACGCGGGCCGGCCTGCTGGAACTTGCCCGCCGGCTCGATCCGCTGGTATTGAGGTGGGGTAAGTGAGCGCGATGGACATGACCGAACTCACCGGCGCTGCTCTCATCGGCTCCCGCGACCTCACCGGCGGGGCGAGCTTCCGCGCGGTCGATCCCGCCACCGGCGCGGCGCTGGAACCGGCGTTCTTCGAGGCCGGCCCGGCCGAGGTGGCGGAAGCCACCGCGCTTGCCGCCGCCGCCTTCCCGCTCTACCGCGCCACCACGCCTGCGGCGCGCGCCGCCTTTCTCGACGCCATCGCCGCCAATATCGAGGCGCTGGGGGATGCGCTGATCGCCCGTGCGGCGCGCGAGACCGGCCTGCCCGTCGCCCGGCTCACCGGCGAGCGCGCCCGCACCACCGGCCAGCTCCGGCTGTTCGCAAGCTGGGTGCGGGCGGGCGGCGCCGACGAGCCGCGCCTCGACAGCGCCCTGCCCGACCGCAAACCCCTGCCGCGCGCGGATCTGCGCCTGCGCCATATCGGCCTCGGGCCGGTGGCGGTGTTCGGCGCCTCGAACTTCCCGCTGGCCTTCTCGGTGGCGGGCGGCGACACCGCCTCGGCGCTGGCGGCGGGCTGCCCGGTCATCGTCAAGGGACATCCCGCCCATCCCGGCACCTCTGAACTCGTCGGCCGCGCCATCCGTGCCGCCGTCGCTGAGGCTGGTCTGGCGGAGGGCGTGTTCTCGCTGCTCACCGGCACGTCGCATGAACTGGGTTCCGCGCTGGTGGCCGATCCCCGCATCAAGGCGGTCGGCTTCACCGGCTCGCGCGGCGGCGGCCTCGCGCTGTGCCGCATCGCCGCCAACCGGCCCGAGCCGATCCCGGTCTTCGCCGAGATGAGCAGCATCAACCCGGTGTTCCTGCTGCCGGCCGCGCTGGAAGCCCGCGCCGAGGCGCTGGCCACCGGCTTCGTCGGCTCGCTGACCATGGGCGCGGGTCAGTTCTGCACCAATCCCGGCCTCGTCATCGCCATCGCCGGCGCGGCGCTGGACCGCTTCATTGCGGCGGCCGCCACGGCGGTGTCCGCCGCCCCGGCGGCGACCATGCTCACTCCCGGCATCGCCAGCGCCTATGCCAAGGGCGTCGCCACGCTGGAGGGCAGCGCCGACGTCACCGAGGTCGCCCATGGCGCGGAGGGCGGCGTCAATGCCTGCCGCCCGGCGCTGTTCGTCACTGAGGCCGCTGCCTTCCTGCGCGAACCCGTCCTCTCGCACGAAGTGTTCGGCGCCTCCTCGCTGGTGATCCGCTGTGCCGACGAGGCAGACATGGCGGCGGTGGCCGGGGCGCTGGAAGGCCAGCTCACCGCGACGCTGCATCTCGATCCCGCCGACCACGCGCTCGCCGCCTCGCTGCTGCCGGTGCTCGAAGACAAGGCCGGGCGCATCCTCGCCAATGGCTGGCCGACCGGCGTCGAGGTCTGCCACGCCATGGTGCATGGCGGGCCGTTCCCCGCGACCTCCGATCCGCGCTCGACCTCGGTCGGCACGCTCGCCATCCGCCGCTTCCTGCGCCCGGTCTGCTACCAGGACCTGCCGGAAGCGCTGCTGCCCGCCGCCGTGCAGGCGGAAAATCCGCTCGGCCTGCCGCGCCTCGTCGACGGCACGCTGGTGCTCGCCGGGGAGGCCCGCCCATGAGCCCGATCCGTCTCGCCCTTGTCGGCCTCGGCAAGATCGCCCGCGACCAGCACCTCCCCGCCATCGCCGCGACGGAGGGTATCGAGCTGGTGGCGGTGGCCAGCCGCAATGCCTCGCTCGACGGCGTCGCTCATTTCGCCACGCTGGCGGAATTGCTGGCGAGCGACACGCCGGTGGACGCGGTGGCGCTGTGCACCCCGCCGCAGGGCCGCCACGACCTCGCGGCGCAGGCGCTGGGCGCCGGCAAACATGTGCTGCTGGAAAAGCCGCCCGGCGCCACGGTGAGCGAGCTTGGCCCGCTGGTCGCGGCGGCGCAGGCGTCGGGGCGGACGCTGTTCGCCACCTGGCATTCGCGCTTCGCCCCGGCGGTGGAGCCGGCCCGCGCCTTCCTCGCCGAGGTGGCGCCGCGCGCGGTGCGGGTGACATGGAAGGAGGATGTGCGCGTCTGGCATCCCGGCCAGCGCTGGATATGGGAGCCGGGCGGGCTCGGCGTGTTCGACCCCGCCATCAATGCGCTGTCCATCCTCACGCGCATTCTCCCACGCCCGGTCTTCGTCACCGGCGCGGAACTGTCCTTCCCGTCCAACTGCGCCGCGCCCATCGCCGCCACCGTCGCTTTCGCGGATGCGGACGGGCTGCCGGTCGAGGCCGATCTCGATTTCCTGCAGACCGGCCCGCAGAGCTGGGACATCGAGGTCGATACCGACCGCGGCACGCTGCTGCTCGCCAAGGGCGGGGCGGAACTCTCGCTCGACGGGCAAGTGCTCAGCGCCCAGCCGGAGGCGGAATATCGCAACATCTACCGGCGCTTCGTCGACCTCGTTCAGACGGGGGGATCGGATGTCGACCTCGCCCCGCTGCAACTGGTCGCCGACGCCTTCCTGCTGGGGCGGCGCGTCGAAGTCGCGCCGTTCCATGACTGAGCCTTGAGGAGACACGCATGGACGGCAAAGCCACCAAGAGCGACGCACCCCTTCGCGACCGGCCCCTGCGCTCCCGCGCCTGGTTCGACAACCCCGACAATATCGACATGACCGCGCTCTATCTCGAGCGCTACCTCAATTTCGGCCTCAGCCAGGAGGAGCTGCAGAGCGGCCGGCCGATCATCGGCATCGCCCAGACCGGCTCCGACCTCTCCCCCTGCAACCGCCATCATCTCGAACTCGCCAAGCGGGTGCGCGACGGCATTCGCGAGGCCGGCGGCATCGCCATCGAATTCCCGGTCCACCCCATTCAGGAAACCGGCAAGCGTCCCACCGCCGGGCTCGACCGCAACCTTGCCTATCTCGGCTTGGTCGAGGTGCTCTATGGCTACCCGCTCGACGGCGTGGTGCTGACCATCGGCTGCGACAAGACCACGCCCGCGCTGCTGATGGCGGCGGCCACCGTGAACATTCCCGCCATCGCGCTCTCGGTCGGGCCGATGCTGAACGGCTGGTACAAGGGCGCGCGCACCGGCTCCGGCACCATCGTCTGGAAGGCGCGCGAATTGCTGGCGGCGGGCGAGATCGACCATGCCGGCTTCGTCAAGCTGGTGGCGTCCTCCGCGCCCTCGACCGGCTATTGCAACACCATGGGCACGGCGACGACGATGAACTCGCTCGCCGAGGCGCTGGGCATGCAGCTTCCCGGTTCCGCGGCCATCCCGGCGCCCTATCGCGACCGGCAGGAAGTGGCCTACCGCACCGGACTGCGCATCGTCGAGATGGTGCATGAGGATCTGAAACCGTCCGACATCCTCACCCGCGACGCCTTCCTCAACGCCATTCGGGTGAACTCGGCCATTGGCGGCTCGACCAATGCGCCGATCCACCTCAACGCGCTGGCGCGCCACGTCGGGGTGGAACTCTCCATCGACGACTGGCAGACCTATGGCGAGGAGGTGCCGCTGCTGGTGAACCTGCAGCCGGCCGGCGAATATCTTGGCGAGGATTACTATCATGCCGGCGGCGTACCGGCGGTGGTGAACCAGCTGATGGGCCAGGGCCTCATCGCCGAGGACGCGCTCACCGTGAACGGGCGCAGCATTGGCGAGAACTGCGCCGCTACACGCATCGAGGACGAGGCGGTCATCCGCCCCTATGACCAGCCGCTGAAGGAAAAGGCCGGCTTCCGCGTGCTGCGCGGCAATCTGTTCTCCTCCGCCATCATGAAGACCAGCGTCATCAGCGCCGAATTCCGCGTGCGCTACCTCTCCAACCCCGACGACCCGGAGGCCTTCGAGGGCCGCGCCATCGTCTTCGACGGGCCGGAGGATTATCACGCCCGCATCGACGATCCCGCGCTCGCCATCGACGATGGCTGCATCCTGTTCATGCGCGGCGCCGGCCCCATCGGCTATCCCGGCGCGGCGGAAGTGGTGAACATGCGGGCGCCGGACTACCTCATCAAGGCCGGCGTCCATGCCCTGCCCTGCATCGGCGACGGGCGGCAGTCCGGCACGTCGGGCTCGCCCTCCATCCTCAACGCCTCGCCGGAAGCGGCGGTCGGCGGCGGGCTCGCGCTGCTGCGCACCGGCGACCGCGTGCGCATCGATCTCCGGCGCAACAGCGCCAATATGCTGGTGCCGGAGGAGGAGCTTGCCCGCCGCCGCGCCGAGCTGGACGCAGCCGGCGGCTATGCCTACCCCGCCAGCCAGACGCCGTGGCAGGAAATCCAGCGCGGCCTCGTCGGCCAGCTGGAAACCGGCGCCGTGCTGGAAAACGCGGTGCGCTACCAGCGCATCGCCCAGACCAAGGGGATGCCGCGTGACAACCATTAGCGCGCCCGCTCCCGAGACGGCCACCGTCGCCCTCCTCTGCGCCGAGCGCTGCCATCTCGGCGAGGGCCCGGCCTATGACGCGGCGATCGACACCGCCTGGTGGTTCGACATCGTGGAGAAGCGGCTCTATGAGGCGCGGCTCGCCACGGGCGACATCACGGTGCACGCGCTTCCTGTCATGGCCAGCGCCCTGGCTCTTGTCGATGCCGAGCGCCAGCTGCTCGTCACCGAGGCCGGGCTGATGCTGCGCGACATCGCCTCCGGCCGGCTGGAAACGCTGGCCGCGGTGGAGGCCGACAAGGGCGGCAACCGTTCCAACGACGCCCGCGTCCACCCTTCCGGCACCTTCTGGTTCAGCACCATGGGCCGCAACGCCGAGACCGGCGCCGGCACCGTCTATGCCTTCCATGCCGGCGCGGTGGTGCCGCTGTTTCCCGCCGTCACCATTCCCAACGCCATCTGCTTCTCACCCGATGGAGCCATCGGCTATTTCGCCGACACGGCGATCGGCGAACTCTACCGTGTGCGGCTCGATCCCGGCTCCGGCCTGCCGCTGGAAGCCCCCACCCTTCTCCACCGCCATGGCGGCGAAGGCGGGCTCGATGGCGCCGTGACCGATGCCGAGGGGCTGATCTGGTGCGCCATCTGGGGCGGGGCGCGGCTCAACGCCTATACGCCGGCGGGCGATCTTGTCCGCAGCGTGCCCACCCCGGCGCACCAGACCAGCTGCCCGGTCTTTGTCGGCACGGGGTTCGACCGCGTGCTCGTCACCTCGGCCTGGGAGCACATGGACGACGACGCCCGCGCCGGCGACCCGGAACATGGCCGCACCTTCCTGCTCGACATCGGCGCCAAAGGCCGCGCCGAGCCGCGCGTCCTTCTGGGGGCGCGGTGATGGGCGGCGTCTCGCACATCGTCGTCGACTGGGGCACGTCGAGCTTCCGTCTCTGGGCGCTCGACGCCGGGGGCGCCGTGCTGGCGGAACGCCGCAGCGCGCAGGGGCTCGCTGCCTCAGGCGCCGAGGGCTTCGAGACGGTGCTGGAATCCCATCTCGCCGCGCTCGACATTCCCGACGGCGTGCCCGTCATGATGTGCGGCATGGTCGGCTCGCGCGCCGGCTGGGTCGAGGCCGCCTATGTTGCCACCCCCGCCGGGCTCGACGGGCTGACGGAGCAGGCGGCGCATGTGCCCTCCGCCCGACGCCTCATCCGCATTCTGCCCGGCATCGCCCAGCGCGGCGCGGCGGGGGCCGATGTCATGCGCGGCGAGGAAACCCAGCTTCTGCCGCTGCTCCGCGACGGCTTCGCCGGCACCGCCTGCCTGCCCGGCACCCACTCCAAATGGGTGCGGGTCGAAGAGGGCGCGGTCGCCGGCTTCGCGACCTTCCTCACCGGCGAACTGTTCCATTTGCTGCGCAGCGCCTCCGTCGTCGCGCCGGCGGTGGAGGGGGCGGCGCCCGTCGACCCCGCATCGGCGGATTTCGCCACCGGCGTCGATGACGGCCTCGCCGCGCCGGAGCTGCTCGGCCGCGACCTGTTCCGCCTGCGCGCCGGCTGGCTGCTGGACGGCGCATCGCCGGAGGCGACGCTGGCGCGGCTGTCCGGCCTGCTCATCGGCGCGGAACTCGCCGGCGCGGCCCGCATCGCCGGCACGGGCCCGGTAGCGCTCATCGCCTCCGGCGCGGCGGCGGCGCTGTACGGCACCGCGCTGAAACGGGCCGGGTTCGCCGCCGTCACCCTTCACGACGCCGAAGCCTGCGTGCGCGCCGGACTGCACGCGGCGGCGCTTCGGGCGTTCCGGCTGGAAAGGATCTCTGCATGAACGCCCCCTTCGCCCCCCGCGTGCCCTGGCCGCAGCTTCGGCGCGGGCTGGTGGCCATTCTGCGCGGCCTGCGCCCGGAAGAGGCGGAAGCCATTGTCGGCGCGCTCATCGAGGAAGGGCTGGAGGCGATCGAGATTCCGCTCAACTCGCCCGATCCCTTCGCCTCCATCGAGGCCGCTGCCCGGCTCGCCCCAGAGGGCGTGCTCATCGGCGCCGGCACGGTGCTCACCGTCGAAGAGGTGGACCTGCTCGACTATGCCGGCGGCCGGCTGATGGTGAGCCCGAATGTCGACGCAGCGGTGATCGCCCGCGCCGCCCGCCACGGCATGGTGACGATGCCCGGCGTGCTGACCCCGACCGAGGCGTTCGCGGCGCTGAAGGCGGGGGCCTCGGGGCTCAAATTCTTCCCCGCCAATCTGCTTGGGCCCGCGATCATCCAGGCGATTTCCGTGGTGCTGCCGCCGGGCACGGTGGTCGGCGCGGTGGGCGGGGTGGGTGAGGCGGAATTCGCCGCCTATGCGCGCGCCGGCATCCGCACCTTCGGCCTCGGCTCCAGCCTCTACCGGCCCGGCGCCACCGCCGCCGAGGTGCGGGCGAGGGCGCGGGCCATGGTCGCGGCCTATGACGCGGCCTTTCCGACCGAAACACGAGGCGGCGGATGAACCGCGCGCCTTTCCGCGGGCTTCCCCGCCAAGAAACCGGACCGCCCAAGGCGGCCGTTGAAAACACCAAAGTTGAAACGCTCAAGGAGCTGACGATGAAACGCCTGACGACGCTTTTCTCCGCAACCGCCTTCGCGCTGGGCGCGCTGGCCCTCGCCCTCCCCGCCTCGGCGGCGGACAAGGGCACGGTCGGCATCGCCATGCCCACCAAATCCTCCGCCCGCTGGATCGCCGATGGCGACAACATGGTGAAGGTGCTCAAGGAGCGCGGCTACAACACCGATCTGCAATATGCCGAGGACGACATCCCCAACCAGCTCGCGCAGATCGAGAACATGGTGACCAAGGGCGCCAAGGTGCTTGTCATCGCCTCCATCGACGGCACCACCCTGTCGGACGTGCTGAAGCAGGCGCATGACAAGGGCATCAAGGTCATCGCCTATGACCGCCTGATCCGCGAGACGCCCAATGTCGATTATTACGCGACCTTCGACAATTTCCAGGTCGGCGTGCTGCAGGCGCAGTCGCTGCTCAAGGGTCTCGGCTATCCCGAGAACAAGGGCCCGTTCAACATCGAGCTGTTCGGCGGCTCGCCGGACGACAACAACGCCTATTTCTTCTATGACGGCGCCATGTCGGTGCTGAAGCCGCTCATCGACAATGGCACGCTCAAGGTCGCGTCCGGCCAGATGGGCATGGACAAGGTGTCGACCCTGCGCTGGGACGGCGCCACCGCCCAGGCCCGCATGGACAATCTGCTGAGCGCCTACTACTCCGACAAGACGCTCAACGGCGTGCTCTCGCCCTATGACGGCCTCTCCATCGGCATCCTGTCCTCGCTCAAGGGCGTGGGCTATGGCTCGGGCGACATGAAGATGCCCGTCGTCACCGGCCAGGACGCGGAAGTCCCGTCGATGAAGTCGATCCTCGCCGGCGAGCAGTATTCCACCATCTTCAAGGACACGCGCGAACTCGCCAAGGTGACGGCCGACATGGTCGACGCCACCCTGTCGGGCAAGGAACCGACGGTCAACGACACCAAGACCTATAATAACGGCGTCAAGGTCGTGCCGTCCTATCTGCTCAAGCCCGTCGTGGTCGACAAGGACAATTGGGAAGCCGTGCTGATCGGCTCCGGCTACTACAAGCCCGGCCAGATCAACTGATCCCCCTACCCGCCTTACGCCGCGCCGGCCCCGTGCCGGCGCGGCCCGGCTTTTGGACCGATCCATGAACGCTCTTCTGGAAATGCAGGGCATCAGCAAGCACTTCGCGGGTGTGCGGGCGCTGAGCGATGTCACATTCTCCGTCCGGCCCGGCGAGATCCACGCCCTTGTCGGCGAGAACGGCGCGGGCAAGTCGACGCTGATGAAGGTGCTGAGCGGGGTCTACCCGCACGGTTCCTATGAGGGCGCCATCGTCTTCGACGGCGAGGAGCGCCGCTTCGGCGACATCACCGATTCCGAGGCGCTGGGCATCATCATCATCCATCAGGAACTGGCGCTGGTTCCGCTGCTCTCCATCGCCGAGAACATCTTCATCGCCAACCCGCCCGGCCGCTTCGGCATCATCGACCGCGGCGCGGTGCAGCGGCGGACGCGCGACCTGCTCGCAAAGGTCGGGCTGGACGAATCCCCGGACACGCTGGTGACCAATATCGGGGTCGGCAAGCAGCAACTGGTGGAGATCGCCAAGGCGCTGTCGAAGAAGGTGCGCCTGCTCATTCTCGACGAGCCCACCGCCAGCCTGTCGGAAAAGGACAGCGCGGCGCTGCTCGACCTGCTGCTGGAGTTCAAGGCGCAGGGCATCGCCTCCATCCTCATCTCGCACAAGCTGAACGAGGTCTCCAAGGTCGCCGACCGCATCACCGTGCTGCGCGACGGGCGCACCGTCGACACGCTCGACTGCCATGAGGGCGCAGTGGAGGAGGATCGCATCATCTCGAAGATGGTCGATCGCGATCTCGAACACCGCTACCCCAAGCGCCAGCCCAGCATCGGCGAACCGATCTTTCGGGTGAGCGACTGGTCGGCCTATCACCCGCTGCATTCGGACCGGCAGGTGATCCGAAACGTCGATTTCGAGGTCCGGCGCGGCGAGATCGTCGGCATTGCCGGGCTGATGGGCGCCGGCCGCACCGAATTCGCCATGAGCATTTTCGGCCGCTCCTGGGGCCAGAAGATCAGCGGAAGGGCGGAGATGGAGGGGCAGCCTGTCGACCTCTCCACCGTGCGCCGCGCCATTGACGCCGGCCTCGCCTATGTCACCGAGGACCGCAAGCATCTGGGCCTGCTGCTGGCCGAGGACATCGCCAAGAACGTCACGCTGGCCAATCTGCCCGCCGTCGCGCCGGGCCGGGTGATCGACGATCTGAAGGAACTGCGCGTCGCCTCCGATTACCGCGCCCGCATGCGCATACGCTGCCACAGCGTCTATCAGGAGACCGGCAAGCTTTCCGGCGGCAACCAGCAGAAGGTGGTGCTGTCGAAATGGCTGTTCACCGACCCGAAGGTGCTGATCCTCGACGAGCCGACGCGCGGCATCGACGTCGGCGCCAAGTACGAAATCTATTGCATCATCAACGAGCTGGCGGATGCCGGCAAGGGCGTGGTGGTGATCTCCTCCGAAATGCCGGAACTGCTCGGCATCTGCGACCGCATCTGCGTGATGAATGAGGGCGCCTTTGTCGGCGAATTCCCCGGCGCTGAAGCCTCGCAGGAGAAGATCATGCGCGCCATCATGCGCAAGGGAGAGCAACGCCCCATGGAGGCATTGGCATGAGCGACACCGCTCTCAAGGACAAGGCGAGCCACGCCGGCTTCCTGAAAAACAACCTGCGCGACTACGGGATGCTGATCTCGCTGTTCGCCATCATGATCTTTTTCGAGGTGGTGACCAACGGCACGCTGCTGCGCCCGCTGAACCTCACCAATCTGGTGCTGCAGAACAGCTACATCGTCATCATGGCGCTGGGCATGCTGCTCGTCATCGTCACCGGCCATATCGACCTCTCGGTCGGCTCGGTGGCCGGCTTCATCGGCGCGGTGGCGGCGGTGCTGATGGTGAAGTTCGGCGTCCATTTCATCCCGGCGACGCTGATCTGCCTCGCTCTTGGCGGGCTGATCGGCGCGGCGCAGGGCTATTGGGTGGCCTATTTCAAGATCCCGTCCTTCATCGTCACCCTGGCCGGCATGCTGGTGTTCAAGGGGCTGGCGCTGGCGATCCTGGCGGGGCAGTCGGTCGGGCCGTTCCCGCCCACCTTCCAGAAACTGTCCTCCGGCTTCATTCCGGAACTCGTTCCCGAGGCCGCCGGGCTCTACCCGACCTCGCTTGCCATCGGCGCGCTGCTGGCGCTCGCCATGGTGTGGCTGAATTTCCGCGGCCGCGCCCGGCAGGAAGCCCACCACATCCACACCGAGCCCTATGGCTTCTTCCTCGCCAAGAACGCGCTGCTGTTCGCGGTCATTCTCTATTTCGCCTATCTCATCGCCTCGCATCGCGGCCTGCCGAACGTGCTGGTCATCATGACGGCGCTGATCGCGCTCTATGCGTTCGTGACCACCCGCACCACCATCGGCCGGCAGATCTATGCGGTGGGCGGCAATGAGAAGGCGGCCAAGCTCTCCGGCATCAAGACCGAGCGGCTGACCTTCCTCACCTTCGTCAATATGGGCGTGCTGGCGGCGCTGGCCGGCCTCGTCTTCGCCGCGCGGCTCAACACCGCGACGCCGAAGGCCGGCCTCGGCTTCGAACTCGATGTCATCGCCGCCTGCTTCATCGGTGGCGCCTCGGCCTATGGCGGCGTCGGCCGCGTCGGCGGCGCGGTCATCGGCGCGCTGATCATGGGCGTGATGAACAACGGCATGTCGATTCTCGGCATCGGCATCGACTACCAGCAGGTGATCAAGGGGCTGGTGCTGCTCGGCGCCGTCTGCCTCGACGTCTATAACCAGCGCCGCGCCTGAGCGGAGCGGCACCCGGCCCCCGCAGGGGCGGGCGGGTGCCGCGTCCCGGCTTGACAAGGGCGCCGCGCTGGGGGACCCCGGTTGTCCGCACCCCACCCCGCACCCGGCGCGCCATGTTCCGCTTCCTGCATTCCAGCGACCTGCATCTGGGCAAGCGCTTCGGCAATTTTTCCGGCGACCTGCCCGGCCGGCTGCGCGAGGCGCGCCATGGCGTGATCGCCCGGCTGGCGCAGCACGCGCGCGAGCAGGGCGCGGGCACCATCCTGCTCGCCGGCGACACCTTCGACACCGAAACCCCGGCTCCGGAGGTGCGGCGGCAGGCACTGGCGGAAATGCGCCACCACGCGCCGCTCACCTTTGTGCTGCTGCCGGGCAATCACGATTCGCTGCAAGCCGCGCCGCTGTGGGCGGCGCTGAAGGCGGAAGCGCCGGACAATGTGATCCTCGCCACCGAGCCGCGCCCGCTGGACCTCGCCCCCGGCGTGGTGCTGCTGCCCGCCCCCTGCACCACCCGCCGGCCGGGCCGCGACCTCACGGAGTGGATGGATGCGCACCCGACCCCGGAGGGCACGCTGCGCCTCGGCCTCGCCCATGGCGCCATCCGCTCCTTCTCCGAGGACGCGGTTGCGGGCGAGGTGATCGCGCCCGACCGCGCCCGCCGCGCCGGCCTCGCCTATCTCGCGCTCGGCGACTGGCACGGCGCGGTCGAGGTCGACGCGCGCACCCGCTACAGCGGCACGCCGGAGCCAGACCGCTTCAAGCATGGGGCGCCCGGCACGACGCTGCTCGTGCGCCTCGCCGGTCCCGACGCCCTGCCTGAGGCGACGGCCCTGCCGACCGCCAGCTTCGCCTGGCGCGACCTCGACCTGCATCTGCTGGAAACCGACGACCCCGAGGCGGCGCTCGCCGCCCTGCTGCCGGAGCCGCGCGCGCGCCGGCAGACGCTGGCGCGGCTCATCGCCACCGGCCGCACCCGGCTCACAGGTGAGGCTGCGCTGGGGGCCGCCGTCGCCGCCGCCGCGCCGGACTTCGCCTTTCTGACGCTCGACCTTGCCGACCTCGCCACCGCCTGCGAGCCGGGCGATCTCGACCGCATCGACCGGGCCGGCGCGCTGCGCGAGGCGGCGGAGGCACTGCTGGCGGAGGCCGGCGATGCCGCCCGCTCGGCGGAAGAGCGCGAGGTGGCGCGGGCGGCGCTGGCGCGGCTGTTCTCCTATGCGCAGGGGCACGCGCCATGAAGATCTCCGCGCTGCGGCTGTTCAATGTGAAGCGCTTCGCCAATCGCGGCGTCGCCATCGAGAACATTGGCGACGGCGTCAACGTGCTGTGCGCCGCCAATGAGTTCGGCAAGTCGACCAGCTTCGAGGCGCTGCACGCGCTGTTCTTCCAGCCGCACAGCGGCACGCCGGGCGATGTGCAGCGGCTGCGGCCCTATAGCGGCGGCAGCCCGCTGGTCGAGGCCGACATCACCACGCCCGACGGGCGTTACCGCCTGACCAAGCAATATTATGCCGGCCGCTCCGCCCGCGTCACCGATCTCGCCACCGGCCGGCTGCTGGCGCAGGCGGACGAGGCGGAAGCCTTTATCGCCGGGCTGATCCGTGGCGGCACCGCCGGCCCGGCCGGGCTGCTGTGGGTGCGGCAGGGCCTCACCGGAATCGAGAAGCGCAGCAAGTCGGAAGAGGACAGCGAGAAGCAGGTGCGCGCCAGCCTGCTGGAATCGGTGCAGGGCGAGGTCGAGGCCGTCACCGGCGGGCGGCGCATGGCGGAGATCATGGCCGCGACCGCCGAGGCGCTCTCCGAACTCGTCACCGCCACCGGCCGGCCGAAGGCGGGCGGGCGCTATGCCGCCGCGCTCGACGCCCGCGACCGGCTCGCCGAGCAGGAGCAGCGGCTGGCGGCCGATGTGCGGGCCCTGCGCGAGGCGCTCGACCGCCGCGCCGTCGCGCTGAAGCGGCTCGCCGAGCTGGAACAGGCCGGGGAACGCGAGGAGCGGCGCCGGGCGGTGGCCGGCGCGCAGGCGGCGTTCGAGGCGGCGAAGGCGCAGGGCGAGGCGCTGCGCACCGCCGAGGCGGAAGAAAAGCTGGCGCGCGAGCGCCGCGACGCCGCCCTGCGCGAGCATTCCGCCTTCCGCACCATGCTCGCCACCTCGGACAGCCACGAGGCCGCGCTGCGGGAGGCCGGGCAGCGGCGCGTTGAGGCCGTTGCCCGCCGCCAGTCCGCCGGGGCGGAGCTGCAACGGGCGCAGGCCGAACTGGCGGCGGCCGAAGCAGCGGAGGATGCGGCGCGCCAGCGCCTCGCCCGCGGCGAGGCCGCGCTCAGGGCGCGGGAGGCGCAGGCCCGGCAGGCAGCGCTGCGGGAACGCCTCGCCGACGCGGAAGCCACACGCAGCGCGCTGGAACAAGCCGAGGCGGCGATGGCGCGGGCGACACTCCCCGCCGCGGCGATCGACGAGCTGCAGGCGCTGGAAATCGAGCTCGCCCGGCTGAGGGCGGTGGAAGAGGCGGCGCGCCCCTCGGTGGTGGTGGCTTATGAGCCGGGTGCCCACGCCCGCATCGTCATGGATGCCGCCCCGCTGGGCGAGGGCGAGGAGCGCGGCTATGACGGGCAGGCCCGCCTCGTCATTCCCGGCCTCGGCACCCTTGTTCTGCGCTCCAACCGCCAGCCGCAGGCCAATAGCCGGCTGGAACAGGCGCAGGCCCGCCATGGCGCGCTTCTCGCCGCGCTCGGCGTGGATGACCTCGCCGCCGCCCGGGCCCGGCAGGCAAGCGCCCAGCAGATCGAGGCGGAGCGGCGCGAACTGGCCGGCCGGCTGGCGCTTCTCGCCCCGGAAGGGCTGGCGCGGCTGCGCGAACAGGCGGCGATGGCCGAGGGTGCCCCGCCGGCTGAGCCGGAGGAGGACATCGCCGCGCTGCGCGCCGTCCTCAACACGGCCGAGCAGCGCCGCGCCCTCGCCCGGCAGGCGCTGCGCGCCGCCGAGCCGCCGCGCGCCCGCGCCGACGAAGCCTTCGTCGCGGCGGAAACCGCGCTCGCCGCGCTCACCGCCGAGCGGGCGCAGATCGACGCCGTGCTCGGCCCGGCGGAGAGGCGCGGGGCGCGGCTCGCCGAGCTGGCCGAACGCCGCGACACGCTCGAACACGCCCATGCGGACACTGAGGCGGTGCTGCGGCGGCTGCGCGCCGGCGCGGTCGATCTTGAGGCCGCCGAGGCGGCGCTGCGCCGCGCCCGCTCGGTGGAGGACGCCGCGACCAAGGAAGCCGCCGCGCTACGCGAGACCATTGCCGGCCTCAACGCCCAGATCGCCACCCGCGCCGACGAGGCGGTGGAGGAGGGCTGGGGCGAGGCGAAGGAGGCGCTCGCCGCCGCCGAGGCCCGCGTCGCCGGCTTTGCCGCCGAGGTGCGCGTGCTGCAGCGCCTCGCCTCGGCGCTGGAGACGGCGCGGGCGCAGGCGCGCGATCTCTACCTCAAGCCGGTCATGGCCGAACTCACACCGCTGCTCGGCCTGCTGTTCGACGATGCCGCCATCACCTTCGACGACAGGACGCTGCTGCCACAGACGCTGCGCCGCAACGGCCATGAGGAAGAGGTGGAGCGGCTCAGCGGTGGCATGCGCGAACAGCTCTCGGTGCTCACCCGCCTCGCCTTCGCCCGCCTTCTCGCCCGCGACGGGCGGCCGGCGCCGGTCATTCTCGACGATGCCTTGGTCTATTCCGACGATGACCGCATCGAGCGCATGTTCGATGCGCTGCACCGCCAGTCGCGCGACCAGCAGATCATCGTCTTCTCCTGCCGCCAGCGCGCCTTCCAGAAGCTCGGCGGCCATGTGCTTGCTATGACCGACTGGCAGCCCGAGCGGAGCTAGAACCGCACCACCTTGCCGGGGTTCATCAGGTTGGCCGGGTCGAGCGCGGCTTTCAGCGCCCGCATCATGTGGAGCTTGGCGGGGTCGCCATAGCGCTCCAACAGGTCGAGCTTGACGGTGCCGATGCCATATTCCGCTCCGAAGGAGCCGCCCATCGCCACGGCGAGGTCATAGAGGCGCGGCGACACCTCGCGCTCGAACCACGGCTTGTAGACGCCGGGCTCGGCGCCGACCGGCGCCACCACGTTGAAATGCACATTGCCGTCGCCGACATGGCCATAGATCGACAGCCGCCCGCCGGCGCCGTGCGTCTCCACCAGCCCGCTCGCCTCGGTGATGAAGGCCGGCAGCCCCGAGGTCGGCACGGAAATATCGTGCTTGAGCGAGCCGCCATTGGCGACTTCCGCCTCGGGAATATGCTCGCGCAGATACCAGAGCTGGTCGCGCTGCTGCCCGCCATTGGCCAGCGTGCCGTCGCTCACCCAGCCCTCGCCCATCGCCTCTTCGAGAAAGGCCGCCATCGCCTCCTCAAGCCCGAGCAGCGGCGAGCAGCTCTGCGCCTCCATCAGCACATAATGCCGCGCTGCCGTCTCCAGCGGATGCCGCAGCCCCGGCTGGGCGGCGAGCAGCAGGCTGAGCGAATGGTGCGAAACATATTCGAACGAGGTGATGTTCTCGCCGGTCAGAATCTGCGCGCGGGCGAGCAGCGTGGTCAGCGCGCCGATCTCCTCGATGGCGAGGAAGGCAGTCACCGTCTGCGCCGGTTTCCGCGCCAGCTTCAGCGAGGCGGCGGTGATGATGCCGAGCGTGCCCTCGGCGCCAAGCAGCACCTGCTTCACGTCATAGCCGGTGTTGTTCTTGCGCAGCGGCTGCAGCACGTCGAGCACTTGCCCGTCCGGCAGCACCGCCTCCAGTCCCAGCACGAGGTCGCGGGCCATGCCGTATTTCAGCACGGAAATGCCGCCGGCATTGGTGGAAAGCGTGCCGCCGAGCTGGCAGGACTGGCGTGAGCCGAGATCGAGTGGCAGCATCAGCCCGGCTTCGTCGGCGGCCTCCTGCAGCACGCTCAGCACGCAGCCGGCCTCGGCGGTGAGCGAGAGATTGGCGGCGTCGAGCGCGCGCACGGCGTTCAGCCGCTCCAGGCTCAGCACCAGTTCCCCGCCGTCGGGCGAGGGGGTGGCGGCGGCGCAATAGGAGGTGTTGCCGCCCTGCGGCACCAGCTTCACGCGGTGTTCGGCACAGAGGGCGACGATGGCCTGCACCTCCGCTGCGGAGCGCGGGCGCAGCACCGCGCGGGCGGCGCCGGTGCGGAAGCGGCGGAAATCGGTGAGATAGCGCGCGACCACGTCCGGGTCGGTGACGGTGAGCTCCGCCGGCAGGCTGCCGAGTACGCGGTTGATCGGGTCCATGCGTGCCGCCCTTCTTACCCTGCCCTCGCGCGGGCCGGGGGGAGATAGCCCCGGCGCGGGGCGGCAGGCAAGCCGTCGCGTGAGGGCGGCGCTCAGATGCGGGCGAGGATGGCGCCGGCGAGGCGGGCGACGGTGGCGACATGGGCGTGGCTCGCCGCATAGGCGCCCTCCCCGTCGCGCCGCACCAGCGCGGCGTGCAGCAGCCGCATTTCGGCGATGGCGTCGGCGTGGCGGCCGGTCTGCGCGATGGTCATGGAGCGTAGATGGTTGATGCGGGCATTGAGCGAACGCACCACATCCCACGCCACTTCCTTGCCGGCGGCGACGAACAGCTTCTCATAGAATTCCGTGGTTCGCCGCAGCACCTCGCGCGGGCTGCCGGTGCGAAAGGCGGCGTCGATCTCGTCGATCACCCCGCCAAGCTCGGCAATCGCCGCCTCCGGGGCGTTCAGCGCGCAGGCCCGCGCCGCCTCGCTCTCCAAGAGTGCGCGGATTTCATAAATCTGCGCCGCCTGCGCCGGGTCGGGCTTGGTCACCGCCGGGCCCTGATGCGGAATCGTCTCCACCAGCCCCTCGGCTTCGAGATGGCGCAGCACCTCGCGCACCACACTGCGGCTCACCCCCAGCCGCTCGCAGAGCTGGCGCTCGACCAGCCGCTCGCCGGGCTTGAAGCGGAAATCGAGAATGGCGTCGCGCATTTTCTCCAGCGTCAGGCTGCGCAGCGTCGGCACGCTGCGCTCGACCTTCATCTCTTCGCCGGCAGCGTTGGATTCGGTAGTCGCGACCATGGCTGTCTCCGTTCCCGCCTCTTGTCGCCCGAGCGGCGCGGGATGACAATTGACTCGATTGTCTTATGGTATACCATCATACGGAACTTGAGGCCATCGTCGCTGAACGACTGCCCGCATGGCGCCGCTCAGCCCGTCTTTCGTGAGACCGATCATGCCGTTGCAGCTGCGCAAGCTCGTCACCTATGCCGAGACCACTTTCATCGAGGGCGGCCGCGCCGCCGCCTCGCCGCTGCGTCTCTATGCGGCGGCGGCGGTGCTCACCAATCCGTGGGCGGGGCGCGGCTTCGTCGACGACCTTAAGCCGGAGATTCACGACATCGCCCCCCAGCTCGGCGCGCTGCTGACCGAGGAAATCCTGCGCATGGCCGGCTCGGGCGAGGCGGTGGAAGCCTATGGCAAGGCGGCGATCGTCGGCACGTCCGGCGAGGTGGAGCACGCCTCGGCGCTGATCCACACGCTGCGCTTCGGCAATCACTACCGCAAGGCGGTCGGCGCCAAGAGCTATCTCGCTTTCACCAACACGCGCGGCGGCCCGAACGCTTCCATCGCCATTCCGCTGATGGACAAGCTGGATGAAGGGCGCCGCTCGCACTACCTCACCATCCAGTTCGCCATAAACGACGCGCCGGCGCCGGACGAGATCGTCGTCGCGCTCGGCGCCTCCATTGGCGGGCGGCCGCATCACCGCATCGGCGACCGCTATCAGGACCTGAAGGAACTCGGCTCCACCCAGGGCCTCGACGCCGCCCCGGCGGACGGCTCCCATGGCTGAGAGGCTCACCCTCGCCTATGCCGGCCGCGACGGCGCCCCCGCTTGTGTCGCCTATCGCCGCGCGGGCGTGGCGGGGGCGCCGCCGGTGGTGCTGATCCATGGCGTCGGCATGGCGAACGAGGTGTGGGCGCCGCAGATCGACGCGCTGGCGGCAAACCATGACGTGATCGCGCTCGACATGCCCGGCCATGGCGGCTCCAGCCTGCCGCCGGAAGATGCGCGCCTGTCCGATTACGCCGATCAGGTGGTGGCGCTGCTGGACGGGCTGGGCCTGCCCTCCGCTGCGCTGGTCGGTCATTCCATGGGCGCGCTGGTGGCGCTGGAAGTGGCGCTGGCGCATCCCGCCCGGGTGCGCGCCGTCGCCGCGCTCAACGCCGTGTTCTGCCGCACGCCGGAACAGCGCGCCATTGTCACCGCCCGCGCCGGTTCGCTGGAGGCGGAAGGCCGCGCCGCCTCGCATGAAGCCGCCGTCGCCCGCTGGTTCGGCGCGCCGGTGCCGGTTGAGCTTGAGGCGAGCGCGGCGCAGGTATCCGCCCTGCTCGCGGCGGGTGATCCCGTCGGCTATGCCCGCACCTATGCGCTGTTCGCCGCTTCCGACGACGCCCATCGCGACCGGCTGTCCAGCCTCGCCGTGCCGGCGCTGTTCATGACCGCCGAGGGCGACCCCAACTCCACCCCCGCCATGTCGCGGGCGATGGCGGCGCTGGCCCCGCACGGCACCGCCGAGGTGCTGGAGGGCGCGCGCCACATGATGACGCTGACTCACCCCGCCGAGGTGAATGCGCGCCTGCTCGCCTTTCTCAATGCCCCGGCCGCGCCGTTCGACGCGAAAGCCTTCCGCCGCGCGCTCGGCGCCTTCCTCACCGGCGTGACCGTGGTGACGACCCGCAATGCGGCGGGCGAGATGCGCGGCTTCACCGCCAATTCCTTCTCCTCCGTCTCGCTCGACCCGCCGCTGATCCTCGTGTGCCTCGCAAAAACCGCGTCGAGCTTTCCGGTGTTCTCAGAGGCGGCGAACTTCGCCGTCTCCGTGCTGGCGGCGGAGCAGAAGGACGTGTCGGCGCTGTTCGCCTCCAAATCGCCCGACAAATTCGCCGGCGCGCCGTGGCAGCTCGGTCCGGCCGGCAGCCCGGTCATGTCTGGCGCGGCGGCGTGGTTCGACTGCACGCGCCATGAGGTGGTGGAAGCGGGCGACCATGTGATCCTGATCGGCCATGTGCAGGGCTTCGGCAGCAGCGATGCCGCCCCGCTCGGCTATTGCCGTGGGGCCTATGTCGATGTCTCGCTCGGCCTGCAGGCGCTGGCCAAGCGCGACGAACCGGCGCGTGTCGGCGCCATTCTGGAGGCGGACGGCGCGCTTTTGATGGTCGAGGACGGCAAGGGCGGGCTGAGCCTGCCCACCGGCTCCTGCCTGGAACCCGCCTCCAACCCGCGCAGCCTGCGCGGCGCGCTGGCCCGGCTCGGCGTCGAGGGCCACCTCTCCTTCCTGTTCGCGGTGTTCGAGACGCCCGCCGCCGGCGACGGCCCGCCCACCGTCTCGCTCTATTACCGCGGCAGCTTCGCCGGTACGCCGCAGGCCGGTGCGGTGCGCGTGCCGCTGGACGCGGTCGATCTCGCCCGCTTGGCCGACGAGGCCACCCGCTCCATGCTCGCCCGCTATCTGCGCGAACGGCGCGAGGATGCGTTCGGCATCTATGTCGGCGATGCCGCGCAGGGCGTCGTCCATCCCCTCGCCACCCAAGCGCCGCACTGAGTCACCGGGATCACCGCCATGAAGTTCTCCCTCTTCGTCCATATGGAGCGCACCGATCCCGCCATTCCCCATGCAAGGCTGTTCGCCGAGCTGGAGGAACTGGCGCTCACCGCCGAGGGCGCGGGCTTCGAGACGGTGTGGATCGGCGAGCACCACGCGATGGATTTCACCATCGCCCCCAACCCCTTCATCCAGCTCGCCCATCTCGCTGCCAAGACGAAGACCATCCGCCTCGGCACCGGCAATGTCATCGCCCCGTTCTGGCACCCGATCCGCCTCGCCGGCGAGGCGGCGATGATGGACATCGCCTGCGACGGCCGGCTCGATCTCGGCGTCGCGCGCGGCGCCTACAGCTTTGAATATGAGCGCCTGCTGCCCGGCCTCGACGCCATGGGCGCCGGGCTGCGCATGCGCGAGCTGGTGCCGGCGGTGAAGCAGCTTTGGGCCGGCGATTACGCTCATGAGGGTCAGTTCTGGAGCTTCCCCGCCTCCACCGCCTCGCCCAAGCCCGTGCAGAAGGACGGCCCGCCGATCTGGATCGCCGCGCGCGATCCCAACAGCCACGCCTTCGCCGTCGCCAATGGCTGCAATGTGCAGGTGACGCCGCTCGCCTCCGGCGATGGCGAGGTGGCGAGCCTGATGCAGCGCTTCAACACCGCCGTGACTGAGCATCCCGACGTGCCGCGCCCGAAGATCATGCTGCTGCAGCACTGTTTCGTCGCGGATTCCCCCACTGAAGCCGACCAGCTCGCCGACGATCTCTCCGCCTGGTACGGGCTGTTCGGCGCGTGGTTCGCCAATAAGCGGCCGATCCATCAGGCGATCATGGCACCGCTGACGCCGGAGGAGCGCGCCGCCGCCCCGCACTTCGCACCGGAGGTCGTCCGCAAGAATCTCGTCATCGGCGAGCCCGACGAGGTGATTGCGCGGCTCAAAGGTTATGAGGCGCTCGGCTTCGACCAGTTCTCGCTGTGGATCGACGCCGGCATCAGCCATGCGCGCAAGGCGAAGTCGCTGGACCGCTTCATCCGCCACGTCCTGCCGGCCTTTGCGTGAGGATGAAGCGATGACCGCGCTGCGCGACGATTTCCGGCTCTATATTGACGGCGCCTTCGTCACCGGCGGGTCGAGCTTCGAAAGCTATGACCCCGCCACCGGCCAGCCCTGGGCGGTGATGCCGGCGGCCACCAGCGCCGACGTGAACCGCGCCGTGGAAGCCGCTCACCGCGCTTTCGAGGCGCCGGAATGGGCCAACCTCACCGCCACGGCGCGCGGCAAGCTGCTGATCAAGCTCGGCGACCTCGTCGCCGCCCATGCGCAGGAACTCGCCGCGCTTGAGACCCGCGACACCGGCAAGATCATCCGCGAGACGCGGGCGCAGATCGGCTATGTCGCGGAATATTATCGCTATTTCGGCGGCCTCGCCGACAAGGTCGAAGGCTCCCACCTGCCTGTCGACAAGCCGGATATGGAAGCCTGGCTGCGGCGCGAGCCCATCGGCGTCGTCGCCGCCGTGGTGCCGTGGAACTCGCAGCTCTTTCTCTCGGCGGTGAAGCTCGGCCCGGCGCTGGCGGCCGGCTGCACCGTGGTGCTGAAAGCCTCGGAGGAAGGCCCCGCCCCGCTGCTCGCCTTCGCCCGGCTGGTGCATGAGGCCGGCTTTCCCCCCGGCGTCGTCAACATCATCACCGGCTTCGGCGAGGAGTGCGGCAAGACGCTGACCGCGCACCGCCTCGTGTCCCGCGTCGCCTTCACCGGCGGGCCGGGCACCGCGCGCCATGTGGTGCGCAACACGGCGGAGAACCTCGCTTTTACGACGCTGGAACTCGGCGGCAAGTCGCCGGTGCTTGTCTTCGCCGATGCCGACCTTGAGAGCGCGGCGAATGCGGTGGTGGCCGGCATCTTCGCCGCCTCCGGCCAGAGCTGCGTCGCCGGCTCCCGCCTCTTCGTCGAGGAAAGCGTCCGCGACAAGCTGCTCGCCATCCTCAGCGAGAAGGCGCGCCGCATCCGCATCGGCGACCCGCAGGAGCCAGCGACGGAGATGGGCCCGCTCGCCACCGCGCGCCAGCTTGAGCATATCGAGCAGGTCGTCGCCGCCAGCCTCAAAGCCGGCGCCACGCTGGTGACCGGCGGGCAGCGGGCGGAGGGCTTTGCGTCGGGCAATTACTACGCCCCCACCATCCTCGCCTGCGCCGGCAATGAAGTGCCCTGCGCGGCGGAGGAACTGTTCGGCCCCGTGCTCAGCGTCATCAGCTTCGAGGGCGAGGCCGACGCGCTCGCCAAGGCCAATGACAGCCCGTTCGGCCTCGCCGCCGGCGTGTTCACCCGCGATCTCACCCGCGCCCACCGGCTGATCCGCCGCCTGCGCGCCGGCATCGTCTGGGTCAACACCTACCGCGCCGTCTCCCCCATCGTGCCCTTCGGCGGCTACGGCCTGTCCGGCCTCGGCCGCGAGGGCGGGGCGGACTCGATCCGCGACTACACCCGCACCAAATCGGTCTGGCTGCGCACCTCCGACGCGCCGATCGACGATCCCTTCATCATGCGCTGAGGCCCCGCCATGCTCTACGAGATGCGCACCTATCGCCTGAAGACCGGCGCCGTCCCCGCCTATGTGAAGCTGGTGGCGGAAGAAGGCATCGCCCTGCAGAAGAGCCATCTCGGCCAGTTGGTCGGCTATTTCACCAGCGAGATCGGCCCGCTCAACGAGATCGTCCATATCTGGGCCTATGCCAGCCTCGATGACCGCGCCGCCCGCCGGGCGCGGTTGAACGCCGATCCCGCCTGGCTCGCCTTCCTGCCGAAGATCCAGGCGCTGATCGAGACCATGGAAAACAAGATCCTGCTGCCGACGGCGTTCTCGCCGCTGGACTGACGGCGCCCCGCGCCGCTCCGCCTTCCCTGAACGAACCGAGCGCCCCAACGCGCCGCCTTCCACGCCAAATGCCAACCAAAGGGGACTAACATGTCGCGCAGATCCCGGACTCTCGGAATTGCCGCCCTCGCCCTCGCCGCCGGCCTCGCCGGCGCGGCGGTGGCGCAGTCGGGCTCGATCGTCTTCACCAGCTGGGGCGGCACCACCCAGGACGCCCAGAAGAAGAGCTGGGCCGTGCCCTTCACCAAGGAAACCGGCATCACCGTCAAGCAGGACGGCCCGACCGACTATGGCAAGCTGAAAGCCATGGTCGAGAGCGGCAATGTCTCCTGGGACGTGGTGGATGTGGAGGCCGATTTCGCCGCCGCCGCCGCCAAGGACGGGCTGATCGAGCCGATCGACTTTTCCATCGTCAAGCGCGGCGAGATCGACCCGCGCTTCGTCACCGACCATGCGGTGGGCAGTTTCTATTATTCCTTCGTGCTCGGCTTCAACCCGGCGAGTCTCAAGGGCAAGGCGCCCAAGAGCTGGGCGGATGTGTTCGACACCAAGAGCTTCCCCGGCAAGCGCACCTTCTACAAATGGTCGGCGCCGGGCGTGCTGGAAATCGCCCTGCTGGCGGATGGCGTGCCGGCCGACAAGCTCTACCCGCTCGACCTCGACCGCGCCTTCAAGAAGCTCGACAGCATCAAGAAGGACATCGTCTGGTGGGGCACCGGCGCGCAGTCGCAGCAGCTGCTCGCCTCCGGCGAGGCGCCGATCGGCCAGTTCTGGAACGGGCGCATCTTCGCCCTGCAGCAGAGCGGCGAGAAGGTCGACCTGTCCTGGGAGCAGAACCTGACCGCCGCCGACATGCTGGTCGTGCCCAAGGGTTCGAAGAACAAGGAAGCGGCGATGAAGTTCATCGCCGAGGCCACCAGCCCCGAGGGGCAGGCGAGCTTCGCCACCGAGAGCGGTTATGCGCCTGTGAATGTGAAGTCTGCCGCGCTGATGCCGAAGGACGTGGCCGCCAACCTGCCGGACAAGCACACCGGCTCGCAGATCAATCTCGACATGGGCTACTGGGCCGCCCATCGCGACGAGATCGGCAAGCGCTGGTACGCCTGGCAGGCGGAGTGACCCTGCGGCACCTTGCCTGATGAGAGCCGCGCTCCCCGTCCCACGGGAGCGCGGCAAGGCGCCGGGCGAGGACGGGCAGCCCATTCCGTCCTCCTCGGCCTCATCGTCCACCTCACTGCACTCATCGAACCGTCCTGATCGAGCCCTCATGACCGTCACCGACGCGCCGATCGCCCGCCCTCCCGCCGCCGCACGTCCGCGCGCCGGCGGGATCGCGCCCGTAGTGCCGGCGCTCGCTCTGGTTGTGTTCGTCTTCGTGATTCCGGTGCTGGCGCTGCTGCTGCGCAGCGTGCTGGAACCGGCGCCGGGGCTGCAGAACTACGCCGCCTTCTTCGGTTCGACGACCTATCTCAAGGTGCTGGGGAACACCTTTCTTGTCGCTTTCACCGTGACGGCGGTGACGGTTCTTCTCGGCTTTCCAGTGGCCTGGTTCCTCGCCATCGCGCCGTCCTTCTGGTCGCGGCTGCTGTTCGCCATCGTCATCCTGTCGATGTGGACCAACCTTCTCGCCCGCACCTATGCCTGGATGGTGCTGCTCCAGCGCACCGGCATCATCAACCGCACGCTGATGGATCTCGGCCTGATTTCCGAGCCGCTGCCGCTGATCAACAACCTCGTCGGCGTCACCATCGGCATGACCTACATCATGCTGCCCTTCATGATTTTGCCGCTGCACGCCACCATCCGCTCCATCGACCCCGCCATCTTCCAGGCCGCATCCCTTTGCGGCGCCAGCCGTTTTCAGGCTTTCACGCGCGTCATGCTTCCCCTCACCGCCTCCGGCATCGCCGCCGGCGCGCTGATGGTGTTCGTCATGTCGCTCGGCTATTTCATCACCCCGGCTTTGCTCGGCGGCACCGCCAACATGATGCTGGCGGAACTGATCGCGCAGCTGGTGCAGTCGCTGCTCGACTGGGGGCTGGCGGGCGCGGCGGCGCTGGTGCTGCTGGTGATCACGCTCGCCATCTATATGGTGCAGCTTCGCTTTTTCGGCTTCGGTCAGGCGAGGGGCTAGGCGCCATGCTGCTCGATTTCGCCCGTCTCGGCCCCTGGCGGGTCGCCCTCGGCCTCATCGCCCTGCTGGTCGGCGCCTATCTGCTGCTGCCGATCCTGCTCATCGTCGCCCTGTCCTTCGGCTCCTCGCAATGGCTGCAATTCCCGCCGCCGGGCTGGACGCTGCGCTGGTATGAGGAACTGTTCGACGATCCCGAATGGATCGCCTCCTTCTTCACCAGCTTCAAGATCGCTGCCGTGGTGACGGTGCTGTCGGTCGGCATCGGATTGATGGCCTCCTTCGGCCTCACCCGCGGCACGTTTCGCGGCCGTGAGGCGCTCAGGGCGCTGTTCCTCACGCCGATGATCCTGCCCGTCGTGGTGCTGGCGGTCGCGCTCTACGCCTTTTTCCTGCGGCTGCACCTCAACGGCACGTTTCTGGGCTTCGTGCTGGCGCATCTGGTCATCGCCCTGCCCTTCTCCATCATCGCGATTTCCAATGCGCTGGAACGGTTTGACAGGGATATCGAGACCGCCGCCATCGTCTGCGGCGCCAGCCCGCTGGAAGCCAAGATCCGCGTCACCCTGCCCGGAATCCGCCTCGGGCTGATCAGCGCGGCGATCTTTTCCTTCCTCGCCTCCTGGGACGAGGTGGTGATCGCCATCTTCATGGCGAGCCCCGACCTGCAGACCTTGCCGGTGCGCATCTATGGCACGCTGCGGCAGGATCTCTCGCCGGTCATCGCCGCCGTCTCGACGCTGCTGATCGCCCTCACCGCCAGCCTCATGGCGCTTGCCGCCTTTCTCCGCAAGGACGCCCGCTCATGACCTTTCTGGAAATAGCGAATATTTCCAAGACGTTCGGCAATGTCACCGCCGTCAACGACGTGTCGCTGGAGATTGCGCGCGGCGAATTCGTCACCTTTCTCGGCCCCTCGGGCTCGGGCAAGAGCACGACGCTCTACATGATCGCCGGCTTCTTCGAGCCGACGCGGGGCGATGTGCGGCTGGAGGGGCGCAGCATCCTTTCCGAGCCCTCGAACAAGCGCAATATCGGCATGGTGTTTCAGCGCTACACCCTGTTCCCGCACCTCTCCGTGGCGGAGAACGTCGCCTTTCCGCTGCGCGTGCGCCGCCGCCCGGCGGCGGAGATCGCCCGCAAGGTCGAGGAGATGCTGGCGCTGGTGCGGCTGGAGAGTTTCGCCGGCCGCATGCCCGCCCAGCTTTCCGGTGGCCAGCAGCAGCGAGTCGCCCTGGCGCGGGCACTGGCCTACAACCCTCCGTTGCTTCTGATGGACGAGCCGCTGTCCGCGCTCGACAAGAAGCTGCGCGAGGAAATCCAGGACGAAATCCGCCGCATCCACCGGCAGACCGGCGTGACGATCCTCTATGTCACCCACGATCAGGAGGAAGCACTCAGCCTTTCCGACCGTATCGCCTTGTTCAATCACGGAAAAATCGAGCAGCTCGGCAAGGGACGCGAGCTCTATGAGGCTCCCCGAACCCGCTTCGTCGCCGATTTCATCGGCCATTCCAATTTTCTCGACTGTACCATCACCCGCAGCCAAGGTGCGTTCGCGGATATCACGCTTCCGGATGGCAGCGCGCTGGAAGGCGTCGCGGTCCACGGCGCTGCAACCACCGGCGGTAATGCTGGCTTGATGATTCGGCCGGATCGGCTCCGACTGTCGCCGCTCGGAGCCGTAAGTGGGCCCGGCATCGACGTGGTTCTGTCCGATGCCACCTTCATTGGCGAAACCTATCATTTCGTGCTGGTGACGGGCTGGGGCGCCAACGTCGATGTGCGCATGCCGGCGAGCCAGGTCCGCTCAGACGAGATCAGCATCGGCTCGCGCCTGCGCCTGCACTGGGACGCCGTCGACGGCCAGCTTTTCGGCGTTTGACCTGGCTCCGGCGCAAGGCGGCCAGAAGCCCGGCCGTCTGTGCTACGACAATGCATGCTTTAGGCGCGGATGATGCTAGCCTGCGGCGTGGCCGCCGCCGGCCGGCCGCTGCTCGTGAATGTTGGTGGACCAGCGTCGATGTGGGACCGGCATCCGATCCGGCTGTCTTTGCTGCACATGCTTCCGCAGGTTGCCGATGCGCACGGGCTGGCGCTGGCGCCGCTACTGGACCGCGCCGGCATAACGGGGGCGCTGGACGGGGCAGGCGTCGTCGCGCGCGGCCAGGTCTCGACCGTGCTGCAGGAAGCTGCCCGCCGGGCAGGCGAGCCGACCTTCGGCCTGGCTCTCGCCGCGAAGGCGGATCCGGTGCAGCTCGGCCCCTCCGGCCACGCCCTATTCGCCGGGCGGACGCTGCGTGAATGCCTTGCCGCCCAGGCCCGTCACATGCCGACCCTGCAGGGCGGCGTGCGGCTCCAGCTCGTTGAGGCCGAGGGGCGTGCCTGGTGGCATCACCGTTTCGACGATGCCGATCCTGCTCACAGCGCGGTGCTGAGCGAAGGCGTCGCAGGCTTCATGGTCGCGGCGCTGCGGGCCCTTGCCGCCGCGCCGGCCGGCAGGATCAGGGTGAGCCTGCCGCATCAGGCGCGGGCGCCGTCCCGTGCCTATGAGGACATGCTGGCGTCTGATGTCTCCTTCGGCAGCAACCAGGGTCTGGTGATCGGCTTCGACGCGGATTGGCTGGACCGTCCCAACCCCCATTTCGCGGCATGCTGGCCGCAGGTCGACGGCGTGCCTTCCGCGGTGATGCTGCAGGAGGGGCACGACGATGCCGCGCTCCTGGCCGCGCTGGAACGCATCGTCGCCGCGGCCGCGCGCGCCGGCTCGCTGTCGCTCGTCGATGCCGCCCGCAGCCTCGGCCTGTCGCCGCGCACGCTTCAACGGCGGCTCGCGCGTCTCGGCACACGTTTCGAGGTGCTGGTCGACCAGTGGCGGCACCAGCAGGCTCGCCAGCACCTCGCCGCCGGCGGGCTGCCGGTGGCTTCCATTGCCCGCCTGCTGGGCTACAGCGATCCCGCCCATTTCATCCGTGCCTTCCGCCGGTGGGAGGGCGATGCGCCGCAGCTCTGGCGCCGGTCGCAACTGGCGCCAAATGGCAATTGAGCCTGGTTCCGGCGCGGTGCTAGCGTCCTGATCCGCGGCCTTTCCAGGCTGCGGCGCCGGGCCGGAGCGTGCAGGCTGCGGCACCGGCGTGAGGGCAGCGGAGCCGCGATGCAGGTGACATTTCTGGCCGAGGGCGACTGCGACCCTGCGGCGCCGAGCCCGGTTTCCATGGCGTGGATTCCCGGGGGGCTCTTCACCATGGGCTCCGACCGCCATTACCCTGAGGAAGCGCCCGCCCACCGGGTCGCCGTCGATGGATTCTTCATTGACCGCACGCCGGTGACCAACCGGGCCTTCGCCGCCTTCGTCGCCGCCACCGGCTACCGGACCCTGGCGGAGCGTGAGCCACGGGCTGAGGATTATCCGGACGCCGATCCGCGCCTGCTCGCGCCAGGCTCCCTCGTCTTCACCGCGCCGGAAGCGCCGGTGGCGCGTGAGGACTGGACCCGTTGGTGGCGCTTCGTGCCGGGTGCCGACTGGCGCCACCCGCAGGGGCCGGGAAGCGGCGTCGACGATCGCCTCGACCATCCGGTCGTGCATGTCGCCCATGAGGACGCTCTGGCTTATGCGCACTGGTGCGGCAAGGAGCTGCCGAGTGAGGCGGAGTGGGAATTCGCTGCCCGTGGCGGGCTCGACGGCGCGGAATTCGCCTGGGGCGAGACGCTGGTGCTGGGCGGTCTTCATCGTGCCAACACCTGGCAGGGCATGTTTCCGCACGAGAATCTGGGCGAGGACGGCTATATCGGCACCTCGCCCGTCCTCGCCTTCCCTGCCAATGGCTACGGCCTGTTCGACATGATCGGCAATGTCTGGGAGTGGACTGACGACTGGTATGCGCCCAGCCATGGCGAAACGCTTCCGGCCGCCAAGCCCTGCTGCGTGTCGCGCAACCCGCGCGGGGCACGGCGGGCGGACAGCCTTGACCTGTTTGCCCCCGGCCGGCCGCTGCCGCGCAAGGTGCTCAAGGGCGGTTCGCATCTGTGCGCGCCAAGCTATTGCCGGCGCTACCGTCCCGCCGCGCGCCACCCCCAGACGCTCGACACGGCCTCGGTGCATATCGGTTTCCGCTGCATCCGCCGTGTTGGCTCCCCTGATTTCCCACGCGCCTGACGAGCCGAAGCCGAGGAAACGCCGTGACCGAACGTGATCTTCCCTCCACCGCCGCGCCCGCCGGCGCGCCCAGCCGGCGGGATGTACTTGCCGGCAGCGCCGGTTTTCTCGCCGCCGTTTCCGGCCTCTCCCTGCTCGCCGCGGGGGCGCGGGCGGAAAATGCGCCGCGCCCGCATATCCTCTACATCATGGCCGACGATCTCGGCTTCGCCGATGTCGGTTTCCACGGCTCGGACATACGCACGCCGCATCTCGACAGGCTGGCGGCGGAAGGTGCGCGCCTCGGCCAGTTCTACACCCAGCCCATGTGCACGCCGACCCGGGCGGCGTTGATGACGGGGCGCTACCCCATGCGCTACGGGCTGCAGGTCGGCGTCATCCCCTCCGGGGCCGATTATGGGCTGGCGACCGACGAATTCCTGCTGCCGCAGGCGCTTAAAGAAGTCGGATATCGCACCTCCCTGGTCGGTAAATGGCATCTCGGCCATGCCGAGCGGAAATACTGGCCGCGCCAGCGCGGCTTCGATTCCTTCTACGGGCCGCTGGTCGGCGAGATCGACCATTTCAGGCATGAGGCGCATGGCGTCACCGACTGGTACCGCGACAACGCGCTGCTGAAGGAGGAGGGCTACGACACCGAATTGTTCGGCGCCGAGGCGGTCCGCCAGATCAGCGGGCATGATGCGGCGACGCCGCTTTTCCTCTATCTCGCCTTCACCGCCCCCCACACGCCCTATCAGGCACCGCAATCCTATCTCGACCAATACGCCGCCATTGCCGATCCCCAGCGGCGCGCCTATGCGGCGATGATCACCGCCATGGACGAGCAGATCGGCAAGGTGGTCGCCGCGCTCGATGCGCGCGGCCTGCGCCAGAACACTCTGATCGTCTTTCACAGCGACAATGGCGGCACGCGCAACAAGATGTTCGCCGGCGAGGGAGCCGTAACCGGCGAACTGCCGCCCAGCAATGCACCGCTGCGCGAGGGCAAGGGCACGCTTTATGAAGGCGGCACCCGCGTGGTCGCGCTGGCCAACTGGCCGGGGCGCATTGCGCCGGGCACGGCGGAGGGCGTGATGCATGTGGTCGACATGCTGCCGACGCTGGCGAGGCTCGCCGGCGCCAGCCTCGGCCGTGCGCCGGTGCTGGATGGCGGCGATGCCTGGCCGGTGCTCGCGGCCGGCGCGACCGGCCGGGCGGAGGTGCTCTACAATGTCGATCCCACCCAGGGCGCTCTGCGCGAGGGGGAGTGGAAACTGGTCTGGCATGTCGCCCTGCCGCCCAGGGTCGAGCTGTTCGATCTTGCCAGCGACCCTTCCGAGAGCCGTGACCTCTCCGCCGCCCGTCCCGACAAGGTGGCGCAGATGCAGCAGCGCGTGGTGGATTTCGCCCGCACCATGGCACCGCCCCTCTTCTACAGTGCGGCTTTGAAGACGACATTGTCGGCGCCTCTGGCGCAGCCCGGCGAGGCGCTCTACGAGATGGGCCTGGAGAACGATTGATGCGCGCGCGCTCGCTGTCGACCCTCGGCTGTTGTCGCCTCATGCCGCTTGCGGCGGCTGCCCTGGTCGCCCTCGCCCATTCTCCGGCACAGGCGGCGGATGTCGACGCCGTCGTGCCGGCCGTGCGCCTGCCGGATCCGGTGGCAACCAGCGACATGCCGATGTTCTCCGCTACCCTCTATCTCTGGGCCAGCGCGCTTAAGGGCACGAGTTCCACCCTTCCGCCGCTGCCCGCGGTCGACATTGATCTGCGCTTCCGCGACATCCTGCAGGATTTGAACGGCGCGGTGATGGGCGCGGGGGAAATGCGCGTCGGCCGCTGGGGTTTTCTCGCCGATCTCATGTTCACGCAGGTGACCCCGACCGGCGCGCTGCCCGGCCCTTATGGGGCCGAGGTCGAGGTGCGCTCGCGCAGCCTGACTCTGCAGGGCGACGTGCTGTACCGGCTCTATGAGTCCGACATGCTGGACCTTGATGCCGGCGCCGGCCTTCGCTTCTGGCACCTCGACAACCGGCTTACCGTGGCGCCGGGACTGCCCTCGGTACTGGAATATGCCCAGTCGGAAAGCTGGGTCGACCCGGTCATCGCCGGCCGCGCCATCGCCCGGCTCGGCGGGCCGTGGAGCCTCACGCTGGTCGGCGACATTGGTGGTTTCGATGTCGGCTCAAGCCTCACCTGGCAGGCGATCGCGACGGTCAATTATCAGTGGAGCGACCAGCTCGCGCTGCGTGCCGGCTATCGCGCCCTGTCGGTCGACTATCAGAGCGGCGCCTTTCTCTACGACGTGCTGATGCAGGGGCCGATCCTGGGCGTGACCTACCGCTTCTAGAGCCCGTCACGATCCGATGGCATGCCGATTGGACCGGGAAAACACTCTCTCGAAATGACGTCGACATCCGGTCAGCCCCCACCCCGCCGCTCGCCCTCGTCGCGCGGTGGGATGGTGGCGGAAGGGGTGGGATTCGAACCCACGGTGGGCTTGCACCCACGGCGGTTTTCAAGACCGGGAGGCAGAAGACGGTTTCGTGTTTCTGTCCAACTGGTTACCGCCCTTCCCTCCTGCTGTTTCGGGATTTTCTTCGGGAGAATGTGCAGCGGCCATGGCGTCCCTCAGCTCGTCGAGCATGTAGTGGGCGTACTTGGTGGTGGTCGAGATTCGGGAGTGGCCCAGATGCCGCTGGGCGGCGCGGAGATTGCCACCTGAGGCGCGCAGCGTGCGGGTGCCAGCGACGTGGCGCAGGTCATGCGGGCGCAGATCGGGAAGCCCGGCGGCGACGGCGGCGGCCTTGAACTCGTTATAGAAGGTCTCCGGCGTGATGGGATAGCGCTGGCCACGCACCCTGCCCTCTCGGGTTCGCCGGGCGACATAGGTGAAGACGGCATCCGGAAGGTGGCCGATCTCGTTGCCCAGCAGTGTTGCCATGGCGGCAGTTATCGGCAGCACGTGCATGCGCCCGCCGGGCTTGCGGGACTTCTGCATGACGGTGATCAGCCCCATGGCGAAATCGACATTGGCGGGATCGAACGGCAGAGCGTTGCCGGCGCGCAGGCCGGACAGGATGAGCCATCGCGCCGCGGCGCGGAAATCGGGGCGCATGCGGGCGATGATGTCGGCCTCGATGTCGCGGGAGATGTCGATTACCCGCTCATCCGCCTCGGGCAGCATGAGCTCATCCCATGCCGGGAGATGCACCGGCATTTTCCAGACGCGCTGGGCACGCCGGAGAATGCGGCGCAGGATCTGCAATTCGCGGTTCACGCTGGCATTCGACAGCAGCTTGCCATTCCGCCCCTTCGTGCCGCGCCGGGTGGCGACATAGGAGGCGATTACGTCCGCGTCGATCTCGCTGATCGCGGTGGAGCGGTTGCGGGCCTGCAGCGCCTTTGTCAGGCCGTCCTGCAATGCCTCCATGCGGGCGAAGGTGGTATCGGACTTGGCGTCGTGCTGGCCCTTCTCGTCCCAAAAACGCGCCCAGGCGTGGGTGATGGCCACGTGCTCGGTAGCGGCGGCCTTCGGGAGGGCGGCGGCCTTCTTGACCTCTAGGCGTTCGAAGGCTTCTGCTTCGCGGCGCGTTTTGCAGCCCGTAGAGCCGTAAAATCGACGACCGGCCCGCTGGAAGTCGTAGTGGAAGAACGGCGACCCCTTGGGTTTATAGACGGACATGGCTCGCTTCTCCGGCGGCGCTCGACGAAGGTATCAAGGTCGCTCTCCGCAAACATGCGCCGGATTTTCTCCGTGCCCCGCCCCATGGCGATGAAGGTGATTTCGCCATGGCGCACATGTTCGCGCAAGGTGCGCGGCGAGATGCCGAGGCGCTCGGCCGCCTCGTCGATGTTGAACAGGCGCGCCTGCATCGCCCCACCCTCCCCTAGAACGGAATCTCATCGTCCATATCGGTCGCGGCGCCCTGGTCGCCGAAGCGGCGGGTGGCGCCGGCGGCTTCGCGCGGCGGATCGGTGCGGGTGTAATCCTCCGGCGTGCCGCGCGTGCCGGTTTCCTGCCGATCGAGCAGGGTGATTTCACCCCGGAAGGGGCGCAGCACCACCTCGGTGTAATAGCGCTCGACACCGGCCTGATCGGTGTGCTTGCGCGTCTCGATCTGCCCCTCGACATAGACCTTGCTGCCCTTGCGCAGGTACTGCTCGGCCACCTTCACCAGCGGCTCGTTGAAAATGACGACGCTGTGCCACTGGGTGCGCTCCTTGCGCTCGCCGCTGTCCTTATCGCGCCAGGTTTCCGAGGTGGCGAGGCGCATCGAGGCGATGCGCCCGCCGTTCTGGAAGGTGCGGATTTCCGGATCGCGGCCGAGATGGCCGATGAGAATTGCCTTGTTGACGCTGCCGGCCATCAGAGCAGGCTCCCTTGTGTCTCGCGCGCCCTGCGCGCTTCCATGACGCGGGCGAGGCGGGCCTCGCCGATGAGAACGATGGCGGGGTCGGTGCTGGCGATCTGCCGGCGTGCCTGCCATTCGAGGCCGCCGAACTGGTCCGTTTCAACGGCGCCGGCCGACACCGCCAAGGCGCGCTTGGCCTTGGAGATGTCGAAATGCACCCACGACGCCTTGCGCGCCTGCGGCAGCGAGAGCGTGGGGTGGCCCTGAATCCACTTCCGCTGCACGCCGATGCGGTCGGCCATGCCGAGCAGCTCGTCGAGCGTGTCCGCCCACATGTGGCACATGAGCATGCGGCCGAAGGGCCAGACGGCGGGGTCGACATAGACCGTCATGGCGCCGTCTCCCGCTCGGCGCGGAGCTTGGCGCGCTTGGCCTCAAAGGCGTCGGCGATCGCGGCGAGGTGGCGGCCGAAGGATGCCGGGGACCAGACCGCCCATGTGACGAGGAAGGCTATTGTGAGGCTGAAGCCGCTCATGATCGCGCCTCCGGCATGGCGTTGTGTTCGACGCCGTCGAGCAGGCGGCCGGCGGCGCGCTTGCCCTCCCGCACCATGAGGGCCGGACGAACGCCCTCGCGGCCGGAGGCGAGGCGCGTCCAGCGGTCTTCCAAAAGCTCTTTGAAATGGGCCTTGTCGGGCGCCCAGCGCCACTCACCCCACTGCTTGAAGAAAAAGGCCGTGCCGGCGGCGGCGCACTGGTCGCGCAGGGAACGCGCCCAATCTGGATGCATGGGGCGGGCCTTGGGGCCGCTCTCGCCGCCCACGATGGCGAGGTTGATCAGGGAGAAGTCGCCGACGATCGGGCCGAGCAATGGTTCGGCGGAGATGAAGCGCACCACCGCCGGCGTCGCCTTCAGATCCGGCACCCGCGCATCCCATTCCGCCTGCCGCTCGGTCGACGCGCCGAGCCAGACATTCTCCAGCGGCGCCGGTACGCCGGGCGCGGTGAGCCGGGCGAGGCGATCACGGGCCTGCCGTGATGCATCGGTGCGCTGCGGAAAGAGCCCGTCTACCGAAGCGCACCGCCAGTTCCGGCGGTCTTCTGCAAGGTACTGGCGCATGCGAGCCGAGCGCTTCGTCAGCACCATGAAAGTGTGCTGCGGAGCCAACGCCATGACGGCGAAGACGCGATCAATCCAGTGGTCGGGCGCGTCCTCGTGAAAGAGGTCGCCCATGGAATTGACGAAGATGCGGCGCGGGCGGCTCCAGTGCAGGGGCTGGGTGATGATGTGATCCGGCGCGAGCGCCAGCTTGCCCGACCAGACGGCGCCGGCCTTGGTGGGTTTCGTCGTGCCGGCATAGTGCGAACCGGGCTGCATGGCCTCGATGCGCGCGGCCATGCCCATGGCGTAGCAGTTGGTGCAGCCGGGGGAGAGAACCGAGCACCCGACGATGGGATTCCATGTCGCGTCTGCCCATTCGATGCCGGTGTGATCAGCCATGGGAATCGGCCTCCTCGGCGCGCCGCGCCGGCGCCTTGTCGTGGCGCCAGGCGGGCGGCATGGGGAATTCGGCGGTGACGTTGGCGGCCATCTTCTCAAGCGCCGGGCGGGCATCGGCCGGCAGCAGCGGCGCGATGACGGCGCGCAGGCGGGCGATGCCGGTGTGGGCGCCGGCGACATAGGCTCGGCGGTGGCGGCGGCTGTTCTTGCTCATGAGCCGCCTCCGAACAGGGCGCCGAGGGCGCGGGGGATGAGGCCGGTGTGCTGGAAATCCAGCACCACCAGCGACAGGGCGATGAGGTAGAACAGCGCCTTGTTGATGGGGCGGGCGGGGTTCTCGCTCATGTCGCGGCCTCGGCCTTCGCCTCTGCCATCACCGGCACCAGCTTCGCCTTGCGGCCCGCCACCTCGAGGCGGAAGGCGGCGTGGCCCCACTTGGCGAAGCCGATCTCGAGGGTGATGGGCTCATCGCCTGCCCGCAGATCGTGCATGTGGGCGTTGTTGCGAGCGAGGCCGTCGAGGCTGTCGTCGCTGTTCTCGTAATCGTCGAGATCGAAGACGAGGGTCCAATCCGCAGGCTCGCCCGACGCCAGCTTCCACGTTCCATCGGGGAAAATGGTGAGCGTGTCGTGGCCGCGCGGCTCGTGCCAGTCGAAGCCGATTTCGGCGCCGGGCAGTACGAGGAAGCAGGTGTAGTCCTTACGCTCATCTTCCTGCGGCGAACCGATGATCCAGCCTGCCCCGCAGAAGCCGACAATCCATTCATCCGGCGACACGGTGCCGCCGGGCATGATCTCATCAGCATATTCCGCCGGCCACCAGCGGCGGGCCGTCGGCGGGACGGGCGTTTCCACATAGACCATCACCGGCGGGTGCTGGGTGCCGAGAACGCGGAGCAGCACCGGGGCGCCGGCGCGCTGGGCTTCGATTTCTTCAGGTGACGGTTGCCAGGCCGAAACCATGCAGGGCGTGGCGTCGCCGTTGACGGCGCAGTCGACCACCTCGTCGCGCAGCGGCAGGCCGATATAGCCCTGGCTTTCGCCAATGGTGCGGGTGGCGCCTTCGATCTGCTTCGGGAGCATTGTCAAACCCTCATCGGCATGAGGACGCATTTCGCGTCGGTGGATTCGGGGCGGCGGAAGATGGTGGGGGAGCCGGGATCGTTGAGCGCGATCTCGACAGGGCCGGTCTTGGCCGTGGCGCCCAGCAGGTCGGAGACATAGCGGCCATTGAAGCCGATGCTCATTTCCTCGCCGGCATAGGCGATATCGAGCTCTTCCGAGGCGTTGCCGGCATCGGGGTTCACCACCTCCAGCACCAGCTTGCCGGCGGAAAAGGTGAACTTCACCGCCCTGCCCCGCTCGCTGGCGACGGTGCCGACGCGATCGACGGCGGACGCCAATTCTTCCGCCTGCAGCGTGGCCACATGCGCGTTGCCCAGCGGGATGACGCGGCCATAGTCCGGGAAGGTGCCGTCGATGAGCTTGGTGGTGAAGCGGGCGCGGCCGAAGGTGGCGGCGAGCTTGGCGCCGGAGATCTGCAAGGCGAGCGGCGCCTTATCCGCCGCCTGGGCCATGCGGGTGAGTTCTTCCACCGCCTTGCGGGGCACGATGACCCCGAGGAAATCCGGCAGGCCATCGATCGCCAGCGAGGCGAGCGAGAGGCGGTGCCCGTCCGTCGCCACCAGGCGCAGCTTGCCGGAGCCCTCCGGGTCGCGGTGCAGATAGATGCCGTTGAGGTAGTACCGCGTCTCTTCCGTCGAGATGGCGAACTTGACCCGATCCAGCACGTCCGCCAGCGCGTGGCCGGGCACCTCGAAGGCGGCACCGTCTTCCACCCGAGCGAGGCTGGGGAATTCCGCCGACGGCAGCGCCTGCAGGGAGAAGCGGGAGCGGCCGGCGCGCAGGGTGGCGGTGCCCTTGGCGGTGTCGAACTCGAGCTTGATCTGCACGCCCTCGGGCAGCTTCTTGACGATGTCGAGCAAGGTGTGCGCCGGCAGGGTGCCCTCGCCCTCGGCCGCGCATTCGGCCGGGAGCGTGTCTTCGATCTCGATATCGAGATCGGTGGCGATGAGGGTGAGGCTTCCGCCCTCGGCGCGCAGAAGCACGTTGGCGAGAATGGGGATGGTGTTGCGGCGCTCGACGGCGCGGTGGGCGCGCTGGAGCGCGGCGAGGAATGCGGCGCGCTCGACGGTGATGTTCATGATCTGCGTCTCGCGTGAGGGGGATGGGGTGAGCCGGGCGGCGGGGCTGGGCGGGATCACCGCCCGGCTCGGTTTCGCGGCGTGAGGGGCGCCGCGAAGAGGATGAGAAAGGCCGGGCGGCGCGCATGCGCGGGGCGCCGCCCGGCGGGGGTCCCGGCGCCTCGCCATAGGCGCCGGGGGGAGGATCAGGATTCGGGGGAGCCTTCGAAGGTCGGCAGGCCGGTATCCTTCCCGGCCTTGAGCAGGTCGTTCTGCACGCGGGTGCGCAGCCAATATTCCCAGCGGTACAGCTGGTAGAACCACGTCACCCCGCCCTGCCCCGCGCGATAGCGGATGCGGGCGGGAATGCGGACGACATCGCCATCGACGAAGGGCGGCAGCTGGATCATGAAGATGCCGGGAATATCGATCGGCTCGCCCTTGGCATTCATGTGCTCGGTCTCGAACACGATCTGCCGCTCGCCCGTCTGCAGCCGGTAGCCCTGCTTCATCTTGGCGCCGACATTGACCTCGAGGTGCCGGGACAATTCGAGCAGCTCATTCGGCAGGGCGAAGCGCTCCTTGAAGAGCGGCTGATAGTCCGTCTTCTCCTGCTCGAACGGGGCGGAGAGTTCGGACGCGTGCTCCTCGAGGAACTCGGCGAAGGCCTGCTGCTCCATCGGCTTGCCGTTGCCGGCCACCCACGCCTTGAATTCCTCGGTGAGGGGGAAGGCATAGGCCACGCGGTGCTGCTTGTGCGCCGTGCCGTGGGTGAGGGTGTAATAGTCGATCACCGCCGTGAGCGAGGGCTTGGGCCACGACGTCGCGGCGAAGATGACGCTGTCCTCGCTCTTGTGCCGGTTCACCAGCCCGATGAAGCTTTCCAGCGTGTCGACGACAGCGGTGCCCTTGATGCGCGCCGGCCCCTGGCGATAGCGCTCGATCTCGTCAAAGACCGGGATGACGCGCTGGCTCTTGCGGTCCCACAGGGCCGGAACCGTGGCCGGCAGACCGGCGCCCAGCCCTGCGGTCGGGATGCTGATAAGCGTCGGCGCCTCGGCGTCGCGGGCGAGTTCGGCGATGTACCGCGCGGATGCCGCGGGCGGCAGGTCCGGCTTTTGCTCGGTGATGGACACGGGAGGGTGCTCCTGTCAGCGGGGTGAATCGAGGGTGTGGAGTCAGGCCGGCTCGGCCGTGCGGCGGCGCTCGCCGACTTCGGACGGGCCGCCGAACATGTCGGACTGGCTGGGGTGCTGAACGGACAGGCCACCCTCGACCACCCAGAACGGGGTGGAGGTGAAGCCCTTCTCTTCGGGCAGCTTGGCCTTGACCTGGGGCTTCATGTCCATGCGGTCGCCCAGCTTCACGAAGTCGATGGTGAGGGTGAGCGTGCCCTTGGCCTTCTCGTCGGGGTGCTCCTGCAGCGCGTCGATGAGGCGCTGCATTTCGGCGTTGGCCTTCTCTTCGAAGCGCCCCCGATTGGAGAGGCCGAGCGCCTGAAAGAGGCTGCGAATGATGCGCGTGGTCATAGGAATCCCCTGCGGGCCGGCAGTCAGCCGTGGTTGACGGTGAAGAGATCGAGATCGGCGGCGAGGCTGCCAGTGCGGGTGGCGGCGTTGGCCTTGCGGCGGGCGGCCTTGGCTTCCGCCACCTCGCTGCGCAGAAGGCGGTGTGTCAGCTTCTTGAGCTGCTGCTCCACCTCCGAAATCGGCGCGAACTTGCGGCGCCGGGCGGCATAGTCTTCCGCCAACTGGCGGCGGCGCTGGCGATCCTGGGCGAGGCTCATGCGGACCTCTGCGTGATGGGCGCGGCGCGGGCGCTTTGGGCGCGGGCGCCGGGCAGGTGGCTGATGAAAAGTTCATGCAGCGCCAGCGACGCGGCGGGCGGCGGCAGAAGGCGCTGGCGGCTGGAAAGCGCAGGCACGGCCTCGATGTCCGCGCCCCATGGCATCGGTGGGGGCGCGAGGAAATCCCGCCGCTCGGTGTTGAGCGCGACGATGTCGCAGTGCTTGACGAAGGCGCGCTCCGCCTCGCTGGGCGGGGCAATGCCGGCGGCGGCATAGATGGCGGTATCATGCCGACGCTCGATTTCCGCCATCAGCTGGCGCAACGAGTCCTCAAAGGGGAGGCCGAACATCTGCCGGGCAACGGCGAATTCCATCGCCTTGACCGGGGTGGCCTTGTCGCCAATGCGGGTCTCAAGCGCGTCGTGCAGCAGCACGAGCGCCCTCTCCCGCTCGGTGGCGCCGGCACGCTCCGCCGCGCGGAAGGCGATGAGCGTGTGGTTGGCGACCGAGACGGCGACGGTGGAAGCGCCGACGTACCGATTGATCAGCGACAGCTGGTCCGCGATCTCGGCAAAGCTCACCTCTTCCGCGCGCGGCTCGACAAGATCGAGCGCGCGGCCATAACGGGACTGCTTCCAGACGCGGGGCGGGAGGCTCATTCGCCGTCTTCCTCCGCCAGGCCGAAGCAGAGGTGATAGGCCATGGCGACGCCAAGGCCGATGAGGGCGCAGAAAAACGCGATGGCGAGGCAGAGCGCGGCGGTGCCCATCACGCGGCCTCGCAAAGGCGGGCGGCGGCCTTCTCGGTCTTGGCCTTGCGGGATTGCCAGTAGCGGGCCTGGGCGACCTTCATCGCCTCCGCCAGCTGGGCCGCCGTCATGCCCGCCTCGGTGATTTCCGCCGAGGTGTAGCCCTCGCAGGCCAGCACATCCGCCGTGACGGGGATGCCGGCGAGATCGAGCCGGCGCATATCCAGCGCCATGCGGTCCACCAGCGCCTCGAAGGGGCGATCACGCTGCGCGAGGCGGCGGGTGTCGGCGACCTCGGCCGCCAGCTGGGCGAAGGCGTGGGCGTCGCCGCTGGCGGCCATCCAGTCGTCAACCGGAAAGACGTGGTTGCCGAAGGCGAAGGCGCCGCCCTCCGCCGGGGTGGCGCGGAAATGCGCCTCGCGCATCGCGAAGCCCATGGCCAGCACCAGGCCGTGGCGTTCGATCAGCCCGTCACATTCCGTGTGGGGGGCGACAAGGCCATGGCGGCGGAAGAACGCGGCAAGCGCAGATTCGTGGTGGGCGGGGTGCATGCGTCGCTCCCAATCGCGTGGATTGGGGGCGACTATGATGCGGGATATGTCCCGCGTCAACAACAAAGACGGGATATGTCCCGCTTCGCTGGAGGTGTCACGATGCGCAATACTCGTTTGGCGATAGGGAGGCGGGAATGGGGCTTCTGGACTGGTTCGGTGCGAAGGGTGCGCCAGAGGAGCCGTGGCGCAAGTTTGCACGGGCCGACATCGTCGAGGTCACGAACGCCGACACTGGCGAGATGATCGAGATAAACCCGGGCAACGATGACCCCACCGACGCAGAGGGCCTATTTATCAGCTTCGATTATGTCGACTCTCAGGGTCAGTGGACCAGTCGTGACGTGCTGTGCCACCAAGTATTCTGGAATGGCGGCGGCGTATATGTGCGAGGGCTTTGCACTATGCGCGAGTCAATGCGGACGTTCCGCGTGGATCGAATGGAGAGTGTTCGCGAATTACGCTCTGGACATCTGGTAAGTGATCATATCGCGTTCTTCGATAAACTTGCCATTTATAACGAAGACGCGTTCGACCGAAGGCCCGCAAAGGCTGCTAAACCAAAGGTTGACTATTCCGCCCGCCATGAAGCGCGTGTCGCGCATAGGGCGCGTGCGGAAGAGGCAAGAGATGCGACCCTGCCAGGCCTCAAGATACTGGCTTATCTGAGCCTGCTTGATGGGGGCCGGTCGGAGGCGGAGGCCCGCATTGAGGTGGCGTATGTGAGGGAACGGCTCGCAGGTGTCGGCCTCGATGGCGACGCAGACCTAGTGGCGGAAATGGCGTTTCTCGCGCAGGGGCTTACGCCAACGCGCCGGTCCTATGTGCAGGCTGTTGGGAAGATCGCGCGGGACGACGACAATCTGGCACTCATCGGGCGCTACGCACTCGAGTTGGCACGGCACGACGGGGCTGTCGACGCTGTCGAAAGGGAGGCGTTGAACCTGCTGCTGGCGACGGCCCGGAAGAAGCGGGCCTAAAGCCGTGCGGGGCCGGGGCGATAAAGGTCTGTTATGACCCTGATGACCCTGCCGACCACCTCGATTCGCTCGGATGGGTAGATAGTCGGATGGTCCGATGTCGAGTAAGCCTCGAGCCGTTGCGGGCCCTCTTTGGCACGGTAGCGTTTGAACGTCGTGCCGTCGGTGCCCATGAAGACATAGAACGCGCGGTCGAGAAGTTCCTTGTCGTTCAGCCTGACGATGATGGTCGACCCATCGACGGCAATGCGGTTCATTGAATCGCCCTGCACCTTGAGGGCAATGTACTCGCCCGCCGGAAGATCAGGGACATTGATGGTGGGTAGGTCGGCCGGAAGCCCGGCGCCAAACGTGGTTTCGGCAAAAGCGGACGCCGCCACCCACGAGACCAGAGGGACCGGCCTGAGTCCCTGAGCGACTAGGCCGGGGTCTTCCCACCCGCGACCAAAGGCAAGCCATTCCGGGGTCGTCCGCAACGGCACGGCAAGTGCGGCGAGAGTGTCTAGCCGGGGGAGAACCCCTTCCCGCCTCCGAATGTCACGGATCGCATCGCGGCCAAGGCCAGCCTCGCGACACACGGCCGCTTCCGACTTGCCGTCCGTCTCCCTGACGACGGCAAGCCGCGCCTCTATCCGTGAAAGTATCGGTCGATTCATAGCGGGATTATTCCCGCACAGGTCATCAATGGCGAACGGGACATATCCCGTTGACAGGTGCGGGATATGTCCCGCATAGTCCGCCGCCATGGACGCCATCGAACACCTGTTCCGCATTTGCACCTCCTACAGCGCCGCAACGGGGCTGTCAGAGGCGACGATTTCCACCCGCCTGTTCCGGGACGGCAAAGGGCTGGCCCGGATTCGTGCCGGTGGTGACATCGGCGCCCGGCGTCTTGAGCGGGCCATGCAGTGGTTCGCCGCCAACTGGCCAGAAGGCGCGGAGTGGCCCGCCGACGTGCCCCGCCCCGACACGCCGACCCTCGCACCGGGGGCGCCGGACGAAAACGATAATCCGGCGGCGGAAAGTCTCACCCCAGAGGAGTGCGGCGCATGACAGAGGTGCGCATTCTGCCCCCCGACTATCTGCGCTTTCAGCCCGCCTATGCCCTCGCCGGCACCGACGGCGGGCTGTGGCGGCGCGTTCTGGCGATGGACTGGCTAGCCAACCTCGGCGGCGATCTTGTCGACCGCAGCGCGGGCGGCGGCGAAGATGGCGAAGGGGTAATCCAATTCGCCGGGGGGCGTGGTGCGCAGGATTTCCGCCTCGATGTGGCTGAGAGCCTGTCGGGCCTGGGCCAGCATGCGGCCGGAGCCCGCCTTCTCCCGCAGGAGAAGGGTGACGAGGATTTCCAGCGTCATCAGCCGCCCCGGCAGTTGCACGTTCAGTTCGTTCAGCGGGTTGCCCGCTGTATTGCCTTGGTCCGCCACGCGCTTCTCTACCTGCTCAATCGCTGGCGGCATTATGGTGAGGGGCGCGGCGAATGACAAAGCCTGTCAGCCCGGCCCCTACGCCGCTTACCCTGACCATGCGGCTCAACGCTAGGCCCGCCGAGCGGGCGCTGGCGATCTTGGTGACGCTGTCCAAAGAGGACAAGCTGTCCACGGCGGCGCGCATGGCGTTGGCGCATGAGATTGGGGCGTGTTTCCAGCTTCGTGGAATTCATGGCTACGACTTCAGCGCAGACTTCGACGTGTGCCATGTGCTCGCCGTTCTGGAGCCCAGCGACCGGTTGCGGGCGCTGGTGCCGGAGCTTGAGGCGGGGTTGCCGCTGCCCGGCGAGGTGCCGGCATGACCAAGCGGCCCGCCATCGGCTCCGCCCACGAGGCACTTGACCGGATGTTCGACCAGATCGGCCGCGAGCACGGGCCGAACGGGGCGCCGAGCGAAGGCATGATCCTCGCCTTGGGCTTTCTCAACATTGCGCGCTCGACACTTTACCGGCAGATGGACCCGGACCAGCCGGGCGAGTTCGCCTTCGCCCATGCCTGCCAGCTGGCCGAGCGCTTTCGCTGCACCGAGGCGGCGGCATACCTCGCCGCGTGCGCCGGCGGCTTTTTCGTGCCCGCGCCGCCGGAAGGTGACGCCGCCGTGCAGCTGACCGCCGAAGCCATGCGCGAGACCAGCGAGGCGGCGGCCAAGATCTTCGCCAGCGCGGCGCTGGACTCCGAGGGCGGGGTGGAGATCACCCCGGCTGAGGCCCGCGCCGCACTGCCTGATGTGCGCGACGCGCTGATGGCGATGTCGAGCCTCTATGCCCGGCTTTCCGCCAAAGCGAATGGGGGGCGGTGATGGGCCGGCACCCGCGCGGATGGACCGAGGAAATGGACGCGGCCTTGCGCCGGCTGGTGGCCAAGGGGCTGCCCTATGCCCGCATCGTCGCACTGATGGAGGCGGAAGGGCTGGGGCGGCGCTCGCCCGACGCGGCGAAGCAGAGGGCCTTCCTTCTCGGCATCGGGCACGACAGCGAAGACGGCCCGCTCGACTGCCGTAAGGCCGGCGCCGGCACCGACCCGCTGCTGGCCGCGCTTGCCGCACGGCACAAGGCCCCGCCCGCCGATGCCGTGCCCTCCTCCGGCGATGCCCGCCCGTTGGCGTGGCGGCGGTTGCAGCCGGCCGGCGGCTGCGCGGGGAGCCCGGCGGCGCAATGCGCCGATCTCGGCAGCCGGACGCAGTGGTGACCCATGCTCGCGCGCACGCCGGTGATCTTCATCGTCAAGCGGCCCTGGCGGCGGGTGGTGCCCGTGGTGCGGCGGCTGCACGCCCTCGGCCGGCCGCGCTGGGAGATCGCCCGGCAGCTGCGCATCAGCGCCGGCTATGTCGAGCGCGCGCTGGCACCGGGGGCGGGCATCTGGTCACCGAAGGAATGGGAGCGCCTGACGACGGCGCTGATGCGGGAGATGGGGCAGTGACCTGGCCTTTCGCACCCTTGCGCATGTTCGCCTATGACGTCGTCGAGCTCGATCCGCCGTGGAACTTCGACCTGTATTCGGCGAAGGGCGAGGCGAAGTCGCCGCAGGCGCAGTACGCCACCATGTCGCTGGCCGACATCGCCGCGCTGCCGGTGGGCAATTTGCTGGCGCCGGGCGGTGTGTGCGTGATGTGGACGACATGGCCGCTGGTCGCCATCGGCGCGCATGTCGATGTCATCCGCGGGTGGGGGCTGAAGCCGGTGACCGGCGGCGGCTGGGCCAAGCGCACGGTGAACGGCAAGCTGCAATGGGGGCCGGGCTATGTCGCCCGCTCGCTGCACGAGCCTTACATCATCGCCCGCCTGCCCGGCGGCGACTGGAGCGGGGCGAGCTTTCCCAACCTCGTCGAGACGCTGGAAGCGGATTCGCTCGACGGGCTCGCGCGCGAGCATTCCCGTAAGCCCGATGAATTCTATGCCCGCTGCGAAGCGGCGTGGCCGCAGGCAAGGCGCGCCAGCCTGTTCTCCCGCCAGAGCCGGCCCGGCTGGGATGTGTGGGGGAATGAGGCGGGCAAGTTCGATCAGGTGGGGGGCTCATGATGGAGCGCTTTCACGCTATCGGCAATTTCGCGACTGATCAGTGCCTCAACGTGAGCGTACGTTGCGATGCGCTCGCTGCTCAATCCAGAAAAATACTTGTGTTCAGACGCGACCTCTCTGAGAAGTTCTCTCCGCCGATCTTCACGCTCGCGTTCGGCCTCTTCTGGCAACACAAACAGATCAGCGAGACTTCGACGATTGGATGCATTCGCAAACACTCGATCAACGATGTGTATTATTCTTTCTCTATACATCGGCTGCGTTCTTCGAAGAAACTCTTCGACCAATTTGCGAGCGTCAGCGTTAGCGAAATCGTCGTCGCCCAGCGCGCTCCGGCCAACAAGAGTATAATACGCGTACTTCGACACCGTATCAAAATCCTCCACTGTCACTGGCGCGATTATTTTCATGAACTTTATAGCATCAAGTATGCCGGGGAGTTCATCGCGCAGAATATCCCGCTCTCGGGAAAGGATAGTGATGTATACGGCTCTCTGCTGCGCCTTCAGTTGCCGTTGCGCCGCATGCCAAGCCATGTAACCGGCGGCGACTGTCAAAATCCCCCCTACCAGTCCGCCGGCTATCGCCCCGCCGAAAGCGATCCAGTCTCCAGCGACCTCAAGAAGAAGAAAGGGCACCAGCGACATGCCCACCGGCACGCCGAGAAGCGTGCCTGCAAGCAAAAGACCGAACGGCCCATTGAGAACTCGCAATTCCATTGCGTGACGCTGCCTGCGCGCCTCCCGGTTGTCGAGAGGGCGGCGGCATGACTGCACCATTTTCCCCGACCGACCATCCTGCCCCGATGCGCATCCTGATCGGCTGCGAAACCTCTGGTGTCGTGCGCCGGGCTTTTGCCGCCTACGGACACGATGTGTGGTCCGTTGACGTGCTGCCGGCTGAAGACGGCAGCAACCGGCACATTATCGGCGATGTGCGGGACCACCTCGGCGGGGGATGGGACCTCCTCGCCGTGATGCACCCGCCCTGCACCCGCCTGTGCAATAGCGGGGTGCGCTGGCTGCGCAAGGCGCCGCCCGGCCGGACGCTGGAGGAGATGTGGGCCGAACTCGACGCAGGCGCGGCGCTGTTCTCCGACTGCTGGAATGCCCCAGTGGAGCGGGTGTGCGTCGAGAACCCGGTGATGCACCGCTATGCGCGCGAGCGGATTCGCAACTGGTCGAAGCCGCAGACCGTGCAGCCTTGGTGGTTTGGCGACCCAGCCTTCAAGGCGACAGGGCTCTATCTGCGCGGATTGCCGCCGCTGGTGCCGACCAAGAAGCTGACGCCGCCTGCGCGCGGCACGGAAGAGCACAAAGCGTGGTCGAAGGTGCATCGGGCTTCGCCCGGCCCTGACCGCTGGAAGGACCGCAGCCGGACCTATGAGGGCCTTGCTGCCGCCATGGCGGCGCAGTGGAGCACCGTTGCCGCACGGCAGATGGAGGCGGCGGAATGATCTCCGAAAGCTCCCTCGCGGATCTGCGCGCCCGGAACTCCTGCTGCGACGTGGCCGGCAAGTGGGTGAGCCTGCGCCGTGGCGGCCGGAAGGGGCGTATGGTCGGCCCCTGCCCTATCCACTCGCTCGACCGGGCGGCCAAGGATTCCACCTCTTTCGAGTGCTGGGACGATGGCTGGGTGTGCGCGCGCTGCCAGGACGGCGGCGACGTGATCCGCCTTGTGCAGCAGGCGGAAAAGCTGGGCTTCCGCGAGGCTATCGACTGGCTGGGCGGGGCGCAGGAAACCGACCCGGCGGAGGATGAGCGGCGGGCGCGCGCGGCGGCGGAAAAGAAGGCGGCCGATGAGGCCAAGAATGCCGCCTATCGCGAGGCGGAGCGCAAGCGGTGCTGGGAGTTCTGGCAGGCGGCGGGGCCGCTGCCGGGCACGCCGGTAGAAACCTATCTGCGCGACATTCGCCATGTGGACTGGCCCGCCGGCGCCGCGCTGCGGGCGCACCCGGCCATGCCCTATCTCGAGCACGGGCAGGATGGGGCCGGGCGGAAGAACTGGCGCCGGCTGCATGAAGGGCCGGCGATGCTGGCGGCCATTACCGGCGCCGATGGGCGGCTGGCCGGGCTGCATATCACGTGGATCGACCTCGACGCGCCCAAGGGAAAGCTGGCGTTGGTGCACCCCGACACGGGGGAGAAGCTGCCGGCCAAGAAGGTGCGCGGCAGCAAGGCGGGCGGGCGGATCGAACTGCTGCGCCATGCGGCGCCGGGGCGCCTGATCATCGGCGAGGGGATCGAGACGGTGCTGACCGTCTTCACCGCGCTGGCGCGCACAGGGCGGGCGCTGGACGGGCTCGCCATGTGGACCTCGGTCGACCTCGGCAATCTTGCCGGGCGGGCGGCGGCGCATTCCCGCGTGCCTCACCCTGCGGAGACGACGCCTGCCGGCCGGGTGAAGCAGGTGCCCGGGCCGGAACCGGACATGGATTCGGCCGCGGTGCCGGTGCCCGGCAGCGTGATGGATCTGCGCCTTCTCGGCGACGGGGACAGCGACCCGTTCACCACCCGCCTGACGATGGCGCGGGCGGAGCGCCGGCACCTGGTGCCGGGGCGCCACGTGGCGACCCTGTGGCCCCCGGCGGGCCATGACTTCAACAGCATGGTGATGTGATGGGCGAACAGCCGAAGCACGAGGCTTTCGAGGCCATCGCCCGCATGGTGGACCCGGTGGCGGAGGCTCCCTTCCCCGCACCCCATTCCTCCCCCGCCCGGCCTGCCCCGTCATCTTCCCATTCGGGCGGTTCGGCGGCGGCGGAAACGGGGGGTGCGGGGGGCGGCGGCGATGCCGGGGAGGATGCCCTGCATGCGGAACTGGCGCGCCTGCCCTGCACCGACCTCGGCAATGCGGAGCGCTTTCTGCGCCGGTTCGGCGACGAATTCCTTTTCGTGCGTGATTGGGGCTGGCTTGCCTGGGACGGGCGGCGCTGGTCGCGCCGCGAGGCGGAGCGCGCGCTGGAAGGGCGGATAAAGGAAGCCATCCGGCTGATCGAGGATGAAGCGGACTGGCTGGCGGCGAGCGGGGAAGACCCCGAAATCCAGAAGCCGGGCAAGCGCCGGCCGGTGAACCTTTCCGACGAGTTGCGGGACTGGGCGATGACCAGCCAGGCGGCCGGGCATGTGAACTGCCTGCGCGGGCTGGTGCAGAGCGACCGGGAACGCTCCCCCGACGTGTTCGACGCCGACCCGATGGTGATCAACGTGCGCAACGGCACGCTCGAGGTGCGCAAGCGCCCCGGCGATGAGCCCTATGTGCAGCTGCGCCCGCACCGGCGGGAAGACTGCATCACCAAGATGGCGGAGGTGGATTATGACCCCGAAGCCGCCTGCCCGATGTTCGATGCGTTCTTCGCCGAGGTGCAGCCGACGACGGCGGTGCGGCGCTTCCTCGACCAGTGGGGCGGGCTCTCGCTTACCGGCGATATCGGCGAGCAGAAGCTCGTGTTCTTCTACGGCAAGGGCCGCAACGGCAAGGGCGTGTATGTCGAGACGCTGAAATACATCGCCGGCAGCTATACCGAGACCGTGCCTGTCGAGACCTTCCTCGACAGCGGGCGGGCGCGGCGGGGCGGCGAGGCGAACCCCGACATCGCCATTCTGCCGGGCGTTCGCTACCTCACCACCTCGGAGCCCGAGAAGGGCGCCAAGCTGGCCGAAGGGCTGATCAAGCTCGCCACCGGCGGCGACACGATGAAGGCGCGGCATCTCAACCGTGACTTCTTCAGCTTCGTGCCGCAGTTCAAGCTGACGATGCAGGGCAACTACCGCCCCAAGATCACCGGCACGGATGACGGCATATGGGGGCGGTTGCTGCTGATCCCCTGGCCGGTGTTCATTCCGCCCGAACGGCGCGATCCGCGCCTGACGCTGAAGCTGCGCGCCGAGGCGAGCGGCATTCTCAACCGGCTGCTGGGCGGGCTGTGCGACTGGCTCGACCATGGGCTGGTGCTGCCCGAAGTGGTGATCGAGGCCACGCAACAATACCGCGAGGATTCCGACCCGCTGGGCCGCTTCCTCGCCGAATGCACGGTGTCCGCCCTCGGCCAGCGCGTGCAGTCAACGGCGCTGCACCGGGTGTTCTGCGCCTGGGCGGGGCAGGCGGATGAGAAGGCGTGGTCGGCGAAGGGGCTGGCGAGCGCGATGAAGGACCGGGGCATGAGCCAGACCAAGTCCAGCAACAGCTATTGGCTCGATATCGCGCTGATCAAGTCCGAGCACGACTTCGAGCCGGTGTCATCGCCGCCGGAGAAGGATGACGACAACCCCTATGAGCGGTGATCCTCCCATCCTCCCAAAAATGGGAGGATGGGCGCTCCGCTAACTCATTGAAACTGCGTGCATTGGGAGGATTTGGGAGGATAGGGAAGGTTTTGTAGCGCCGCCATGTAAGGCGCGCATGCATGCAGGCATGAGGGTTAAGGCACAATAATCCTCCCTATCCTCCCAAATCCTCCCAAGCCCAATGACATCAACACCTTAGCGCCGGGAAGATGCCGGGAATTCCGGGAGGATGGGAGGATGGCCGTGATTGTGAGCATGGATATCGAGGATCTGCTCATCTGGGCCTATCGGGCGGAGCTTCCGAAGGTGCCAGCGGAGCCGGTGGGTCCGGAGCGGCACGGGGCTGGCTGGGCTTCAATGTCCCTGTGGGCAACGCTCGGGACGGTGATCGACGGCCGGGACGTGCGGAACGTCTATGGCGTGACGCCGGACATGACCGCGCTGGACGGCCCGCACCCCGACGCGCTGGTGGTGGACCGCGTCGTCGCCGAACTCGACGGGCTGCACCTCGATGTGCCGGCGGGCTGGTGGCCCTTCGCCGACATGGCGCCGGCGGATGGCTGGGGCGAGGCTGGGGCGAAGGCGGTGAGCGACGCGCTGGACCGGCTGGCCGTGCGGGGCGAGGATGGCGGACTTCGGTTCAAGTTTTCGCCGGCGTGGCTGGTGCGCAAGCACGCGATGATGGGCACGGTGCCGGACTGGGAGGCGGAGCCGATCGAGTATCGGCAGGTGCGAGGCGGCGACCGTGGCCACGCCAAATGGTTCATGAAGCGGAAGGTGGCGCAGACGGTGAACGGGGAGATCATCGGCTATGTCGAGCACGAGGTGGATGGCTGGTGCCCTCGCCGGCGGCGGCCCTTCGCTGGCGCCTATCACAAGATGGAACTGGTGCCCTCGCCCGTATACGCCGCCTGCGACCGTGCCGAATATGAGGTGTGGCATGCCGCGCTGGTGGCGCTGGTGGGTCTGCTGACCGAATCGCTCGTCGCTCACCGCGTCACCGGGCCGAAGCGCGCGGCCCGCCCATGGGAGCCGGATGCCCCGCAAAGGCGCATTCTCCCGTCATTGCGCGGGATGGCGGTGACGAGGGCTTGACTTGCGCCTTACATTTGGTGCTCACTGTGCACGGATAAAAGGCCCGGGCGGAAACGCTTCGGGCCTTTCGCATGTCTGGGGGTGCTGATGGGGCGAGCAAGGGCGGCGCCCTGGCGCGCCTGGTACAACACCGCCCGGTGGCGGGCGCTGCGGCTCAAGGTGCTGCTGCGCGACCTCTACACCTGCCAGCGTCGGGAATGCGGGCGGATCGAGGCGGACACGTCTCGGCTCGTGTGCGACCACGTCAAGGCGCATCGCGGCGACGCGGCGTTGTTCTGGGATGAGAGCAACCTGCAGACACTGTGCAAGCCCTGCCACGACAAGCTCAAGCAGCGCGAGGAACAGGCCTCGCTGCAACAGCGCGGCGTCTGGCACTAGGCGCGCCTAAGCCCACAAGGCGGGCACAACCCTACTAATTCTAAGCGCGGCGACGGGAGGGGGGGGCCAGAAAGTCTGGAGCCCCCCTCGCCCGCGTACCCGCGTCCCACTCATTCGCAGGTTTTTTTTCGATGGCTGGGAATTTCGACCTCTTCGGCGACCCGGTGCCGGAAGGCCGGGGTGGTCGGGGCCGGCCGCAGCATGTCCCGACCAACGAAAACCGTAGGCGCGTCAGTATGTTACTGGCGCTTGGTTGGAGTAATGAGCGGATCGCGGGCGCTCTGCGCATCACCCTGCCGACCTTTCGCCGGCATTATTTTTCCGAGCTCAAGTATCGGGAGGTGGCGCGTGACCGGCTGGACATGCGGCGCGTCGAACTGCTCTGGGCCGAAGTCGAGAAGGGCAACGTCGCGGCGATGAAGCATCTCGATCGCTTCCTCGAACGGAACGACATGATGCTCTACGGGCGCTCCAGCGGCGCCCCGCCCAAGGCGGCCCCGAAGCCTCCTAAGCTCGGCAAGAAGGAGGCCGCCGCCGCCGCTGCCCAACGCCCCGACACCGGGTCCACCCTCGGCCAGCTGATCGCCCAGCGTCAGGGCAAGGTCAACTAGCGCCATGTGGGACCTGTCCTGCCCCGATTGGGAAGACCGTATCCGCAGCGGGCGCTCGCTCATCCCTGATCTACCGCTGATGAGCGAAGAGGCCGAACTGGCGCTTGCCATGTTCGACGAATTGGAATTGCCGGACGTGCCGGGCACGCCGCCGATGCGTGACGCCTGTGGACTGTGGTTCCGCGAGATCGTCCGCGCGGCCTTCGGTTCATGGGACCCTGTTGCCCGCGTTCGGTACATCCGCGACATCTTCGCGATGCTCCCGAAGGGGCAGTCGAAAACGACGTATAGCGCCGGGCTGTTGCTCATCATCATGCTGATGAACATCCGGCCCCGGGCGGAGGCCCTCTTCGTCGCGCCGACGCAGGCGATCTCGGAAAACGCCTATGACAAAGCGGTCGGCATGATCGACCGCAAGCCCGAGCTCAAGCGGCGCTTTCTGCCGCGCGACCACATCAAGACGATTGTGGATCAGGCCAACGGCACAGAGCTTCGGGTCAAGACGTTCGACGTGAACATCCTGACGGGCAGCATCCTTATCGCTGCCCTGGTCGACGAGTTGCATCTGCTGGGACGGAACGCCCACACGACGAAGGTCATGCGCCAGATCCGGGGCGGTCTTGAGAAGACGCCGGAAGGGCTGCTGATCATCACCACCACGCAGAGCGACGCTGCTCCCGTCGGTGCTTTCAAGGACGAGCTGAAGTTCGCCCGGAAGATGCGCGACGGCGAGTACCGCGGGCGCGATGTCCGGCAGATGCTGCCGATCCTTTACGAGTTCCCGCGCGACATCGCTGCGGACCCGGCGAAGTGGAAGGACCCTGACAATTGGGGTCTTGTCATGCCGAACCTCGGCCGCTCGGTGCAGCTGCCGAGCCTGATAGCCGACTGGAACTCGGAGCAAGAGAAGGGCGACCACGCCATCAAGGTGTGGGCCTCGCAACATCTCAATATCGAGATCGGCGTCGGCATCGCCGACGATGGCTGGCGCGGAGCGGACTATTGGGAGCTTCGGGCCGATACCGGGTTGACGCTTGAATCCCTCATCGCCCGGAGCGAAGTGGCCGTCGTCGGGCTCGATGGCGGCGGCCTTGATGACCTCTTCGGGCTGTGCGTCATCGGTCGCGAGAAGGTCACCAGGCGCTGGCTTGTCTGGAGCCATGCCTATGCGCACCCGAATGTTCGCGAGGTGCGCAAGGATATCGCGGCGACGCTGGACGATTTCGAGGCCGAGGGTTCGCTGACCTTTGCCGAAGTCAGCGAGTATCTCGCCGAGATCGCAGCGATCGTTGCGCTGCTGAAGAGCGAGGGCCTGCTGCCGGCGAAGGACGCGGTTGGGTTCGACCCGAACAATATCGCCGCGCTGATCGATGCGCTGGCCGCCTGCGGGATCGAAGGCCCGATGCTGAGGCGGCTGCTGCAAGGCCCCGCTCTTTCGCCTGCCCTCTGGGGGCTTGAGCACAAACTGAGCGACGACACGGTGAGCCATGCCGGCCTGGCGCTCATGAACTGGTGCGTGGGGAACGTGAAGGTTGAGGTGAAGGCGAACGGCAACATGGCCACCAAGCAGGCGGCCGGCCGCGCTAAGATTGACCCGTTCATCGCCATGCTCTGCGCCGCCATCCTCATGAGTTGGAATCCGACGGCGGCGGGGGCCGGGATGGCCGGGTTCTTCAAGTCACTCAAGGGTGCGGCGGCATGAGCATGATGACGAAGATGCTCGGCGCCGTGGGGCTCGCTCGCAAGTCCGAGGTGACGCGGCTGATGACGACGCTGCGGCCGGACGGGTGGTATCCGTCCGGGCACACGGGCTTTTCCGACGAGGTGGTGACCTGGCGCGGTACGCTGGCCCTGTCGACGGCGTGGGCCTGCGTCAACCTGCTGGCCGGCACCGTAGCCTCGCTGCAGTTCCTGGTCTATCGCGGCAGCGCCTCCGGGGTGGCGGATGAGGCGCCCGATCACCCACTGTACCGCCTGCTGCATGACAGCCCCAATGCCGACCAGACCGCCGTCGACTTCTGGGAGTTCGTGTGCGTCAGCCTCGAGCTTTGGGGTAACGCCTATGTGCGAATCGTTCGCTCGGGAGCGCGCATCGTCGCCCTGATCCCGGTCATGCCCGACCTCGTCGCGGTGCGTCGCGAACGTAACGGGGGCCTCTGGTATCGTTGGACGGATGAATTCGGCAGCTTCGATCTGCCGGCGGCGGAGGTGCTGCATATTCGCGGCTTCGGTGGCTCACCGCTCGGGGGCATGTCCACGCTGAGCTTCGGCCGGAACGTGTTTGGCCTGGCGCAGGCTATCGACCGATCGGCCGGCGGCTTCTTCAAGAACGGCATGCGCCCGACGGTGCAACTCGTCTTCCCCGAGTGGCTCACGGAAGAGCAGCGCACGCTCGCCAACGACATTCTCGTCGAGAAATACATGGGCGCGGCCAATGCCGGCCGGCCCTATGTGGCCGAGGGCGGGGTCAAGGCCGAAGCCATCCAGATGAAGCCGGACGATGCGCAGATGCTGCAATCCGGCGCGCGCTCGGTCGAGGAAGTGTGTCGGCTCTTCGGCGTGCCGCCCTTCATGGTCGGGCACACCGAGAAGTCGACAAGCTGGGGCACGGGAATCGAGCAGCAGACGCTCGGCTTCCAGCGCTTCGCGCTGCGGCGCCGCGCCAAGCGGATCGAGGCGGCGATCGAGAAGCAGCTGCTGACACCGGCTGACCGCGCTGCCGGGATCACGGTCGGGTTCAATTTCGAGAGCCTGTTGCGCGGGGATTCGAAGGCGCGGGCCGCCTATTACGTCGCGATGCTGAACGCCGGCGTGTTCACCATCAACTATGTGCGTCGGCTGGAAGGCCTGCCGCCGGTGGAAGGTGGCGACGTGCCGCGCATGCAGGCCCAGAACATACCCATCACCGAGGCGCGCGGCATCGGCGACAACGGTGGGCCACCGATGGACGACGAGGACCGGCCGCCGCGGGAGGACCCGGAATGAAGATCAAGGACTCAGGCCAGCATAGGACCAAGAGCTTCGCGCTGCAGGTCAAGGCGCTCGGCGATGACGGCACCTTCGAGGGCTATGGCTCGGTGTTCGGCAATGTCGACAGCTATGGCGAAAAGGTCATGCCGGGCGCCTTTGTCGAGAGCCTGGCCCGCCACAAGCGCGAGGGCTCCAACGTCCTGATGCTGTGGCAGCATGACCCGTACCAGCCCATCGGCGTGTGGGAAGACCTCGCCGAGGACGCCAAGGGGCTGTGGGGCAAGGGCCGGCTTGTGCTCGATGTCGAGAAGGCGCGCGAGGCGCACGCGCTGCTGAAGGCATCGGCCATTGGCGGCCTGTCCATCGGTTATCGCGAGGAAGATACCGATCAGGACGGCGCCGTGCGCCTGCTGAAGAAGCTGTATCTGCACGAGATCAGTCTCGTGTCGTTCCCGGCCAACCGCCGCGCGCGGGTGGAGTCGGTGAAGTCCGCCGACCGCATGGAGGATTTCGCCCGGCGACTGCGCGATGGCGACCCCATGCCGATCAAGGAATTCGAGGACATCCTGCGTGATGCAGGGGTCCCGAAGGCCATGGCCGTACAGATCGCCTCTGTCGGCTATGCGAAGGCCATTCGGAGCGAGTCCGAGGGCGAGAAGGCGAATGAACCGGCCGCCTTCCTGAAGGCGCTTCTGGGCGGCTGACCCCGACCACCTCCCCTGAGGATATCATCATGACGACTACCCTTCGCGGTGCGGGCTCCGTGGCCCGCCTCGGCGCAGCCCTGTGGCGTGGCGCCCCCATCATCTGCTTCGACCCGCCGAACGATCAGGGCAACAAGACGGCAGCCCAGCTGGCGGATGAGGTGAAGGCGGCCTTCAAGACCTCGGTCGACGCCGTCAAGGCGATCGCAGAGGAAGCCCTCGGTAAGGCCAAGGCCGGCGAGACGGCCAGCGCTTCGCTGAAGGAGAAGGCCGACGAGGCCCTGATCAAGATGAACACGCTGGGCGAGCAGGTGGCCCAGATCGAGCAGAAGCTCGCGCAGGGCGACACGCGCCCCGCCGCCGAGAAGTCGATCGGTGAGCAGTTCATCGAACAGGAGGGCGTGAAGAGCCTTGCCTCCGCGCCCTCCGGCGGCCGGCGCGCCGACATGCGGATCAAGGCCACGATCACCTCTGCCACTTCGAACGCCGCGGGTTCGGCGGGGGCCGGCGTGCAGACGACCCGACTGCCCGGCATTCTCGAACTTCCCCAGCGCCGCCTCACCGTTCGCGACCTGATCACCCCCGGCCGGATGGACGGCTCCTCGCTGGAGTACGTCAAGGAGACGGGCTTCACGAACAATGCGGCGCCGGTTGCGGAGGGCGCGGCTAAGCCGTCGTCCGACCTGAAGTTCGGCCTCGTCACCACCAGCGCAAAGGTCATCGCGCACTGGATGAAGGCGTCGCGCCAGATCCTCGACGACTTCTCGCAGTTGCGCTCGATCATCGATCAGCGCCTGCTCTACGGTCTCGCCTACAAGGAAGAGGCGCAGCTTCTGAACGGCGACGGAACGGGCCAGAACCTGCACGGCATCGTTCCGCAGGCCTCGGCATATTCGGCGCCCTTCGCGCCGGATGGTGAGACGGCGATCGACACGCTTCGCCTTGCCATGCTGCAGGCGGCGCTGGCCGAATATCCCGCCACGGGCCATGTGCTCCACCCTATCGACTGGGCCGCGATCGAGCTCACCAAAGACACGCTCGGCCGCTACATCGTCGGCAATCCGCAGGGCACGCTGGCGCCCACTCTCTGGAACCTGCCTGTCGTCGCCACCCAGGCCATGGCGCAGGGCGACTTCCTGACCGGCGCCTTCCGGCTCGGTGCCCAGGTCTTCGACCGCTGGGACGCGCGCGTTGAAGTCGGTTTCGAGAATGACGACTTCACCAAGAATCTGGTGACCGTGCTCGGCGAGGAGCGGCTGGCGCTGGCGGTGTATCGCCCGGAAGCCTTCATTTACGGCGATCTGCCGACCCCCACTGCGCCCTGATCTCAATAGCAACGGAGGCGGCGCAGGCCGCCCCCGTTCATCCTTCAGGAGAGGCCCATGGCGAAGCTCACTTACACGGTTGCCCGCCGGCACATGGCCGAGCGGCTCTATGAGCGCGGCGAGACGCGGACGGCCGAGGCGAATGAAGTGGCCCATCTGGTCCGCGCCGGCGTGCTGACGCCGCCGGAAGATGGTGAGCGCGAGGCCAAGGCCGAGGCCCCCTTGCAAAACAAGGCCGAAGGTGCGGCGCCGCGCAACAAGCGGGTGCGGGCGTGATCATCACCCGCATCGGGGACCTTTCGCCGCTGGTGTCGTTGGCGGAGGCGCGCGAGTGGCTGCATGTCGATCACGGGGACGAAGACGACACTATCAGGGCGCTGATTGCCGCAGCACAGGCCCATATTGACGGCCCCCCGAACATTTACGGCCGGTCGATTTCCCGGCAGACATTGCGGCTCGACCTGCCGGGGTTCCCACGGCAGGTCCGCCTGCCCTATGGGCCGGTGCGTGCCGTCACCGCCGTGAAGTATCGCGATCCGGCCGGGGAGCAGACGACGCTTCCCGAGGCCGGCTATGTCGTCGCTGGCACGATCCTCGTGCCGACCGGATCATGTCCCGCGACGGCCTGCCGGCCGGACGCCGTCAGCGTCACCTATTCCGCCGGCTATGAAGACGCCGAGGTGCCTGAGGTTTTCCGCCTCGCCATCCGCATGATGGTCGCCGAGTGGTTCAACAACCGAGAGGAAGGCACCGACGCACAGCGCTTTGAGGTTCCCTTCAGCGTGCGGCGTCTGCTCGGCCCCTATCGGGTGCTCGGATGAGCCGGCAGACGGGTGCCGGGCGCCTGCGGGAGCGGGTGCATTTCCAGTCGCGCACCGTGGTCGATGATGGCTATGGCAACACGCGCGGGGCCTGGGTCACCCGCTTCACCGTCGCCGCCGGCTTGAGGCCGCTGCGGGGCGGCGAGCAGGTGATGGCTTCGCGCCTGCAGGGTGTGCAGCCCTATGTGCTGACGGTGCGCCAGAGCAGCCAGACGCGGGAGGTGGCGAGCGACTGGCGCGTGGTGGACGCGCGGGACGCCTCGCGGGTGTTTGCCATCACCGCGCCGCCGACCGACCCGGACGCGCTGGGGCTGTGGCTGGACATCCTTGTCACGCAGGGTGAGCCGGGCTGATGGCGCGCCGCACGACGATCCTCGGGCTGGCGAAGCTGGAGCGGAAGCTCAAGCGCCTGCCCAAGGTGGCGGAGGCCGAGATCCGCGCGGCGATGGAAGCCGTGGCGGATGAGATCGTGCGCCTCGCGCGCTCCCTGGCGCCGGAAGATGACGGCGCGCTGCGCGCCAGCATCGGGTGGACGTGGGGGGCGCCGCCTCGCGGCTCCATCACTCTCGGCAAGGTGGCCCGCTCCTCGCTCGGCAAGGGACTGACGATCACGGTCTATGCCGGCAACAGCGAAGCCTTCTATGCCCGGTGGGTGGAGTTCGGCACCGCACCGCATGTGATTGGCGGGTTGTTCGCCGGCTCACAGCATCCCGGGACGCGGGCGCAGCCATTCTTCTACCCGGCCTTCCGGGTCAACCGCCGGGCAGCGAAAGCGGCCATTCGCAAGGCGAATCGTTCGGCCGCCCGGAAAGTCGCGAGGGGAGGATGAACGTGACCGATCCGACCCTTGCCGTGCAGGGCGCGCTCGTCGCCCGCCTGAAAGCGCTCGACACCGAGGCCGGCGTGCGGGTCTACGACCAGCCGCCGGGCAACCCGGTGCTGCCTTACATCACCATCGGGCCGGGCCAGACGGTGCCGATCGATGAAACCTGCTGGGACGCCTCAGAGGTGTTCGCGCAGATCGATGTCTGGTCGGTGGAAGACGGCTATCCGCAGGTCAAGCGCATCGCGGGCGCCCTGCGCGAAGCCTTGCACGACCAGCCTTTCGCCCTCCTCGGCCATGTCTGCGACCGGGTCGAGGTGCGCAGCGTGACCTATTCCCGCGAACGCGACGGGATCACGAGCCGTGCCCGCATCGAGCTTCTTTTCACCACACAGCCGGACTGAGGAGCCTTCCAATGGCCAAGACGCAGAAACTGCTTATCGAATTCGGTGACGGCGAGGCCCCTGAAGAATTCGCCTTCAACTGCTCGATCAACACCACCCGCGAGTTCACGCTCGAGGCTTCCACCGTCGAGGCCACCGAACCGAACTGCGTTGACCCCGACGCCCCCGCCTGGGTCGCCCGCGTGGTCGATACGCTGTCCGCCGGCATCACCGGCGAAGGTACGATGGACCCGATCTCGTGGGGTGCGCTGCGTGATCGCATGCTGGCGGCCGTGGCCTTCAACTGTCGCATCACGCTCGATCTGCCGGGCGCGCAGGGTGGTGGTCACTTCCAGGGCGCTTTCATCATGACCAATCTCGGCGTTGCGAAGGAAGGGCGCGGCTTCGTGTCGTGCTCGGTCTCGCTGGCCAGCGATGGCGCCATCGTGTGGACGGATGCCGCGTGATGGACGGCTCGGCAAAGGTGAGTTTCGACTGGGGCGACGGCGAGCACGCTTTCCGCCTCCCCATCGGTGGGCTGCGTAGCCTTCAGACCAAGTGCGAGGCGGGGCCGGCGCAAATCCATGCGCGGCTGGTGGATGGCTCGTGGCGGGTGGATGATATCCGCGAGACGATCCTTCTCGGCCTCATCGGTGGCGGCAAGACGCCGACCGATGCCCTCGTGCTCGTGCGGCGCTTTGTCGACGAGCGCCCGCTGGTGGAAAACGTGCTGCCGGCGACCGTGATCCTCGGCGCCGCCCTCACCGGCGCGGCGCGCGACGCGGTGGGGGAACGGGCGGCCGGGAAGACCTCGACGAAGGCGAAACGCGCCTCGTCTTCTCGGCGCTCTACGGCACTGGCGCGGTGATGGGATTCACGCCGCGTGAGGTGGACGACATGAGTCTGTGGGAACTCGCCGCTTGCGCGGCCGGCTATGCCAAAGCCCACGGCGCCGAGGACAAGCCGCCGGCGCCGACGGCGGAAGAGCATCTGGCGCTGGTGGAGAAGGTCAGGTCGCGGCGGCTGAACTGAGTGGCGCGTTCTCTCTATCGGCGCCGCGCCAAGGCGGATGGGTCATCAAGCGGGATCTGCGGACGCACCGGCGCATCCGACATGTGCACACTCCGGCTCTCACCTTTCGTCCGCGCCGCCTCTCTTGCGATATCCCTGATGTCGGCAACGTACTTCATCAACATGGCGAGCGGAACGCATAGTATTCCAAAGCCAAACGATATGGAGCCAAGTATTTCGTGCACTGCCGACTTGGCGATGGCCCAAACCAGTATCCCGCCAAGGATCTGAATTATTCCAACCAGCAATAACAAACTGCTCACTTTGCGCCTCCCGACGGGACCAATATAATGGCGACCGACCTCGAAAAACTCGTTGTGCAGATGAGCGCGGACATGAAGTCCTACGAGCGCGAACTGCAGCGCATGAATGGTGTCACAAACCGTCAAGCCCGTGCCATCGAAAACCGCTTTTTCCAGATGAACCGTCGGCTCGACGGCATTGGCCGCAATGTGGCCAAGGGGCTGATCGCGCCGCTGTCAGGGATCGGGGCGGCACTGTCCGTTCGCGAGGTTCTGGCCTATGCGGATGCGTGGACCAGCGCGAAGAACAGCCTTGCCGTGGCGGGCGTGACCGGGCGGGCTCAAGCCGAGACGCTCGACCGGCTTTTCGAGAGTGCCCAGCGCAACGCGACGCCGATCGGCGCTCTGTCCGACCTTTACGGCAAGGCGGCACAGGCCTCAGACAACCTTGCCGCCAGCCAGGACGACCTCCTGCAATTCAGCGACGGCGTGGCGGTGGCGCTGCGCGTGGCGGGCACCTCTGCTAGCGCGGCCTCCGGGGCTCTCACGCAGCTGGGGCAGATTCTGGGGTCGGCCCGCGTGCAGGCGGAAGAGTTCAACAGCGTGAATGAGGGCGCGCGGCCGATCCTGATTGCGGTGGCGAACGGCCTCGATGCGGCCGGAGGCTCGGTCAACAAGCTGAAGCAGCTGGTGAATGACGGCGAGGTGTCGGGGCAGGCGTTCTTCCGCGCCTTCCTGCGCGGTCTTCCGGCGATTCAGTCGATGGCGGCGAACGCCACGCAGACGATCGACCAGGGTATGACGAAGGTGAATAACGCCTTCACGCGGTACATAGGCGAGACTGACGCGAGCCTCGGCGCCTCGCAGCGCTTGGTGCAGGGGCTCAACCTGCTGGCGGATAACTTCAACAACACCGCCGATGTCGCCCTTAAGCTCGCGGGCGTCATAGCTGCCGCGCTCGTGGGGCGATCCATCGGTGGGATGATCGCCAGCCTTGGGCTCGCTGTGACGGCGGTCGGAAAGTTGACCCTCGCGCTTCGTACCGCTGCTACGGCAGGCGGTGTGGCCGCCGCCATCGGCGGGTTCACCTCTGTGGCGGGGCCTATCGGCCTCGTGCTCGCCAGCCTGACGGCGGCCCTTTATCTTTTCGCCGATGGGCAGAGCGCGGGCGAAGAGCAGACCAGCAAAGTCAATGCGGTGCTGCGCGAGTTGGGGCTTATCGCGCCCGACGCAGCCAGCGGAATCGACGCGCTGGGCGCGTCGATGGATCAGCAGGCCAAGAAAGCCGACGATCTGCGCACCAAGCTGGAGCTGTTGCGTCGGGAGCGGATGCGGCAGGAAGCGCCGAGCGATCCGAGCGTCTATGTCGCCACCAGCGGCGAGGATATCGAGGATTATCTGACGTGGCTCGGTGATGTCTCCCGCTACATGGACGCGATCGCGGAGAGGGCGCCCAAGGAGGTGGTCGACACCTTCATCGCTCTCGGCCGCCAAGCGCAGGTGGCCGGCAGCGATACTGAGGCGATCCTGAAGCAGATGAATGCCATCAGCGACTTCAAGGGCCTCGACGCGCCGACCCTCAAGCTGGTCGAGGCTCTGAAGGACGCAGTGGCGCAGTTGGCATTGGTGCGCGAAGGCGAGCGCCAGCTGGCGGCGCAGGTGGGCGCCATGGACTATGCCGCGCAGAACCCCGGCGAGGCCGACCGCGAGACCCGCAGGGGCTATGCCCGTTCGCCCCTCGCAGAGTTCGCCCGCAACGCGCCGCGCCCGCCGGACATGCCCGACGATATCGCCTATGCCCGTAACACCGGGAAGGCGCTGAAAGGCACTGGCGGGCGGACCAAGGTCGACCGCAACGCGGACGACTACAAGCAGATGACGGCGGCCATTGCCGACCGTACCGCCGCCATCGAGGCGGAGACGGCGGCGCAGGCCGGGCTCAACCCGCTGATCAATGACTATGGTTTCGCGGTTGAGAAGGCGCGGGCGGAGTATGACCTGCTTTCCTCCGCCCAGCGCGCCGGCCTGACGATCACCCCCGAGCTTCGGGAGCAGATCGACCAACTGGCGACGGCCTATGCCTCGGCCTCGGTGTCGGCGGCGCAGCTGGCGGAACAGCAGGGAAAGACCCAGCAGGCGGCGGAGAATTTCTCCTACGCAAGCCGCGACGTGCTCGGCGGGTTCGTCTCGGATCTGAAAGCCGGCGTCGACGGGGCGGTGGCCCTCGCCAACGCCCTCGACAATGTCGCCGACAAGCTGCTCGACATGGCGTTGAACGCGCTGTTCGACCCGACCGGCGGCGGGTTCCTGGCCAAGCTGTTCGGTGGCATGGCGCAGGGCGGGCCGGTGAGCGGCGGCATCGGCCGCGCCGCCACGGGCGGGCGTATCCGTGGGCCGGGCACCGGCACCAGCGACAGCATCCCGATGATGCTGTCGGATGGCGAGTATGTGGTGCGGGCGGCGCAGGCGAAGAAATTCGCCCCGCTGCTGGAAGCCATCAATTCCGGCCGGATTGGCAAGATGGCCGCCGGCGGCCTGGTGGGCGGGGCGCCGCGCATTCCTACGCTGGCGGGCATGGGGCGGGGCGGTGACCGGTTGAGCCTCTCCATGCCGATTTCGATCGATGCGCGCGGCGCCACCCCTGACGCCGTGGAACTGCTGACCAAGAGGTTCGACAAGTTCGAGAAGACCCTACCACGGCAGGTGGTTCAAACGATCCAGCAGGCTCGCCTGCGCAATACGAAGATCTGATATGGCGCTCACCTTCCCCCGTCCGCTGCCGGAATGCGGCCTGCGCAGCGGCACGCTCACGCTGGCCGAGAATGTCGCCATGTCGCCCTCCGGCAAGGGCGCCTTCGCCAACCTGACGCAGGTGAACGATCCGGTGTGGCTGTTCGCCGGCGAAACCTACACCCTGCGCCCGGCGCTGCGAGCGGAATGGGGAGCGTGGAAGCTGAGCCTGCAGGGCGGGCTGCGCAGCTTCCTCGCCTCCGACAGCCGGCGCCGTACGCCGCTGGCCTATGCCGGTGCGCGGGCGCCATCGGACATCAAGGCCGGCTGGGCGGGCACGGCGGTGGTGGTGACGCTCGGCACGGCGGGGGTGCTCACCCTCTCCGGCCTGCCGCCGCGCTACCGGCTCACGCCCGGTGACCGGATCGGCATCGAGCAGGGCGCGCCGCTGCGCCGGGGCTACTATGAGGTGATCGAGGGGGCGGATGCCGACGCGGCGGGAGCGGCCACCGTGACTGTGGCGCCGTTCCTTCACACGGCGCTGTTCACTGCCGGCGCCGTGGCGCGGCTGTGGCGCCCTGTGTGCGAGCTTGTGCTCGATTGGACCAGCGGCGGTGACGAGAACGGCGCGCTGCCGAGCCTCGGCACTTTCACCTTCAGCGCCTGGCAGAGGATCTAGGCCATGATCGTGCTGCCCGAAGACGTGCTCGCCCTGCTCGATGCCGGGCGGATTTCCATCCGCGGCATGATCCGCTTCGCCTTCGGCACCGGCCAGTATGGTTTCATCCGCGCCCAGCAGCCGCTCACCTGGGCGGGGCTGACCTATCAGCCCGGCGGGCTGATCGCGGTATCGGACCTCGCCGGCGACGTGGACCGTTCGGCCGGCGGCTTCACCGTCACGCTGGCCGCAGCGCCCGGCGGGCTAACGCCGGCGGTGCTCCAGAGCATCGAGGCGGAGGAATACCGGGACCGTCCCGTGACCGTGTACGACGCCTATTTCCACCCCGACACCGGGGCGCTGCTGCATGTGCAGCCGATGCGGCGCGGCTATGTCGACGTGATCGCGCATGAAGACGATCCGTCCACGGGCTATACCATCTCGGCCGCCTGTGAGAGCCGGGCGCTCGACTATACCCGGCGCAATGAGCGCCGTCGCACCGTGGCCGATCAGGCGCGGCGCGCGCCGGGCGACCTGTTCTTCGAACACTGCGCGATGCGGGGCCGGGAAGAAATCTTCTGGGGCCGCGCCCGCACCGTTTCCGGCAGCGCGCCCGTCGTCGCCGGGCGCGGCTTCATCGCTGGCGTCACCAACGTCTGATCTTTCGCACATCAGGGAATCGACCATGCGCGTGAAGGGCTGGGAGCGTGCGCTCCGGCTCGTCGTGGAGAAGCATCTTGCGCTCCCGACGCAGTACGGGGTGAGCGACTGCTATGTGATCGCCGACGACGCCGTGGAAGCGGTGACCGGCGCGCGGATGTTCCGGGACGCTCGGCGCTACCGCACCGCCAAGGGCGCCGCCCGGGTGCTGCGCCGCCATGGCTTCCTGACCGTGGAAGACGCCTTCGCCGATCGCTTCCCCGCCATTCCGGTGGCGCAGGCGCAGCGCGGCGATATCGGCGTGATCCACCAAGGCAATGGCGAGGTGTCCGGCGGCGTGTTCACCGGCTCCGGCTTCTTCACCCGCGGGCCGGCGAGCGCGCTGGTGCTGCCGATCTCCGCTGTCACTCGCGCCTTCCGGGTGGCCTGATGCCCTTCATCGCTCCTGTCGTCGCCGCCATCGGTGCCGGTGCCGCTGCGGTCGGCTCTTTCGTGGCGGGCATCGGCGTCGTCGGCCAAGCGGTGCTCGGCATCGGCCTCAGCGTGGCGGCGAGTTACGCCTCCAAGGCGCTCGCCGGCAAGACGCCGAAGACGCCCGGCGGCGTGCAGTTCGAGCGGCAATATGGCGGCGCGGTGCCGCGGCAGGTGGCCTGCGGGCTGGTGGGCATCGCCGGGCACGACACCTATTGCAGCACCTATGGCCCCGCCAACTATGAGATGCACCAGCTTTACACCCTGTCGGATTACCCGAGCGACGGGCTGTCGCGCGTCGCCATCAATGGCAAGTGGGTGACGCTGGAGCCGACGGAAAGCAGCCCGGCGCGCGGGCGGGTGGTGATGACCGGACCCTTTGCCGGGCTGGTGTGGATCAAGTTCCTGGACGGTCGGCAGACGGCCGCGCTTTCGCCGCTGGTCAACTTTGCCAACCCGGTGGGGCGCTGGACGGCGAACCATATCGGCATCGGCCAGACCGCGGTGCTGGTGAGCATGACGTTCAATGATGAGCGCAATTCGTCATTCCCCGACTTCTTTTTCGAGTTCCGGGGCGCGCGCCTCTATGACTGGCGGAAGGATTCGACCGCTGGCGGTTCCGGCCCGCATCGCTGGGATGACCCGTCGACGCATGAGTTCAGCGAAAACCCACAGGTGATCGAGTACAATTACCGCCGAGGGTTCGCGATCAATGGCGATATGTTCTGCGGCATGGGGATGGCGCCGGCGGACCTGCCGCTCGACAAGTGGACGCCAGCCGCGAACATCAGCGATGAGGCGACCGATTACGGGCCGCGCTACCGCTGCTCGATCATGCTCGACTGCACGGCCGAGCATGGCGAGAACATCGCCTCGATCCAGATGGCGTGCGGCGCGGCGACGGTCGACGGCATAGCCGGCTCCTGGCCCGTGGTGGGCCACGATCAGCCGGTGGCGATCACCTTTACCGATGACGATCTGATCTCGACCGCGCCGGTGCGCTGGCAGGCGCGGCGCTCCATGAGCGAGCTCGTCAACTCGGTTGCCGGCAAGGTCGCCAGCCCGGAAGAAGTCTGGTCGATGGTGGACTATGAGACGCAGACCAGCCCGGTGCTGCTGGCGCTCGACCGGCGCAATCGTGACCTGACGATCGACTTTCCGCAGGTGCGCGTGAGTGGGCAGGCTGCGGCGCTGGCGGCGATCTATTTCAAGGAGAACCGGTATGAGGCGAGCGCCGAGGTGACGCTGCGCCCGCGCTTTCTGGTGCTCGAGCCGGGCGACTGGGCGCGCTGGAACAGCGCGCGGTATGGCAACCGGGTGTATCTGGTGAAAGCGGTGACGCTGGTTTCACTCGACGGCGAGGGGCCGCGCAATGTGCAGCTGACGCTCGAGGAGCGTGACGGCTCGATCTATGACGGCGTCTCCGCGCCGGTGGTGACCCTGCCGCTGCCGCCCGGCGCGCCTGCCTACCTTGCCGAGGTGCAGTCCTTCACGGCGCTCCCGATCCTGCTCACGGGGACGGATGGGCGCATGCAGGCCGGAATCCGCGCGGCCTGGGAGGCGGTGGACGATGTGACCGTGACCGGCGTCGACCTGATGTATTTCCCGACGGCCCAGCCGGATGCGGTGATCCTGCGCAGCGTGCCGGTGAGCCAGACGGTGGCGCTGCTCGACGGCGTGCTCTCGGCGACGCAGTACCGGGTGCGCACGCGGCTGGTGACCGATCCGCCCCGCACCGTTGGCTGGAGCGTGGGCGAACTCGTCACGACCAGCGACCTGCCGGACCCGGATTTCGGGGTGTATCTCGACCAGATCAAGGGTGATGCCTACCGGGCGCTGCTGTCGCTCCGGGCCGATATCAACGCGGCCGGCCAGCGGCTTGACGATCTGGTGCGGCAGACCGCCGCCGGCATGGGAGCGCAGGCGCGTGACACGGCGGTTGCCGTTCGGGCCGGGAATGCCAACGCCGCCGCGCTGGTGGGCCTCTCGGCATCGGTGACCGATCTCAACGGCGTCGTGACCGCCAATGCGGAGGTCGTCAGCAGCCTCAGCGCGCAGGTGGGCGACATCCGCGGCGAAGGCCTCTGGAAGATGGAGGTGGTGGCTGGCAGCGGGGACGTGGTGGCTCGTCTCGTCATCTTCATGCGGGCGACGCTCGCCGATGAATGGGTGGAGGTTGGCACGGCATGGGAGACGGGATTTAGCGGGGGCGAGCCTTTCGCCCGCGTCACCAACTTCGCCACCCAGTACATGGTTGTGAACCCGCTCGACAACAGCGCGGCGCCGCTCTTCGTCGTCGATGCCGCGACGGATCAGGTGGTGATCAATGTCGGGCTGCTGAGGGTTCCCACCCTCTCTGCCCTATCGGTGGACGCAGGCGAACTCACCGCCGGCATCATCCGGTCGACCGACAGCAAGACCGTCTTCAATGTGGCTGCCGGCACGCTTCGGATTTCGAGCTGAGCATGCCTGATCAGATTTTTATCGGCGCCATGAATGGCGTCGCCCGCCTTCGAACGGTGGTTCCGGGGTTCGACGCTGCCGACCCGTCCCTGCCGGAGCGCTATGTGACCTTCGACAGCACCAACATCGGCAGACTACGTCTAGTAGCTAACGGCGTCGTGGCGTCGAACTCCCTACCAAATCTGACGCTGAACTACGGCAACGGCTGGCAGCGAGCGTGCAAATGGATGGTCAATCCCGCCGCGAATCTGGCGACGCCTGTGCTTGCCTGGGCTCGTCGCGGCTCCGGAACTCTCACGCTGTCTTCGGGTGCTTTCCAGTCTTTTCAGCGGGGCTATCTCACGCTGAGTGTGTCCCTGACAGCGGCGAACATGTATTTCTCACCCCAACTGTCGGGGGTCGATTATCTTTACTACCTGTTCGGGAACGCCGGCTCTTCCGCAGAAGCGGGTGGACCGAACGGCGTCATCTTCGGAAAGCATGATGCCTACGGGCACGGTCTGTTTATTTCGAAGCCCGGTTTCGACGTCGACACCTGCTCGCTCGATGATATGCCGCTGACGACCCGGCGAAACCACTTCCAGATCTACGAAACCGGGCTGGCTAGCGCGACAATCGGCGTGACTGCCGGCCCGTTCATCGACTATCTCTACAATGGTGCCAGCATCATAGACCTTGAGGGGTCATACCCTCACTACCCGCCTGTGATCGTCTACCGCATGGGCGAGCCATCGACGGGGGCGCACACCGGCGTTTTCTGGATCAACCCGAGCCGCATTCTGGTCACCGGGGCGAGTTCGGGGATCCCATCTCAGGGCATCCCCGCTGTGCAGGTCAGATATGCCGTCATTGCTACGGATGCCGCGTACACGCCTGGCGTCGATAGCGTCGAGGGGATCACTAGGTGTTTCATCTCACCAGAGCATGGCTTGGCGGTGACCAAGCACAATGTTGACTTCGACAGCGCCGGCGAGAACGATTTCATCTTCAAGTCGCGACGCTTAAGCCCTTATCTCAAAGGGTACGCGCAAATCGCCGGTGGTCTTTCAACAGGGGTATACTCACTTCCTTCGCCGCCTCCGACAGGATCTGGGCCGCCGTTCAACTTTTTCATTTTGCAGGATGGCCTGAACCATTGGTGGTGTGGTTGCGGCAATCACAACATGACCGAGGTTCTTCAATGGAACTCGGGCATTGGGGCCTATGTCGCGGCGCCGACGACGAAAGCGTGGGTCTCGTCGAGAACGACCTATAGCTGGCTGAGGCCGGCGAACTCCGGCGTTTCTGTCGGCTTTCACGCGACCATGAACGTCTCGGATTTCTAGACACAAAGGACATCGCCATGCCCGTCTCACCCTCCCTCTATGAGGAAGGCACGATCACGCTCGCCAACGGGTCGGTCGATCTCAATGGCGCGGGCACCGGCTGGCTGGTCAATGGCGTGGCCGGCGGCACGCTGTGGGTGGTGTCGGGCGGCGCGAGCTACAACGCCCCGATCCGCGAGATCAGCGCCGACGGCGCGGGCAAGCTCGCCTTCGCCTGGCAGGGGCCAAGCGTGACGGGTTCGGCCTATGTGATCACCCGCGAGAGCGCCCTCGCCGCCGACGCGCTCTTTGCCAGCAATGCGCTGGCGAAGGTGATCCGCGACCTGTCGCTGTGCGCCATCGCCCCCTATGGCAGCGGCACGATCGCCGAGCGCGACGCGCTGGCGCCGCAGCCGCCCGCCGGATCGTTCTGGTTGCGGGTGGAGACGGGCTATCCGCTCACGCTGACGCGCAAGGAATCGGCCGGCTGGTCCGGCCCCTATTCGTTCTGACGACCACTCTCGGAGCTTGTCATGACCTCCTCGACGATCCGCCTTTACCGCGGAGCGAACGCCCCGCCCGTGCCGATCACCTTCCTCGGCGATATCGATCTGACGGGATCGGTTGTCGAAGTGGAGATCGTGCCGGTGCCTGGCGCTGCCGCGACCGTGTTTTCCTCCGCTGGCGGTGCTGCAGCTCTGTCGATCGACCCGCCTGCGCGTGTCCTCCTTACGTACACAGACGCCTTCGTTTCTTCGTTGCCTGCGGGCAGGGTGGCGCTCTGGCAGGCCTACCGCGTGCTTGCCGGCGCCCGTGAGCGGATCGGCGCCGGCAAGGTGTGGGTTGGCGGCGATGGCGACTGGATGGAGGACGCAGGGGTCTCGGTGGAGGTGCCTGGCGTAATGGGGCCGCCCGGCGGGCCGGGGCCTCAAGGTGAGCCCGGCGCGGCCGGCGCGCCCGGAGAGCCACTGCTGCTGGTGGTGAGCGATGCGACGGATATTGGCCCGGGCGGATGGTGGATCGCCCGCGACTATCACGCCGCCGCGACTGTCACGCATCTGCGCGCCGAGATGCTGCTGGGCACTGCGGACGGGGTGTCCATCACCGTCGAGCGCAACGGCGTGACCGTCGCCGGCCCCTACGCAGTGCACGGGTCGGCGCCCACCCTGGTGACGGGCCTCGCTTTGGTGCTGGCGGCGGGAGACGCGGTCTCGGTGCATCGCGCGCCGGGGGGCACGATCACCGGGCCATGGATGATGCTGGTCCAACTGGATGGGAGGACCTGATGCCGACACTTTCCTATCTGGGGCTTGGCGCACCCGTGATCCCGCCGCGGCCCTTCGATATTTTCACAGGCCAGACTTACGCCGCTTTCGCCCTTGCGCGCTGTTATTCAAGCTATACGGGGCCTTGCGTGCGCGTCCGCCGCTCCACCGGCGGAGAGGCGGATTTCGGCTTCACCGCGCGGGGGGCGCTCGATGAAGCCGATTTGCTGGCGTTCATTGGGTCTGCCAGCGCCTATGTCGTGACCTGGTACGACCAGAGCGGCAACGGGCGCCACGCGACGCAGGCCGTAACGGCCGCCCAGCCACGCCTGGTGAATGCCGGCGCGCTCGACACCGGCCCCAATGGGCACCCGGTCCTCGTCTTTTCCGGCAGCCAGAATTTCGACATTACTGGCGCGGCGGGCTTTGCGCGCAATGCCAGCAATCTCACGGTCGGCGTGGTGGGAATGTCGTCGGCCACCGGCGGCTCCGCAGCCTTCTTCAGCGCCTCAAGGGGGGCAAACCTGTCCTGGTATCGTGCGGGGATCCTGCATACGCCGACACTGGCGGCGGCCCGCTTCGCCGCGTCCGCCAATGACGTGGATAACCCGCCGATTGCCTCGCGGGGCTATGTGACGGCTTCATGGGCCCGGCTCATCGGCCGGGCGCGCTTCCTTGAAGATGGTCTCGACCTCGCCGTTAACGGCGCCACGACAACGGCGGCACCCGGCACTTCGACAGCCTCGGTTGACAGCGACAGCACCGTGGTGCGGATCGGAGCCGGTCCCAATGGCAGCGCTCCGCTCTACGGGCAGATGTCCGCTCTGGTGCTGTCCCGCAGCGCGCTCGATATCGCGGCCCTCGACACGGCCCTGCAGGGGATCATGCCATGAGCTATCTACTCTTCGCCTCAGCCATCGACGCTGCCGCCCGCAGTGCGGTGGGGTGGCAGGCTCTCGACGCTCCCGCCGGGGCGACGCGATTCCTCTGGGCCTGGCATGTGCACCCCACCGACGGGCGAGCGGCGCTCATCATTCCGCCCACGCCGCAGGGCGCGCAGATCGACATGCCGCAGGGCGACTATGATGCGCTGCTCGACGAGGGTGAGCGGGCGCGGCTGACCTATCCGCTGCCGGACGACTGGGCCATGCCGGAACTCTGACCGGCGGCTATCCAGCGTAACCCGGTACGGCATCCGCGTGTGATCGTGTTCCGTTGCAACCCAAGGGGACACGGGACATGCCAAACATCGACGCACTGCTGACCCTGCGCCAGACAGCGCAGAGGCTCCACGACATCTTGCAAAGCGATCCCGACCTGCGGCTCGCCGCCTATCTCGCCTCCATGCTGGTGCTGGCTCTCGCCGAGCACATAGCCGACGCCGCCGGCGACGAGGCGCCACGACGAACGGCGCGACGACACTGACCGCCTTCATGGCCGCCCCTCCGGGCGGCCTTTTTCATTTCGCACCCTGGAGAGAGACCATGAACCGCGTCGATGTCGATGTGGCGCTGGAAGTTGCGTCGCATGAGGGGCTGGTGCGCCAGACCTATAAGGACAGCAAGGGCATTCTGACGTGGTCCATCGGCGTCACCAGCGCCAGCGGGCACGATGTTGACCGCTACATCGGCAAGCCGCAGTCGCTTGAGCACTGCCTCGCCGTGTTCGCCTGGCTGCTGGAAAACAAGTACGCGCCGGCAGTGCGCAAAGCCTTCGGCGGGCGGGATCTGACGCAGGCGCAGTTCGCCGCCGCGCTGTCGTTCCACTACAACACCGGCGCGATCGGCCGCGCCAGCTGGGTGAAGAAATGGTTGGCGGGCGATGTCGAGGGCGCTCGCAAAGCCTTCATGGATTGGCGTAAGCCGGCCGACATCATCCCGCGTCGGGAAAAGGAGCGCGATCTCTTCTTCGATGGCAAATGGTCCAACGACGGCAAGATCACGGAATACACCCGCCTCACGGCCAAGATGACGCCGGACTGGAAGAGCGGCCGGCGCGTCGATGCGCGGGCGGCCCTCACGGCCGCGCTTTCTTCTGGTGCACCTGTGCCCGCCGCGCCGCGCCCGGCCAAGGCGCCGCCCGCGCCCGTGCCTGCACCCACGATGACCGAATACGAGGTCCGCGCGCTGCAGCGGCAGCTGCACGACGCCCTCTATGCCGAGGTCGGATTCGTCGACGGAAAGATCGGCACCCGCACCCGTGCGGCGCTGTTCGCCTTTCAGACCGACAACGCCCTGCCGGCGACCGGCGAGATGAACTCAGAGACGCGAGCCTTCATCCTCGCCCACGGCGTGCCGACGCGGCAGCTGGCGCCGGAGCGCGAGAGCGCGACGGCTGCGAGCCTCGCCGAGGCCGGCCGTCTTCCGCCGGCGGCGCAGGCGGCCCTCAAGGGCGGCTTCTGGGCCAAAGTGCAGGCGGTGCTCGGCGCCATTGCCATGGCGCTCTACGGCGCATGGGAGAGGTCCGGCGACGCGCTGTCGTCGCTTTCGCCCTTCAAGGAGGATCTGCTCGCCGCCGGGCCTTGGCTGTTCTTCGCCGCGGTGATCGGCATTTCGCTCGTGCTGTGGCTGCGCTCGCGCAATGCCGTCGACCAGACGGTGCGGGCGGTGCGCCTCGGCCGCGACACGGGGGCCTAGGTCATGTGGGGCACTGTCTGGAAGCTGGCCACCTGGGCGTTGTCCTTTGCCTCCAGCGGCACGGTCGCTCGGGTGCTCGACACGCTCGACAAGCGGGCTGACGCGCAGACCGAGCGCGAGCGCGTGGCGGCGGAGGTCACTCGGGAGGCCATCCGCGCCGAAGTGGAAGCCCAGAGGGCCGGGCGCGATGTGCTGATCGCCGAACAGGGGCGCTGGTACACGGCGATCATCCGCCCGCTTCTGGCGCTGCCCGTCATCATCTTCTTCTGGAAGGTGATTGTTTGGGACAAGGTGTTCGGCTGGGGCACGACTGACCCTCTCACCGGCGCGGCGGCCGAATGGGCGGGCGCCATCGTCACCACCTATGTCGGTGGGCGCACCGTTGAAAAGGTCGCCAGCACCCTTTCTGCACGGTGGGGGCGGTGATGGCCGATATCCCGCCTGACCCAGCCCTGTGGGGCATCAAGATCGCGCACCTTGCCGCCGGCTTCATCGGCGGGCTGGCCCGCTCGCTCACCAATCCCGGTGGTTCGCTTCCCCGGCATATCAGCGCCGCCGTCGTCGGCACGGTCGTCGCCGGCTATGGCACGCCCATCGGCGCGCATTTCGCGGCGCGCTGGCTGGCGGCGCCGGAGATATCCCCGGCCTCGGTCGAGGGCATGGTGGGCTTCGTGCTGGGGCTCATCGGCATGTCGCTGTGCGAGGCGGCGATCCGCTGGGTGCGCCGGTGGCGCGACGGCCCGCCGCGGGGATGGAGGCCGCCGCCGTGGCCGCGGTGATCGTCGATAGCGCGACCGGCCTGCGGGCGGATTTCCACGAAGCCACGGGCCGGCTGCTCATTGCCGGGCCGGCCTTTTTCGGCATCGGCACGCTGGAACAGATGGAGCGGATTGAACGCTTCATCCGGCAGGCCCGGCACCAGGTGCGGGCCGATGCCTATGAGGGCAAATGGCCGGCCCCGCCGGCGCTGCCGCCTGAGTTCTGAGATTCGCGCGAGCCGCGCGGATAGCTGCCGGGACTTCTCCCGGCTCATTGCCTTCTGGCGATCCTACCCTGTCAACTCGCCCCGCTGCCCTCCGGGGCGGCGGGGCATTTTCGTCGTCTTCGACTAGCCCGACCCTTTCAGCGCGCGGACGATCTTCTCCAGATCACTGATGCCTGCCCATACCCACGCTCCGCCTTCGGCCGGCAGGACATCAGCAGCGAAGCTGATCTTGACCGCGTCGACGCTCTTGCGAACCTCCGCCACGGTGCCAGGCACGAAGGCGAGGTTGCCGGTCCATGTGCGCGCGTCTGCCGGAGGCGGCTCCGGCGCTATCCGCCACTCGCCATCGGACTTGATGAGCTTCTTCCGCGTGATTTCGTAGGGCTGCATGGCGGCTGCTATCGGCGATTCGCACCTGGGACGGCAACCGACGACCGGCGCTAGCGCGGTCATTGACTCTCGGTGGGCGCGTTCTCAGTATGTTCTCATGAGCCACCCCAGCCCCTTGGTCGGCTTTCAATGCCGCTGCGGCCACCGAGGCGTCTATGTCCGCGCCTCGGTGATGGATTTATGGGCGCGCCCGGGCGAGACGATCCACGACGTGCGGCTAAGGATGCGATGCACGGTCTGTGGCGAGAAGACGCCCGCCGGGCCGTATCCCTTCCCTGACACCGCCCATAGCCACCTTTGGATTTGCACTGACAGGGTGGTCAGCGCGCAGTTTGAGCGGGAGGAGCCAACCTAAAGTCAAAAGTGGGAAAGAACCGGCTGCAAAGCCTTGCTTTCCGATGCGCTCAATTCGTTTCCCACTTTGGGATATCCCATTGACCGGGCACGGGTCGGCGGCTTCCTTCCGGAAGGCCATGCCAGGGCGCCGGGACGCTCCAGACCGAGAACACGCCGTGAACGCTGTTCGGGACTATTTCGGGACTTCTTGCACCGTAACGTGCATTCCAATGCGATCTGTCGCCGTTTGTTCCCGGCAATCGCAGCCCCTATTGTGCGCCGGGAGATTGCCGCAAGCTATTGATCGAAAAAATGAAATTGGCGGAAGGGGTGGGATTCGAACCCACGGTGGGCGTGAACCCACGGCGGTTTTCAAGACCGCTGCCTTAAACCACTCGGCCACCCTTCCTTCTGGCGATACCAGCAACATTGTCGCTGGTGCCGGCGACCGGGGTGCCGGGACGTGGCGCCGGATTGGCGCCGCATTGGCACCGGGCGCTCTCATGGTGGACCGATGAGCGTGGCCTCCATGGTGGAGACTGCGTGTCATCCGTCTCGAAGAGAGGGCCACAGGCCCCGGGCACGATCGCCGGCGAGCCATGCCCCAGGCGGCGCCCGCTCGTCAAGCCGTCGCGTCGCCCCTTCGCCGGGATGACGCGCCGCAGTTCATCCGCCGCGGCGCGGTTGCTCACTTCACCCGGCGCAGCACCATGCCGCCATGGTGCAGCGTGTCGGCATCAACGAACACGCCGTCGGCGGTGAAGCCGGTATCGTCCCAATAGTCGATCTGGGTGCCACGCACCTCGTAGCGGCCGCGATACGCGCTCTGCCGCGCCCCGCGCGCCTCGTCATAGCGGCCATTGGGGAGGAGTTCGTGGCGGACATAGCGGTCGGCCGTCACCCACAGTCCGACATAGGGGTGGTCGGTGTCGGGGCCTGTGCGGGCTGCGTCGCCGGCCGCCCCGGGAGCGTGCGCGGTTTGAGCGGGCATGCCTGGGGTGCTGATGCTCTGGGTGGTCGTGCTTTGGGTGCTCATGGCGGGGTTGGCTCCGGTAGGAGGGGCGAGAAGGCTGCCGGCCGCGCAGGCGGCGAGCAGCGGCGGGAGGATGGGGCGCGTCATCTCTCACCCTCACGTGCTGGCGGTGGGGCGGACGACGATCTCGCTGACATCGACCTCATCGGGCTGTTCGATCGCGAAGCGCACCGCGCGGCCGATCGCGTCCGGCGTCAGTGCGATGGCGCGGTAGCTCTTCATCGCCGCCGCCGCCACGGGATCGGTGATGGTGTCGGCGAGTTCGCTCTCCACCACGCCGGGATGGATGCAGGTGACGCGCAGCTTGTTGTTTTCCTGCCGCAGCCCATCGGAAAGGGCGCGCACGGCGAATTTGGTGGCGCAGTAGACCGCGGCCGTTGGCACAACCGACAGGGCGCCGATCGAGGCGATGTTGACGATGTGGCCGGCGCCGCGCGCCGTCATGTCAGGCAGCACGGCGGCGATGCCATGGAGCACGCCCTTGATATTCACGTCGATCATGCGGTCCCATTCCTCCACCTTGAGCGAGACCATGGGTGAGAGCGGCATGATGCCGGCATTGTTGATGAGCACATCAACCCGGCCGTAGTGCGCGCGGGCCGCCTCCACGAAGGCGGCGACATCGGCGCGGTCGGTCACGTCGAGACGGCGGGTCAGCACCTCGCCGCCGATCTCGCCGGCCAGCGCGTCGAGCCGCTCGGTGCGGCGGGCGCCGAGCGCTAGCCGCGCCCCGGCCCGGCCGAGTTCGCGGGCAATGCCGGCGCCGATGCCGCTGGAAGCGCCGGTGATCAGAACCACCTTGTCGAGAGCCATGTCACGTCTCCTTTTCTGCTCCGGTGTGGTTGGCAGGAAGGTAGCGAGCCGCCATTGTTGCGATAAGCCGTTCCAGAGGCGACATGTTGGGAAGGAGAACTAACCAATGGCGACGGATCTCAACGCACTTTCGGTGTTCGCCCTCGTCGCGCAGGAACGCAGCTTCCGCGCGGCGGCCGACCGTCTGGGCGTCACACGTTCGGCGGTGAGCCAGACCATCGGGCGGCTGGAAGCGACGCTCGGCCTGGCGCTGGTGCGCCGCACCACGCGCAGCGTCAGCCTCACCGAGGCGGGCGAGCGGCTCAACGCCGCGCTGGCCCCGGCGCTGGCCGACATCACGGCGGCGGTGGAGAACGCGGGCGCACATGCGGGGCAGCCGCGCGGCCAGCTTCGGCTCGCCGTCTCCTCCATCGCCGAGCGCTTTCTCGCCGGGCCGCTTCTGGCAGGCTTCGCCGCCGCCCATCCCGGAATCCAGCTCGATGTGACGGTGACGGATGCCGAGTTCGACATTGTCGCCGAGGGGTTCGATGCCGGGGTGCGGCTTGGCGAGGTGATCGAGCAGGACATGATCGCGGTGCCGGTCTCCGGTGAGCAGCGCCAGATCGTGGTCGGGGCGCCCGCCTTTCTCGCCCGCGCCGGAGCGCCGGCGCATCCGCGCGACCTCGCCGGCTTTCGCTGCATCGGCTGGCGGCCCGCGCCGAAGGTCGCGCCCTATCGCTGGGAGTTCACCGAGGATGGCCGCGATTTCGCGGTGGCGGTGGCGCCGGAGATCACCACCAACGACATGGCGCTGATGGTCAAGCTGGCGGTTGCCGGGGCCGGACTCACCTGCGGGATGGAAGAGACGTTCCGCCCCTTCCTCGCGCGCGGCGAACTGGTCGAGGTGCTCGGCGCTTACTGCCCACCCTTCGCGGGCTTCTATCTCTACTACCCCAGCCGCCGCAATCTCGCCCCCAAGCTGCGGGCGCTGATCGACCATGTCCGGCAGCCCCGGGGCTGATGCCGCCCCTGCCCGGCTCAGCCCCCCTGGCGCAGGCCCGGCCAGCCCGGCGCAGACCCGTCGGGAAGGGTCCAACCCGGCATGGTCCACATTTTCGGCCCGGCGGGTGACGGGGCGGGCGCGGGAGCGGCGTCGGGCCTTGGCGCCGGTTCGGGCCGGGCCTGGCGCGAGGCCGGCTTGGGGGTGGCGCTGCGGGCGATTTGCGGCTGGCTCGCCCGCCACGTTGCCATCCAGGCGGCCGTCTCGTCGAGGATCAGTTGCTGAACGGCCGGGTGGGTCGGCAACTGGGCATGGTTGACGAAACGCGCGCCCTGGTCCCAGGCGCTGATGTTGCGCGCGCCGCGCACGCGGGCGAAGCCCGGTCCGGCGATGTTGATACAGCGCGGCACCGTGCAGGCCGGCGGCGCCGGCGCCGCGTCGATGGTGATCACGAGCGGCGGCGTGTAGCCGGCGCGGGCCAGTTCGGCGGCGTAGCGCAGCGCGCTTTCGCCGCCCATGGAATGGCCGATGATAACATCGGGCACGAGGCCCTTCGACTTCAGCATCAGATGCGAATCGGTGCGGGTGCGGAAGCCCTGCCGGGCGAGAGGGCGCGCCAGCGACGAGACGCCGATATAGTCGTTCTCGACATAGACGCCGAGCCCGTCAAGCAGCAGCACGAGCGGCGGGGGCGCTGCCTGGGGGGCGGTCTGCGGCTCCGCCGCCGGGTCGGCGGGACGGCTGGTGGTCTGGGCCCGCGCAAAGGGGGAAGCCAGAAGGGCGGCGCCGACGGCGAGCGCGGCGAAAGCGGCAGTACGAAGCTTCAAGGCGGTTGCTCGACGTTACGAAACGCTAGTCCCCCGCGTCACGCTTAACCCAACGTCGCGGGAACCGCCATCGACTTAGCCGGGATAACGACGTGCGGGAAGCGCATAGGTCTTCCCGCCGCGTCGTGAACGGGGCGCCGGCGCTCAGGCCGCGCGGCTCCAGTGATGCGCGTCATTGCGCAGGTGGCAGGCTTCGGTCCAGGTGGCGAAGGCCACCCAGGCGTCGTTTTTCTGCTGCGGCAGATGCGCCGCTTCCAACTGGGTGAGCAGCATTTCCGCGAAACGGCCGAGGCGGTCGTGGCGCAGCGAGCGAATGAAGCCGATGGCGCCGTCGAGCGAGTCGATGGTCAGGTCTTCCTGGCCGATCAGCACGTGCAGCGGTTCGGGGCGAAAGGCGGGGCCTTCAAGCAAGTTGGTCATGAGAACCTCCCGTTCCGGCCTTTGTGAAACCCGTCGGGGCGGGGCCGTGTCCCTCGGCGGGCAGGCGCATCCTAGGCTGATGATCTTGGCACCCAAATGACGCAGTCAAGAAGTATCTGGGCACGCTTGGGCGCGATCATGGCGAAACTGGCGACGGCCCGGCCGCACTTTTGCGTGAAGCCTTGAGGTGCCTCATGAAGAATACGGAACATCGTACATGTAATGCGGCATCCCAGGCCCGCCCTCATGCTTAGTGTGGCGGTATCGGAGCGGGGCGAACGATGATGCTGGCTCTCGGAGCGTGCTTCTTCCGCTTGGTCAGCTATCACCATTTTGGCGGGGGTATGATCGACGGATTTCTTTCGTTGCACATAGTCATTCTGTCTTCAGGAGTGGCGGATGAGTATAAACTATACTTCGTCAGCCTCTAGTATTTCGCGAGTGCGAATTAATGCCATTATTTGTGCTGCCCTGCAGCGTTGAATACCTCTTGCGTCCCCATCGTTACATCATGCTACGCTGCGGACGGACGGCAGAAGACCGTCCTGAGGAGGAAACGCCAATGAAGATCCGCAGCACGTTCGTCGCCCTCGCCGCGGCGACGAGCCTTTTCGCCGTCGCCCCCGCCTTCGCGCAGGAACAGGCGGCGCATGTGAAGCCGGCGACGGCCTATGTGCAGGAGAAGATCACCCCGTGGCTCAACGATCCGGTGGTGATCACCGCCATCATCGAGTCGAACAAGGCGCATAAGCGCCTCATGCAGGAAGACATCATCGCCCTCGACAAGGCGTGGGTCGCCAAGGACCCGGCAGTGGTCGATCCGGTCCGCAAGAACAAGCTGTCCGAATTCCTCATCCAGAAGAAGGATGCTTCCGGCGGTGTCATCACCGAGGCCTTCGTGATGGATAATCGCGGCCTCAATGTCGGCCAGACCGACGGCACCTCGGACCTCTGGCAGGCCGATGAGGCGAAGTGGCAGAAGACCTATGCGGTCGGTCCCGGCACCATCTTCGTCGACAAGGTCGAGGAAGAGGACGGCAAGAAGATCGCCCAGGTCAGCGTCACCATTTCCGACAAGGACGTGGCGATCGGCGCCGTCACTTTCGGCATCGACGTTGACAAGCTGAAGTAAGCCCAGTTCCGGATGTGTCTCTCCCGGATATTGGCGGGCGGCGCGAGCCGCCCTTCTTTTTTGCCGGCGCCACGGCGCCACGCGCCGCATCGACCCGGCCCTCCCGATGGGTTAAGTCTGCCCCCGCCGGGTCACATCAAGGAGAGCGCCATGTTCCTCGCAATGAACCGTTTCAAGGTAAAGCTCGGCTCGGAAGCCGATTTCGAAACCGTCTGGCGCGAGCGCGACAGCCATCTGCGCACCGTGCCGGGCTTCAAGTCATTCCATCTGCTGCGCGGCCCGACCAAGGACGACCACACGCTCTACGCCTCGCATTCCGAATGGGCGTCGCGGGCGGATTTCGAGGCGTGGACGCGCTCGGAAGCCTTCCGCAAGGCGCATGGCAGCGCCGGCGCCAACAAGCCGCTCTATCTCGGTCATCCCGAGGTGGAACTGTTCGAGAGCGTGCTCGCCCAGTCGGTCGAGGACGCGGCGGCCTGAGCGCGGCGTCGGGGGACCTCCGCAGGCCGGGCGGCCATCTTCGGCGGTGCCGCATGGCGGGGTGGCGCCCGGCGCAGTTGACGGATCGGGCGGCGTGCCGTAACGCCTCGCGATCCTGAAATGCCGGGTATCCCCACGATCATGGCCGACATCGCGTCCTCCGACGCCTTCTCCCCCGCGCGCGGTGAGGCGCCGCGCATCTCCTTCGTTTCGCTCGGCTGCCCGAAGGCACTGGTCGACAGCGAACGGATCATCACCAGCCTGCGCTCGGAAGGCTATGAGCTGTCGCGCCATCACGAGGGCGCCGATCTGGTCATCGTCAACACCTGCGGCTTTCTCGACAGCGCCAAGGCCGAAAGCCTCGCCGCCATCGGCGACGCGCTGAAGGAGAATGGCAAGGTCATCGTCACCGGCTGCATGGGCGCCGAGCCCGAGCAGATTCGCGATGTGCATCCGGGCGTGCTCGCCGTCACCGGGCCGCAGCAATATGAGAGCGTGCTCGCCGCCGTGCATCAGGCGGTGCCGCCGCAGCACGATCCCTTCGTCGATCTGGTGCCGCCGCAGGGCATCAAGCTCACCCCGCGCCATTACGCCTATCTCAAGATTTCCGAGGGCTGCAGCAACCGCTGCACATTCTGCATCATCCCCAAGCTGCGCGGCGATCTCGTCAGCCGGCCGGCGGCGGATGTGCTGCGCGAGGCGGAACGGCTGGTGAATGCCGGGGTGAAGGAACTCCTCGTCATCTCGCAGGACACCTCGGCCTATGGCGTGGATCTGCGCTACGCGCCGAGCCAGTGGAAGGACCGGGAGGTCCGCGCTCGCTTCTTCGATCTGGCGCGCGAACTTGGCAGCCTCGGCGCCTGGGTGCGCATGCACTATGTCTACCCCTACCCCCATGTCGACGAGGTGATCGGGCTGATGGCGGAAGGCGTCATCCTCCCCTATCTCGACATCCCCTTCCAGCACGCCTCCCCCACCGTGCTCAAGCGCATGAAGCGCCCGGCCTCGAACGAGAAGACGCTCGCCCGCGTGCAGGCGTGGCGCGCCGCCTGCCCGGACCTCACCCTGCGCTCCACCTTCATCGTCGGCTTCCCCGGCGAGACCGAGGCGGAGTTCGAGGAACTCATTGCCTTCCTCGAAGAGGCGGAACTCGACCGTGTCGGCTGCTTCAAATATGAGCCGGTGGACGGCGCCCCCGCCAATGCGCTCGGCGCCGAGATGGTGCCGGACGAGGTGAAGGAGGAGCGCTGGAAGCGCTTCATGGAGGTGCAGCAGCGCGTCAGCGCCCGCCGCCTCAAGCGCAAGGTCGGCACCCGCCAGCAGGTGATCATCGACAGCGTCGGCCCCACCGTCGCCCTCGGCCGCTCCAAGGCGGATGCGCCGGAAATCGACGGCGTGGTGCATGTCGCCGCCCGCCGTCCGCTGCGTGTCGGCGAGATCGTCACCGTCAAGATCGAGCGCGCCGACGCCTATGACCTGCACGGCACGGCGGTCGGGTACTGACGGTCGCCTGCGTGGCGCCGGGCGGCGCTATTCCAGCACCCGGCGCAACTGCTCGGAGGGAATGATGCTCTCGTCGACGGTCGGCCACGCCAGCACCACGGTGTAGGCCAGCGTCATCGAGAAGGCGATGGCGAAGGTCGATAGGCCGAGGATGAGCTGATAGGGCTTGCCGACATGCAGCGCCGCGAGGCCGATCAGTGACAGAAGGCCCAGTACCATCACCACGATCCAGCGGTGCGGCGCCAGATCCGCATGCAGAATGAAGTAGCGATCGGTGCGCAGCCGGCGCAGCTCGATCTGTCCATTGAGCAGTATCGTGCGGATATAGGTCGGAATGGCGGCGTCCGCCTCGGCCCGGCCGATGGCATCGACCAGTGCCTCGAAGGTGGCTGACACCTCGGCATTGGGCCGCACCCAACCCTCGTCCCATTCATAGCGCGACAGCGCGCGGGCATAGACGCCGACCGCGTCGTCGATCGGTGCGCAGACCGGACCGCACACGCGGGCGACATCGAGCATGGCGTCGAGCTTCTGTACTTCCTGCAGCACGGTCTTGGCGTAGAGCGTCTCGCGGTTCCAGATGTCGCTCACCATGAAGGCGAGGAACAGCGCGAAGGGCAGCGTCAGCGCGCCGAGATAGGAGGTCTGCAGGTCGCGCGGCACGAACACCGCGACGAGACGCGGGTGCATCGCTACCCGGTAGCAGGCCCAGCCCGCCAGCAGCGGCACGGTGGCGATGAAAGCGACGAACAGCGGGAAATACTCGCTGACGAACACGCGGGTCCACGTCACGTCGCGTCTCCGCTCAGGGTTTCAGCAGGTCGCGCAGCGCGGCTTCGATCACCTGCGTCGCGGCCTTGAGATCGCGGATGCGCACATGCTCATCGGCGGCGTGAGCGTGGGCGTCGAGTATGGAGCGCGGACCGGCGCCGTAGAGCACGGTCGGCACGCCCGCGGCCGTGTAGTGGCGCGCATCGGTATAGAGCGGCACCGCCGTGGCCGGCGGGGTTTCGCCCAGCACCTCGGCGGCGTGTTTCTGAATCGTCTCCACCAGCCGCTCCGTGCCCGGCAGGGTCCGCAGCGGCTCGGCGAGGATGAGGCGGCGGCATTCGATGTCGATGCCCGCCTGGCCCGCCACCGCGCCCTCCACCAGCGCATGCAGTTCCGCCTCGACGCTCTCGCCATCTTCCTCCGGGGTCAGCCGGCGGTCGACGCGCAGCACGATGCGGTCGGGAACCACATTGGTGTTGATGCCGCCGGAGATGAGGCCGACGGTGATCTTCGGCGAGCCGATCCCCGGCGTCGCGCTGGTGAGGCCACTCAGGCGCCGGCGCTCGGCATAAAGCGCGGAGAGAATGCCGGTGGCGGCCTCCAGCGCGTCCGCCCCCGTCTCCGGCATCGCCGCATGCGCCTGCCGGCCGCGCACCACGATTTCCATGTGCAGGCAGCCATTATGCGCGACCACCACGGCATAGGAGAAGCCGGCGGAGATGGCGAGGTCCGGCGCGCTGATGCCGTGCTGCAGCAGCCATTGCGGGCCGACGAAGCCGCCAGCCTCCTCGTCATAGGTGAAATGCAGTTCCACCGTGCCGTCGAGGCCCTCCGGACGCTGCTTCAGCGCCAGCAGGGCGAAGGCATAGGTGGCGAAGTCGGACTTCGACACCGCCGCGCCGCGCCCATAGATCGCCCCGCCCTTCTCAACGGCGCCATAGGGGTCGTAGGTCCAGCCCTCGCCCGGCGGCACCACGTCGCCATGGGCATTGAGCGCGATCACCGGGCCGCTGCCGCTGCCGAAGCGCTCGCGGACGATGAGATTGACCACCGATTTCATGCCGTGCGCACGGACGAAGGGCTCCGGCACGGCGTGGCGTTCGACGGTGAAGCCGAATTCCTCCAGCAGCCGGGCGGTGACTTCGGCGTGCGGGGCGCAATCACCCGGCGGGTTGTCGCTGGGTGTGCGCACCAGAGCCTTGAGGAAGGCGACCTCACGGTCCAGCCAGTCGTCGTCGCCGGAAGTGCTCACATCTGTGCTCCGCCTGGGCTGCCATCGGTTCGGGCGCGCCGTGCCCCGATGACGAATGGAACGAGCGCGCCGATCCACGGCGAGAGGCCGAATGTCAGAAAGGAAGGGGAGCGCGGGGCCGGCGCGGGGCGGAGGCGGCCGATCGGCACGCGGCTGGCCGTGGCGGCGATTTCGGGCCTGGCGAAATACGCGGGGATCGTCATCGCGTCGACACTGCGCCTCCGGTCGGGACAGGGCGTCCCGCCTGCGCATCGCATATGGCGCCGGCTTTGGCAATCGCGACGGCGCGGCCGGGGCCGTGCCGCCGCCTCTCGCAACGGACGGATTACTTGCCCGGCACGGTGTCGTCGATGCCCTTCACGTACCAGTTCATCGACAGGATGTCCTTGTCGGCCAGCACCTCGCCCTCCTTCACCACGACCTCGCCCTTCTGGTTGAGGATCGGGCCCTTGAACGGGTGCAGCGCGCCGGAGGTGATCGCCGCCTGGGTGGCCTCGGCCATCTTCTTCACCTCGTCGGGCATGTTGGTGTAGGGGGCCATCACCACCTCGCCATCCTTCATGCCGCCCCAGGTGTCGGTGGAGGTCCAGGTGCCGTCGAGCGCCGCCTGCACGCGCTCGATGTAATAAGGCGCCCAGTCGTCGACGATGGCGGTGAGCTGCGCCTCGGGGCCGAACTTGATCATGTCCGAGGCCTGGCCGAACGCCTTCACGCCGCGCTGCTCGGCGGCCTGCATGGCGGCGGGGCTGTCGGTGTGCTGGGAGATCACGTCGGCGCCCTGGTCGATCAGCGCCTTGGCGGCGTCGGCTTCCTTGGCCGGGTCGAACCAGGAGTTCACCCAGACGATCTTGATCTTCATGTCGGGATTGACCGACTGCGCGCCGAGCATCAGCGCGTTGATGCCGGAGATCACTTCCGGGATCGGGAACGAGGCGATGTAGCCGACCGTGCCGGTCTTCGACATCTTCGCCGCGATCTGGCCGAGGACGTAACGGCCCTCATGGAACTTGGCGTTGTAGGTCGCGACGTTCTTGGCCCGCTTGAAGCCGGTGGCGTGCTCGAAATAGACGTCGGGATGACGCTTGGCCACCTTCAGCGTCGGCTCCATGAAGCCGAAGGAGGTGGTGAAGATGATCTTGTTGCCGGCGCGCGCCAGTTGCTCGATCACGCGCTCGGCGTCCGGCCCTTCGGAGACGTTCTCGACGAAAGTGGTCTCCACCTGGTCGCCGAACTTCTTCTGAACCGCCTGGCGGCCCTGGTCGTGCTGGTAGGACCAGCCGAAATCGCCGACCGGCCCGACATAGACCCAGGCCGCTTTCAGCTTCTCCGCCGCCTGGGCCGCCGGCACCGCCGCCCCGGCGAGGGCGAAGCCCGTGGCGATGGTCATCGCCATGGAGAGAATCTTGCGCATGAACGTCTCCGCTCCGTCAGTCGCGGCCGGAGGGATCACCGGCACGCGCGACCGCCTCGCGCACCGGGGGGCCGCACCGTGCGGCCGGGTCTGTGGTCGTCGTCAGCGGTCCGGCACGAAGGGCACGCCCAGCGAGGCCGGCGCCCCCTGCCCGTGCTTCAGCGCCGAGATCACCACCAGCGCGGCGATCGTCGCGAGATAGGGCAGCGAGGAGAGCAGTTGCGAGGGAATGCCCAGCCCGAACCCCTGCGCGTGCAGTTGCAAGATCGAGACCGCGCCGAAGAGATAGGCGCCCCCGAGCAGCCAGAGCGGCCGCCAGGCGGAGAATACCACCAGCGCCAGCGCGATCCAGCCGCGCCCGGCGGTCATGTCGCTGGCCCAGAACGGCGTATAGGCCAGGGAAAGATGCGCCCCGGCCAGCCCGGCGCAGGCGCCGCCGAACATCACCGCCAGCGTGCGGATGGGGCGGACGGGATGGCCGAGAGCGTGCGCCGCCGCGTGGTTCTCGCCCACCGCCCGCAGCACGAGGCCGATACGGGTGCGCGCCAGCGTGTAGGTGACGGCGGCGAGCAGCAGCAGCGAGGCGTAGACATAGGCATTCTGCCCGAACACTGCTTCGCCGATGATCGGAAGGTCGGTGAGGCCGGGGATCGCCAGTTCGGGCGCGCCGTCGAGCCGTGTGCCGACGAAATTGGAACCGATCAACCCGGCGACGCCAAGGCCGAGAATGGTGGTGGCAAGGCCCGAGGCGACCTGGTTGGTCGCCAGCCAGATGGCGAGGCCGGCAAAGACGAGGGAGAGCATCACTCCGGCCAGCACCGCCGCCAGCGTGCCGAGCAGCAGGCTGCCCGATCCATAGGCGGTGGCATAGCCCACAGCCGCGCCGACGATCATCATGCCCTCGACGCCGAGATTGAGCGTGCCGGCGCGCTCGGCCACCAGTTCGCCCAGCGCGGCGATGAGCAGCGTCGTCGCCGCCGCCACGATGCTGGCGAGCACCGCTCCGAGGATCGCCGCATCAAGCATGGCTGGTTCCCTCCACCCGGCGGATGCGGTAGCGCACCAGAACATCGGCCGCGAGAATGGCGATCAGCAGCGTGCCCTGAAACACCCGCGTCACGTCGAAGGGCAGCCGCATGCTGATCTGCGCCGCCTCGCCGCCGATATAGGTGAGGGCGAGCACGAGGCTGGCGATGAGGATGCCCACCGGGTGCAGCCGGCCGAGCATCGCCGCAATGATGGCGGTGAAGCCGTAGCCGGGCGAGATGGTCGGCTGCAACTGACCGATCGGGCCGGCCACCTCGATGATGCCGGCCAGCCCCGCCAGCGCGCCGGAAACGGCGAACACGCCATAGGTGACGCGCTTCTCGTCGAAGCCGGCAAAGGCGGCGGCGCGCGGCGCCGAGCCGGCGAGTTCGATCGAGAAGCCGATCAGCGTCCGCCCGAGCACGAAGGTGGCGGCGATCACCACGATCAGCGCGATAACGATGCCGGCATGCAGCCGCCCCTCGCCCATCAGCAGCGGCATCAACGCCACATCGTCGAAGGTCACGCTCTGCGGGAAATTGAAGCCCTGCGGGTCGCGCCACGGACCGCGCACGAGATAATCCAGCCCGAGCTGCGCGACATAGACCAGCATCAGGCTGGTGAGGATTTCGCTGGAGCCAAAGCGCACGCGCAGAAAGGCCGGGATCAGCCCCCACAGCGCCCCGCCAATGGCGCCCAGCACCAGCATCGCCGGCAGCACCCAGGGGCCGGCCTCGCTGGCATGCGTCGCCAGCGCCAGCCAGGAGCCGAGCACGGCGCCGGCGACATACTGGCCCTCCGCGCCGATGTTCCAGCGATTGGCGCGGTAGCAGAAGGCGAGGCCGACACCGATCAGGAGCAGCGGCGTCGCCTTCACCACCAGTTCCTGCAGCGTGTAGGCGTCGCCCAGCGGCTCGATGAAATAGATGGCGAAGGCGCGGAGGGGATCGTGGCCCAGCAGCACGAACATCACCGCCCCGACCACCAGCGTGACGAGGAGCGCCACCAGCGGCGCCAGCGCGTGGCGCAGGGCGGAGATGTTCTCCTGCCGTTCGAGCCTAAGCGGCATGGTGGCCCTCCCCCTCCGCGTCGCTGTCATGCGCGCCATGGGCGCCGCCCATGGCGAGGCCGATCGCCTCGCGCGAGGTCTCTTCCACCGGCACCGGCGCGGTGAGGCGCCCCTCGCTCATCACGGCGATGCGGTCGGTGAATTCCAGCAGCTCGTCGAGGTCCTGGCTCACCACCAGCACCGCGCAGCCCTGCGCCGCGCGCTCGCGCAGCGTGGTGCGGATGAAGCCGGCGGCCGCGGCATCCACGCCCCAGGTCGGCTGGTCGACGACGATGAGGACCGGGTTGCGCAGCACTTCGCGCCCGATGACGAATTTCTGCAGATTGCCACCGGAAAGCCGCCGCGCCTTCGGGTCCTTGCCGCCGAAGCGCACGTCGAAGCCCTTCACGATCTTCTGGAAGCGGCCGAACAGCGTGGTGCGGCGAATGACATCCGCCGTGACGATCTCGCCGTCGCCATGGGTGGTCAACAGCACATTGTCGGACAGGCGCATATCGGGGGCGGCGGCATGGCCCAGCCGCTCCTCCGGCACGAAGCCGGCGCCCAGCGCACGGCGCTCCGTGGGGCCGAGCCCGCCGGCGGCCACCTTGTCGATGACGATGCTTTCTTGGTCCTCGACCAGGGTTTCGCCGGACAGCACGTTGAACAGCGCCGTCTGGCCATTGCCCGCCACACCGGCGATGCCGACGATCTCGCCGGCGCGCACCTCGATATTGATGTCGTGCAGCGCCGAACCGCGCGACCCGTCGCCGGGAAGGTTGAGGTGGCGCAGCAGCAGGCGCGGCTCGCCCAGCGCGTGGGTGGTGGCGCGCGGCGTGCGCGGCACCTCGGCGCCGACCATCAGCCGGGCGAGGCTGGCGGAGGACTCGCGCTTGGGATCGACCTCGGCAATGAACTTGCCGCCGCGCAGCACGGTGGCGCGGTGGCAGAGCCGGCGCACCTCGTCCAGCTTGTGGCTGATGAACAGCACCGCCCGGCCCTCGCCGGTGAGCACATCGACGGTGCGGAACAGGTTTTCCGATTCGTCGGGGGTGAGCACGGAGGTCGGCTCGTCGAGGATCAGCACGCGCGGGTCGCCGAGCAGGCAGCGGACGATCTCCACCCGCTGGCGCTCGCCGACGGAGAGTTCGCCGACGCGGCGATAGGGCTCGACGGCAAGGCCATAGCGGCGCACGCAATCGTCGATGCGGGCCGCCAGCACCGAGAGCGGCTGGTGGCCGGGCAGGCCGAGCGCGACGTTTTCCACCACGGTCATCGCGTCGAACAGCGCGAAATGCTGGAACACGACGCCGACGCCCTTGGCGCGGGAACTCGCGGGATCGGGGAAGACGATCGGTGCGCCCTCATAGAGCAGCTCGCCCGAATCGGGCTGCAGCAGGCCGCACATCATCTTCACCAGCGTGGACTTGCCGGCGCCGTTCTCGCCGAGAAGGGCATGCGTCTCGCCGGCGCGGATGGCGAGGCTCACATGGTCATTGGCCACAAGCGCGCCGAAGCGCTTGGTGAGCTCCACCGCTTCAAGCAGCGAGTCCGGCTTGTGCGGCGCCTCCCCCATGCCCGCGCTCCACGTCAGCGGCAAAGCCGGCGGTGACGGGCACCGCGCGGGCAAAAGATCTGGGAGAGCGGGGAGCGATCGAGGGTCATGCGCAGCACGCTGTGGAGGCGGTCAGCGGCAGCATGGCATGGGAGGCACGCGGGGCAAGCCTAAAGTCTGGCCCGAAAACTTCGAAAACTGGCGCATTTTTCGCCAGCTTGCGGCAACAAGATACCATCACGGCAGCAGCACGGTGGAACCGGTGGTGCGCCGCGCTTCGAGGTCGCGATGCGCCTGGGCCGCGTCGGCGAGCGCGTAGCGCTGGTTCACCGGGATCTTCACCACACCGGACGACACCACCTCGAACAGATCGGCGGCATTGGCGAGCAGGTCCGCACGGTTCGAGACATGGGTGAACAGGGTCGGGCGGGTGGCGTAGAGCGAGCCCTTGCTCGACAGGGCGAGCAGGCTGAAATCCTTGATCGCGCCGGAGGCATTGCCGAAGCTGGCGAACAGGCCGCGCGGCTTGATGCAGTCGAGCGAGGCCGGGTAGGTCGCCTGCCCCACCCCGTCATAGACGACATCGCACAGCGCGCCCTCCGTGATTTCGCGCACTCGTGCGACAAAATCCTCCTCGCTGTAATTGATGACATAGGCGGCGCCGCACTCCTTGGCGATCTCCGCCTTCGCCGCCGAGCCCACCGTGGCGATGACGGTGGCGCCAAGATGCGTCGCCCACTGGCACAGGATCTGCCCGACACCGCCGGCCGCCGCATGGACGAGCAGCGTGTCGCCGGCCTTCACCTTGTGCGTCTGGCGCAGCAGATAGCGCGCGGTCATGCCCTTCAGCATCATCGCGGCGGCGGTCTCGTCGGCGATCGAATCGGGCAGCTTCACCAGCGGCGCGGCGGACATGACGCGCTCGCTGCAATAGGCGCCGAGCGAGGAGCCATAGGCGACGCGGTCGCCGGGCTTGAGCCCGTCCACGCCCTCGCCCACTTCGACGACGACACCCGCCGCCTCATTGCCCGGGATGAAGGGCAGGCCGTTGGGCGCCGGGTAGAGCCCGCTGCGGAAATAGGTGTCGATGAAGTTGAGCCCGACCGCGGTGTGGCGCAGCCGCACCTCGCCCGGTCCGGGCGCTCCGAGCGTCACCTCGTCCAGGCGCAGGACCTCCGGCCCCCCGACTTCATGGACGCGAATCGCCACCGCCATCGTGCTCTCCTGCGCTAGAAGGGAAAGGTGAGGATGCCGCTCAGCCCTGGGGACCGGCGCGGCGCAGGCGCGCCGGGATCACCCCGAACAGCGCGAAATAGAGCGCGCAGGCGCACAGCCCGACCGTCACCCATACATCCGGCCGCATGTTCTCGACCACGGCGACGATCGCCAGCACCGCCCACAGCGCCAGCAGCGCGAGGGTGAGCAGGCGCAGCCGCACGACGCGGAACGGGTGCACGAACTTGATCGGCAGGAAGGTCAGCACCGCCAGCAGCGCGATGATGCCGGCGATCACGAACGGGTTGAGCGGCACGAGGAAGAAATAGAACACGACGACGTTCCACACCGCCGGAAAGCCCTGGAAATACAGGTCGTCGGTCTTCATCGAGGTGTCGGCGAAATAGAGCGCGCTGGTCAGCAGGATGGTGGCGCTCGCCGCCACCGCCAGCCAGAACGGCATCAGCCCGCCCGAGGCGACAGCGAAAGCCGGCACCAGGCAATAGGTGAGGTAGTCGACCACGAGGTCCAGCGTGTCGCCCGACCAGCGCGGCAGCACCTCGCCCACCTTGGCGCGCCGCGCCATGGTGCCGTCAATGCCGTCGACGAACAGCGCGATGCCGAGCCAGGTGAACATGATCGCCCAATGGCCTTCAACTGCCGCCATCAGCGCCATCAGGCCGCATACCGCGCCGGAGGCGGTGAAGATGTGCACGGCGAAAGCGAGGGTGCGACGGCCGGCCGGCCCCGCATTGAGCGACTTGGTTGTCATCGCCACCGGCTCTCCTCCCCCGCCCGGTCGACCGCTGGGGCCGCCGCCTGCCTCTTCTATTTCTGACATATACATGCGCCCGCCGCGATCCGCATTGCCAGACCACGCCGGGCTGCTTATCCCACACTCCAGGTCCGGCTTATAGTCCCGGTGATGCACAAGGAGGTTCACATGTCATCCGAACTGCACACGGAACAGGCGGCGGCGGTGGTTGGCGGCGGCGCCAGCGGTCTCATCGCGGCCCTGGCGCTGGCGGCGGGCGGGCTTCCCGTCACGCTGGTCGCCCCGCCCCGCGCGCCGGACGCGCGCACCACGGCATTGATGGACGGCTCGGTGAAGGCGCTCGACGCGCTCGGCGTCTGGCCGCTGCTGCGCCGCGATTCCTCGCCGCTGCGGGTTATGCGGCTCATCGACGATACGGGCCGGCTGATCCGCGCGCCGGAAGTGGAGTTCCGCGCCGGCGAACTGGGGCTGGAGGGCTTCGCCTGGAATGTCGAGAACGAGGCGCTGCTGGCCGCGCTCGACGCGGCGGTAGCGGCGACGCCCGCCATCACCCGCCGCGCCGCCAGCGTCACCGGCATCGCCGAGACCGGAACCCACGCAACGCTGGAACTGGACGATGGCAGCCGCGTCATCGCCGCGCTGATCGCTGCGGCGGACGGGCGCAACTCGCCCTGCCGCCGCGCCGCCAGCATCGAGGTGACGAGCCGCGACTATCCGCAGGTCGCCGTCACCGCCACCCTCGCCCATAGCCGCCCGCATCGCGATGTCTCGACCGAGTTTCACACCCGCACCGGCCCGTTCACCCTCGTGCCCCTCCCCGGGAATCGCGCCAGCGTGGTCTGCGTCGTTTCGGCGGCGGAGGCGGAAGCGCTGGCGGCGCTGGATGATGCCGCCTTCGCGCGGGAGATGGAGCGCAAGGCGCATTCGCTGCTCGGGACGATGCGGCTCGATTCGCCGCGCGGCAGCTTTCCGCTCAGCCAGCGCACCGCCACGCGCTTCGCCCGCGGCCGAATCGCGCTGATTGGCGAAGCCGCCCACATCATTCCGCCCATCGGCGCGCAGGGGCTCAATCTCGGCGTGCGCGACGCCGCCACTCTGGCGGAGATCGCCAGCGACGCGCGGCGCGCCAGCCGCGACATTGGCGGGGCGGAGGCGATGGACGCCTATGAGCGGCGGCGCCGCCGCGATGTCGGGGCGCGCGGCGTCGCCATCGACCTGTTCAACCGTTCGCTGCTGACGGATTTTCTGCCCGTCGCCGGCCTGCGTGGGCTCGGCCTGTGGATGCTCGGCCAGTCCCCCGCCCTGCGGCGGCTGGTGATGCGCGAGGGCGTCGGTCCGACAAGCGACGTGCCGCGCCTGCTGGCGGGGGCGCGGCTTTAAGTTACTGCAGCAGGCCGTGCGGCAGCATGTCGTGCTGCAGGGCGTAGAGCATGGCGGTGACGGTGGCGACGGACACCACCGTGCCGACCAGCACGCCGCCGGAGGCGCCGGCGACATAGGTGTCGTACTGCTTGGCCATGATGAAGGCGTTCAGCGCCGGCGGCAGGCTCGCCATGAGCACGGCGGTGGCGATCCACACCGGATCGAAGCCGCCGACCAGGCTCAGCACCAGCCAGACCAGGGCGGGATGAATGACGAGCTTGATGGCCAGCAGCCACGGCACTTCGCTCTGCATCTTCCCCATCGGCCGCAGCGCGACGGAAACGCCGAGCGTGAACAGCGCGCAGGGCGCGGCGGCGTTGCGCAGGAACTCCATGGTCTTTTCCATCGCGGCCGGCGGATGGAACTCGGCATAGGCCGAAAGCACGCCGAGGAAGGTCGCGACATTGAACGGGTGCGTCACCACGCGGCGCACCACGAGGAGCAGCGTGTGGCCGAGCCCGCGCCGGTCGCGCCCGCCGATCGCCATCAGCACCGGGACGATGGTGAAGAAGAACAGGCTGTCGAAGACGAAGATCAGCGCGGTCGGCACCGAGGCGCCCGCGCCGAGCGCGCCCAGAGTCAGCCCCGGCCCCATATAGCCGACATTGGCATAGGAACCGACGATCGCGGCGATGGCGGCTTCCGGCAGATTGCCGCGCCGCAGCCAAAGCCCCACCAGCAGCGAGAGGGTGAAGCACACCGCCGTCGTCGCCGTGGTGGCGAGGATGAAGCGGCCATTGGTGAGCTCGTGAAACGGCGTCCGCGCCACCAGCGAGTAAAACAGGGCCGGCAGGGCGACATAGATGATGAAGAAGCTCAGCCAGGCGAGGCCGCTTTCCGGGATGCGCGCCAGCCGGCCGCATCCCAGCCCCAGGAAGATGACGCCGAAGAAGGGAAGCGCGAGCGCGAGGACCTCGTCCATAGCCGCTCGCTACCGGCTCGCTCGGTTGCGGTCAATCGCCATCTTCGAAATCGGCGCCCGGCGAGGCGGCGGGGCACGCCGGTTGCATTCGTCCGGCTGTTGGGGCGCGGTTGACAGGTTCAGGCGCCGCCCGCTACGGGGTCGCCTCTCCTTTGTCGCAGAAAGTTCAGGATGGCGGGCGGGTTCAGGATGAGAGAGCGGAACGCCAAATACCGGATCGGCGAAGTGGTCCGGCATCGGCACTATCCGTTCCGCGGCGTGGTGTTCGACGTGGACCCGGAATTTTCCAACACCGACGAATGGTGGGAATCGATCCCCGAACACATCCGCCCCACCAAAGACCAGCCATTTTACCACCTGCTGGCCGAGAACGCGGAGACGGAATACGTCGCCTATGTCTCCGAGCAGAATCTGGAACTCGACACCACGGGCGAGCCTCTGCGTCATCCCCAGCTCGCCGAAATGCTGGCAGCGGATGGCGATGGCGGCTGGCGGGTGCGCCGCGACCGGCTGCAATAGCTCTCGCCTCTTCCGCATCTGCCCCAAACGAAAACGCCCGGCTCACCGCCGGGCGTTTCTGTATCGGGAGGTATGCGGGCCTTACTGGGCCGGGGCGTTCTTCAGCTTCTCGGCGCCGAGCTTTTCGAGACCAGCCTTGGTCTGCTGTTCGCGCTGCTCGGCCTCGGCCTTGAGCTGGTCCTGGCGGGCCTTCACCTGTTCCTGGATCTTGGCGATCTGCGCCTCGAACGCCTTCTGGTCGGTTTGCGGGCCGTCATAGACCTTGGCGAAATCGCCGAGACCGATCGGGTAGGAGATCAGCCGGCCGACCGCATTGGCGACCTGCAGGGTCAGGCCGGGCGCCTTCTTCATGCGGTCGACGAAGCCCTGGTCGACCTGGATGTCGCCACGGCAGAACTGCTGGTCGCACATCACGAAGGTGCCGAGAATCGGCTGCTCGCCGGCGAGGGCGACGCGGAAGCCGTTGCGCAGCAGAAGCCCGGTCGGGAAGGCGACGGTGAAGGCCTTCTTCGGGTCATCCTGCACTTCGAAGATGCCGAAGCGGACGAGGAACTGCCCGGTATCGGTGATGATGGTCTGCTCCATTTCGCAGACATTCTTGTTGATCGACGGCTCCATCCGGCAGCGCTTCAGCCACGGAATCGGGATGGCGGGAATCTGCTGCGGGGCGGCGGCCTGCTGGCCATTGGCCGGCGCCGGTTGCGCGGCGGGAGCGGCCGGCTTGGCACCGGGCTTGGCCGGCGCGGTCTGGGCGAGCGCGGCGCCGCTGGCAAGGGCCAGCGTCAGGGCGGCGCCAGCCAGGCTGCGCGCGAGAGTGGAGCGGTGGATCATGTCGAGTTCCTGTCGAGCGAACCGGGTAGAGACAACAGCGGACGCCTCGCCGCCATAACGCGATCGTGGGGCTGTCTCAAGCGCAATTGAGGCGACAGAGTGACCCCGGGACATATCGGTCTCCGGTTCATGCTAGAAGTCGAAGTCAAATTCGAGCCGAATCTCGAACAGGAGCCGATGCGTGAGCGGTATCACCCGGCGGGCTTTTGCGCGCAATGTCTTAATCGCCGGCGGCGCGGCGGCGAGCTACCCGCTGATCGGCGCGGCGCGGGCGCAGGAGAGCGCGGCACAAGCCCTCGTCTCCGGGCACGGCATCGCCATGCATGGCGAACCGCTCTACCCCGCCGATTTCCCCCATTACCGCAGCGTCAATCCGCAGGCGCCGAAAGGCGGGCGGCTCGTTCAGGGCGCGGTCGGCACGTTTGACAGCCTGAACCCCTTCATCGTGCGCGGCACCGCCCCGCCCTTCATCCGCTGGAACATCGTCGAAAGCCTGATGGCGCGCAGCCCGGACGAGGCGTTCACCTGCTACGCCCTGCTGGCGCGCCGGGTGGAGACGGACGCGGCGCGCTCCTATGTCGCCTTCGAGATCGACCCGCGCGCCCGCTTTTCCGACGGCACGCCGGTGACGGCCGACGACGTGCTGTTCTCCTACGAGCTGCTGCGGGCCAAGGGCCGGCCGAACCACCGCACCTATTACGGCAAGGTGGCGAAGGCGGAGGTGACCGGCCCGCTCGCCATCCGCTTCACCTTCGCCGTGATTGACCGCGAATTGCCGCTGATCCTCGCGCTGATGCCGGTGCTCGCCCGCCGCGCCACCGATACGGAAACCTTCGAGCAGACGACGTTCAAGGCCCCGCTCGGCAGCGGGCCCTATGTCGCCTCCGAGGTGAAGCCGGGCGAGAGCGTGCTGCTCACCCGCTCGCCCGCCTATTGGGGCGCGGAACTGCCGGTCAATCGCGGCAATTTCAATTTCGACAGCCTGCGCTACGACTTCTACCGGGACGTGAATGCGCAGTTCGAAGCCTTCAAGCGCGGCCTCTACGACATACGCTTCGAGACCGACCCCGGCCGCTGGAAGACCGGCTACGACATCCCCGCCGTGCGCGACGGGCGCATCGTCACCGAGGAGATCGCCACCGGCACGCCGAAACCCTATTCCGCGCTCATCTTCAACATGCGCCGCCCGCTCTTCGCCGATCTGCGGGTGCGCCAGGCGATGGTGGCGCTGTTCGACTTCGAATGGGCGAACCAGAACCTCTATTTCAGCCTCTACCGCCGCAATGGCAGCTTCTACGACGATTCAGAACTCTCCTCGCTCGGCCGCCCGGCCGGGGCGCGCGAGCGCGAATTGCTGGCGCCCTATCCCGATGCGGTGCTGCCTGACGTGATGGCCGGCACCTGGCACGCCCCGCGCTCGGACGGCTCGGGCCGCGACCGCGCCCGGCTGCGCGAGGCGCTCGACCTGTTCGCCGCCGCCGGCTGGGAACTGAAGGGCGGCGCGCTCACCAGCCGCGCCACCGGCCAGCCCTTCGCCGCCGAACTCCTCGTCGGCTCGAAGGATCAGGAGCGGCTGGCGCTGGCCTATCAGAACATGCTGCGCCGCGCCGGAGTGCGGCTCGACATCCGCCTCGTCGACAATGTTCAGTTCGAGGCCCGCAAGCAGACCTATGACTACGACATGGTGCCCTATATCTGGGACCAGTCGCTCTCCCCCGGCAATGAGCAGGCGTTCTATTTCGGCTCCGCCGCCGCCGACACGCCCGGCACGCGCAATTTCATGGGGCTGAAGAGCCAGGCGGCCGACGCGATGATCGAGGCGCTGCTGGCAGCGCAGGGCAAGGAGGATTTCGTCTCCGCCGTGCGCGCGCTCGACCGGGTGCTGATCTCCGCGCAATTCTCCGTGCCGCTGTTCTACACGCCCGGCCAGTGGGTGGCCCGCTGGCGCAAGGTCGAGCGCCCGCAGACGCTGGCGCTTCAGGGCACGCTGGCCGAAAGCTGGTGGCAGGGCCCGGGGTGAGTGGCGTGGCCCGCGCCGGCGTGGCCGGGGCGCCCCCGGGGGCGCTGCGTCAGGTCGAATCCGCCGGGCCGGTGCATGAAGCGCTGGACAGCCGGGCCTTCACCTGTTCCTTAAGGGCGAAAGGCGCGCGGTCGGCCGGCAGGGGCCGGAACGGCGGCGCGCGAGTGCACTGCTGGAGCCATGTCCATGCGTTACGCCGTCCTCTCTGCCGCTCTCCTCGTGGCCGGCACCCTGTCCGCCGCTGCGCAGCAGCCGATCGAGGTGCACCCCAACCAGCCGGCGACCGGGGGGCTCGAAATCACCATTCCGCCGATCAACGACCCGAATTACCTCGATTACGGCCCGCTGCCGGACACGCCCGGCTCGGGCAAGAGCGAGGACTATATGGATCAGGCCGGCGGCAATTATGAGAATCTGAGCGGGCCGGGCTCGGATGTCGACGCCGACGTGATGCCCGACACCGACGGCGCCTATGAGAGCCCGCTGGAGTGAGCGTCGGCTGAGAGCGGCGGTCGTGCGGAAGGTCCACTGCCCCTGAGAACACCGTCATCCCGGCCGCAGCCGCAGGCGGAGAGCCGGGATCGTCGTCCGACATGCCGTACCGATCCCGGATAGGACCTGCGGTCCTTCCGGGATGACGCCCGTGGCGTGAACGAGACGCGGCACTTGCGCCCCGACGCGGCCCTTAGGCCGCTTTCTCCACGAGGCGGCGTGTTACGCCGCCTTCTCCGCGAGGCGGCGTGTTACGCCGCCTTCGCCCCCTGCTCGGCGATCTTCGCCAGCTCCTTCAGAATGCCGGCGCTGCCCTTCAGCCGCGCATTGGCGCTCGGCCAGTCCTCCGAGAACACCACCTTGCCGTCCGGGCGCATCTTCGCCACCACGTGCGGCTTGCCGACATAGGTGATGAAGCCCGCCGGGTTGGGGAAGCGCCCGTCGCGGAAGGTCAGCACCATGCCGCGCGGGCCGGCATCCACCTTCTCCACATTGGCGCGGCGGCACAGCGCCTTGATCGCCACCAGCTTCAGAAGCTGTTCCACCTCTTCGGGCAGCGTGCCGAAGCGGTCGACCATCTCCGCGCCCATGGATTCGATCTCCGCGTCGGTCTCCATGTCGGCCAGCCGGCGATAGAGGCTGAGGCGGACATGCAGGTCCGTCACATAGTCCTCGGGGATCAGCACCGGCGTGCCGATGGAGATGGTCGGCGACCATTTGTCCGCCGCCGGCGCGGTGATGCCGGCCTTGAGGTTGGCGATCGCCTCCTCCAGCATCTCCTGATAGAGCTCGTAGCCGACCTCCTTGATATGGCCGGACTGCTCGTCGCCCAGCAGATTGCCGGCGCCGCGAATGTCGAGATCGTGGCTGGCGAGCTGGAAGCCCGCCCCCAGCGTGTCGAGCGACTGCAGCACCTTGAGCCGCCGGTCGGCCTGCGCCGTCACCTGCTTTTCCGCCGGCAGGGTGAAGATCGCATAGGCGCGCGTCTTGGAACGGCCGACACGCCCGCGTAGCTGGTAAAGCTGGGCAAGGCCGAACATGTCGGCGCGGTGGATGATCAGCGTGTTGGCGGTCGGAATATCGAGGCCGGATTCGACGATGGTGGTGGAGAGCAGCACGTCGAACTGCCCGTCATAGAAGGCGGACATGATCTCTTCGAGCTGCGTCGCCGCCATCTGGCCATGCGCCACCGCGACCTTCACCTCCGGCACACTCTTGTCGAGGAAATCCTTCACCTCGGCGAGGTCCTCGATGCGCGGGCAGACATAGAAGCTCTGCCCGCCGCGATAGCGCTCGCGCAGCAGTGCCTCGCGCACGATCAAGGGATCGAACGGGGTTACGAAGCTGCGCACCGCCAGCCGGTCCACCGGCGGCGAGGCGATGATGGAGAGTTCGCGCACCCCGGTCATGGCCAATTGCAGCGTGCGCGGAATCGGCGTGGCGGTGAGGGTGAGCACATGCACCTCGGCGCGCATCTGCTTCAGCCGTTCCTTGTGGCCGACGCCGAAATGCTGCTCCTCATCGACGATGACGAGGCCGAGATCGCGGAACGAGATCGCCTTGCCCAGCAGCGCATGGGTGCCGACCACAATGTCCACCGCGCCGTCGGCAAGGCCCTTCTTGGTGTCGGAAAGCTCCTTGCCGGTGACGAGGCGGGACGCCTGCCGCACCACGACGGGCAGCCCCTTGAAGCGCTCCGAAAACGTCTTGAAATGCTGGCGCGCCAGCAGCGTGGTCGGCACCACCACCGCCACCTGCTTGCCGTTCAGCGCCACGGCGAAGGCGGCGCGCAGCGCCACTTCCGTCTTGCCGAAGCCGACATCGCCGCACACCAGCCGGTCCATCGGATGGCCGGAGCCGAGATCGTCGAACACCGCCTCGATGGCGGCCTCCTGGTCCTCGGTTTCCTCATAGGGGAAGCGGGCGCGGAACTCGTCATACAGCCCGGCCGCCGGCACGAGGCGCGGCGCCTCCTGCGTCTGGCGCTGCGCCGCGACCTTGATCAGTTCGGCCGCCATTTCGCGGATGCGGCTCTTCATCCGCGCCTTGCGCGCCTGCCAGCCGCCGCCGCCCAGCCGGTCGAGCTGGGCCTCGGTGTCCTCCGAGCCGTATCGCGAGAGAAGTTCGAGGTTTTCCACCGGCAGGAACAGCTTGGAGCCTTCCGCATAGTGGATTTCGAGGCAGTCATGCGGCGCGCCCATCGCCTCGATGGTCTTCAGCCCGATGAAGCGGCCAATGCCGTGGTCGACATGGACGACGAGATCGCCGGCGGTGAGCGCGCCGAGTTCCGCGATCACGTCCTGCGGCCGGCGCGCCTTGCGCTTGGGGCGCACCAGCCTGTCGCCGAGAATGTCCTGCTCGCCGATGACGGCGAGGCTGTCGGTTTCGAAGCCGCTTTCAATGCCGAGCACGGCGAGCGCGATGGTGCCCCTGGGCAGCGCCTCGGCCGCATCGCGCGAGCCCACCGTCTGCGTGCCCTTGAGGCCGTGATCGGCGAGCACGGTGGACAACCGGTCACGCGACCCATCCGACCAGGCGGCGAGGATGGTGCGCTTCTTCTTGGCGAGGTCGCGCAGATAGACGGCGGCGACCTCGAACAGCGAGGCCTCCGGGTCCGCGCGCTCCGGCGCGAAGGAGCGCGCGGGGCGGCCGTCGAGGTCGATCACGTCCTTCGATTCGGGGAGCGCATAGGCGGAGAGCGCGACATTCTTCGCCGCCTCGCGCCGGGCCTTCCACTCTTCGGCGGTGAGATAGAGCGCGTCGGGCGGCAGCGGCTTGTAAGGGGTGCCGCCGCCATGCTCCATGCCGTGGCGGCGGGCGTCGTAATAGTCGGCGATCTGATCGAGCCGCGAAGCGGCGGCCTCGTCGTCCTGCGCCTCCATCACGATCGGCGCGTCCGGGGCGTAGTCGAACAGCGTGTCGAGCCCCTCATGGAACAGCGGCAGCCAGTGTTCCATGCCGGGATAGCGCCGGCCTTCGCTCACCGCCTCATACAGCATGTCGCCGCGCTGCGCCGCGCCGAAGGCGGCGACATAGGCCATGCGGAAGCGTTTCATCGTCTCGCTGGTGAGCTGCACCTCGCTCATCGGCACGAGATCGAGCGCGCGCATCTGCATGGCGGTGCGCTGGGTCTCGGGATCGAAGGAGCGGATCGATTCCAGCGTGTCGCCGAAGAAATCCAGCCGCACCGGCGCCGGCAGGCCGGGCGGAAACAGATCGACAATGCCACCGCGCACCGCATATTCGCCGGTGTCGCGCACGGTGGAGGTGCGCTGGAAGCCGTTGATCTCCGCCCAGCCGACCACCTCGTCGAGCGAGAGCGCGTTGCCCGGCGCGGCGGAGAAGGACTGGGTGGCGATGAGCGCCCGGCTCGGTACGCGCTGCAGCGCGGCGTTCACCGTGGTGAGCACGATGGTGCCGGCCTCGCGGCCCTTCACCCGGGCGAGCCGGGCCAGCGTGGTCATGCGGCGGGCGATGATCGCGCTGTTGGGCGAGGCGCGGTCATAGGGCAGGCAGTCCCAGGCCGGGAAGGGCAGCACCTCTACGCCCGGCGCGAAGAAGCCAAGCGCGCGCTCCAGCTCCGCCATGCGCTCGCTGTCGCGGCAGATCACCATCAGCGTCGGCCAGGGGGCCTTGTCCTGCGCCGCCAGCGCGCGGGCGAGGTCGGCGACGACGAGGCCCTCCATCCCGCCCGGCACATTGGCGAGCGTGACCGTGCGGCCGGGGGCGAGCTTCGAGGTCAGGGTGGCGAACGCGGTCTTCATATCGGCGGCAGGCCCTCGCCCGACAGATGGAACTGGCGGAAGCGGTGAAAGACGGGGGTGTCGAAATCCGGCGATGGCACGCCGCTGCCGAGCCAGCCGAACAGATCGGGATCCTCGACCTCGATCAGTCTCTCGAAATCGGCCACCTCCTCCTCGCTCAATTCGCCGATGCAGGCATCGGCGAAACGGCCCATCAGCAGGTCCATCTCGCGGGTGCCGCGGTGCCAGGAGCGGTAGAGGATGCGGCGGCGGCGGGCATCGAGGCCCGCGCTGGAGCGCGTGGTTCCGGTCATGTGAGTCCTGTGCCCTGTCTCTCAAGGCCGTGGAAGGCGCCGGTTCTAGCGCGGGCGGCGCCCGCTGTCAGGTGGCTTGTCGGCATGGCTGACAGAACGCGCGCGAGGGTGATTGCGCCCCGCGCGCCCATCGTCCACCTTCCCGGCATCGTGCGGCCCGACATTCTCAATCCCTATTTCGCCGAAATCACCGGCCTTCCCGGCATCGGCCCGAAGCTCGCCCGGCCCTTCAACCGCCTGCTCGGGCGGGAGGAGGGCGCGCGGGTGCTCGACCTGCTGCTGCACCTGCCCTCTTCCACCATCGACCGCCGCGCCCGCCCGACCCTGGCGGAAATCGTGCCCGACACGGTGGTGACGGTGGAAATCCATGTCGACCGCCATGTCCCCACCCCGCGCGGCTCCCGCGCCCCCTACCGGGTCTATGGCCACGACGCCACCGGCGACCTGACGCTCGCCTTCTTCAAGGCGGACCGAAGCTGGATGGAGCGGCTGCTCCCGGTCGGCGAGACGCGCTGGGTGTCGGGCACCGTCACGCTCTACGACGGCATGGCGCAGATGGTTCACCCCGACCGGGTGGTGGACGCCGCCGGCCTCGCCAGGCTGCCACCGATCGAGCCGCTGTATCCCCTCGTCGAGGGGCTGGGACAGGGCCATTTGCGCCGCGCCATCGACGCCGCGTTCACCCAGGTGCCGGAGCTGCCGGAATGGCGCGCCGACCCGCCCGGCATCGGCTTCCTCGCGGCGCTGCGCAGCGTGCACCAGCCGCAGGACACGTCGGACGCCAGCCCGCAGGGGCCGGCGTGGCAGCGCCTCGCCTATGACGAACTGCTCGCCGGCCAGCTCGCCCTCGCTCTTCTGCGCGCCAGCACGGTGAAGCAGGCCGGGCGGCCGAGCGTGGGCGACGGGCGGCTCTCGGCGCGCATCCTTGCCGCCCTGCCCTTCTCGCTCACGGGATCGCAGACCGAGGCGCTCAAAGCCATTCGCGCCGATCTCGGCTCGCAGGACCGCATGCTGCGCCTGCTGCAGGGCGATGTCGGCTCCGGCAAAACCGTGGTGGCGCTGCTGGCGGCCGCGAGCGTGATCGAGGCCGGCCGGCAGGCGGCATTGATGGCGCCGACGGAAATCCTCGCCCGCCAGCACATGAAGACCATCGCCCCGCTGGCGGAGGCGGCGGGCCTTCGCGTCGCCCTGCTCACCGGGCGGGAGAAAGGGCGCGGGCGGGCGGAGCTTCTGGCCCGCCTCGCGGCCGGTGAGATCGACCTCGTCATCGGCACCCATGCGCTGTTTCAGGAAGGGGTGGATTTCCACGACCTCGCGCTCGCCATCGTCGATGAGCAGCACCGCTTCGGCGTGCATCAGCGCCTCGCCTTGGCCGCCAAGGGCGAGGCGGTGGATGTGCTGGTCATGACCGCGACGCCGATCCCGCGGACGCTGGTGCTGACCTATTTCGGCGACATGGACTCCAGCGAATTGCGAGAGAAGCCAGCCGGGCGCCAGCCCATCGACACCCGCGCCATTCCCTCCGACCGCATCGACGAGATCGTCGCCCGGCTCGGCCGCGCGCTGGAAGAGGGGCGGCGCGCCTACTGGATCTGCCCGCTGGTGGAGGAATCGGAAACCTCCGACCTCGCCGCCGCCGAGGCGCGTTTCGCCGATCTCGCGGCGCATTTCGGCGCCCGTGTCGGCCTCGTCCACGGCAAGATGAAGGGGGCGGAGAAAGACGCCGCCATGGCCGCCTTTGCGGCGGGGGAGACGCAGCTTCTCGTCGCCACCACCGTGGTCGAGGTTGGCGTCGATGTGCCCGAGGCGAGCATCATCGTGATCGAGCATGCGGAACGTTTCGGCCTCGCGCAGCTTCATCAGCTGCGCGGCCGCGTCGGGCGCGGCTCGGAGGCCTCCACCTGCGTGCTGCTCTACCGCCGCCCGCTGGGGGAGATCGCGCGGCAGCGGCTGGAGGCGCTGCGCTCCTCCGAGGACGGGTTCTTCCTGGCCGAGCAGGATCTGAAGCTGCGCGGCGAGGGCGACGTACTCGGCACGCGGCAGAGCGGCTTTCCCGGCTTCAAGCTGGCGCGGCTGGAGGTGCATGGCGATCTTCTCGTCGCGGCGCGGGCCGAGGCGCTGGAGATCGTCAAGAACGATTCTGATCTTCGGGGCCCGCGTGGCGCGGCCCTGCGGCTGTTGCTACATGTGTTCGAGCGCGACGTGGCGGTGAAGCTGCTGAGCGCGGGCTAAACTGGGGGCGCGGCGAACAAGGCGATGCGGTGATGCACGGCGCGATGACCGGCCCGGAACGAAAGAGTTCTTCTCTCACGGCGCCCCTGCGCTGGGCGATGTTTGCCCTCGCCTGGGTCTGCGTCGGGCTGGGCATCATCGGGCTCGTCACCCCTGTCATGCCCGGCACAGTTTTCCTCATTCTCGCGGCGTGGCTGTTCACCCGCTCCTCGCCGCGCTTCGAGCGCTGGCTGCTCACCCATCCCCGCCTCGGCCCCTCGGTGGTGGCGTGGCGGGCGAACGGCGTGGTCCCACGCTGGGCTCAGCTTGTCGCCACCGGCAGCATGGCCGGCAGTTTCGTGCTGCTGGTCGTCATCGGCCTTTCCGTGCCGGTTCTGGCGATCATTGGCGCGATCTTCGTCGGCACCAGCGCCTATCTGCTGACCCGGCCGACCGCATGAGCGACGCGGCGCGGCCCGCCGGGCTGATCCTCGCCGGCGGCCTGTCGCGGCGTATGGGCGGCGGCGACAAGGGGCTGAAGCGGCTCGGCGGCGAGACGGTGCTCGCGCGCATCGCCGCACGGCTCGCGCCGCAGGTCTCTCCGCTTCTGCTCAATGCCAATGGGCCGGCGGCGCGCTTCGGGCTCAATCTGCCTGTGGTGGCGGACACCCTGCCCGGCCATCCTGGCCCCCTCGCCGGCCTGCTCGCCGGGCTCGACCATCTCGCGCGCGAGGCGCCGGGGACGCGCCACCTGCTCACCGTGCCGAGCGACTGCCCCTTCCTGCCGCGCGATCTGGCCGCACGTCTGGCGGCGGCTGCCGGGGAGACGGGCGCCGCCTATGCGACCTCCGGCGGGCGTGAGCATCCCGTCATCGGGCTGTGGCCGGTGGCGGCGCGCGCCCTGCTGCTCCGCCTGCTGGTGGAGGAAGACGAGCGGCGGATGATGCACTGGACGCGCGAGGTCGGCGCCGTACCGGTGGAATGGCCGGCGACGCCGCTCGACCCTTTCCTCAACCTCAACACGCCCGACGACCTCGCCGCCGCCGAGCGCCTGCTCGCGGCCTATCCCGCGCTGTGATCGGCGGGGCGCCAGGCGATGGCGTTGATGGCGATCGCGTGCTGGTCGGCGAAATCGGCGATGGCCTCGATGTCGTTAAGGTCGATCACCGGGCGCGGGCAGTCCGGCACCGGGCGGTCGGAGGCGAGGCCGAGGATGAAGGGGTCGTCGGGATAGAGGAACGGCTTGCCGAGTTCGGCCCGATTGATCTCGATCTTGGGGTGATGGTCCTGCTTGAAGCCTTCCACCAGAACGAGATCGACCGGCGAGAGCCGGGCGACCAGTTCCGGCAGTTCCGGTTCCGCCGCGCCGCGCAGCTCATGCATCAGCGCCCAGCGATTGGCCGAGGAAATCAGCACCTCGCTCGCGCCCACAGTGCGGTGGGTGTGCGAATCCTTGCCCGGCTTGTCGACATCGAAATTATGGTGCGCGTGCTTCACCGTCGAGACGCGGTGCCCGCGCCCGACCAGAACGGGAATGAGCCGCGCCAGCAGCGTCGTCTTGCCCGCGCCGCTCCACCCCGCGAATCCGATCAGCCGCATGCTCGCCTCCCCGCGCCTCTTCACAGCACTTCGGCCCTCGCGGCCCCGGCGTCAAGTCGCCCCGGCGGCTGCGCCGATCACGCTTGCGCCGGGTTGGACGGGAAGCGCTTGCCTCATGTTCCGTCACGGCGTAACCCGCGCGCCATGGCTGACCCCATTTCCGAGACCCCGCTCCGGCTCGACCTCAAAGGGCTGAAATGCCCGCTGCCGGCGCTGCACGCCCGCCGGGCGCTGGCGCGCGCCGCGCCGGGCGCGCTGATTCGCGTCGACTGCACCGATCCGATGGCCGCCATCGACATTCCCCATCTCGTGCGCCAGGACGGGCATGAGCTGGTGGCGCAGGAGCGGCGGGGTGAGGTGCTCTCCTTCCTCATCCGCAAGGGGCAGGAGCGAGAGGTCGACACAGCGTCGCAGAAACCGGCTATGTAGCGTGGCGATTATCGAGCCCCGGGGTCCGCGAATGAGACTGACGCGCCGTCTGTTCACCCTCACCGGCCTCGTCGGCCTCACTGTCCACCTCACCGCACTCACTGGTCACGCCAATTCGGCGCAGGTGCCGCATCACGGCCAGAGCGCTGCGGCGCCGCTGCCGTCGCGCGCGGACACCCATGTCTATCTGTTGCGCGGTCTTTTTGGCGTTTTTTCTCAAGGGCTTGACGCCCTCGCCCAGGAATTGGTCGCGCAGGGCTACCACGCCGAAATCTATGGCTGGGACGAGGCGGCGCAGGTTACTGCGCTGATTGAGCGGCGGGAGATCGAGGGCCATGAGGGACCAACGATTCTGATCGGCCATTCGCTCGGCGCGAATGCGGTGATCTCCATCGCTAACAGCCTGCAAACGCAACAGATTCTGGTCGATCTCGCGGTGACCTTCGACGCCACCGATCCCGATCCGGTGCCGGAAAATGTCGCGGTTCTCATCAATTTCTGGGCCGCCGACGGCTTCGGCAAGCCGGTCGAGGCGTCGCCGGGCTATACGGGCGACCTTGAGAACATTGATCTTTCCGGCCAACCGGGTATCGACCATACGAGCATCGACTCGATGGACCAGTTCCACCAGACTGTCATCGCCCGGCTGGAAAGCCTGACCGGAAACTGAGGCGCCGGCTCCCAAAAAGAGAGCCGGCGCAAAGGCTTACTTGAGGGCGGCGTCGACCGCCTGGCGCACGAAGGCTTCCGGCGACACCTTCGCGGCTGCCGCCTTGGCGTTGATGGCGTTGAGGATTTCCGGCGGGAACGGCACGTCGAGGATCACCGCGTCGGCGCTGTCGAGGGAGTAGACGGTGCGGGTGACGCGCGAAGCAAAGGTCGCAACCTGTTGCCGCTTCTGCGCATCCGTCAGGCCGGCCTTCGCGGCCACGCTCGGGCAGTAGGCGGCGATCACGCCGTCAATGATCAGGCCGGAACCGAAACCGGCGGCGCGCAGCCCATCGACCGCCGCGTCCAGCGCATCCGCCTGGTCGAGACCGTCACCCGAGGGCAGCACCTTCTTGATCGTCGCCGCCTGCGCGGCTTCCAGCGTGCTCTTCGGGCACTCGAACGCATCGGCCGCAAACGCCGGCTGCGCCGCCACGAGGGCAAGAGCGAACGCCGAGGCCGGGAGAAACTGTGCGTAGGACATCTCAACTCCTGCTGCGGAAAACGGCTTCAAGGACACGGCTTTGCGCGTGGTGAGCCCGCTGGGACTCGAACCCAGGACCCCATGATTAAAAGTCACGTGCTCTACCGGCTGAGCTACGGGCTCCCACGGGGTGGGGCTTAAGGGTTTCGTTCGGGGAAGGCAAGCGGACGGCGCGTCGCGGCAGCATCTGTCCAAAGGCTCGCCCCCGAGCCTCCCTTTATTTCATATTGCACGGGCGCAAGAATGCTCGGTCGATCATGCCGCTTCCGAGCCGGCCTTACCGCCATTAGCTTGCAGCCGCGACATTTCAGGCCGGCCGCCGGCCAGCCTAGGGACAAGGAGCAGAGACATGGCGAAGGTTCTGGTGCTGTATTATTCGACCTATGGCCACATCGAGACGATGGCCGAGGCGGTTGCCGAAGGTGCCCGCGAGGCCGGTGCCGAGGTGGTGGTGAAGCGCGTGCCGGAGACGGTGCCGGAGGAGATCGCCCGGCAGAACCATTTCAAGCTCGACCAGAAGGCGCCCGTCGCCACGGTGGACGAGCTGAAGGAGTACGACGCCATCATCTTCGGCGCCCCCACCCGTTTCGGCACGGTGGCCTCGCAGATGCGCAGCTTCATCGACCAGACCGGCGGCCTGTGGTTCACCGGTGCGCTGGTCGGCAAGGTCGGGTCGGTCTTCACCTCCTCGGCCACCCAGCATGGCGGCCAGGAATCCACCATCCTGGGCTTCGTCCCCACCCTGCTACATCACGGCATGGTCGTGGTCGGCCTCCCCTATGCCTTCCAGGGGCAGATGGGCGTTGACGAGATCAAGGGCGGCTCGCCCTATGGCGCCTCCACCATTGCCGATGGCGACGGCTCGCGCCAGCCCTCCGATGTCGAGCTGGCCGGCGCCCGCTTCCAGGGCAAGCATGTCGCCACCATTGCGGGCAAGCTGGCGGTGTAAGGCGCCGAGGCATAGCGATGCCCGGCCAGTGCCGGGCATCCACGGCATTGCTTCGCCAATCGAAAAGACATGGATCCCCGGGTCGAGCCCGGGGATGACGGCGCGACGGCCGAACCTCGCGTTTGATCGCGGCGCTCACCGCGCCGGGATGTCCCCGCGCGCCCAGCCTTCCTTCACCTCGGCCTTGAACGCCTCGAAGCGGCCTTCGGCGATGGCGGCGCGGATGCCGGCCATCAGGCTCTGATAATAGGCGAGGTTGACCCAGGTCAGCAGCATTGAGCCCAGCATCTCGTCGCAGCGCACGAGGTGGTGGAGATAGGCGCGGGAATAGTCGCGCGCGGCCGGGCAGTCGCTTTCCGCGTCGAGCGGGCGCGGGTCTTCGGCATGGCGCGCATTCTTCAGGTTGATCTTGCCGAAGCGGGTGAAGGCGGTGGCGTGGCGACCGGCGCGCGTCGGCATCACGCAGTCGAACATGTCGACCCCTCGGGCCACACTTTCGATGATGTCGTCCGGCGTGCCGACGCCCATGAGATAACGCGGCTTTTCCGCTGGCAGGATGGGCGTCACCACCTCCAGCATCGCCAGCATGACCTCCTGCGGTTCGCCGACCGCGAGGCCACCGATGGAGTAGCCGGGGAAGTCGATGTCGATCAGCCCGCGTGCCGATTCGATGCGCAGTTCCGAATCGTCGCCACCCTGCACGATACCGAACAGCGCACGCCCCGGCGGCTGCGCCTCGAACGCCTTCTTCGAACGTTCCGCCCAGCGCAGGGAAAGGCGCAACGCGCGAGCGATCTCGTCGCGGCTCGCCGGCAGGCGCACGCACTCGTCCAGTTGCATCTGGATATCCGCGCCCAGCAGCCCCTGAATCTCGACCGAGCGCTCCGGGGTCAATTCGTGATAGGCGCCATCAATATGCGAGCGGAAGGTAACGCCCTTCTCGCTCATCTTCCGCAGCCCCGCCAACGACATGACCTGGAAGCCGCCGGAATCGGTGAGGATCGGGTGTGGCCAGCGCATCATCTCATGCAGTCCGCCCAGCCGGGCGACGCGCTCGGCGCCGGGGCGCAGCATCAAGTGATAAGTGTTGCCGAGCAGGATGTCGGCGCCGAGCTCGCGCACCTGCCCAGGATACATACCTTTCACGGTACCGGCGGTCCCCACCGGCATGAAGGCGGGCGTGCGCACCACACCGCGTGGCGTCACCACCTCGCCGAGCCGGGCGGCGCCATCGGTGGCGTGCAGGCGATAATGAAACGGGGGGGGTTCGTGCGTGTGGTAAAGGGTCATGGCCGGGCTTGTGGCAGCAAAAGGCAGGCATCGCCATAGGAATAGAAGCGATACCCGCTCGCGATGGCGTGGGCATAGGCGCGCTTCTGCGTCTCATGACCAATGAACGCCGCGACCAGCATCACCAGCGTCGAACGCGGCAGGTGGAAATTGGTCAGCATGCCGCCAATGAAGCGGAAGCGGGTGCCGGGGGTGATGAAGATATCGGTTTCGCCGCGCCAGGCGCTGAGCACTCCCTCTTGCGAGGCGGCGCTCTCGATCAGCCGGGTGGCCGTGGTCCCGACGGTGACGACCTTCCCGCCGCGCGCCTTCACCGCGTTCAGCGCGGCGGCGGCCTCATGGGAGACTTCGCCCCATTCGGCATGCATCCGGTGGTCGGCCGTGTCGTCGGCCTTGACAGGGAGAAAAGTGCCGGCGCCGACATGCAGGGTGACGCGATGGGTCTCGATGCCGCGCGCCTCCAGTCTTGTGATCAGTTCCGGGGTGAAATGAAGCCCCGCCGTGGGCGCCGCGACAGAGCCCTCATGCGCGGCGAACATCGTCTGGTAATCGGCCCGGTCCTGCGCGTCGTCGGCGCGTTTCGCGGCGATATAGGGCGGCAGCGGGATATGGCCGATGACGGCGATGGCGGCATCGAGCGCGGCGCCTGCCGCCTCAAAGCGTAGCGTCACCTCGCCGCCCTCGCCTTTCGCCTCGACGCGCGCGGCGAGCGTGGCGACACCGTCGGCGGAGGTGAATTCAATCACGTCGTCCGGCGCCAGCCGCTTGCCGGGCCGGGCCAGCGCGAGCCAGCGGTCGGGGCCGAGCCGCTTATGCAGCATGGCTTCGACCTGCACCCCTTCGCCCTGCGAGGTGGCACGGCGGCGGATGCCGTCGAGACGTGCCGGCAGCACGCGCGTATCGTTGACGACCAGCGCGTCGCCGGGTGCGAGTAGTTCGGGCAGGTCGCGTATCTGCGCGTCCCGCAGTTCCGGCTCACCACCGGCACATACGACGAGCATCCGCGCCGCATCGCGCGGCGTGACGGGACGGAGCGCGATGCGCTCGGGCGGCAGGTCGAAATCGAACAGGTCGACACGCATGCTTGTTTCCGTCGTCCCGCGCGCCGCAGGGTCGCACCTCGGGACGGGCCTCCACATAAGACGATCCCGGAGCGGTCGCGCGGCCGCTCCGGGATGATGTCGCTCTCGACTAGGAGGATCAGGCGGAGACGGTCGCCTTGACGATCTTGTCCGGGTTCTGCACCGGCTCGCCGCGCTTGATCTTGTCGACGTTCTCCATGCCCTCGATCACCTCGCCCCACACCGTGTACTGGCCGTCGAGGAAGCCGGCATCGGCGAAGCAGATGAAGAACTGGCTATCCGCCGAGTCCGGGTGCTGGGCGCGAGCCATGGAGGCGGTGCCGCGCACATGCCGGCCCTTGTTGAACTCGGCCTTCAGGTTCTTGCCCGAGCCGCCGCGGCCGGTGCCGGTGGGATCGCCGGTCTGCGCCATGAAGCCGTCAATGACGCGATGGAACACCACGCCGTCATAAAAGCCCTGCTTGGCGAGCTCGCTGATGCGGGCGACATGGCCGGGGGCGAGGTCAGGGCGGAAGCGGATCTTGACCGGCCCCTGCGTCGTTTCGAGCAGCAGCGTGGTTTCGGCGGTGTCGGTCATGGTGTCTCTCCTTTATTGGAAGGTCGACGGCGTCACTTGACGTCCGCAGCCACCTTCATCGAAATGATCTTGTCCGGGTTCTGCACCGGCTCGCCGCGCTTGATCTTGTCCACATTCTCCATGCCGGAGACGACCTGGCCGATCACCGTGTACTGGCCATTGAGGAAAGAAGCGTCGCCGAAGGTGATGAAGAACTGGGAATTGGCGCTGTTCGGGCTGGAGGCACGCGCCATGCCCACCGTGCCGCGCTTGAACGGCACGCTGGAAAACTCCGCCGGCAGGTTGGGGTAGCGCGAGCCGCCGGTGCCGTTGCCATACTGGCCGTCGCCGGTCTGCGCCATGAAGCCTTCGATGACGCGGTGGAACGGGACATTGTCGTAATAGCCCTCGCGCGCCAGCGTCTTGATGCGCTCGGCGTGCTGCGGGGCGATGTCGGGGCGCAGCACGAAGATCACCGGACCCTTGGTGGTCTGCATGATGATGGCGTTCTGCGGATCGACATTGGGCGGCAGCTTGGGCGCCTGCGCCGCGGCCGGGGCGGCGGCGATCAGGGCCAGGCCGCAGGCGACGGTGAAGGCCGCAAAGAGGCGTCGGATCATGGGCACGAACTCCGTTGATCAAAGGCGGGGCACGGCCCGCCGCTAAGCCTCGCGCCGGAACCGGCCGCTGAGGCGGACCAGCACGGCGTCGGGCACGAAGGCGGACACATCGCCACCCATCGCCGCGATCTGCCGCACGAGAGTGGCGGTGATGGGGCGGGCGATGGGGGAAGCCGGCAGGAACACCGTCTGCACGCCGGGCTTCAGCGTCGCGTTCATTCCCGCCATCTGCATTTCATAGTCGAGATCGGTGCCGTCACGCAGGCCGCGGATCAGCAGGCTGGCGCCATGCGCCTCAGCCGCGTCGACCACCAGATTGTCGAAGGTCACGCAGTCGAGATGCGCGCCCTCCTCGCGGGCGATCGGCTCGAAAATCTCGCGCAGCATTTCCAGCCTCTCCGCCGGAGCGAAGAGGGGCGTCTTGCCGGGATGAATGCCGACGCCCACCACCAGACGGTCCACCAGCCGCGCGGCGGCGCGCGCGACCTCGACATGCCCATTGGTCGGCGGGTCGAAGGAGCCGGGGTAGAAGGCGGTGCGCATGGCGCTCATCACGGGCCTCTCGGTGCGCGGCAAGGGTTAGCGGTCTCGGGCCCCGGACGCAAGCCGCGGCGGTTTCCACCCTGCGCGCCGGTCGCTGTGCCGCGTCCGCTCAGGGTGTACCGAGCTCGGCATTGAGGAAGTTCAGCACCGCTTCGGCCACCTGCGCGTGGAGGTCAGCGCGCCCCTCCGCAGCGGTGCCGTTATGGCAGACCGGGCCATCGCCGTGCTGCTCCGCCTCCAGCAACGCGACCGCCCCTGGCTTGCACAAGGGCAGGAAGGTGAAATGCGTCGCGCCGGCCAAGGCGATATAGCGTCCCGACCCGAAAGGGAGATGCGCGGCCAGATAACGCGACTCCAGCGCGGCGGGCACCTGTGCGTCGCCCTCGCCCGCCGACATCACCAGCACGGGCACCTTCAGGGCAGCGAGGCTTTCTGGCGTGAAGCCGCGTGCCAGGCCGAGATCAAGCGCGACCGCCGCGCCGACCCGTCGGTCGCCGAGATCACCGGCCAGCAGCGCGCGCGCCTCGACCGTGCTTCCCGCCTCAAGCCGACCAAATATCTCGCAGGCCGCGAGTTGGGCATGAACCTCGCAGTCGGCCGCGAAACGGGTCGGATCGAAACGCCCGCCGGCCAGCGCCACGGCCGTCCAGCCGCCGAGAGAATGGCCGATGACACCGACCTTGTCGGCATCCGCACCGAAGGCGGGATCGCGGGTGATCCGGTCGATCAAACGGGACAGATCCCGCGGCCGTTCCCATAGCCGTGCGCCGGTATCGGGCTTGAGGTTGCGGCTGGTGGTGCCGGGATGATTCACCGCCGCGACGACAAAGCCATGCCGCGCGAGCGTGACCGCCAGCCAGGCCTGATTGCCGAGATTGCCGCCAAAACCGTGGGAGAGCACGACGAGACGGTGGCGACCGACTGCCGGGGCGGCGTCGACGATGACGGATTCGCCCACCAATGCCGCGTTGTCACCGATCAAGGTCTGCGGGTCCGACGCCGGCGTCGGATACCAGACCGCCGCTTCCAGTGGGCGCTCCGGCATCTCGGCGAGGCTCAGTCGGCGAAAGCCGACGCCGTCGGCGCGCGCAGCTCCACCGCTGGTCGCCATGACCGCAAGCGCGAGAAGGAGGAAGAGGATTCGCATTGGCGATGACACTCGGGAGGGGCACGAGGCGAGCAGTGGAAACAAGAACGGCGCCTTCTGGCGCCGTTCCGTGTTCTCATGATGACCTTGGCTCAGCTTGCTGCGTCTTCGCCCGCAGCCTCGCCGCCCAGCGCCTCGTCGCCTTCTTCCTCAGTGACGCGCTCCACCGAGACGACCTTCTCGTCCTCGGCGGTGTCGAACACGATCACGCCCTGGCTGCCGCGCCCGACGGTGCGGATGCCGTTGACTGGGCAGCGGATGAGCTGGCCGCCATCGGTGACGAGCATGATCTGGTCGGCATCCTCCACCGGGAAGGACGCCACCAGCGGGCCATTGCGATCATTGACCGCCATGGCGACGATGCCTTTGCCGCCGCGCCGCGTGGTGCGGTACTCATAGGAAGACGTGCGCTTGCCGTAACCGTTCTCCGACAAAGTGAGGATGAACTGCTCGGCGGCGCCCATGGCGACGTAGCGGGCCTGGTCGATCTCCGCCGGCGCGGCGACGCCTTCCTCGGCCTCGCCCTCGACGATCTCGGCTTCCGTGACCTCGCCCTCCTCGCCCGCACCTTCCGCCCCGTTCTGGCTGCGGCGGATGGAATTGGCCAGTTTGATATAGGCCGCGCGCTCCTCCGCCGTCGCCTCGACATGGCGGATGATGGCCATGGAAATGAGCCGGTCGCCCTCCTCAAGCTGGATGCCGCGCACGCCCATGGAATCGCGGCCCTTGAAGACGCGCACCTCGGTGACGGGGAAGCGGATGCACTGGCCATTGGCGCTGGTCAGCAGCACGTCATCGGCCTCGGTGCAGAGCTGGACGCCGGCGATGGACTCGCCCACTTCCAGCTTCATCGCGATCTTGCCGTTGCGGTTCACATTGGTGAAGTCGGACAGCTCATTGCGCCGCACCGTGCCGGAATTGGTGGCGAACATGATCTGCAGCCGGCTCCAGGTCTCCTCGTCCGGCAGCGCCATGATGCTGGTGATGCGCTCGCCCTCGGTCAGCGGAAGAATGTTCACCAGCGCCTTGCCGCGCGATTGCGGGGCGGAGATCGGCAGGCGCCACACTTTGAGCTTGTAGACCTGCCCCTTGGAGGAGAAGAACAGCACCGGCGCATGGGTCGAGGCGACGAACAGCCGGGTGACGAAATCCTCGTCCTTGGTCTGCATCGCCGAGCGGCCCTTGCCGCCGCGCCGCTGCGCGCGATAGGTCGACAGCGGCACGCGCTTCACATAGCCGGCATGGGAAACCGTGACGACCATGTCCTCGCGGGCGATCAGATCTTCGTCTTCGAAATCGCCTTCGGCTTCGGTGATCTCGGTCTTGCGCGGAGTGCCGAACTCCGCCTTCACCGCCAGCAACTCGTCCTTGACGATGCCGCGAATGCGCTCGCGGCTGGCGAGGATGTCGAGATATTCCCGAATCTCCACCGCGATCTTGTCGAGTTCGTCCGCCACCTCGTCGCGGCCCAGCGCGGTGAGGCGCTGCAGGCGCAGATCGAGAATGGCGCGGGCCTGCTCGGCCGAGAGCCGGTAGGTGCCGTCTTCAGCGAGGCGATGGCGCGGATCGTCGATCAGCGCGATCAGCGGGGCGACATCCATCGCCGGCCAGTGGCGGGTCATCAGCGCCTCGCGCGCCGACGCCGGATCGGGCGAGCTGCGGATGGTGTGGATGATCTCGTCAATATTGGCGACGGCGATGGCGAGGCCGACCAGCACATGGGCGCGGTCGCGCGCCTTGCGCAGCAGGAATTTGGTGCGCCGGCTCACCACATCCTCGCGGAAGGCGACGAAGGCGGTCAGCAGGTCCAGAAGGTTCATCAGCGCCGGCTTGCCGCCGTTCAGCGCCACCATATTGGCGCCGAACGAGGTCTGCAGCGCGGTCATGCGATAGAGATTGTTCAGCACGACATCGGCCTGGGCGTCGCGCTTGATCTCGAACACCACCCGCATGCCTTCGCGGGAGGATTCGTCGCGAATCTCGGCGATGCCCTCCAGCCGCTTCTCACGCACCAGTTCGGCGATGCGCTCAATCATCGTCGCCTTGTTCACCTGATAGGGAATTTCGGTGACGATGATGGCGTCGCGGTCCTTGCGGATTTCCTCGATCGTCGCGCGCGAACGCATGACGATGGAGCCACGGCCGGTGAGATAGGCTTGCCTTATGCCGCTGCGTCCGAGAATGAGCGCGCCAGTCGGGAAGTCCGGGCCCTGAATATAGTCGAGCAACCGCTCCACATCGAGCGAGGGATCGTCGATCAGCGCGACGCAGGCATCCACCACCTCGCCGAGATTGTGCGGGGGGATGTTGGTCGCCATGCCAACCGCGATGCCACCGGCACCGTTGACCAGGAGATTGGGGAAACGGGCCGGCAGGACCGTCGGCTCCTGCTCGCGGCCGTCATAATTGTCCTGGAAGTCGACCGTGTCCTTGTCGAGATCGTCCAGCAAGGTCATCGCCGGCTTGGCGAGCCGGACTTCGGTGTAACGCTCGGCCGCCGGCGGATCGCCATCGACGGACCCGAAATTGCCCTGACCGTCGATCAGCGGCAGGCGCATGGAGAAGTCCTGCGCCAGACGCACCAGCGCGTCGTAAATCGCCTGGTTGCCGTGCGGATGGTATTTACCCATCGTGTCGCCGGTGACGCGGGCGGACTTATTGTAGGGCCGCTCCGGCGTGTAATTGTTCTCGCGCATCGAGAACAGGATGCGGCGATGCACCGGCTTGAGGCCGTCGCGCACGTCGGGAAGCGCGCGCGAGACGATCACGCTCATCGCATAATCGAGATAGCTGCGCGACAGCTCCTCGGTGATCGAGACGGGCCGGATGTCCGAAGGGCCGCCGCCCTCCGGGTTCAACGTATCGGATTCGGACAAGGAATCGTCTTTCCGTGGTTGCGGAACATATGTGCTTGTGTAGACGATTCCGCCCTGAAAGGCCAGCAAGCCGGCTTTTTCAGTGGCGGCAAAAGCCTTTTTAAGTCAATAGTTTACAGGCGCATGTCCACAGCGCTGCGGGAAGGTGGCGAAAGCGTGGCGCCCGGAGCCACGGCAGGGCCGGGCCACGGCGCGTGAGCCGGCGCGGATGCCGAGCCATTGGCAGCCCGCTGGCGTCGGGTGAAAGGTATAGTGCTGTGGCGGCGCCGGTTCCAAGGGGCGCGTCTCGCGGGCTCGCGGTTCTCAGCGCGGCGGGCAATGCAGAACGGATGGGGGCGGAATGCTCGATTATATGTTCTCGGCCATCGTCACCATGGCGGTGGTGATCGACCCGATCGGGCTGGCTCCGCTGTTCCTGGCGGTGACTTCGGATCTTACCGCAGCGGAGCGACGGCTGGTGGCGCTGCGCTCGGCCGCCATCGCGCTCGCGATTCTCGTCACCTTCGGCCTGGTAGGGGCGCCGCTGCTGGCGGCGCTGGGCATCAGCCTGCCCGCCTTCCGCATCGCCGGCGGGCTGCTGCTGTTCGCGATCTCATTCGAAATGGTGTTCGGCCGCCGCACCGAACGCAAATTCGACGCCTCCGAGGTGGCGCAGCGCGAAAAGCTGCTGCGCACGCTGGCCGTCTTCCCGCTCGCCATCCCGCTCATGGCCGGGCCCGGCGCCATCACCGCCATGCTGCTGCTGGCCGGCGAGGCGCATGGCGATCCGGCGCGGCTGGCCGCGCTGTTCGCCATCACCGCGCTCGTCATCGCCAGTTGCATTGCGGTGTTTCTCGCCGCGCGGCGGATGGACAAACTGCTCGGCGTCACCGGCAATGCCATTCTCTCGCGCCTGCTGGGCGTGGTGCTTACGGCATTGGCGGTGCAGTTCGTGATCGACGGCATCCGGGCGTCGTTTCTGAGCTGACGCCGGCCCCGTCCGGTTCAAGGGCCGAACCGGGCCTGATCATCATTCGCCCCGGCCAGAAGGTGAAGAGGCCGGCGGCGACGAGCCCCCGATAGAACAGGCCGGTCATTCCCGCCGCGTGGCGGCGAATGTCGCCCCGCCGCGCCCTCAGCAGAGCGAGGGGCAGCGTCCCGAGCACCAATAGCGAGAGAAGGTGGATGGGGCCGAACGGCCCGATCCAGCGCATCCCCTGAATCCAGAAGGACGAGATGGCCACCATCACCATGAGGCCGGCCCACAGCCAGCTCAAGGCCGATGCGACAGCGTGCCCCTCGGTGCGGCGAGCTGGACCGTGTCCAGCGCCAGGGCCGCGATCGCGCTGAAGGCGTGCAGCCTTATAGCTGCGGAAGCGTCGAGGAGCGGGGCGAGGTCCATCTGGATCGGCCCCGCACCCGTTCTCAAGCGTCAGAACGGGATTTCGTCGTCGAGATCGCCGCCGCCGGAGCCGCCGCCGAACTTGCCGCCGCCGGCACCGCCGGCGCCGCTCGCCGGTGCCGGGCGGCGCTCGCCGCCAAAGGAGCGCCCGCCGCCCGAACCGCCGCCATAGCCGCCGCCGGAACCGAAATCGCTGCCGCCGGCGCTGTAATCGTCACCGCTGCCCTCCCCACCGCCGCCGCCGCGGCTGTCAAGAATGGTGAGTTCGCCACGGAACGGACGCAGCACCACTTCGGTGAAATAGCGCTCGCCGCCATTCTGGTCGGTCGCCTTGCGGGTCTCGATCTGGCCTTCGATATAGACCTTGGAGCCCTTGCGCAGATACTGCTCGGCGACGCGCAGCAGGTTCTCGTTGAAGATCACCACGCTGTGCCATTCGGTGCGCTCCTTGCGCTCGCCCGAGGCCTTGTCGCGCCAGGTTTCCGAAGTGGCGATGCGCAGATTGCACACCCGCCCGCCATTCTGGAACGTGCGCACTTCAGGATCGCGGCCGAGATTGCCGATCAGGATCACCTTGTTGACGCTGCCCGCCATCTTGTCCTCCGAAACTGCCGGACGCCCGCCTTGGCGCGCGCTTGAGAAAGGAAACCTATACTAGACCCGCCGCCGATTGGCCGCGCCCCGGGGCCGTCTGTCCACCGCTTTGCGCCCCCGAGCGTCGGCCGGCCGCCGCAAGGGGCACATTGTTCTTGTTATGTTCCTAGCATTGTGGCTAAGCTGCTGCAAGAGTGCTGAGTCGACATTGCGAAGCGCGCGCGCCGGACTATGTTTACCCTGTGTTCTAAAAGGGAGCCTGTCCCCATCATGACCCAGATGCGCCGCCCCCCGCGCGCCCGTGCCATCGCCGTCCGTGCCGAAGAGGCGCGCCAGGCGTTGATCCGCCGGGCCTTTCTGGCCGTAGCCGGCGCACTTGCTGTCGCGGCGGGTCTGGCAACGCTGCACGGCGTCGGGGGCTGATCCCTTCGCCGGGCGGGCCCCGTCTCCGGACTGCGCCGCCCCGAAAGTCCGTTGTTCGGCGTAGATGCCCGTAGAAACCGGCGAGAAGAGTTCGGAATGAAGGACCGCGTGGACCTCCCGCGCCGCGACGCCCGCACGATAGCGATCCGCGGCGCGCGCGAGCATAATCTCAAGAATGTCGATCTCGAAATCCCGCGCGACAGTCTGGTGGTGTTCACTGGCCTGTCGGGTTCGGGCAAGTCGTCGCTCGCCTTCGACACCATCTATGCCGAAGGCCAGCGGCGCTATGTCGAGAGCCTCTCGGCCTATGCCCGCCAGTTTCTGGAGATGATGCAGAAGCCGGATGTGGACCAGATCGACGGTCTGTCCCCGGCCATCTCCATCGAGCAGAAGACCACTTCGAAGAATCCGCGCTCGACGGTGGGCACCGTCACCGAGATTTACGACTATATGCGCCTGCTCTGGGCGCGGGTTGGCATACCCTATTCGCCCGCCACCGGCCTGCCGATCGAGAGCCAGACCGTCAGCCAGATGGTCGATCGTGTGCTCGCCCTGCCGGAGAAGACCCGGCTCTACCTGCTTGCCCCGGTGGTGCGCGGCCGGAAGGGTGAATACCGCAAGGAACTGGCGGAGTTCCAGAAGAAGGGCTTCCAGCGCGTCAAGATCGACGGCGAATTCCATGAGATCGCCGACGCGCCGTCGCTCGACAAGAAATTCAAGCACGATATCGACGTGGTGGTGGACCGGCTCGTGGTCCGCCCCGACATTGCCAGCCGGCTGGCGGATTCGTTCGAGACTGCGCTGGGTCTGGCCGACGGTATCGCGGTGATCGAGTTCGCCGACGAGAAGGAAGAGAGCGGCGACGCCCGCCGCATCGTCTTCTCGGAAAAATTTGCCTGCCCGGTTTCCGGCTTCACCATCGCCGAGATCGAGCCACGGCTGTTCTCCTTCAACAATCCGTTCGGCGCCTGCCCGACCTGCGACGGGCTGGGGCATGAGAGCAAGATCGACCCGAATCTGATCGTCCCCGACGCCGCGCGCTCGCTGAAACAGGGCGCCATCGCGCCCTGGGCGAAGTCGACCTCGCCTTATTACGGCCAGACGCTGGAGGCCATTGCCCGCCATTACGGCGTCAAGCTCACCACCGCCTGGTCTGAGCTGCCGGAGAAGGTGCGCGAGGTGATCCTGCACGGCTCGAAGGCCGAGACCATCCGCTTCGTCTACAATGACGGCATGCGCGCCTATGAGACGGTGAAGACTTTCGAGGGCATCGTCACCAATCTGGAACGGCGCTGGCGCGAGACGGAAAGCGACTGGGCGCGCGAGGAAATCGGCAAGTATTTCTCCGCCGTGCCCTGCGCGTCCTGCCATGGCTACCGGTTGAAGCCCGAGGCTCTGGCGGTGAAGATCGCCGGCCGGCACATTGGCGAGGCAGCGGAGCTTTCGGTGCGCCACGCGCTGGAGTGGTTCGCCGCCCTGCCCGCCCAGCTCAGCGACAAGCAGAACGAGATCGCCGCGCGCATCCTCAAGGAGATCCGCGAACGCCTCGCCTTCCTGCTCGATGTCGGCCTCGACTATCTCACCCTCGCTCGCGCCTCTGGTACGCTGTCGGGGGGCGAGAGCCAGCGCATCCGCCTCGCCTCGCAGATCGGCTCCGGCCTTACCGGCGTGCTCTATGTGCTGGACGAGCCCTCCATCGGCCTGCACCAGCGCGACAATGAGCGCCTGCTCGGCACGCTGCGGCGGCTGCGCGACCTCGGCAACACGGTGATCGTGGTCGAGCACGATGAGGACGCCATCCTCGCCGCCGACTATGTCGTCGATGTCGGCCCCGGCGCCGGCGTCCATGGCGGGCGCATCGTCGCCCAGGGCACGCCGAAGGAAATCCTCGCCAATCCGCATTCGCTCACCGGCAAATACCTTACCGGCGAACTGACCGTGCCGGTGCCCAAGCGCCGCAAGCCGAACCCCAAGCGCATGCTGCGGGTGGTGAACGCGCGCGGCAACAATCTGAAGAATGTCACCGCCGCCATCCCGCTCGGCCTTTTCACCGCCGTCACCGGCGTATCCGGCGGCGGCAAGTCGACCCTCCTGATCGACACGCTGTACAAGGCGGTGGCGCGGCGGCTGAACGGCGCCTCCGAGCCGCCCGCCCCGCATGACGGGCTGGAAGGGCTGGAACATCTCGACAAGGTGATCGACATCGACCAGTCGCCGATCGGCCGCACGCCGCGCTCGAATCCCGCGACCTATACCGGCGCCTTCACCCCGATCCGCGAATGGTTCTCCGGCCTGCCGGAGGCGAAGGCGCGCGGCTATGGGCCCGGGCGGTTTTCCTTCAACGTCAAGGGCGGGCGCTGCGAGGCGTGCCAGGGCGACGGCGTCATCAAGATCGAGATGCACTTCCTGCCCGATGTCTACGTCACCTGCGACGTCTGCAAGGGCAAGCGCTACAACCGCGAGACGCTGGAAGTCGCCTTCAAGAACAAATCCATCGCCGACGTGCTCGACATGACCGTCGATGAGGGCGCGGAGTTCTTCAAGGCGGTGCCGGCGGTGCGCGACAAGTTGGAAACCCTCTCGCGGGTCGGGCTGGGCTATATCCATGTCGGCCAGCAGGCCAACACCCTGTCGGGCGGCGAGGCCCAGCGCGTCAAGCTGTCCAAGGAACTGTCAAAGCGCGCCACCGGCCGCACGCTCTACATTCTCGACGAGCCGACCACGGGCCTGCATTTCCACGATGTGGCGAAGCTGCTCGAAGTGCTGCACGAGCTGGTGGAACAGGGCAATACGGTGGTGGTGATCGAGCACAATCTCGAAGTCATCAAGACCGCCGACTGGGTCATCGACCTCGGGCCCGAAGGCGGCGACGGCGGCGGCGAGATCGTTGCGTCGGGACCGCCGGAACTCATCGCGAAGTCCGAGCGCAGCCACACCGGCCGTTTCCTCGCCGAGGTGCTGGCCCGCCGGCCTCTGAAGCCCCGCAGCGCCGCCGAATAGGCGTCGCGCCCTTCGACGGCGCCAGTGGCCGCGACAATGCCCCGGACCCGCCGCATGCGGCCGGTCCGAGCGGCGCGCTCAGGCGCCTTCGTGCAACCGCACCAGGTTCACCGTCACCGCGATCAGCACCAGCGTGGCGCCGAACTGATGCGCCAGCGCGATGTCGATCGGCACCTGATGGATCAGCGTAAGAATGCCGAGCATTGCCTGCGCCGCCACCAGCAGCAGGATGAGCGTCGCCCGCTGGCGCACCGCGCCGCCGACCCGCCGCGCGCTCAGCCAGTGCCCCAGTGCCAGCGCGAGGAGCAGATAGGCGACCAGCCGGTGGTTGAACTGGACGGTCAGCACATTCTCGAACAGGTTCCGCCAGGCCGGCTGCTGCACGAACAGATTGTCCAGCGGCGGCACCAGGTGCCCGTCCATCAGCGGCCAGGTCGTATAGGTCAGCCCGGCGTCGAGCCCGGCGACGAGACCTCCGAGGAATATCTGCAGGAGGACGACCGCGAACAGGATGCGCGCATAGTTGCGCAGCCAGTCGGGCGAGGCCCGGCTTTCGCGCGGCGGTTTCAGCGACACCGCCACAGCGACGATGGCAGCGAGAATGATGCAGGCAAGGGTGAGATGCGTGGCCAGCCGGTATTGGCTCACATCCACCCGGTTCACCAGCCCGGATGCCACCATCCACCAGCCGACAGCCCCCTGCATGCCGCCGAGCACGAACAGTCCGGCGAGCTTCCAGCGCAGCGGCCGGTCGATGACGCCGCGCCAGAGGAAGAACAGGAACGGCAGCAGGAAGGCGAAGCCGATGATACGGCCGAGCAGGCGATGGCCCCATTCCCACCAGAAGATGTATTTGAACTCCGTCAGGCTCATGCCGCGGTTAATCTGCTGGTATTGCGGGATCTGCCGGTACTTGTCGAACTCGGCCTGCCAGGCCGCGTCACTCAGCGGCGGCAGTGTGCCGGTCACCGGCTTCCATTCCGTGATGGAAAGGCCCGACTCGGTCAGTCGTGTGGCGCCGCCGACCACGACCATCAGCACCACCAGCGCCGCCATGACATAAAGCCAGAGCCGCACCGGGCGCAGCCGGTCTCCGGCGGCGTGTCCGGCGGCGGGCGAAACGGCGAGAGGAGGAGGAACGTCGGTGGCGACGTGAGGCTGAACCATGGTGGGCGCTCCCTGCATTGGCGGCCGCCTGCCCCGCCGGCCACCCCGCGCCGGGCGGCTTCCACCCGGGCGCGGCGAGCGATATAGAGGCCGGCGCCCATGCGCAACGGGACTCATTGTCTCGCGCGACCGTTCAGCCCGGAGCCGCCCATGTCCGCCCCCCGTCCCGGTCTTTCCGCCCGCTCGCGCAAATTCGTCGGCACGGTGCTGATGGTGCTGCTGGTGCTGGGCTGGGCGCTGGCGGCGATGGCGCTGGCGCAGGGGCGCGTCACCACCCTGCCCGCCCTCTGGCAGTTCGTCGCCTATGTCGTGCTCGGCATTGGCTGGATCGTCCCGGCCGCCGTGCTTATCCGCTGGATGCAGCGGCACGACCGACGCTCCGAGACGCTGTAGAAGGGCCCTCACGCCGCGCGCGAGAGCGCCCGCTCGGCCGTCTCCGGCGTGAAGGTGATCATGGCGATTTCGCCGAAGCCGAGCGATGCCAGCGCGTCGAAGGCCTGCACCGCGTCGGTCGCCATCCCTCCCGGCTGGGTGACCAGAATGGTGGTCGGGCTGAGTCCCGCCAGACGCTCCGCGCCCGCCATGCCGCCCAAGGGCGGCGCGGCCACAATCACGTGATCATAGGTCTGCTTCAGCGCGGTCAGAATCAGAGGAAGCCGGTCGGCCGTGACAAGCCCATCCGCCTCGCGCGCCCCACGCCCTGGCGGGATGACGTGGCAGCGGGAGGCGCTTTCACGGTGAATGGCGTCCGAAAAGCCGCAGACCCCCGACAGCAGGTCGGTCAGTCCCGGTGCACGGGGATCGGCCGTCAGCCCATCGAGCGCGGGCGAGGCGACATCGAGGCAGACGACGACCACCCGCCGCTCGGCCGAGCCGGCGAGCGAGCGCCCAAGGGCCAGCGCGCAACGGGCGATGGACTCGTCCGGCCGGCTGCCGGTGACGGTGACGAGGCGTGCGGCGCTGCCGCGCAGCTCCACCAGCCGGGCGAGATCGGCCTGCTCGCGTTCGCGCGTCAATAGCCGCAGCGGGCTCGGCAGGTCGTCGCACGTAGCCGCCTCGCCGGTGTCGGCGCCGATCCAGGGCAGATGCTGGCGCGGGCGCGGCGAGGTTTCCGGCAGCGGCACGGCACCGAGTTCATGCCCGGGCGCGCCCTGCCGCCGGCGCAGCCAGCCCTGCAGGCCGAACACCAGCAGGAAGGTGCCGATTCCCGCCACGAGGCTGGAGAGCAGCGGCGTCGGCCAGCGCGACGACTGCGCGGGCGCGGCATTGGCGATGACGCGGGCGGGGATCGGCCCCGGCCCGGCCGGCTCGGCCGCGTGCACGCCGCGCGTCTGGCGCAGGTCGACATAGGTGGCGGCGAAAGCGTTGGCGACATCGGCCGACAGCGCAGGGTCCGGCGACACGAAGTCGATCGCCACCTGCCCGCCGCCGATCTGGCGCACCTCCAACCCGCGCTCCACCGTGCGCAGGGCAAGCGTTTCGCGCGAGGTCGGAGCCGTCTCCGGCGGCCGGGCGAAGCCGGCCAGGGTGAGAGCGCTGCCGGAGAGCACGCCGGCGCCGCCCCCCGCCGGGTTGGCGAGGCGCCCGGCCAGCCCGTGATTTTCGATTGCCTGCCGGGCGAAGTCGCGCGAGGACAACACCTTGACGCTGTCGCGCCCCGCGGCGGCATCGCGCCCGTCAATCCACAGCCGCGCCCGGGATTCGTAGCGTGGTGCGGTGATCTCGCCCGCGACGCCCGCCACGGCGAGAGCAGCAAGCGCTGGAATGATCATCCGGCGCGCAAGCGGCAAGCCCGCCGCCGGCCGAATCGCTGATTCCGCGTCCGCCGCCCGACGGGCGGTAGCGGCGGCTGTCGGCGGTGAGCTTTCGCGCGGGTCGATCATGGGGCCTATTAGGCACTGCCATGGTTTCCACCGTGTTAAAGCGTCTCGATCTGTGGGTAAGTGTACCGGCTGAAGGGGATGCCCGTGAAAGGGCGGACGGCCGATGAAATGGTCGGAGCGAGAGGATTTGAACCTCCGACCCCTAGTCCCCCAGACTAGTGCGCTAACCAGGCTGCGCTACGCTCCGACGCCGTGAGGCGCCGTCTGTCTAGCCATTTGCCGGCCCTTATGCAAGCCGCCGCGTGCCCTGTGGACGGCGCGGCGGCTTTCCATTCGGCTTTGGGCTATCCTCGCCCTCTGTGATGGAGGCCGAATGATGCACCACTCCCTGCACCCGCACGCCCCCGCCACCGACGGCGAGAACGCTCCCGCGCTCGACATTCCCGCCTGCGCACCGATGCTGGAACGGCTGGAGACGCGCCGTTCCTCCCCGCTGCGCGGCCTAGCCGAGCCGGGGCCGACGGAGGAGGAACTGCGGCGCCTGCTCACCCTGGCGGCGCGGGTGCCCGATCATGGCCGGCTGGTTCCCTGGCGCTTCATTGTGCTCGCCGGCACGGCGCGGGGCGGGCTCGGCACCCGGCTCGACGCGCTTTATGCCCGGCAGAATCCGGATCTGCCGCCGGCGAAAGCGCAGATGTGGACGGAGTATCTGATGCGCGCCCCGGTCACGGTGGTGCTGGTGAGTTGCCCCGATCCGGCGGCGAAGGTGCCGGAGTGGAATCAGCTGCTGTCCGCCGGTGCCGCAGGCATGGCGCTCACAGCGGGCGCGGTCGCGATGGGCTTTGCCACGCAGTGGCTATTGAAATGGCCCGGGCGCGACCCTGAAGCCGCCGCTCTGCTCGGCGTGGGGTCGGGCGAACGGATCGCCGGCTTCATTCATATCGGCCGGCCGACGCGCATCACCGAGGACCGGCCGCGGCCGGCCCTCGACGCGGTGGTACGTTTCTGGTCGCCCGATCAGTCGATGTCGAACGACACACCCTGAGCCAGCGGCAGGGCGCGGGAATAGTTGATGGTGTTGGTGGCGCGCCGCATATAGGCCTTCCAGGCGTCGGAACCGGATTCACGCCCGCCGCCCGTCTCCTTCTCGCCGCCGAACGCCCCGCCGATTTCCGCGCCCGAAGGGCCGATATTGACATTGGCGATGCCGCAATCCGAGCCTTCCGCCGACAGGAAGGTCTCCGCCTCGCGCAGATCATTGGTGAAGATCGACGAGGACAGGCCCTGCGGCACGCCGTTGTGCAGCTTGATCGCCTCCGGCAGGCCGGTGCAGCGCAGCACATAGAGGATCGGCGCGAAGGTCTCGTGCCTGACGATGTCGATCTGCGCGTCGAGTTCGACCAGCGCCGGGCGGACATAATAGGCATCCCCATGCCCGCCGACATCGACGCGCTCGCCGCCATGCACCCGCCCGCCCGCCGCGCGGGCCGCATCGAGCGCGGCCTGCATCGCGTCGAAGGCGGCCTTGTCGATCAGCGGGCCGATCAGCGTCCCCGCCTCGCGCGGATCGCCGATGCCGACCGAGCCATAGGCCTTGGCGAGGCGCGGCACCAGCGTATCATAGACGCTCTCATGCACGATGAGGCGGCGCAGCGTGGTGCAGCGCTGCCCGGCCGTGCCCATGGCGGCGAAGGCTATGCCGCGCAGAGCGAGGTCGAGATCCGCCGAGGGACAGACAATGGCGGCATTATTGCCGCCGAGTTCGAGAATCGAACGCCCGAAGCGGCGGACCACCCGTTCGCCGACAATGCGGCCCATCCGCGTCGAGCCGGTGGCGGAAACGACGGGAATGCGCGGCTCGTCGGTGAGCGCGGCGCCGATCTCGGCGCCGCCGATCAGCACTTGCGACAATCCCTCCGGCGCCCCGCCGAAGCGGAAGGCGGCGCGCTCGAACAGCGCCTGCACCGCCAGCGCCGTCAACGGTGTCTTTTCCGACGGCTTCCACATGACGCTGTTGCCGCACACCAGCGCCAGCGCCGCGTTCCACGACCAGACGGCGACGGGGAAATTGAACGCGGTGATGATCGCCACCGGCCCCACGGGATGCCAGGTTTCCATCATGCGATGGCCGGGGCGTTCCGAGGCGATGGTGAGGCCGTAGAGCTGGCGCGACAGGCCGACGGCGAAGTCGCAAATGTCGATCATCTCCTGCACCTCGCCGAGACCCTCGGAGATGATCTTGCCCGCCTCCAGCGTCACAAGCCGGCCGAGATCGGCCTTGTTGGCGCGCAGTTCCTCGCCCAGCAGGCGCACCAGCTCGCCCCGGCGCGGCGCCGGCACGGTGCGCCACGCCTCGAAGGCCGCGACAGCGCGTTCCACCGCCTCTCCGACCTCCGCGACCTGCGCCTCGGCCACCTGGGCGACTACCGCGCCGGTGATGGGCGAGCGCACCGGCCGCGTGCCGCCGCGCCAGTTGGTCTCGGCGACGCCGAGGCTGCGGAGCAGGCCGGCGACCTCTTCCGTCACCGGCTTCGACTGGCAGGTTTCGTTCGTCGCCATTCCAACGCTCCCTCGACAAATGGCCGCAGCCCGTGGCGCTGGAATAGCACCCGGACGGGCCGGAAATCCATCGGCGCTTTAGGATGAGCGCGGCGCTCTCTAACTCTCGCAGACTAGCCCGTGGGCCGCTGCGCATATCTGTAATGCCATCTATATTCAACGCCTTGCGTCGCTGGCTACAGTCCGCGCACCCCGGATGTGAGTGAGGGATTTCGACTGGGGACGGACCAAGTCGAGCCTTGATCTACTGGCGGATATTATTATCATGCCAACAACGACATGCTTCGACGCTGCGCGTTATAGCCACAATGTCGTGATGCCCCTGCCACATTTCCTTTTCATGCATCGCCCCTTCACCAACAGGAGAAGGACGAAGGTATTGACGGCTTGGGGAATGGGACGGGTCGCCGGCGCGGCATTCGCGACGGGGATCATCTTTATCGCCGGCGGCAATGCTGCCCTTGCAAGTTCAAAGAAGACCAGCCTCACCGCGACGTCCGGCATGGCGTCCTATTACGGCTATGGCGGACGCACCGCCAATGGGGAACGGCACAGCGCCAAGGCCATGACGGCGGCGCATCGCAGCCTGCCCTTCAACACCCGGGTTCGCGTCACCAACAAGGCCAATGGCCGCTCGGTGGTGGTGCGGATCAATGATCGCGGTCCCTTCGTCAGGGGACGCATCATCGACGTGTCGACCGCCGTGGCCGATGAACTCGGCTTCCGCAAGCGCGGTGTCGCGAAGGTCGATATAGCGGTCGTCGACTGACGCCTCGGCCCACTCGCGGACCGGGGCGCGCGTTCAGTTGCTCCGGTCCCGCGCGGCGTCGAGCAGCCGCTGGCACTCCTGCAATTCGTGCAGCGCCGCCTGCAGCCGCTGCACCTCGTCGCGGCTGAGCCCGGCGCGCGCCGAGAGCCCAGCGGAAGGCGCGGCGGTCGCCGGGTGCGATGGCGGCGCGTCCACCGGCAGTGGCGCGCGCGCCCGTTCCGGCACATAGTTCAGCATATCGTCGATCGCCGGCGTCGCCGGCCCCGGCCCCACCGGACGGAAGGGGAAGGAGGGGCGCGGCTCGGCCGGGCGCGCTTCCGGCGCCAACCCTTCCCCCGACCCGGCGGCCGGGTGGAGTTCGGGAAAATGCGGCTCGGCAAGGAAAGGGTCCGCTGCGGCGCGGCCGGGCACCGGCGGCACGGCGCGCATCGCCGGCTCGCTTTGCGCGGGCCGGGGCGGCGGAGCGAGATCGGCGAGCAGCGGCAGGTCGAGATGATCGGGCGCGCTCTCCGGCCGCCGCCGGCCGCGTCGGGCAGCCATATCGTCCCGCGCAGCCATGCCTTCCCGCGCTCCCGTGTCCTCCGACAGCGGCCGCGCGTGGCCCGGCATCAGGTCGAAACTACCGCCAAAGGAGCCGCCATCCGGTTCGTCGGGTGCGAAGCTCCGTTCGGGCGCCGGGTGCGACTCCGGCACGGGAACCTGCTGCGGCCTGGCTGCCGGCTGGCGCGGCGGCGCCTCATCGTCCATCGCGTCCCGGCGCCCCTCCACGAAAGCCGGCGCCTCGGCGTCCAAGTCGCGGGCGAGGGCCTGCACATAGCGCGGCCCCTCCTCCTTCAGGATGCGCTGGACACCGCGGATCGTATAGCCTTCTCCGTAAAGCAGATGGCGGATGCCGCGCAGCAATTCGACATCGTCCGGGCGGTAATAGCGTCGCCCGCCGCCGCGCTTGAGCGGCCGGATCTGCGGGAAGCGGGTCTCCCAGAAGCGCAGGACGTGCTGGGGGAGGTCGAGGTCTTCGGCGACCTCGCTGATCGTGCGGAAGGCGTCAGGCCCCTTCTCCGCCCCCGACTGGTCCTGCCGCGCGCTCACGACTCCGGCGAGGCCCGATTGATCTGCTGCTTGAGGATGTTGGAGGGCTTGAACACCATCACCCGGCGCGGGGCGATCGGCACTTCCTCGCCGGTCTTCGGGTTGCGGCCGATGCGCTCGCCCTTCTGCCGCACCACGAAGGAGCCGAAGGACGAGAGCTTCACCGTCTCGCCGCGTGCGACGCAGTCGGCGATCTCCGATAGAACCGTCTCGACCAGCGCCGCCGATTCCGTGCGCGAAAGCCCAACCCGCTGATAAACCGCCTCGCACAGATCGGCGCGCGTGATGGTGCGACCTGCCATTGCCGTGTTCCCTGTCCCGTCGGAGCCGCTGTTAATGAACGTCAAACTAGGCGCCGTCGCCCTTGCCGGTCAACGGCGCTTCGCGCCTGCGGCGCGTATTACCAGCGCACGAGCGCGGATGCCCAGGTGAAGCCGCCGCCCATGGCTTCCAGCAGCACCAGATCGCCGCGCTTGATGCGGCCATCGGCATAGGCCGCAGCCAGCGCCAGCGGGATCGAGGCCGCGGAGGTGTTGCCATGCTTGTCGACGGTGATGACCACCTTCTCCGGTGCGATGCCGAGCTTGACCGCGCTGGCGTCGATGATGCGGCGATTGGCCTGGTGCGGCACGAACCAGTCGATGGTCTCCGCCGACTCGCCGGTGGCCTGGAAAGCGTCGACGATCACATCGGTGATCATCCCCACGGCGTGGCGGAACACCTCGCGGCCTTCCATGCGCAGGAAGCCGACGCTGCGGGTGGAGGACACGCCGCCATCGACATAGAGCTTGTGCTTGTGCCGCCCGTCCGAGCGCAGATGCGAGGTGAGGATGCCGCGCCCCTCATCGCCGTCGCGCACCGCTTCCAGTACCAGCGCGCCGGCACCGTCGCCGAACAGCACGCAGGTGGTGCGGTCCGACCAGTCCAGGATGCGGGAGAAGGTTTCCGCGCCGATGACCAGACAGCGGCGATAGGCGCCGGATTTCAGGAAATTATCGGCCGTGGCGAGGGCGAAGACGAAGCCCGAGCACACCGCCTGCAGGTCGAATGCCGCGCCATGGGTCATGCCGAGCCCGGCCTGCACGCTCACCGCCGTGGCGGGAAAGGTGTTGTCCGGGGTCGAGGTGGCCAGCACGATGAGGTCGATATCATTGGGCGTCAGCCCGGCATCGGCCAGCGCCGCCTTCGCGGCGTGGATGGCGAGGTCGGAGGTCACTTCGCCTTCCGCCGCTATGTGCCGCGTGCGGATGCCCGTGCGCTGGACGATCCATTCATCGGAGGTGTCGACCATCTGCGCGAGGTCGGCATTGGTCAGACAGCGGGCCGGCAGATAGGAGCCGACACCACGCACGACGGAACGGATTGCACTCACGATGGAACCTGTAACTCGTCAGAGACGGTGGCATCCGCAGCGCCGGCATGGCTGACCTGCGGACGATCATTCATTCCCGCTTCGATGCGGGAGAGAAGCTGGTAGCGGACCATGTCGTAGCCGATATCGACCGCCGAGGCGAAACCCTCGGCATCGGTACCGCCATGGCTCTTGATCACGACGCCATTGAGGCCGAGAAACACGCCGCCATTGGACTTGCGCGGGTCGAGCTTTTCCCGCAGCGCCCGGAACGCGCCTTTCGCCAGCAGATAGCCGATCCTGGCCATGAAGCTGCGGCTGATGGCGCCGCGCAGGAATTCCGAGACCTGCTTGGCCGTGCCCTCGGCGGTCTTGAGCGCGATATTGCCGGAAAAGCCCTCGGTGACGACCACGTCGACGCTGCCGCGGCCGATATCGTCGCCCTCGATGAAGCCGTGATAGGCAAGGCCGGGATGCTCGGACGCGCGCAGGGCGGCGGCGGCATCCTTCACCTCCTCGACGCCCTTGATCTCCTCGACGCCGACATTGAGCAGCCCGACCGAAGGCCGCTCTATGTCGAAGACGATTCGCGCCATCGCCGCGCCCATCACCGCCATGTCGACGAGATGCTGCGCCGTCGCGCCGATCGAAGCGCCGACATCGAGCACCACGCTCTCTCCGCGCATGGTTGGCCACAGGCAGGCAATCGCCGGACGGCTGATGCCGGCCATCATCTTGAGGTTGACCTTGGCCATCGCCATCAGCGCGCCGGTATTGCCGGCGGAGACGGCGCAGTCGGCCTCGCCCACCCGCACCGCGTCGATGGCGCGCCACATGGAAGAGACGCGCCGGCCCTGGCGCAGCGCCTGGCTCGGCTTGTCGTCCATCCGCACGACCACATCGGTGTGCACGACGGTGCTCGCCGCCGCCAGCCGCGGGCGGTCCTTGAGCAGAGTCCCGATCCGCGCGGAATCGCCATAGAGCAGAAAGACGATGTCGGGATGGCGGGTGAGCGCGATCTCGGCGCCGGGAAGGACCACGTCGGGTCCATGGTCGCCGCCCATGACGTCGAGCGCTATTCGAACGGGCGAGGACATCTAGCGGCGGGGTCTCATTGATCGCGGGGACGGCGGGGCGACGCCAGCGTCGCGCTGACGGCATGCCCGAGTTGAGCGGTCCTGACAATAGCTGCGTTGCATTTCCCCGCCCTGCCCCGGCCTAATCGGCATTGCCCTCGCCGCTCCCGCGCAGCTTGGCCAGCGCCGCGAAAGGCGATGTTTCCACCGGCCCCGGCTCGGCCGGTCCTTCGAAATGCGCGTCGGGCTTACGCGGATAGGGATCGAGGCCGAGGGCGAGGAATTCCGCCACCACGGCGCCTGCGTCGATGCTGCCATCGACCAGCGGGTCGGGCAGATCGAGTTCGGACACGTCGATTTCCGCGCCGGGGCGGATCTCCGGCAGCTTCTCAGGCGGGGCGAAGCGCAGGTCAATCGCCTCGGAAACCCGGGCGTCGAAATCCTCCAGCGTCACCACGCAGGTCTGGGTGACGACCGCATCGACCCGGCCGGTGACATGAACCGTGCCACCACGGCCCGGGGTCAGCGTCACCTCTGCGTTCAGCGAGGCAATGCCGGGGATGCCGAGATCGGCCGCCAGCGTGGCGCGGGTGGCGGCGTCCGGCGCGATCTTCAGCGTCAGCCCCTCATCCGGCAGGCTGGCGACGAGGACAGGATGGGACAGCGGCGATGTATCGGTCATGACGGGTCGATCTCCGTGGTGCCGAGAGCGGGCGGTGGCGCCAGCGGCAAGTCGCCGGCGGCGAAGCGGGCGAAAGGAACCGCCCGCAGCGCGGCCACGGCAGCTATCATATAGTGCGCGAAGGCGCGCGCCTCACCCTCATGCGCCGGCTTCGACCCATGGACGTTGCGCAGCACCGCCTGGGTGAGAGCGTCGAGGTCGCCCGCCTCGATCGGCGCCTCATAGGCGGCGATGCGGCCATAGAAGGCTTCCGCCACCTTCTTCATCTTCTTCGGCACGGTAAGGTCGCCGACGCCCATTTCGCGCAGATTGGCGTCCATGTCGGTGCAGAAGGCGTCGAACACCCCCTGACCCAGCGCGCGCCGCGCCTCGTCCTCGCCCTTGAGGCGATGGAACAGCAGGAAGGCATGGGCGAGGATCATCTCGAAGCGCCCCTCAATGGTGTCGGGCACGGCGTAATCGGTGTAAAATACCGGCTGGCGCGAATGCGCCACGATCGCGCCATAGAGCCGCTGAATGGTCTCGCCTCCGTCGTTCCGGCGGAAGAAACGCAGAATCATGGACGGCTCCTGCCTCATTGCCTTGGCCGACATGGCTCGGGTGGCGAGGTAGCGCGGGCGGCCGGCGCTGGCAACCCCGCGTCCGGCCCGCGCTGCGGCGGGCCGGCCTGTGGCCGCAATGGTTGCATCAGGCACCCGCCCTGTGCTTTCTGCCCCTGGCCGCAACGCCTTCCGGCGCCTGCGGCACGAGCTTCGGAGTTGAGTGGATGGCATCGACGCGCGCGACGCGGAACAAGGCTCCCGGCACCCGGATGGTCGCCCTGTCCTCGCTGGCAGTGGCCGGCGTGGCGGTGGTCGGCCTCACCGGCTGTTCCGGCGATATGCCGATGGCGACCGCCAGCATGGGGCTACCCCGCTCGCCCACGGGCTTCGTGCAGGAGCAGCAGCGCGGCTATGTCATCGCCCCCGAAGCGCTGGAGCAGATACCCATCGGCTCCAGCCAGGAGCAGGTGCTGCTGGTGCTCGGCACGCCGTCCACCGTCGCCACCGTGGATGGCGAGGTGTTCTACTACATCTCGCAAAAGGCCAAGAAGGTGATGTTCCTGCGGCCGGAAATCACCGATCAGCGCGTGATCGCGGTGTATTTCGACCCCAAGGACAAGCGCGTCACCCGCATCGCCGATTACGGCCTCAAGGACGGCAAGGTGTTCGACTTCATCAGCCGCAGCACGCCGACCGGCGGCTCGGAAGTCTCGCTGATCGGCCAGATCTTCAACGCCACCAGCTTCCGCCCGGGCCTCTGACCCGGGCGTAGGGTTCGCCGGCTCACCGGAAGCGTTCGGCCGAATAGGGGGCGGGGTCGGTGCACGGCACCTCGCCATTCATCATTTCCGCCAGCAGGCGGCCGGTGATCGGCCCCAGCGTGAAGCCGAGATGCTGGTGGCCGATAGCGAGCCACATGCCGTTCTGGCCCGGCGCCGGCCCGATCACCGGCAGCATGTCCGGGAAGGCCGGGCGGCTGCCCATCCACGGCTCCGGCTCGGCCCGGGCGCCGAGGGGGAACAGGCCGCGCGCCAGCACCTCGGTCTTTTCAAGCTGAACCGGGCTTTTCGGCGCGTCGCGGCGGGCGAATTCGACGCCCGTCGTCAGCCGGATGCCGCCGACCATCGGCGTGATGACATAGCCACCCTCCTCGTCCAGCACCGGACGCGAAAGGCTGGCATTGCCCTCGGCATGGTAATGCATGTGGTAGCCGCGCTTGACCTCCAGCGGAAGGCGGACACCGAAGGGGCGCAGCAGGTCCATCGCCCAGGGGCCGAGAGCGACCACCACCTCGGGCGCTTCGACGGCACCCTCCTCGGTGGTGACCGACCAGCCCGAACCGAGCCGGGCCAGGGTGCGGGCATCGCCGCGGAGCACGCGCCCGCCAAGCTCGGCGAAATGCGCGGCATAGGCCTGCGTCACGCCGCCGGGGCTCGACACCGAATGCGGGTCCGACCAGATCACCGCGCCCCGGAACACCGGGCGCAGCGAGGGTTCCATCTCCAGCGCCTCGTCGACGCTGATCTCGCGGGCGCTCAACCCGTAGGAATGCGCCAGGGGAAACTCGCTGCGCTCGACATCGAGGCCCGCCTCGGTGCGGTAGAGCTTCAGCCAGCCGCCCTCGCGGAAGAAATGGCTGGCGCCGGCGGCGCGGGCGAGCCGGTCATGCTCGTCGACGGTAAAGGCCAGCAGCTTTCCCATGTCCCGGGCATAGTCGAGCAGCCGGGCGGGCGATGAGGCGCGCCAATAGGCGTACATCCACGGCATCAGCCGGGGCAGCGCATCCCAGTGGTAGTTCGCCGCCGGGTTGCGCCCCAGCGCCACATCCACAAGCGCCGAGATCTTGCGCGGAAAGGCGACCGGGTAGATCGAGGCGCGCTCTACCAGCCCGGCATTGCCATAGGAGGTCTCGTCGCCCGGGCCGCGCCGGTCCACCAGCACGACAGAACGCCCCCGCTGCGCGAGGTGATGGGCGACGCTGGTGCCGACAATGCCGGCGCCGAGCACGATGGTGTCGGTCTTCATGATGAACCTGCGGGGAGAGGGGCGGTCGGCACGATGCAGGGGCGGACGACGCCGGAGCGCCGCCCGCGAGCCGATCAGTTGATCGGGAACGGGAAGTATTTGGCGTTGATCTTGGCGAAAGTGCCGTCGGCGTTGATCTCCTCGATCGCCTTGTTCAGCGCCTCACGCAGCTCGTTGTCCTCCTTGCGCACGGCGATGCCGGTGCCCTGGGGATTCACGTCCTTGAGGTCGGGGCCGACAAAGCTGCAGCACTTGCCGTCGGCGGACTTCTCCAGCCATTCATAGAGCACGAACTTGTCGGCCAGAACGGCGTCGAGGCGGCCGGCGGCAAGGTCGGCATTGGCCTCGTCCTGCGTCGGGTAGAGCTTGATCTCCGAGTCCTTGTACTTGTCTTCGAGATAGGTCGCGCCCGTGGTGGAGGATTGCGCGCCGATGGTCTTGCCCTTCAGCGCCGCCGGGGTGATCTCGGTGATCTTGGTGTCCTTCGGCGCGATGAAGCTGCCGGGAGTCAGGTAATAGGGAATGGTGAAGGCGACCTTCTCCTTGCGCTCGTCGGTGATCGACATCGAGGCGAGGATCACGTCGTATTTCTTGGCGAGCAGCGCGGGGATGATGCCGTCCCAGTCCTGCGCGACGAAGGTGCATTCGACCTTCATCTTGGCGCACAGCGCCTCGCCGATCTCGATGTCGAAGCCGACGAGCTTGCCCGAGGAGTCGACCGAGTTGAACGGAGGATAGGCCCCCTCGGTGCCGATGCGGACCTTCTTCATCTCGGCCTGCGCGGCGCCGGTGCCGATGGCGAGCGCGGCGGCCGCGAGCAGAATCTTGGCGATTTTCATTGTGGCTGTTCCCGTAACCGGCGCCGGTTGCTCCGGCGACCCGCCCTGAGGCTAGGTCGCGGCCGGCCCGCAGGCAATCGTGGAAACACCCAACCTTTGGCGGGGCTTGTCAGAAGTGGCTGAAACTGCCTCGGCGGAACGCCACCGGCGCGCCGGCGGAATCTCGGACTGAAAGTTCCGGTGCCTCCCGCGTGAGGCCGATCACCGACACGCCAATTCCCGCTGTGGTGGCGACGGTCTGGAAGCGGCTCAGCGCCTCCTGCGGCACCACTGCGAGGATTTCGTAATCGTCGCCGCCGGTGAGCGCGGTCTCCCGCAGGGCCGGCTCCGCCGCCAGCACCCGCCGGGCGGCGGGGCTCAGCGGCACACGGTCAATGTCGATCTCGCCGCCAATGCCCGAGGCGGCCAACATCTTGGCGAGGTCGCCGATCAGCCCGTCGGACACATCCATTGCCGCGCTCGCATGCTCGCGCAGCGCGCGGATCAGTGGCAGGCGCGGGCGCGGCAGCAAATAACGCTCGCGCAGGAAGCCGGCCTCCTCCTCGCTCAGCCCGGCAAAGCCCGGGCGAGCGGGGTCCAGCCGCAGGGCGAGGCCGAGCGCGCCGTCGCCGATGCTGCCGCTGACCACGATCGCCTGCCCGGCCTTCGCGCCGGCCCGGCGCACCATGGTGCCCGCCGGCACGGCGCCGATGGCGGTGATGGAGACGGTGAACGGCCCCGGCGTGCGCACCGTGTCGCCGCCGAGCAGCGGGGCATCATACAGCGCGGCATCGGCCGCGATGCCGCCGGCAAAGGCGTCGAGCGCGGCGGCGTCCATCTCGGGCGGGATGGCGAAGGCCAGCATCACCCCGAGTGGGCGAGCGCCCTTGGCGGCGAGGTCGGACAGGTTCACCCGCATCGCCTTGCGGGCGATGGCGTCGGGCGGATCGTCGGCGAAGAAATGCACGCCGGCGACCAGCGCGTCCTTGGTCAGCACCAGCTCATGGCCGGGTGGCACGGCGAGCAGCGCGGCATCGTCCTTCAGGTTCAGCGCGCCGGGATGGGTGGCGATGGGCGCGAACAGCCGGTCGATCAGCGCCTCTTCGCCGGACGGCACCGCCGCGCTGCAACCTTCCGCCATCGCCTCCCCCTCTAGCCGGCGAAATCGGCCGGCCGCTTCTCCCGCGCAATGCCGTCGAGCACCGCATTGACCATGCCGGTCTCCTCCCGGTCGAGGAAGGCGCCGGCGACGTTCACATATTCGGCGATGACCACACGGGCAGGAACGTCCGGGCGCTCGGAAAGTTCATAGGTGCCGGCGCGCAGCGTCGCGCGCAGCACCGCCTCGATGCGCTTGAGCGGCCAGCCATGCACCAGCGCGGCGTCCAGCAGCGTGTCGACGCGCCGCTGCTCGCGCACCACGCCGCTGACGATGTCGCGGAACAGGTTGACGTCCGCGACAGCGATCTCGTCGCCCTCGATCTCCTGGCCGATCCAGTGGCTCTCGAACTGGGCGAGGATTTCCGACAGCGGCGTCGCCGCCAGATCCATCTGGTAGAGCGCCTGCACGGCGTTGAGGCGGGCGGCGCTCTTGCGCAGCGGCTTGTGTCCGGCGGGTTTGGCGCCCGGCTTGTCCTCGGTCGTCATCGCGCTCACCCGACCCGGCGCTTGAGGCGAAGCAGCGCCAGCGCCGCCTCGGCCGCGCCGCCACCCTTATTGCCGTCCGAAACCCGCGCCCGCACCCAGGCCTGCTCGTCGGTCTCGACGGTGAGGATGCCATTGCCCACCGGCACCTTGCGAGCGACGCCGAGGTCCATCAGAGCGCGGGACGATTCGCCGGCGACGATCTCGAAATGATAGGTCTCCCCGCGCACCACGCAGCCGAGCGCGACCAGTGCGTCATAGGGGCGGCCGGCGGCGGCGGCGGCATCGAGCGCGATCGCGGCGGCGACCGGAATCTCCAGCGCGCCGGGCATTGAGATGACGTCGGCATGCGCGCCCGCCGCCTTGATGGCGCCCAGCGCGCCGGCCAGAAGCTCGTCGGCGATGTCGTCGTAGAAGCGCGCTTCGACGATGAGAATGCGTTCACCGAACAGCGGAACGGTTTCGGCGGCATCGGATGCGCGCGGCGGGCGGGGGCTCGCCATGGTGTTACCTCATGAACTGACAGAGCCGACGACGTACAGGCGTCAACGGAACTCCGCAAGCCGCGCGGCGTAACGGGCCATCATGTCGACTTCGATATTGACACGGCCTCCCGCCTCGACCGCGCCCCAGGTGGTGTGCGTCAGCGTGTGCGGGATCAGCAGGCAGGAGAAGCGGTTGCCCTCCACCGTGTTGACGGTGAGCGAGGTGCCGTCGAGCGTCACCGAGCCCTTGGTGGCGATGAAGGGTGCCAGCGCCGCCGGGGCCTCGAAGGTGAAGCGCGTCGTCTCGCCGAGGTCTTCGCGCGCCACGACATGCGCCACGCCGTCGACATGACCCTGCACGATATGGCCGCCCAATTCGTCGCCGATCTTCAGCGCGCGTTCCAGATTGAGCCGCCCGCCGATGGCCCAGTCGCCGGCCGTCGTCACCGCCAGCGTTTCCGGCGCAGCCTCCACCTCGAAAGCGTCGGGCTGCAGCGCCACCACGGTGAGGCAGACGCCCGAACAGGCGATGGAGGCGCCGAGCTCGATGCCGGAGGTGTCATAGCGCGTCGCGATGGTCAGCCGCCGCACGTCGTTGCGCGGCTCGACCGCGCGCAGGGTTCCGATGTCGGTGACGATGCCGGTGAACATTCTAGCGACGCCTCATGATGCGCAGGCGGTCCACGCCCTGCTTTTCCTCATCCACCACGCTCAGATAGTCATCAAGGGCACCGAGTGGCAGCCCCTCCAGCGCGTCGAGCGCGTCCGGGCCGAGCGGCCGCGGCGCGGTGAACAGGTTCACCTCGTCCACCAGCCCGCCCGCGAGAAAGGACGCCGCGACGCGCGGGCCGGCTTCGACCATGATCCGGGTCAGGCCGCGCAGCGCCAGCAGCTTCAGGGTCTCGTCGAGATCGAGCCCGCCTTCCGGCCGGCGCCGCACCCGCATCACCTCGACGCCCATGGCGCCCAGCATCGCTTCCGGCGCGGCCGGCGCGTCCTCGGCGGCCACGATCCACAAAGGGGCGACATCGAGGCTGCGGGCGAGCGCGCTGGTGGCGGGAAGCCGCAGCTCGGCGTCGAGCACGAGGCGCAGCGGCGAGCGCTGCGCCATGCCCGGCAGGCGGCAGGTGAGCAGCGGATCGTCGGCCAGCACGGTGCCGATGCCGGTCAGCACCGCGTCATGGGTGGCGCGCAGCATGTGCACCCGATCCCGGGCCATCGCGCCGGTGATCGCCGCCGGCCGGCGTCCGGCCAGACCCACCTTGCCGTCGGCCGACACCGCCATTTTCAGCATGATGTGCGGGCGCCCCTCGGTGACGCGACGGATGTGCCCGGCATGGTCGATCAGTGCCTGCGCCGCCCCGGTGCCGACATCGACGGTGATTCCCGCCTCGCGCAGAATGGAGAAGCCCCGGCCGGCGACGCGGAAATCGGGGTCCTGAACCGCCGCGACCACGCGGGCAATGCCGGCGGTGCGCACGGCGTCGACGCAGGGCGGCGTACCGCCATGGTGCGAGCAGGGTTCCAGCGTGACATAGAGCGTGGCGCCGCGCGCCGCCTCCCCGGCCTGCGCCAGGGCTTGCGGCTCGGCATGCGGGCGCCCGCCCTGCGCGGTCCAGCCGCGTCCGACGATGAGCGGCCCGCGTGGACCGTCACGCACCACCAGCGCGCCGACGGCGGGGTTCGGCCAGGTATGGCCGCGTTCGCGCCTGCCGATGCTGAGCGCGGCCGCCATCAGCGCGGCGTCGAGAGCCGATCCGGTCATGGGATAGCGAGCGTTGCGCGCCGGCCGGGCATTAGTCGTCGAGTTCCCCATCATTCGGGCGGCGCGCGGTCAGCTCCTCCACCGATGCGCCCTCGGCGAGCCGGGGGCCGAGTTCGCCCAGCAGGGTCTCGAAATCCTTGGCCTCGCGGAAATTGCGGTAGACCGAGGCGAAGCGGACATAGGCGACATCGTCGAGCTGCTTGAGGCTTTCCATCACCCGCTCGCCGATCATTTCAGAGGTGATCTCGCTCTCGCCCATGCTTTCCAGCCGGCGGACGAGGCCGGAGACCAGCCGTTCCACCCGCTCGGGCTCGACCGGGCGTTTCCTTAGCGCCACCTCGATGGAGCGGGCCAGCTTGTCGCGGTCGAACGGCACGCGGCGACCGGAGCGCTTCAGCACGGTGAGTTCGCGCAACTGCACCCGCTCGAAGGTGGTGAAGCGGCCGCCGCAATCCGGGCAGATGCGGCGGCGGCGGATGGCGGCGCTGTCCTCGGTGGGACGGGAATCCTTGACCTGGGTGTCGAGGCTTCCGCAGTAAGGACAGCGCATCGTTCGGCCTCAGCTATAGAGCGGGAAACGGGCGACCAGCTCGGCCACCTTGCCGCGCACCGACGCTTCCACGAGGCTATCCTCGTCGACGCCCTTCTGCGAGAGCACATCGAGCACTTCCGCGATCATGTCGCCGACCTGCTGGAACTCGGCGACGCCGAAGCCGCGCGTGGTGCCTGCCGGGGTGCCGAGGCGGATGCCGGAGGTGACGAAGGGCTTCTCCGGATCAAACGGGATGCCGTTCTTGTTGGTGGTGATGTGGGCGCGCCCGAGGGCGATCTCCGACACCTTGCCGGTCAGCTTCTTCGGGCGAAGATCGACCAGCATGAGGTGGGTGTCGGTGCCGCCGGAGACGATCTCGAAGCCGTGGCCCTTGAGGTTTTCCGCCAGCGCCTTCGCGTTCTCGACCACGTTCTTCGCGTAGACCTTGAACTCCGGCTGCAGCGCCTCGCCGAAGGCCACGGCCTTCGCCGCGATCACGTGCATCAGCGGGCCGCCCTGAATGCCGGGGAAGATGGCGGAGTTGAACTTCTTCGCCAGATCCTCGTCATTGGTCAGGATCATGCCGCCGCGCGGGCCGCGCAGGGTCTTGTGGGTGGTGGTCGTCACCACATGGGCGTGCGGCACCGGATTGGGGTGCACGCCGCCCGCCACCAGACCGGCGAAATGGGCCATGTCGACCATGAGATAGGCGCCGACCGAATCGGCGATCTCGCGCATCTTGGCGAAGTCGATATGGCGCGGATAGGCCGAGCCACCGGCGATGAGCACCTTCGGCTTGTGCTCGTCGGCGAGCTTGGCCACCTCTTCATAGTCGATCCGCTGGTCGTCGCGGCGCACATTATAGGGGATCGGCTTGAACCACTTGCCCGACAGGCTCACCGGCGCCCCATGGGTCAGGTGACCGCCAGCGGCGAGGTTGAGGCCGAGAAAGGCGTCGCCCGGCTGCATCAGGGCGAAGAACACGGCGGTGTTGGCCTGCGCGCCCGAATGCGGCTGCACATTGGCGAAGCCGGCGCCGAACAGCTTCCTGGCGCGGTCGATGGCAAGCTGCTCGGCCACGTCGACATATTGGCAGCCGCCATAATAACGGCGCCCGGGATAGCCTTCGGCATATTTGTTGGTCAGCACCGAACCCTGCGCCTCGAGCACGGCGCGCGAGACGATGTTCTCCGACGCGATCAGCTCGATCTCGTCGCGCTGGCGGCCGAGCTCGGCGGTGATGGCGCCGGCGAGCTCCGGATCGGTCTCGGACAGCGGCGCCGAGAAGAAGCGGTTGGTGAATTCAGCGGAAGAAGCATGAGCTTCGGACGACATAGACCGGCCTCCCTGGGCGGTGGCGATGCCTCCCGGCCGGCGGCGTGCCGACCGCGAAATCGAGGCGGGTCGCTTAGCACAGCACCCCGGGCTTTCAAAGCATGCGCGCCGCAGGGGTGCCTTGCATCGAGGCGGCAGACGCTGCGGAAGGGCGCGACACCGCACAAGGCGGAACGGCACGGGGGGAGATGACAGCGCGCGCCGCCCGCGCCTATCGTGGCGCCCCCACCGTTTCGCGAATCCGGGCCCTGCCATGAAAATCATCCACTCGCCGCGCCATCTCGGCCATTCCGGCCATGTCGAACTGATGAACGGCCGGGTCGTCCCCGCTTTCGAGAAGCCCGAGCGGGTGGCGATGATTCTCAACGCCATTGGCGAGCGGCCCTTCGGCACGCTGATCGAGCCGGCGGCGCACGGTCTCGACCCGCTGCTCAAGGTGCACGACGCGGATTATGTCCGCTTCCTCGCCGATGCCTGGAAGCTGTGGACGGCGGATGGCCGCGACTTCCCGGCGCTGCCGAGCTTCTGGCGCGCTCCGGGCATGCGTACAGACATCGTGCCGGAGACCATTGACGGCAAGCTCGGCCATTACTCTTTCGATGCCGGCTGCTGCATGGTGGCGGGCACCTGGGACGCCGTGCAGGCGGCGGCCGACATCGCGCTGACCGGCGTCGATCTCGTCGCCGGCGGCGAGAAATCCGCCTTCGCCCTTTGCCGTCCGCCCGGCCACCACGCCCATGCCGGCACGATGGGCGGCTATTGCTTCATCAACAATGCCGCCGTCGCGGCACAGAGCTTCCGCGACCGGGGCGCCGCCCGCGTCGCCATTCTCGATGTCGACTACCATCACGGCAACGGCACGCAGGCGATCTTCTACGACCGGCCGGACGTGCTGGTGTGCAACATCCACGCAGACCCGCTGCAGGAATTTCCCTATTTCCTCGGCTTTGCCGACGAGATCGGGGCCGGTGTCGGTGAAGGTTTCAACGCCAATTTCCCGCTGCGCTGGGGCACCGACTATGCCGGCTGGGGCGCGGCGCTGGAGGCCGCCTGCGCGCGGATCGAGGCGTTCGGGGCGGATGTGGTCGTCGTCTCGCTCGGCGTCGATACCTACAAGGAAGACCCGATCTCGCAATTCCTGCTCGACAGCCCGGACTATCTGAAAATCGGCGCCCGCATCGCCGCGCTCGCCCGCCCCACCCTGTTCGTGATGGAGGGCGGCTATGCCGTCGAGGCGATCGGCATCAATGTGGCCAACACGTTGGAAGGGTTCCTGCAGCGCTGAGCTGCGGACGGCCGATCAGAGCCGGTAGAGAATCTGGTCGGTCCAGAACCGTTCCAGCCGGTTCAGCGCCTTGTTGAGCTGCTGGAAATCCTGCGGGCCGATGCCGCCGATCTGCTCGATGGTGACGAGATGCTTGGCGTGGAGGCCGTCGACGATGTCGCGCACCTCCTCGCCCTTCTCGGTCAGGCGGATGCGCACCGCGCGGCGGTCGACGCGCGAACGGCGATGGTCGAGAAAGCCGGTCTCAACCAGCTTCTTGAGATTATAGGAGACGTTGGCGCCGAGATAATAGCCGCGCGTACGCAGTTCCGCCGCCGTCAGCTCGGCGTCGCCGATATTGAACAGCAGCAGCGCCTGCACCGCGTTGATATCCTCGCGGCCGCGCCGGTCCAGTTCGTCCTTGACCACGTCGAGCAGCCGCCGGTGCAGCCGTTCCACCAGCGTGACGGCTTCCCGGTAGAGCGGACGGATCGCGTCCCGACGCTCCTCCCCGGCCTCGTTGATGCTGACGACATTGGCCGCCTGAGCTGCGCGCATGGCCCGTACCCCTGTCTCGCTCTGGGGATTGATCCCTCTCGTGAGAGGCCAAGTCTTCGGCGGGCGGAGCTAAGATCGGTTTAAGCGACAGGCTGAATCCTTCGTCACCACCGGGGGTTAACAGATGGTGAAGCGTCAGCGTTCGCTCTCGCGCGCGGCCTTGTAGGTCAGGAAGGCGTAGCCGGCGACCAGCACCGTCTCCAGCGCGGCGACGAACATCAGCCGGCCGACGCCCTCCGGTGCCGAAGCGTTGATGAGAATCTGCACCATGGCCGTCACCAGCCACAGCACCACGCCCCAGGAGGCGCCGAGCCAGAGGCCGACGGCAGCGACGGGATTCATGATCGCGGCCCAGATCACCGCCGATTTCGCCGCGAGCGAAATCATCTCGAACCGGCTCATGTCGCCGTCCCACACGCCGCAGATCAGCGTCCAGCTATAGACGGTCTTCACCATGAGGAAACCGGCGAGGCAGCGCAGATAGATGATCACGCGCGACTGCCAGAGCGGCATGTGGGTGCCGGCCAGGCCGAGCGTGGCGTCGATGGGGTCGTAGGGCGAGCTCATGGCGCTTCCATACTCCAAATCGCGCTCAGGCAAGCAGCAATTCGTCGTCGAGCGGCGTCTCGAACAGCGCGGCGATGGCGGCGGGGTCGACCTCCTCCAGCCGGCCGGGACGCCAGATCGGCTTCTGGTCCTTGTCGACCAGCACGGCGCGCACCCCCTCGAAGAAGTCGCTCTGGTCCAGAAGCCGCGTCACCAGCCGGAATTCCAGCGACAGGCAGCCGGCAAGGTCGAGGCCGAGCCCGCGCTGCATCTGCTGGAAGGCGATGTGCACGCTGGTCGGCGAGGCGCGGCGCAGCGTCTCAAGCTGCAGGCGGGCGAAGTCCGCCGCCTCGCCCTCGCCTTCCCCCACCTTTTCCAGCGCCACCACGATCGCCGCCACCGAGCCGCCGGCAAAGATGCGGTCGATATGCGGGTAGAGGCTGGCGAGGGCCGGCGCCGGCGGGCGGGCGGCATGGCGGGTGAGCGCCGCCTCCATCGGCTCGCCCGCAGCTAGCACGGCGAGCAAATCGGGCCAGCGGGCAACGGGGATGTGATGGGTGTAGAGGCCGAGCGCCACCGCGTCCGACATGCCGATGCGCGCCCCGGTCATGGCGAGCCAGGTGCCGCTCCAGCCCGGCAGGCGCGGCAGCACGAAGGTGCCGCCGACATCGGGGAACAGGCCGATGGCCACTTCCGGCATGGCGAAGCCGAGAGTTTCCCCGGCCACGCGGTAGCGCCCATGCCCGCTCAGGCCGAAGCCGCCGCCGAAGCACAGGCCGTCGACCAGCGAGGCGAAGGGCTTGGGGTAGCTGGCGATGAGATAGTCGAGCGCGTATTCGTCGCGCCAGTATTGCCGCGCCTCCTCCTTACGCCCGGTGCGGCCGAGTTCGGCCATGGCGCGCACATCGCCGCCGACGCAGAAGGCGCGTTCATGCGCGGAGCGCAGCACGACATGGGCGATGGACGGGTCGTCGATCCAGCGGCGCAGCGTCGCGTCCATGGCGCGCACCATGGGATGGTCGAGCGCGTTCAGCGCCCGGGGACGGTCGAGCGTCACGAGGCCGAGCGTGCCCCGCTGCTCGAAGCTGATGCCGATATCGGTAGTCACGTGGCTCCTGCCTTGCCGCTGTCTCGCCTGCCACTTAGGGCTTTCCACGTTGCCGGCAAAGCCGCAAGGCCGATGAAGGCCCCCACGCCGCGGCGTCCGGTCGGCGCCCGGTGCCCCACCGCGTCAACATGCCCCGCAATGTGAAAACCGGCTTATACGCAATCACCCGGGTGAAGAGGTCGCGCGCGACGTCGTATGGAGCTATAACCATTCGAAAGTGCCGCGCCGGAGGCGACGCGGCGGGATCCCGGCCTCCCTGCCGAGTGTCTTCGCGAGCTTGTTCATGACCATTCCCTTCGCCCGTCCGCGCCCCGTTCATCCCGAGCCCTCCGGCCGGCCGGATTCCTCCTCGAAGCTCGATCTGCTGCAGCGCCCCCGGCGCAACCGCAAATCCGAATGGGCCCGCCAGTTGCTGCGGGAGAACACGCTCACCGTCGCCGATCTCATCTGGCCGATCTTCGTCAAGGACGGGCATGGCGAGCGCAGCGCGATCGGCTCCATGCCGGGCGTCGAGCGCCTCACCGTCGATGAGGCGGTGCGCGAGGCGGAGCGGGCGGCGCGGCTCGGCATTCCCGCGCTGGCGCTCTTCCCTTACACCGACCCGGCGCTGCGCACGGCGGACGGGCGTGAGGCGCTGAACTCCGGCAATCTCGTCTGCCGCACGCTGCGGGCGATCAAGGACGCCGTGCCGGAGATCGGCCTCATCACCGATGTCGCGCTCGATCCCTACACCAGCCATGGTCATGATGGCCTGCTCGACACGCAGGGCCGCATCCTCAATGACGAGACGGTGGCGGTGCTGGTGGAGCAGGCGCTGGTGCAGGCAGAAGCCGGCGCCGATGTCATCGCCCCCTCCGACATGATGGACGGCCGCGTCGGCGCCATCCGCCGCGCGCTCGACGGCGAGGGCCATCACGACGCGCAGATCCTCGCCTACAGCGCCAAATACGCCTCCGCCTTCTACGGCCCGTTCCGCGACGCGGTCGGCTCCACCGGTTGCCTCAAGGGCGACAAGCGCACCTATCAGATGGACCCCGCCAATGGCATGGAGGCGCTGCGCGAAGCGGCGCTCGACATTGAGGAGGGCGCGGACATGCTGATGGTCAAGCCCGGCCTGCCCTATCTCGACATCGTCTACCGGCTGAAGGAGACCTTCGGCCTGCCGACCTTCGCCTATCAAGTGTCGGGCGAGTACGCGATGATCGAGGCAGCGGCCCGCAATGGCTGGCTCGACGGCGAGAAGGCGATGATGGAGAGCCTGATGGCCTTCAAGCGCGCCGGCGCCGACGGCATCCTCACCTATTTCGCCCCTCGCGTGGCGGAAAAGTTCGCCCGCGACGCCTGACGGCGGCGGGGCGCGTTCCCATGACCGGCGCCGCGCGCCTCGGCCATCGCCTCGTTCTCACTGCACTGATCGGCCTGACACTCCTCCTCACTGGCTGCGGTTCGGTCGTCGATTCCGACCAGGCGCGGCTGTGCCGCGCCGCTGCTGAGGCGCTGCACGAGGACGGCACCGAGATCACCGAAACCCAGCTCGCGCCGCTCGCCCGCGACCCCGCCGCTCTCCGCTACAGCTACCGCACCCGCTCCGCGCTCGGCAGCGCCGCGCATCAACTGGTCTGCCAGTTCGCCGCCCGCACCGGCGCCGCCCGTTTCGATCTGGTGGGGCTGGTCGCCGATGGCCGGCCCCTCGGCGAGGTGAAGCTCTACATTCTCAAGCGCTGGGGGCTGGAGGACAGCCGGGCCGATACGGGAAGAAAACCGCTTCTGCGCCTGGGGCCGCAGGGCGCCTATTGGCTGCAGCAGGGGCTGGGCGGGCTGGTGTTGATGGGTGTCTACGGGCTCATCGCCGCCAGTTTCGCCTTGATTTACGGGCTTTTCGGCCGGATCAACCTCGCTTTCGGCGAAATCGCCGTCGCCGGCGGCGTCTATATGCTGGTCGCCTTCAGCCTTGCCGGCGCGCTCGGGCGGATAGACCCGGCGGGACTGACCACGGCGTTGATCGCCGGCATCGCGGGCGCGGCGCTGTTGAGCTGGGTGATCGGTCGCGGCGTGATGATGCCGATCCTCGCCCGCGCCCGCTCGCCGCAGCCGGTGCTGATCGCGACGCTGGCGCTCGCCATCGTGCTGACGGAACTGTTCCGCCTCACCGCCGCCTCGCGGGAGAACTGGCTGCCGGCGCTGTTCAACCGGCCGATCTTCGTCGCCGGCCAGACGGGCTTCATCGCCACCGTCACCCCGGCGCAATTGCTTGCCGCCGGCCTGACGCTGAGCGGCATCTCGCTCCTCATCGGCCTGATCCGCTTCACCGACTACGGCCGCAACTGGCGCGCCTATGCCGATGACCCGCTGATGGCGGCGCTGGTCGGCGTCCGCGTTCCCCGGTTGATCGGTGCGACTTTCGCGCTGGCCGGAGGCTGCGCCGGGCTTGCGGGAGTGGCCATGGTCGTGGCCTATGGAACGATTACACCCGGCGACGGGATGTCAATGACGCTCAAAGCCTTGATTTCGGCTATTATTGGCGGCATTGGCTCGGTGCCGGGCGCGCTTATTGGCGCGGTCATCGTCGCCGGCGTCGAAATCGTGTGGTCGTCCGCCTTCGATATCGCGTATCGCGACGTGGTGATCTACTCCCTTCTGGCGGCCGTTCTTCTTCTGCGGCCGGGAGGGCTCCTCCAGCGTGCGGCCGCGTCGCCGCGAGAATTCTGAGTGGTTCCATGACCTTGCCCGTAACCCCCGCCGATGTCGCCTCCGCACGCAAGCTGCTGGATGGCGCGGTGCTGCGCACGCCTACCCTGCCGGCGCCGCGCCTTTCGGCGATTACGGGCGCGCATGTCTATGTGAAATACGAGAATCTGCAGGTCACGGCGAGCTTCAAGGAGCGCGGCGCACTGACCAAGCTCTCCAGCCTGTCGCCGCAGGAACGCGCCGCCGGTGTCGTCGCCATGTCGGCCGGCAATCACGCGCAGGCGGTGGCCTATCACGCCGCCCGGCTCGGCATCCGCGCCACCATCGTGATGCCCAAGCACACGCCCATCGTGAAAGTGGCGGCCACCGAGGCGCATGGCGCGCGGGTGGTGCTGCACGGCGAATCGGTCGGCGATGCCTCCGAGGAGGCCGACCGCATCGCCCATAACGAGCATCTAGTCTGGGTCCACCCCTATGATGACCGACATGTGATCGCCGGCCAGGGCTCGATCGCCGCCGAGATGCTGGAGGACGCGCCTGATCTCGATTCGCTGCTCGTCCCGGTGGGCGGCGGCGGCATGATTTCCGGCATGGCGGTCGCCGCGCGCGACATGCGGCCGGACATCGAGATCGTCGGCGTCGAGACCCGGCTCTACCCCTCGATGTGGAACGCGCTGCACCAGCAGTCGCTGCCCTGCGAAGGCGCGACGCTCGCGGAAGGAATCGCGGTGAAGCAGGCAGGCACGCTGACGCGCGAGCTTGTCTCGGCGCTGGTGTCCGACGTCGTGCTGGTGGGCGAGCCGACCATTGAGCGTGCGGTGAACCTGTTCCTGACCCAGCAGAAGACGCTCGCCGAGGGTGCCGGCGCGGCCGGCCTCGCTGCGCTGTTGGCCGACCCCGACCGCTATCGCGGCCGCAAGGTCGGGCTGGTCGTCTCGGGCGGCAATATCGACCCGCGTATTGTGGCCTCGATCATGATGCGCGAGCTGGAGCGGGAGGAACGGATCGTCTCCTTCCGCTTCTCAATGCTCGACCGTCCGGGTGAACTCGGCATCATCGCCAGCCTGCTGGGTGGCCTCGGGGCGAACATTCTCGAAGTGGAACACAAGCGGCATTTCCTCGACGTTCATGCCAAGGGCGCGCGTCTCGACGTTACCGTCGAAACCCGCGACCGCACCCATGCCGACGAGGTCTACCGCGCGCTGATCGAGAATGGCATGGACGTGGTGCGGGTCGACTGGCAGTCCGCCAGCTGACCGCGAGCGGCGCGGTGCCCTTGCCGGCAGCGCAAACGGCCCCCACCTGACGCTCCGGGAGGAAACCGGCATGTTCGACACCAGCGATGACGGGGCGGTGCGGCCCTATGCCTTCGATCCGCTCGTCGAACCCGAGTATTTCCGCGGCGTGCTGTTCCGTCGCTTCATTGCCTTCATTATCGACACGGTGCTGATCTGCGTGCCGGTCGGCATGGCGGCGCTGCTGATCTTCATCTTTGGCTTCCTGACGTTCGGCATTGGCTGGTTCCTGTTCAGCCTGCTGGGGCCAGGCTACGTCGTGTGGGCCCTTGTCTATGTCGGCCTCACCCTTGGCGGGCCGCGCTCGGCCACCATCGGCATGAGGGCCATGGGCATCGAGATGCGGCTGTGGCACGGCGCTCCGATGACGCCGATGCTCGCGGTCGTCAGCCTCGTGCTGTTCTGGGTGTCGGTCAGCGTGTTCACGCCCTTCGTGACGATTGTCGGCCTGCTCAACCGGCGCAAGCGGCTGGTGCACGACTTCATCATCGGCACCGTCGTCACCAATAATGACGAGCGGGCCGGCGAGTTGCGCGGTTATCGCTGATCCCGACGATTTTGGCGGCGGCAGGCTTTGACGTCGCGCCCGCGCCGCGCGATCCTTGACGCCCACGCAATGTGAACCAGCCGTGACCGAACATTCGCGCGACACACCGCAGTTCTACCTGACCGCACCCTCGCCCTGCCCCTATCTGCCGGGCCGGTCGGAGCGGAAGGTCTTTACGCATCTGGTGGGTGAGCGCGCCACGCAGTTGAACGATGTGCTGACCCATGGCGGGTTCCGCCGCAGCCAGTCGATTGCCTATCGTCCGGCCTGCGAGCAATGCCGCGCCTGCGTTTCTGTGCGGGTCTGCGTGGACGATTTCCGCGAGACCCGCAGCTTCCGACGGGTGCGGCAGGCCAATGCCGATCTTGTTGGCGATATCCGCGCCGCCATACCGACCGCTGAGCAATATTCGCTGTTTCGCGGCTATCTCGACAGCCGTCACTCCGATGGCGGCATGGCCGATATGACCGTCCTGGACTATGCCATGATGGTCGAGGACAGCCATGTCCGCACCCGGCTGATCGAATATCGCCGCCACGGGCCCGGCACTGCGGTCAGCGGGCGCGGCCACGGCGCGCTCTATGGCGTGGCGCTGACCGATGTGCTCGCCGATGGCCTGTCCATGGTCTATTCCTTCTATGACCCGGACGAGGCCGCCCGCTCGCTCGGCACTTTCATGATCCTCGATCACATCGCCAAGGCGAAGGAAATGAGACTTCCTTTCGTCTATCTCGGCTACTGGGTCGAGGGGTCCGACAAGATGAGCTACAAGCGGCGCTTCCTGCCGCAGGAACGGCTTGCGCCGGCGGGCTGGCTGCGGGTGGAGGAGTAGGTCACCGGGCCGTCATATGACAGAATGATGCCGATGAGGCGCCGGCGTCATCGGGATGTGACGCAGCGGGACTAGCTGTCTGGAACGCTTCCAACCCGGAGCGGGACAGATTGCCGGAGCCCCCCATGACCGACAACTCCCTCGACCCCGTACACGGATCACCCTTCCGCACCAGCCTGCTCGAAGAGGCCGACGGCGCTGGCAACAACCCGACGCTCAACCCGACCATGGGCGAGTTGATCTCGCTCCGCTTCTCCCGTCGCGGGCTCTTGAAGGGCTCGCTCGCCGTCTCCGCCATCGCCGCCACCGTCGGCCCGGCGGCCCTGCTGACCGCCGAGAAGGCGCAGGCCGCCACGGATGGCGCCGCCGCCAATGGCTCGGCCTTCAGCTTCGTCGAGGTCGAGGCCGGCGTCGATCAAACCCATCATGTCGCCGAAGGCTATGACGCCGAGGTGCTGCTGCGCTGGGGCGACCCGCTCTTTCCCGACTCCCCCGCCTTCGACCCGAAGAACCAGACCGCCGAGGCCCAGCGCCGGCAATTCGGCTACAACAACGACTATGTCGGTTTCATCCCCCTGGGCGGCTCGTCGGAGCATGGCCTGCTGGTGGTGAATCACGAATATACCAATGAGCACCTGATGTTCCCCGGCATTGTCAGCGTCACTGATGGCAAGCTGAAGGTGGCGCCGGCGGACAAGGCCCGCGTCGACATCGAGATGGCCGCGCATGGCGGCACCATTGTCGAAATCCTGAAGGTGGACGGCAAATGGCAGGTGGTACGCGATGGCGCGCTCAACCGCCGCATCACCTCGACGACGCCCATGCAAATCACCGGCCCGGCCGCCGGCAGCGACCGGCTGAAGACGGCGGAAGACCCGACCGGCACCAAGGTGCTTGGCACGCTGAACAATTGCGCCGGCGGCGTCACGCCCTGGGGCACCTATGTGATGGCCGAGGAGAATTTCCACGGCTACTTCCTCGGCAAGCTGCCCGAGGGACACAAGGAGGCCGCCAATTACAAGCGTTATGGCGTGCCGGAGGGCGCCTATGAGTGGGGCAACATCTACCCCCGCTTCGACCTCGCCAAGGAGCCGAACGAGCCGAACCGCTTCGGCTGGATTGTCGAAGTCGATGTGAACGACCCCAATTCGGTGCCGAAGAAGCGCACCGCGCTCGGCCGCTTCAAGCATGAGGGCGCCGAGTCGATCGTCGCCAAGGACGGCCGCGTCGTGTTCTATCTCGGCGATGATGAGCGCTTCGACTATGTCTACAAATTCGTCACCGCCGGCACGTTCAACCCGAATGACCGCGCCGCCAATATGGAGCTGCTGGATTCCGGCACGCTCTATGTCGCCAAGTTCGACGCCGACGGCGCGCTGGAATGGATGCCGCTGGTGTTCGGCCAAGGCCCGCTGACTGCCGCCAACGGCTTCGCCAGCCAGGCGGACGTGCTGATCGAGATCCGCCGCGCCGCCGACCTGCTCGGCGCCACCAAGATGGACCGACCCGAAGACGTTCAGCCGGACGGCGTCAACGGCAAGGTCTATGTGATGCTGACCAACAACACCCGCCGCAAGGACGAGCAGGTCGACGCCGCGAACCCCCGCGCCAAGAACGCCTTCGGTCATATCATCGAAATCGCCGAGGCTGACGGCGATTTCGCCGCCACCAAGGGCCGCTGGGAAGTGCTGCTGAAATGCGGCGATCCGTCCGTCGCTTCGGTCGGCGCGTCCTTCTCCACCGACACCACCCGCAATGGATGGTTCGGCATGCCGGATAATTGCGCGGTCGATTCCGCCGGCCGGCTCTGGGTCGCGACCGATGGCAACAACCCGAAGGACACCGGCCGCACCGACGGCCTCTGGGCGGTGGACACGGAAGGTGGCGCGCGCGCGACCTCCAAGCTGTTCTTCCGCGTGCCAGTGGGCGCGGAGATGTGCGGCCCGCTGTTCACCCCGGACGACCGCACTGCCTTCGTCGCCGTGCAGCACCCCGGCGATGGCGGCACCGACTGGGCGCCGTTCGGCCGGCCTTCCTATTACGAGGATCTCTCCACCCGCTGGCCGGACTTCAAGGACGACATGCCGGTGCGACCGGCCGTGGTCGTCATCACCAAGAAGGATGGCGGCGTCATCGGCAGCTGAGGTAAACGCTCAGAACACGCCCCCGGCCCACGGCCGGGGGTGTGTCTCAGCCGAACCTGTTGTTGCGCGGAAAGCCCTTGGGCGGCAGGCGGCCGGCGCCGGCGCGCTCGCCGCGCCATTCCGTGAGGTCCGTCACCGTCCAGGTGCGGCCGGATGTGTCGGTCCAGGTCAGCCCCTCGGCGCCGGCGAACACCTTGACGTCGCTCATCGCGCCGTCCTTGTAGCGCTGCAGCCGCACACCGCGTCCACGGGTCATTTCCGGGATCTGGGTGAGCGGGAACACCAGCAGCTTGCGGTTCTCGCCGATGACCGCGACGCTGTCGCCCGTCGCCACCACGACCTTGGCCGCCTCCTGCGCGTCGACGCCCAACACCTGCTTGCCCTTGCGGGTATTGGCGAGGCAGTCATCCTCGGAAACGAGGAAGCCGCGCCCTTCCTTGGCCGCGACCAGCAGGCGCCGCCCGCCGACATAAGGCAGCACGTGGAGGATATCCGCCTCCTGCTCCAGCTCGATGGAGAGACGAAGCGGCTCGCCATGGCCGCGCCCGCCCGGCAGCTTCGAAGCGTCGAGCGTGTAGAAGCGGCCATTGGTGGCGAATACCAGCAGCTTCGCTGTCGTCTCGGTGAAGAAGCTGATCTTCAGCCGGTCGTCACCCTTGAAGACCAGCGCGGACAAGTCGGCCACATGGCCCTTCAGCGCGCGGATCCAGCCCTTCTCCGACACCACCACGGTAATCGGCTCGCGCTCCACCAGCGCCTCGATCACCGCGTCGGCCTTGTGCGCGGAGGCTTCGCCGAAGGTGGTGCGGCGGCGGCCGAGCGGGGTGTCAGGCGCGAAGCGCTTGCGGGTCTCCGCCAACTGGCCGGCAACCGCCTTCCACTGGCGCGCTTCCGAGGCGAGCAGCTTTTCCAGCCCGTCCTTCTCCTTGGACAGGGCGTCATGCTCCTTGCGGATCTCGAATTCCTCAAGCTTGCGCAGGCTGCGCAGGCGCATGTTGAGAATGGCTTCGGCCTGCACATCGGTGAGGGCGAAGCGCGCCATCAGCGCGGGCTTGGGCTCGTCCTCCTCGCGGATGATGCGGATCACCTCATCGAGATTGAGATAGGCGATGAGGTAGCCGCCCAGCACTTCCAGCCGGTGCTCGATTTCCGCGAGGCGGTGGCGGGAGCGGCGCAGCAGCACCTCGCGGCGATGGTCGACCCATTCGCGCAGCGCCTCCACGAGGCTCACCACCTTTGGCACCTGCCCGCCGACCAGCACGTTCATGTTGAGCGGAAAGCGCGTCTCCAGCTCGGTGACGCGGAACAGGCTTTCCATCAGCAGCTCGGCGTCGACATGTCGCGCGCGCGGCTCCAGCACGAGGCGCACATCCTCGGCGCTCTCGTCGCGCACATCGGCGAGAAGCGGCAGCTTCTTCTCGTTCAGCAGGTCGGCGATCTTCTCCACCAGGCGCGATTTCGGCACGCCATAGGGAATTTCGGTGACGACGACGACATAGGTGCCGCGCCCGGTCTCTTCCTTCTCCCAGCGCGCCCGCAGCCGGAAGCCGCCGCGCCCGGTGGCGTAGGCGTCGGCCATGGAGGACGGCGATTCGATGATGACGCCACCGGTGGGAAAATCCGGGCCCTGGACGAATTTCAGCAGGTCGTCGGTGGTGGCGTTCGGGTTGTCGATCAAGTGCAGGCTGGCGTCGATCAGCTCGGCCGCGTTGTGCGGCGGGATCGAGGTCGCCATGCCGACCGCGATCCCGGTGGAGCCATTGGCCAAAAGATTGGGGAAGGCACCCGGCATGACGACGGGCTCTTCCGTCGTGCCGTCATAGTTCGGGCGGAAATCGACCGCGTCCTCGTCGATGCCGTCGAGGATCAGCCGCGCCACTTCGGTGAGGCGGGCCTCGGTATAGCGCTCGGCGGCGGCGTTATCGCCGTCGATATTGCCGAAATTGCCCTGCCCGTCGACCAGCGGGTAACGCTGGGAGAAATCCTGGGCGAGCCGCACCATGGCGTCGTAGATCGCGGCGTTGCCGTGCGGGTGGAACGAGCCCATCACGTCGCCGACGATCTTCGCGCTCTTGCGGAAACCGCCGCCGGGGTCGAGCCGCAACAGGCGCATGCCGTAGAGAATGCGACGGTGCACGGGCTTGAGCCCGTCGCGCGCATCCGGCAGGGCGCGGTGCATGATGGTCGACAACGCATAGGCGAGGTAGCGCTCTTCAAGCGCCGCCTTCAGCCCGATCGGCTCGATCGTGCCATCATCGGTCGGAATCGGTGGCTCACCCATGCCCCTTGCTAGCGCGAAGCGCCGTGCGGAACAAGACGCGAACGCGCGGCCGCAAAGCTATCCACCGGGCCGTTTCAGCGCCGCGAGCAGCGAGGCGCGGGCATCGGGCAGCGGCAGGCCGCGCGGATCGAACACGCGCCGGGCGAGGAAATGCCCGGTGAGCGCGAACGCCGCCTCCACATCCTCCGGCAGCGGCGGCTCGGCGACCTCGGCGATGAGGAAATAGGGCAAGGTGAAAAGCTGCGCCTGCCAGGGCGCCCCCGCCTCCCGGCTCACCGCCCGGCCGGATTTCGGCGAAACATAAAGCAGGTCGTTGCGCCCACCCGTGGCGGCGCAGCGCTCCAGGTCGAGGCCGAAGCCGAGTTCGGCCAGCATCCGCAGTTCGAAACGCGCGATCATCATGCCGGTGAGCCGCTCATGGTCGAGATGCGCGACCATGGTAGCCAGCATCCCGTGCAGTTCGGGATGCGGATCACGTTCAGGCAGCAGGCGAACAAGACTGCCGATGTGGCTGAGCGCGAAGGCGGAATGGGCCCGGCCCATAAGCCTGCCGGCATGCGCGGCGGTCACTTCCAGCGCGAAGGTTCCGAGATGTTCGTCGAGCCGGGCGTGCCAGTTCGCGCGCACCTCATTGCCCGGCTGCAGCGCCGCCGCCTGCCGGCGCGAGCCGCCGCCGCGCACCAGGCCGAGATGCCGGCCATGCGCGGCGGTCATCAGTTCGACGATGGCATTGGCCTCGCCATGCCGCCGCACGCCGAGAATGATGCCCTCGTCGGACCACTCCATCGGGCGGCCTCACTCCTGTGGGAATTCCAGCCCCATCTCGCGGTAGCGGGCGGGATCATCGGCCCAGTTCTCGCGCACCTTGACGAACAGGAACAGGTGCACCGGCGCCTCGACGATCTCGGTCAGTTCCTTGCGCGCGGCCATGGAGATGGCCTTGATGGTCTCGCCGGACTTGCCGAGCACGATCTTCCGCTGGCTCTCGCGCTCGACGAAGATGGTCTGCTCGATGCGTACCGAGCCGTCCTTGCGCTCCTGCCAGGAGTCCGTCTCGACAGTGGAGCGGTAGGGCAGCTCTTCATGCAGCCGGTGGAACAGCTTCTCGCGGGTGATCTCGGCGGCGAGCGAGCGCATCGGCGCATCGGAAATCTGGTCCTCGGGGTAGAGCCACGGGCCAAGCGGCAGGATCTGCGCCAGCCATTCGCGCAATTCCTTCAGCCCGTCGCCGGCAAGCGCGGAGACCATGAACAGCCGGTCGAAGCTGATGAGTTCGGCGACCTTGGCGGCGAGTTCCAGCAGGCTCTCACGCTTCACCAGGTCGATCTTGTTCAGCAGGATCGCGCGCGGCCGCTTCACATCCGTCAGCCCGCGAATGATCGCCTGCACGTCCTCGGTCAGCCCGGCGCGCGCGTCGATCAGCAGCACCACGGCGTCGGCGTCGCCCGCCCCGCTCCAGGCGGAGCGCACCATTGCCTTTTCCAGCCGGCGCTTCGGCGCGAAGATGCCGGGCGTGTCCACCAGCACGATCTGCGTCGCGCCCTCAATCGCGATGCCGCGCACCAGCGCGCGGGTGGTCTGCACCTTGTGCGAGACGATGGAGACCTTGGTGCCCACCAGCGCATTGGTCAGCGTCGACTTGCCGGCGTTGGGCGTGCCGATAAGCGCGACGAAGCCACAGCGCGTGGTCTCGGCCGGTGCTTCGGGTGTTTCTTCGATGGTGTCGTTCATGCTGTGACCCGTTGGAGAAACGCCGCAGCGGCGGTCTTCTGAGCGTTCTGCTTGGAGGAGCCGGTCGCCTCTACCGGCTCGAAGCCCGGCACGTCGACGGCAATGCGGAATTCGGGATTATGGTCGGGCCCGGAGCGCTCCACCAACCGATAATGCGGCGGCGGCAGGCCCCGGCCCTGCGCCCATTCCTGCAAAGCGGTCTTGGGGTCGCGGGCGGAACTGCCGGGCGTGGAAAGGCGAGCGCGCCAGAAGCGCTCCACCATCGCTTCCGCCGCGGCGAAGCCGGCGTCGAGATACACCGCCGCCAGCACCGCCTCCACCACATCGGCCAGGATCGCCGGCCGCTCGCGCCCGCCTGAGCGGTCCTCGCCGGAGCCGAGCCGCAGATGCGGGCCCAGCCCCATGGCGAGCGCCACCTCGGCGCAGGCGTCCTCGCAGACGAGATCGGCGAGGCGACGCGACAGTTCGCCCTCCTCCGCCTGCGGGAAGGCGCGGTAGAGCATGTCGGAGACGATCAGCCCCAGCACATGGTCGCCGAGGAATTCAAGCCGCTGATAGGAGCGCACCCGCGCCTTCGACCCCTGCACGCCGGTGACGGCGCTGATATGGGTTAGCGCGAGCCGCAGATGGGCGCGGTCGGCGAAAACATGTCCCAGCGCCGCTTCCAGCGCCTCCAGGCCGGCGTCGTCGGCGACGCGGTTCTTGCTGCGCGTCATCGCACGAAGGTGAACAGACGGTCCCAGCGCACCGTCCACGGCCATTTCCAGAACTGCCAGGCCGCGTCGCCCTCCTTCACCGAGAAGAAGATGATTTGGGCGCGGCCAATCAGGTTCTCATAGGGCACATAGCCGACCTGACTCAGAACCCGGCTGTCGGTGGAATTGTCGCGGTTGTCGCCCATCATGAAATAATGGCCGGGCGGCACCTTGTAGACATCGGTATTGTCGTAGAAGCCGTTCTCGACGAGGTCGAGCGTGTAGTAGCTCACGCCATTGGGCAGGGTCTCGATCCAGCGCTTCACGCGCTCCACCTTGCCATTGCCCTCGTCATCCATCCAGTAGCCGGCGTCCTCGCGCTTCACCGGAACGCCGTTAATGTGCAGCAGACCGCCGATCATCTGGATCTCGTCGCCGGGCAGGCCGATCACCCGCTTGATGTAATCGGTACTCTCATCGCGCGGCAGCTTGAACACCACCACGTCGCCGCGATTGGGCGTGGAACCGAGAATGCGCCCGTCAAAAAGCGGCGGCGACAGCGGCAGCGAGAAGCGGCTGTAGCCATAACTGTATTTGGAGACGAAGAGATAATCGCCGACCAGCAGCGTCTCCTTCATCGACCCGGAGGGGATGTTGAAGGGCTGAAACAGAAAGGTGCGGATCAGCAGGGCGATCAGAAACGCCTGAAGGATGACCTTCACGGTTTCGCCGAGGCCGCCTTCCTGCTTCTTCGGTTCGGTGGTGGACGTCATGTTGCCTTCCGGTGCGCTCAGCGGCACGGCGATGCCGCGCGCGGCGGCCGTGCGGCTCCTATAGCGGCTCAGCGAAGCCGCGGCAACGCGCCCGGCTCACCTTCGCATGAGGTGACCTGACGGCAGAACCGCCTATCCCCCAGTCGAAAGCGGGACCGCGCTGATGATGACGAAGGCCTGCGCCAGCGGGCCATCATCGGTGATGGTCAGGTCGATGCGCGCCTCGTGCCCGGCCGGCGTCAGCGCGTCGAGGCGTGCCTTGGCTCCGCCAGTGAGGTTCATGGTCGGCCGGCCGGAGGGCAGGTTGACCACGCCCATGTCGCGCCAGAACACGCCCTGCGCCAGCCCGGTGCCGAGCGCCTTGGCACAGGCCTCCTTGGCGGCGAAGCGCTTGGCATAGCTCTCGGCCCGGCGGGCTCTGCGATCCGACTTGGCGCGCTCCACTGGGGTGAACACCCGGTTGAGGAAGCGCTCGCCGTGCCTCTCCAGCACTTCGGCCACGCGCCGCACGTCGGTGATGTCCGAGCCGATGCCGAGGATCACGCCCTGTTCTCCCTCACGCCGCCTGCGGCGCCCCGATACGGGCCCGCCCGCGTGCCATGGCCGCGCGCATCTGGCGCACGGCACCTTCCAGCCCGACGAAGATGGATTCGCCGATGAGGAAATGGCCGATATTGAGTTCGCGGATCGGCTCGATGGCCGCCATCACTTCCGCCGTGGCGAAGTCGAGCCCATGCCCGGCGTGGATTTCCAGCCCCAGCGCGCTGCCCTGCGCCGCCGCCGCGACCAGCCGCCCCAGTTCGGCCTCGGCCTCGTGGGCCTCGCCGGCGGCCAGGAATTCGCACCACGCGCCGGTGTGAAGCTCGATCACCGCCGCGCCGATATCGGCGGCGCGGGCGATCTGCTCGGCATCCGGGGCCACAAACAGTGAGACGCGAATGCCGGCCGCGCCGAGCTTCTCCACCTTGTGGGCCAGGTCGATCCCGCCGCCGATCACGTCGAGACCGCCCTCGGTGGTGCGCTCCTCTCGCCGTTCCGGTACAAGGCAGGCGGCGTGCGGGCGCTGTTCGAGCGCGATGGCCACCATCTCGTCGGTCGCCGCCATCTCGAAATTCAGCGGCACGGTGAGTTCCTCGCGCAGGCGGCGCATGTCGCTGTCGCGGATGTGACGGCGGTCCTCGCGCAGATGCGCGGTGATGCCATCGGCCCCGGCGGCGCAGGCCAGCTGGGCGGCGCGCACGGGGTCAGGCAGGTCGCCGCCGCGCGCATTGCGGATGGTGGCGACGTGGTCGACATTCACGCCGAGGCGGATGGGCGGGACGATGCGGGTCACGCCTTCACCCCCTGAATGCCGCGCGAGCCCGGCTTCACCGGCGGCAGCGCCGCCAGTTCCGGCGGCAGCGCATCGGCGGGATAGGCGGGAATGTCGAGCCTGGCCAGCGCCACCAGCGGCACGCCAAGGTCGGCCTTGCCGTTGGAACGGTCAATCAGGCAGGCGGCGCCGACAACATTGGAGGTGTGCTCGGCAATGGCCGCGAGGCATTCGCGCGAGGAAAGGCCGGTGGTGATGATGTCTTCCACCATCAGCACCTTGGCCTCCGGCGGAATGGTGAAGCCGCGGCGCAGCTGGAAGGTGCCGCCTTCGCGCTCCACGAACACCGCCATGGCGCCGAGTTGCCGCGCCGTCTCATAGCCCGGAACGATGCCGCCCACGGCGGGGGAGACGACATAGTCGATCCTGCCGAACGCCGCCTGCGCCTTCTCGGCCAACGCCTTGCACAGGCGCGCTGTCCGCACCGGGTCCTGGAAGATGAACATCTTCTGCAGGAACACCGGGCTGCGCAGGCCGGAGGAGAGAATGAAATGCCCTTCCAGCAGCGCACCAGCGGCGCGGAACTCGGCCACCACCTCGTCTTGTGTCATCGCAAACGCCCGGAGCAGATTTGAGAACGGCTGGCGTGATAACTCATCCCGCGGGCGCCGTCACCCATTGCCGCCCGGCTCAGGCGCGGACGGAAGGGACCACCCGTCCGACCCGGCTGCGCGCGCGGGCGCAAGCCAGAGCGGCCTCCCCGGCAAGCTGCTCGACTCGGCCGCTGGCGACCCTGTGGGCATCGCCGGCCAATTTGCCCCAGAAAACCTTGGCGGCACCCGACATGATACGGACATTGGCCTTGATCTGGTCGGTCATCGCGGTCTCCTGCGGAGGCTTCAGGGCACTGCCGAGGAAACGCCGAACAAGGTTAACGGTTCCCTATCACCCGTTTACCCGCTCGACACTCGACACCACGGGGCGTGCGCGCAGGTCGCTTAGAATGCCGTTGAGGTGGCGCAGATCATAGACGCCGATGTCGATCACCATCCGGGTGAAGTCGGCCGAACGCGAGGACATGCGCAGATTGTCAATATTACCGTCGCGCTCGCCGATCACCTGGGCGATCTGCGCCAGCGAGCCTGGCTCATTGGTGGCGACGACGACGATCTGCACCGGGAAGCGCTGCGGGTCATCCTCCTCCACATCCCAGCGCACATCGAGCCAGCGCTCGGGCTCCTCCTCGAAATCCTGCAGTGCCGGCGACTGGATGGGGTAGATGGTGATGCCTTCTCCCGGCGAGAGAATGCCGACGATACGGTCGCCGGGCACCGCGCCGCCATTGGGCGCGAAGCGCACCGGCAATTCGCGATTGATGCCGCGAATGGGGATGGCTGTCAGCGGGTCGGGATCGCTCTCGATGCCAGGGATCTTGAATTTGAGGCTCTGGCCCTTTTCCAGCTCGAACCAGCCCTCGCCCTTCAGCGCGGCACGCTCCTCGGGCCGTGGGCCGGTCCATTCCGGGTGAACCGCCTTCACCACATCGTCGGAGCGCATCTCGCCGCGGCCCACGGCGGCATAGACATCCTCCAGCGAGGCGCGGGCGAGCCGGCCGACCGAGGCGGCGAGCTTTTCCTCGGAGAACACCTTGCCGGCGCGGACGATGGCCCGTTCGACGATCTTCTTGCCGAGTCCGGCATATTGGGCGCGCACGGCGGCGCGGGTGGCGCGGCGGATCGCGGCGCGCGCCTTGCCGGTGACGACGATGGATTCCCACGCCGCCGGCGGGGTCTGGCCGGCGGCGGTGATGATCTCCACCTCGTCGCCATTCTGCAGTTCCGACACCAGCGGCGAAATCTTGCCGTTGATCTTCGCGCCGACCGCCCGGTCGCCGACGCCGGTGTGCACGGCATAGGCGAAGTCGATCGGCGTGGCCCGGCGCGGCAGGGTGATCAACCGCCCCTTGGGGGTGAAGCAGAACACCTGGTCATGGAACAGTTCGAGCTTGGTGTGCTCCAGGAACTCCTCGGGGCTGGACCCCTCGGCGAGCAATTCGATGGTGCGCCGCAGCCAGGCATAGGCGTTGGAATCGCGGGTAAGCGGGTCGGAGCCGCCCGTGTCCTTGTAGAGCGCATGCGCGGCGATTCCGTATTCGGCGATTTCGTGCATCTGCCGGGTGCGGATCTGCAGCTCGACGCGCTGGCGGCCGGGTCCGACGACGGTGGTGTGAATGGAGCGGTAATCGTTCTGTTTCGGCGTCGAGACGTAGTCCTTGAACCGCCCCGGCACCAGCGGCCATTTGGTGTGCACGACGCCCAGCGCCGCGTAACAGTCCTCCACCGTGTCAACGATGATGCGGAAGCCGTAGATATCGGACAATTGCTCGAAGGCGACGGATTTGCGCTCCATCTTGCGCCAGATCGAGTGCGGCCGCTTCTGCCGCCCGGTCACAACCGCGCCGATGCCCTTCTGGGCGATAGCGTCGGACAGTTCGCGCTCAATGGCGGCCACCAGTTCGCCATTGCTTTCCTGCAGCGCCTGAAGCCGCCCGAGGATGGAGTCATAGGCTTCCGGCGAGAGTTGGCGGAAGGAGAGGTCTTCCAGCTCCTCGCGCATGTCGTGCATGCCCATGCGCCCTGCGAGCGGCGCATAGATGTCGAGCGTTTCCTGCGCGACACGGGAGCGCTTTTCCTCCGGCACCCATTTGAGCGTGCGCATATTGTGCAGGCGGTCGGCGAGCTTGACCAACAGCACCCGCACATCGTCGGCGATGGCGAGCAGCAGCTTGCGCAGATTCTCCGCCTGCTTGGCCTGCTTGGACACCAGGTCCAGTTTCTTGATTTTGGTCAGCCCCTCAACCAACGCCCCGATCTGCTGGCCGAAGATCTTGTCGATCTCGTCGCGGGTGGCGTCGGTATCCTCGATGGTGTCGTGCAGCAGCGCCGCGACGATGGTCGCATCGTCCAGCTTGAGGTCGGTCAGGATGGCGGCGACTTCGAGCGGATGGGAAAAATAAGGATCGCCCGAGGCGCGCTTCTGCGTGCCGTGGGCGCGCATCGCATAGACGTAAGCGCGGTCAAGCAGCGCTTCGTCGGTATTGGGATTGTACCGGCGCACGCGCTCGACGAGCTCGTACTGCCGCATCATGACAGGGACTCGCGAGAAGGATCGGCCGGGGCGGCCGCTCAGCTAGATATCGTCCGCAAGACCGGCCAGCGCAAGCCGCATGTCGCGGAAATGGCAGGCAAAACGGAAACGGCCCGGCACAGGGCCGGGCCGTCTGCAAAGGGGTGGGCGCGGAGCCGAGCCTCGGCTCAGCCCTCGTCGTCGTCGCTCGGCTCGGGCGGCACGAGGCCCTGCAGGCCGGCCAGCAGCTCTTCCTCGGTCATGCGGTCCAGCATGACATCGGAATCGTCGCCGCCCGAAACCTGGGAAGCGATCATCGGAACGGTCTCTGGCTCCGGCTCGTCCACTTCGGTGAACTTCTGGAGCGAGTGGATCAGTTCCTCGCGCAGATCTTCCGGCGAGACGGTCTCGTCGGCGATCTCGCGCAGGGCGACGACCGGGTTCTTGTCATTGTCACGGTCAACCGTGATCGGCGCGCCGGACGCGATGGCGCGCGCACGATGGCCGGCAAGAAGGACCAGCTCGAAGCGATTGTCGACCTTGTCGATGCAGTCCTCGACGGTGACGCGAGCCATGCTTCGGCACTCCTGACGAAAGAGGGGAAGCGCGGTCCTTAAACCAATCCGCGCTCACGGGCAAGCTCTGCCGCCGGCATGAGGCGCCCTCTCCGTCCCTCCGGCGATTAAAAGCGGCGGACAACCGGGTCCACCGTCTCGCCGCCGCCATAAATCCGATATGTCTATGGCGTGAACGTTTCCCGGTATCGGCACGTATACCGGGGCGGCCACATTGTCAGTCCGGGTATATTCTCATTATGGTCCACGGCATGGAAAAGATCGCCCTCTTCATAGACGGGGCCAATCTGTACTCCGCCACCAAGTCCCTCGGCTTCGATATCGACTACAAGCGACTTCTGAAGGAATTTCAAAGCCGCGGCTATGTATTGAGGGCGTTTTATTACACGACTCTGGTTGAAGATACCGAATATTCCTCGATCCGCCCGCTGCTCGATTGGCTGGATTACAATGGCTATTCGGTGGTGACCAAGCCGGCGCGGGAGTTCACCGACAGCCAGGGCCGTCGGCGGGTGCGCGGCAACATGGATATCGAGCTGGCCGTTAACGCCATGGAGCTCGCCGCCCATGTCGACCACATCGTCATCTTCTCCGGCGACGGCGATTTCCGCTCGCTAGTGGAGGCGGTGCAGCGCAAGGGCGTGCGGGTGACGGTGGTCTCCAGCATCCACACCCAGCCGCCGATGATCGCCGATGAGTTGCGCCGGCAGGCCGACGTGTTCCTCGACCTGGTGGACCTGCAGGCGAAGGTCGGCCGCGATCCGGCGGACCGTTCCGGCCGCATGCAGGAAACCCCGCGCTTTCTGGAACGGCGCACGCCGGCTCCGGCCCCGGACGACGACGCGGCGGATTCCTGAGCCCCGATGGCGGCTTTCCACGCCTCCCCGGCGGTGGCCGACGCCGAGCCGCCGCACGACTGCCCGCTCTGCCCGCGCCTCGTCGCCTTCCGCGATCACTGGCGCGCGCAGGAGCCTGGCTGGCACAATGCGCCGGTTCCCTCCTTCGGGCCGGTCGATGGGCGGCTGCTCATCGTCGGCCTCGCGCCGGGGCTGCGCGGCGCCAACCGCACCGGCCGTCCCTTCACCGGCGACTATGCCGGCGAACTGCTCTATTCGACGCTGATCCGCTTTGGCTTCGCCACCGGCACCTTTGAGGCGCGCCCGGACGATTCGCTGCGGCTGGTGGATGCGCGCCTCACCAACGCGGTGCGCTGCGTGCCGCCGGAGAACAAGCCGACGACGGAGGAGATCCGAACCTGCCGCCCGTTCTTCTCCACGACGATCGGGCTGCTGCCGAGCCTCAGCGCCATCGTCGCGCTGGGCAAGATCGCGCATGACCAGGTGCTGGCGGCGCATGGCGCGCGGCTCTCGCACTTCAAATTCGCCCATGGTGCCGTGCATCAGCTCGGCGATCTCGTGCTTTTCGACAGCTATCACTGCTCGCGCTACAACACGAATACCGGTGTGCTGACGACGGAGATGTTCCACGCCGTCTTCGCCAAGGTGCGGGCGCATATCGACACGCTGGGCTGAGCGGTCAGGGCGCGACGGGCGCCCACAGCACATCCTCAATGTGGCGCGCGCCTGCGGCCAGCATCACCAGACGGTCGAAGCCCAGCGCGATGCCAGAGGCTTCCGGCATCTGGCCGAGCGCGGCCAGGAAATCCTCGTCAATGGGATAGCGCTCGCCATAGAGCCGTTCCTTTTCGTCCATCCATTGGACGAAGCGCCGGCGCTGCTCGGCGGAATCGGTAAGTTCGCCGAAGGCATTGGCGAGTTCGACCGCGCAGACATAGAGCTCGAAACGTTCCGCCACGCGGGCATCCGAGGGTTTCGGGCGGGCCAGAGCGGCCTCGGAGAGCGGGTACTCGCACAATAGGGTCGGCCGGCCGAGGCCGAGCCGGGGCTCGATCTTCTCCACCATCACCCGCGTGAACACATCCGCCCAACTGTCATCCCCGGCGACCCGAATGCCCGCCGCCCGCGCCGCCTGCCAGAGCGCGTCGCGGTCGTTCTCCGCCACCCCCACCGTCGCCATCAGGTCGATCCCGGCGAAGCGGGTAAAGGCCTCCGCTACGGTCAACCGTTCGGGCGCCAGCGTGACATCGCAGGAACCGCCGCCGAAATGGAACGTGTCGGCACCGACCGTGCGCGCCGCCAGCCCGAGCAGCGCCGCGCAATCCTGCATCAGCGCCTCATAGGTCTCTTCCGCCCGGTACCATTCCAGCATGGTGAATTCCGGATGGTGCAGCGCCGTGCGCTCGCCATTGCGGAAGACGCGGGCAAGGGTGAACAGCCGCGGCTCGCCGGCGGCCAGTAGCTTCTTGGCGGTGAATTCGGGTGAGGTGTGGAGATAGCGCGGCGTGCGCGCGCCATCGGGCCGCTCCAGCGTGGTGGCGAAGGCTTTCAGATGCGTCTCATTGCCGGGCGACACCTGCAGGATCGGCGTCTCCACCTCGATGAAGTCGCGTTCCGAGAAGAAGCCGCGCAGCGCGGCCAACAGATGCTGGCGCGCGAGCAGGAAGGGGCGCCGGTCGGCGTGGCGCGCGGGCGACCACCAGGGTGAGGCGGCAACAGACATGGCGGTTCTCCGGCGCGTGGATGCGCTGCGGGCGGGGTTGGCGGAAGACGGGCGCGCTTGTATAGGAGGCGCCAACGGAATCCCAGCGGTGCCCCGCGTGAGGCGGCGCACCCAACAGCCAGAGGACCGAAATGGTCAAGGTCATCGCCAGCACGCTGCGCAAGGGCAACGTGGTCGACATCGACGGCAAGCTCTATGTCGTGCTTACCGCCGACAACATCCACCCCGGCAAGGGCACCCCGGTGACCCAGCTCGACATGCGCCGCATCTCCGATGGCGTGAAGATCTCCGAGCGCTACCGCACCACCGAGCAGGTCGAGCGCGCCCATGTTGAAGACCGCCCCTTCACCTTCCTCTATTCGGATGGCGAGGGCTATCACTTCATGAACCCGGAGAATTACGACCAGGTCGCGGTGCATCCCGACGTGGTCGGCGACCAGGCCGCCTATCTGCAGGAAAGCATGCAGGTCATGCTGAAGATGCATGAGGGCGTCGGTATTGCCATCGAACTGCCGCAGCGCGTCGTGCTCGAAGTCACCGAGACCGAGCCGGTGGTGAAGGGTCAGACCGCTTCCTCCTCCTACAAGCCGGCGATCCTGTCGAACGGCGTGCGTTCGGCGGTTCCCCCGCATGTCGGTGTCGGCACCCGCATCGTGGTGATGACGGCAGACGGCTCCTATGTCGAGCGCGCCAAGGACTGAGGCCGTCTCACGAGACGAATCAAAAAGCCCGGCCAAGTGCCGGGCTTTTCTTTTGTTTCGGGCAGCGCGACCCTTCAGCCGCGGTCGCGCATCAGGCGCTGCTTGTCGCGCGCCCAGTCCTTTTCCTTCAGCGCCTCGCGCTTGTCATGCGCCTTCCGGCCGCGGGCGATCGCGATCTCGACCTTGGCCCGCCCCTGCTCGTTGAAATAGATGCGCAGCGGCACCACGGTCATGCCCTCGCGCTCCACCGCCTGCCAGATCTTGGCGATCTGGCGCTTGTGCAGCAGCAATTTGCGCGGCCGGCGCGGCTCGTGGTTGAAGCGGTTGGCCTGCAGATATTCCGGGATGAAGGTGTTGTAGATGATCGCTTCCCCGGTCTTGGCGGAGACATAGCTCTCCGCCACCGTGGCGCGACCGCCGCGCAGGCTTTTCACCTCGGTGCCTGACAGCGCGATGCCCGCTTCGAACACCTCGCCGATCTCATAGTCGAAACGCGCCCGCCGGTTGTCGGCAACGACCTTGCGTGGTTGTGTTTTCTTCTCAGTCATTGCTTTGCTCCGAACCGGAGCACGCGCCCCGATCTGACGTCAGTTGAGGATTCCGGCGTGGCGCATGGCCGCGCGGACGGTCTCCTTGGTCTTTTCGGTGACGGGCACCATCGGCAGGCGCGCCTCGTCGACGATCTTGCCGAGCACGCTCAGTGCATATTTGGTGGGGCTCGGATTGGTTTCAACGAACAGTGCCTGGAACAGTGGGAACAGCCGGTCCTGCAATTCCAGCGCCTTGGCGTAGTCACCGGCGAGGCAGGCGTCGATCAGTTGCGCGCACAGCTTGGGGGCGACGTTGGACGCCACCGAGATGCAGCCTTCGCCGCCATGCGCCATGAAAGCGAGCGCGGTGGCATCCTCGCCGGAGAGCTGGTTGAAGCCCGGCCCCATCGCCTGGCGCTGCTGGCTGACCCGGGCGAGATTGGCCGTCGCATCCTTCACGCCGACAATGTTCGTGAGCTCGAACAGCCGCGCCATCGTCTCCACGGACATGTCGACCACCGAGCGGCCGGGAATGTTGTAGATGTAGATCGGAATGCCGATGGCGTCGTTGATGGCCTTGTAGTGCTGGTACAGGCCTTCCTGTCCGGGCTTGTTGTAATAGGGCGTGACCACGAGCACCGCATCCGCCCCCGCCTTTTCGGCGTGACGGGCAAGGTCGATGGCCTCGATGGTGTTGTTGGAACCGGCGCCGGCGATCACCGGCACGCGACCCGCCGCCTGGGCGACGGTCCATTCCACCACGGCCTTGTGCTCGTCATGCGAGACCGTCGGGCTCTCGCCGGTGGTGCCGACCGGCACGAGGCCGTGAATGCCCTCCTCGATCTGCCAGTCGACGAGATCGCGAAAGGCTTTCTCGTCCACCGCGCCGTCGCGGAACGGCGTCACAAGCGCCGTAAAGGATCCACGGAAGGGCAGCGGGTGAGACATGGCGCGCTCCTGAAGCTCGATCATTCTTGTCGCACGGCATTGCGGGGCATGATGCGGCGAGGGGGCATCAGATATCGCGTCGGCGCGGCCGAAGGAAGGGCATTGTTGGCACTTCCCGTGGCAAAGCCCGGCAAAGCGTGCCTACGAAGCCACGCTGCCCCTGTTTCGCCGGGTTGCGCCGCTACACCCATGCGATGCTGGATGAGGGCGGAAAGTGACGGGCGGCCGGCATTGTGGTTAGCATTTCGTCAATAAGATCGCGCGACATTCGAAGCTGCCCATCTCGGCCGGAGGCAAGGCCGGCCCGAGCATCGTCCGTCTGGCAGGAGAGTGAGCCGTCATGAGCGAGTGCGCGAACATTTGTCCGCCTCGGCCGCGTTTGCGGGCCGGCCTGCGCCGCGGCTCGCGCGGCGTGCTGACGCTCGCCGCCGCGCTGCTCCTCGGCTCCGCCGCGCTCGTCCCCACGGCACAGGCTGCGACGCCGACCCCGCCCACCAAGCCTGCCAGTGCGAAAGACAAGCCGACAAAGACGACGGCGGCCAAGACGACGGCGAAGAAGAGCGCGCCGACCCCTTCCGCCAAGCCGACCGTGCAGGTATCGCCGAAAGTGACGGCGGCTTCGGCCGCAGGCGGCATGGCGCTTGCGGCCGGTTCCTCGCTCGCCGGCGCCAGCGGCGATCTCAAGACCGCGACCGATCTCATCGACAAGGGGCAAAGCGCACAGGCGCTCGCCATCGCCGATCAGATGCGCGATCCCGGCGCGCAGGCGCTGGTGCGCTGGCTGGCGCTGCGCGTGACCGCGCGCGATGTCGGCTATGACCGTGCCGTCGCCATTCTGCAGGCACACCCCACCCTGCCGACGCCGATCGTGCTGCGCCGCCGGCTCGAATATCTGCTCTATGTCGAGAACAAGGATCCGCAGACCATCCTCAGCTTCTTCGCCGAGCAGGCGCCCTATTCCGGCGAAGGCAAGATCGCCCTTGCCCGGGCGCTGTTCGCCGCTGGCGATCAGAAGGCGGGCGCGGCGTGGCTGCGCAATGCCTGGCAGGAGGACGCGCTCGCCTCCGACACCGAATCGACCGTCATGGTGGAGTTCGGCGGGCTGCTGACCCGCACCGACCACAAATACCGTGCCGACAAGCTGCTCTATGCCGAAGATGCCGAGCGCGGCCTACGCGCCGCCCAGCGTGCCGGCGACGATGTGGCGGCGCTGGCGCGGGCGCGCATCGCGCTCTTCACCGGCAAGGGCGACGTGGCAAAGCTACTGGCGGCGGTGCCCGGCGCGCTGCGCTCCGATCCCGCCTATCTCTACGCGCTCGCCAAGATGCAGCGGCGCAATGGCGACCACGCCGCCGCCGCCCGCACCCTCGCCAGCGCGCCGAAGGACCCAGGCCTTCTCGTCGATCCCGATGAGTGGTGGGTGGAGCGCCGGCTGGTGGCGCGCGGCCTGCTCGACAAGGGCGACGCCCGCACCGCCTACAAGGTGGTGCAGGACGCAGCCGTGCCGGAAGACGAGCACAAGCGGGCCGAGGCGCATTTCACCGCCGGCTGGCTGGCGCTGCGCTTCCTCAACGATCCGCGCGCCGCCCTTGTGCATTTCGCCAGGGTGCCGGAGAACCAGACCCATCCGGCCACGGTGTCGCGCGGCTATTACTGGCAGGGCCGCGCCTATGAAGCGCTCGGCTCCACCGCCAATGCGCGCTCGCAATATGCGACCGCGGCGCAATATGGCACCGCCTATTACGGCCAGCTTGCCGCGGCTCGGCTGGGCAACAGCAAGGTGAAGGTACAGTCGGCCCCGGCCGCCAACGCCGCCCAGCGCAACGCCTTCAACCGCGACGAAGGGGTGATGATCTTCAAGCTGCTGGAGAAGCTCGACAAGTCGAGCCTCTCCATCGCCCTCGGCTATGACCTCGCCGAACGCCTGCCGGATGCGGCGCAGCTCGGGCTGCTGGCCGAACTCGCCAAGCAGCAGGGCGACGCCCGCGCGGTGACGATGATCGGCAAGGTGGCACTCAACCGGGGCATACCGCTTGAGGCCGAGGCCTACCCCACCTTCGGCATCCCGGACTATCGGCCCATTACCGAGGATGTGGACCGCTCGCTGGTCTTCGCCATCGCGCGGCAGGAGAGCATGTTCAACCCGTCGGCCCGCTCCAGCGCCGGAGCGACCGGACTGATGCAGGTGATGCCCGCCACCGGAGCGACCATCGCCCGGCGCACCGGCACCAAGCTTGACCCCAAGCGCCTGGCCGTGCCGGCGGTTAATGTGCAGTTTGGCGCCGCCGAGCTTCGCAGTCTGCTGGACAATTACCAGAACAACTACGTGCTGACCTTCGCCGCCTATAATGCCGGGCGCGGCAATGTCGCCAAATGGATCGCCGCCTATGGCGACCCGCGCGACCCCTCGGTCGATCCCATCGACTGGGTCGAGCGCATCCCCTTCTCCGAAACCCGTAATTATGTGCAGCGTGTGATGGAGAATGCGCAGGTCTACAAGTCGCGCTTCGGCTCGCGCGGCTCGCTACAGATCGAGGCGGATCTGCGCGGCTCGCGGCTCTGACCCCGCTGAGTCGCCCTGCACGCCGTCTTGGGGTGTCAGGCTTGGGTGTCAGGCTTGGGTGTCAGGCGGGCCCGCGCCCGCGCAGCAGGCGCCGCAGCCAGCAGCCGCCCATGCAGCCCACGAGATAGGCGGCCAGCATGAGCACGGTCACGTCGATGGCGAAAGGCGTCATGATGCCCCCTTTCCCGTCGGGGCCGAGCCTCGCCGCCGGCGCGCCGGCGTGCAGCCGCTCCACCAGCCGGTGGCGAGGCCGAGCACCAGCGCGGCGGCCAGATAGGGCCAGAGTTCAAGCGCCAGGAACAGCATTCCTCACCTCACGATCAACTGAACGCCGGCGGCGGCGGGCAGGCTCGCCTCCCCCGGCGTCTGAACGGCGAGCGGGCGTTGCTCCCCGGTGATCAGCCGGTCGGGGGCGATGCCGGCCGCAGCGAGATACTGCACCAGAGACTGCGCTCGTGCCGCGGCCGTCATCATGTCCGTGTCGGGCTGGCGGATGGAGATCTCGATCAGCGCGTCCGGGCAACTCGCCGCCGCCGCCGCGAGACGGTCGAGCAATCCCAGGCTGGAAGGGTCTATACCCGCTTCGGCGGAAAAGCTGATGCTGCCCTTCTCAAGCAGATGGTTGATCACGCTCTGGCAGGCCGCGGCATCGAGCGGCGCCGCCGGCGGCGCGACATCGAGCGCCACGTCGAGCGTGAAGTTGGACGGCAGGCCGGCGGCCAGATTGGCCCGGACGGAAGCCACCGCCTCGGGGTAAAGCACGGTTCCCGTCACCTTGAGCTGGGTGTCGTCGAAGCGTGCCTCGCCGTTGTCCAGCCGCGAGAGCTGCCGCATTGCTGTCATCACTGCCGCGGTGAAGCCCTGCGGCGCGCCCTGGGCGATTGCCGATACGTCATTGAGCCGGTCGCCGAGAAACTGGATCTTGGCGGCCTCGACCAGCCGCTCATGCTCCGAGGGCGACGGGAAGAAGCCCGACAGCGTCAACCCGTCGCCATCCTTGCGCAGGCTGAACACATAGGGTGAGACGACCGGCGGGCGGACATCGCTGCGCAGGGTGAAGCCGCGCGGCGGCGATTCTTCCAGCGCCGCACGGACCGTCAGGAATGCCGCCGCGTCGAGCGCCTCTCCGGAGATGGCCAGCGTCGTGCCATTGCCCCGCACCGAGCCCTGGCGCAGCCGCGCAAGCTGGTCGATGCCGAAACTGGTCGCCGCCACCCAGACTTCCCCGGCGGGGCCGCCCATGGCGATACGCATCTCGTCGCTCACCGGGACACCGGGAAAATCGCCGCGCACCGCGTCGAGCACCAGCCGCTTGGCCTCTTCCGACGGTGCAAAGCCAGTCAGCCGCAGCCCGTTGGCGGTGCGCTGCACGCCCCAGATGAAGGGGTCGACGCGCGGCGGCTCGACGGCGAAGCGCGTGAGCGTGTAGCCCTCGGGAAGGTTGCGCCGGGCCGCGGCCACCGCATCATAAGCGGCGAAGTCCGGCGCCGTTCCTTCAATGGCGATGGTGGTGCCGGACAGCATCACCGTGCCATTGGGCAGGCGCGCCAACTGACTGAGGGCGAAGGCGGCCGCCTTGAGCCAGCCTTCGGTCGGCGGGGCGCCATCGGCGAGGCGCAGCCGGTCGGAGATCGCCGCTCCCGGCAATGCCCCGCGCACGAGATCGAGCAGGGCCCGCCTGGCATCGCCGAGCGGAATATAGCCCGACAGGGTCACGTCGCCGTCGCGTTCGCGTGCCGCCGACCAGATGAAGGGGGAGACGATCGGCGGCAGCACGGCGAAGCGCGCCAGTTCGAAATCCTTGGGCAGTTCGCTGCGCACCGTCACTTCCAGCGCGTCATAGCTGGCGAAATCGGGCGCCCTGCCCTCGATGGAGAACGCATTGTCGGAAATGGTGATACGGCCCGCCGGCATCTTGGCGAGCTGCTCGATGCCGAAGGCGACGACGCCGATGAAATCGCCGGCCGGCACGCCGCGCGCGCGCACCAGTTCCTTCTCGCCCGTCACCACGACGCCTGGCGCCATCGCCGCAGCCGCCTCGGCGATGCGTCGGCGTGCATAAGCGGAGGGGACATAGCCTTCCAGGTGCAGCTTGCTGCCATCGCGAATGGCGGTGAAGGTGAAGGGGCGCCGCTCCGGCAGCAGCGTGGTGCGGTCCTCGACGGTGCGCACGCCCGACAGGCGCGCCAGTTCATAGCGCACCTTGATGCGCGCCTCTTCCGACAGCGCCTCGCCTTCGAGCAGGGCATTGCGGCCCTCGAACCGCGCATGCGCCCAGGATTCGCCGATGACCGTGAGCAGCGATTCCGCCCGCGCGGTCAGGTCCTGTTCCACCGGTGCCCGTGCGAACATGACCGTGATCGCCACCAGAACGGCGAGGGCGGGCAGCCCTTTCCACCAGGCGCGCCAACGACACATCATTTCTTCCCCCGTGCGGCAGCCGGAATCAACCGGCCGCCAGGCCGGGGGAATTGACCATAGTTCCACGACATCAGGAAGCGGCCCCCTCCTGCCGGCGTCTCGTCACACCCACTCACCCGCGCGCATCACCAGCTCGGCCGTTCCGGCGGCGGTGACGCCGTCGACATCCACCTCGCCCGATCCGATCATCCAGTCGATATGGATCAGGCTCGCATTGGCGCCGCGCGCCGCCAGTTCTTCCGGCGTCAGCGAGGCGCCGTTGACGAAGCACTTGGAATAGGACTGGCCGAGCGCAATATGGCTGGCGGCGTTCTCGTCGTACAGCGTGTTGTAGAACAGAAGGCCGCTCTTGGAGATCGGCGAGGAATGCGGCACCAGCGCCACCTCGCCGAGCCGGCGGGCGCCCTCATCGGTGTCCAGCACCTTGTTCAGCACATCGGCGCCGGTGCGCGCCCGCGCCTCGACGATCCGCCCGCCCTCGAAGCGCACCGCGATGTCCTGAATCAGCGTGCCCTGATAGGACAGCGGCTTGGTGCTGGCGACATAGCCCTCCACCCGGTCCCTGTGCGGGGTGGTGAAGACCTCTTCGGTCGGGATATTGGCATTGCAGATGATGCCGTTCTTCGCCTGCGAGGCGCCGCCGGCCCATTCATGCTCGTCGGCGAGGCCGACGGTGAGGTCGGTGCCCGGCCCCCGGAAGCGCAGCGCGGCGTAACGCTGCGCGTTCAGCCGGGCCGTGCGTGCCTGAAGCTCGGCATTATGCGCCGCCCATGCCGCGACCGGATCGGACGCATCGACGCGCGAGGCGGCGAAGATCGCGTGCCACAGCTTGGCGACGGCGATGTCCTCGGGATCGTCAGGGAACATCGCCTTGGCCCAGGCGGGCGCGGCATAGGAAACGATGGTCCAGTTGATGTCGAAATTGGCGATGTGGGTCAGCGCCGGCATATAGGCCTTGGAACGCGCCCGGTTGGCCCGCGCGACCTTTTCCGGGTCCTCTCCCGCCAGCAGCGCCGGGTTCTCGCCGGAAATGGCGAGCCGGGCCGCACCGGATGCGAAGGCCTTGGCCATGCCCTCATAGAGCCAGCCGGAAGCGGTGTCGAAGCTGTCATCGCGCCCGCTGCGAAAGCGCATCAGGGTCGCTTCCTCATCGCCGAACAAGGTGGTGACGAGGCTGGCGCCGGCCTTGTAGGCGTGTTCGGTGATTCGGCGCACCAGCGGCAGCGCGTCGAGCGAGGCTGTCATCACCAGTTCCTGGCCCGGCTGGAGGCCGAGCCCCACATGCACGGCGACAGCGCCGAGCCGGTCGAGACGCTCCTCGTGCGACAGGAGTTCGGGAGGGGTGATGGCGTGCTTGGTCATGCGGGTCTCCGAAGCGGCGGTGTCGTCGCTGCACCATTGAAGGAAGCAGCGGCAGCGCCCGTCAAGCCGCAAGCCCTACAAACGAAAACGGGCGAGCCCAAGGCCCGCCCGTCTCCTGCTGTCAAAGCCGGCGTGATCAGCGCTCGCTGCGCTTGTTCGCCCGCTCCTGATTGATGATGGCCTGATCGCCGGGCATGTACCACGGATCGGCATAGGAAGGCTCATAGCCATAGGACGGGCCGAGCGGCACGGTACGGACCGGAGGACCATAGACCGGCTCGCCATAATAGCGCTCGCCGACATAGGCGTTGCGGCCTTCATAGACATGACCGCGGTAGCTCGGGTCGGCGAAGGCGGTGCCGGCCGCGCCGGCGGCGAGAATGCCCAGAGTAGCAGAGGCAAGAAGAAGCTTGCGCATGTTGTCGTCTCCGTCGTCTGAAAGCTTTTGTTTCTGGATCGGAGCCTGAACTCCGGTCCGTTCGGCCAGACAACGGCGCTGATGATGAAAAGGTTCCGTTCACGTCTTTGCGCGCAGCGCGCGAACAAAGACAAAAGGCAGCGAATGCACGGCAGACGTGCCGAATTACCACCCAACCAGCCAATTGGCGAGCTGGCCGCCCAGCACCGCCGCGCCAAGGCTCAGCCCGAGCGCGACGATCACGGCGCGGCGCGTGCGCCGCTGCAGGTCGCGGTTGCGCACGCTGAAGGACAGCGCGTCCACCGCCGCCGCTATCGCCTCTTCCGGGGAGGTTGCGACCGGGCGGCCGTCCGGGACGATCATCAGATTTTCCGGCTTGCCCCAGTCCTCGACCAGATGCCCGTCGCCGTCCCGCCCGTCCACCTGCGGCGGATGGCGCTCGACCAGCGCGCGCGGATCGGCCGACCACAGGAAGACGGGCTTGCCGCGCGCCTCCGCATAGCCGATCTCGAACGCGGTGCCGGGGTCCATATGGGTGCCGCGAAATGGGGAGATGTTGGCGATCACCGCGTCCGCCGCGTCGACCATGTCGAGGCAGGCCCGGCGGATGTCGACGCCTTCGGGATGAAACGGAAACAGCCCCTGCGCCCCGGCCGCCGCGCAGATCGCCTGCAGCCGGGCGCCCTCTGCGGCGGCGTCGGCGCGAAAGACCTCGGGACCGGCGAGATAGAGGCGAAGCTGGCGGGGCATGTGCATCTCGCGGCTCGCAGGCCGACAGGTTCGCCAGGCCGGCACGCCACGGCGCCCGGGCAGCGTTCATCGGGCGGGGAGTGGCGACCGCGGCTGGGCTCGAACCAGCGACCTGCCGCTTAGAAGGCGGCTGCTCTATCCAGCTGAGCTACGCGGCCCCGCTCCCGCCCGCCATCGGCCCGGTCAATGGGTCCATTGGCCGACGCGGCGGAAGCTGAAATTGTCGGAATAGGCCATGCGGCGGCGGGCCGGCTCCTGCGGCTCCTGCAGTTGATAGGCGATGCCGTGCCGCTCGGCATAGGCGACGGCTTCTTCCTTGGTCTCGAAGCGCAGGCGCACCTGGCTCTTCATGTCGCCGGAACTGGTATAGCCCATCAGCGGCTCGACCAGGCGCGGCTGCTCGGGCTCGTAATCGAGCACCCAGAGCTTGGTCCGGGCGTTGCCGGACTGCATGGCGGTCCGGGTCGGCTTGTAGATGCGTGCGACCATTTCCCCTCGCTCCCTTGCCGCGCCGCCGGCCCCCGCCGCATGAGATCGGCGTCGCCGGGCAGGCCCTCGCCCGCCCTGATTAAGGCGCTCCCTACGTTCTGGCAATGGCCGCGCGCCACCTTCTCCCGCAGCGGTGACGGGACGGCGCGGCGCCGCGTGCGCCGGCGGGTAACGCCGGGACGGACGGGCCCGTAATCGGCGTCGAAACCGACAGCATTCGGGCCCTGCGAGCAAGCAAGTCGCCCACGTCGTATCAGCATCTCCCGACCTAGGACGGGGGCTCCCCCAGGCCATCGTGCCGCTACTGGATAACGCTCGATCGTAAGCACCCCTGACTTTTGCTGTCTCTCGTCCTATATAAGCAGGGCGTCGTCATGTGTGACGGCCTATTTTACCATTCAATCAGACCACAGGATTGGACAGGATTTGCAGGTTCTCGTACGCGATAACAATGTCGACCAGGCTTTGAAGGTTCTGAAGCGGAAGATGCAGCGCGAAGGCATATTTCGCGAGATGCGGGCGCGCCGCGCCTATGAAAAGCCCTCCGAGCGCCGCAACCGCGAGGCCGGTGAGGCCGTTCGCCGCGCCCGCAAGGTGGCGCGCAAGCAGGCGGTGCGCGAGGGGCTGATCGCCGCCCCGAAGAAGAAGCCGTCGACCCGGCAGGCCCCTGCCCGTGCGGTCGCTCCCAAGCCGCCTTCCGCGTCCTGACGCGCGACGCCTCCCCAGCGCCTGACGACCTCGAAAGGAATCGACCATGAGCCGTACGCTCCCCGCCTCTGCCCTGCCCACCGCCGATGCGCCGGCCGCCCGGCCGGCCATGACCCGGATGGAATCCAAGGCCGAGGCGATCTCGCGCGCGGCGATGGAAGCGATTCAGCAGGAGGTCGCCAAGCGCGAGGCGAAGACCGCGCAGCTACGGGCGGCGCGGCTGGCCAAGGAAGCCGCCGACCGCGCGGCCGCGCCCAAGCCCGCAGCCGCCAAGCCGGCCGCTGCCAAGGCTGCCGGACCCAAGCCGGCCGCTGCCAAGCCGGCCGCCGCCAAGGCCGCCGGACCCAAGGCTGCCGCCGCCAAGCGTAGGGCTGCAGCGGCCGGCTAGATCATGTCACTGTTTCACGCAAACAGTGACATGATCTAATTCCTTGTTTTGGCGCGTTCTCCTCACGCGGACCGGGCATCCCGCTTGGCTCGAAAGCGCTCTGGGCGCCGTCGGGCCGGCCGGTCCGCGCCGGGCGATGCAGGCGAGTTGCCGGTGCTCGCCATCTTGCCGAGCGGGACCCTTCTGTGCCATCTGACAGCGGCCCGGTGTTCTGGGCTGGGAAGATTGGTCCCGGCCGTCGGGAACGAGCCTTGTCGGGGCATAGCGCAGCCCGGTAGCGCGGAAGTTTTGGGTACTTCAGGTCGCAGGTTCGAATCCTGCTGCCCCGACCAGCCATCCGATTGATTTTGAAGGTGATTTCGGTAGGCGTTCTGACGCCGTTCTGACAAAACGTTCTGACGGCTGTTCCGGCGGTGTTCTCACGCGGGGCTGTGGCGAGCGCAGCCTAGCCTTCGCCCGCCAGCTTTGGCTTCGTCTCTGGCTTTGGAGGGTGCGCCGATTGTGCCCACCCGATTGCAGGCGGCGCAAACCCGATGGCTCACGGTGCGATGAGTGCGCGGCGTGGATGTCAGTCAAGTAGACCCGCCCCAGGTCGGCACATGCGCCGGCAGCATGGTGAGCGCGATCCGCTTCGATCCGCATTCAGCGCACCGGAGCTTGGGCACGAGATCCGCATGCAGCGCGCCATGTTCCGGGCCGAGCTTGGCGGCGAGCGCCGGCAGGTCGAGTTCGCGCGCATGCCAGCAGGCCAGGCACGTCGCCCGGATGCCGTAGCCCAGCGCAATGCAGCCGCCGATGGTGTCATTCGATGATCCCATGGCAGGAGCATAGGCCAGAAACGCGAAAAGCGCCCCGCCACCCGTGAGGGCAGCGGGGCAAGGCGACAGGGAGGAACGCCCCGAGGGGCATTGACCGGGAGGCGTCCCGGCGGCGATCCGCGCGTCTGCGCGAATTTCTTCGGTCTCCACAAAATGGTGCTTGTATTTAGCGTAAATTGCGCTATATTGATCCTGTCAGCCGGGGCTGACGTCCGGCGCCTCCCGGATATAGCGAGGCAGGAGATAAGACCATGACCAAGATTTTCTTCGGCGACCGCTGCATGCTCGAAGTGACCGAGCTCCCGTCTCTCACCGGCACCGAAAAGCAAGTCGCTTGGGCCGAAGACATCCGCGCTTTCGCGATCAATGAAATGCGTCGCGCCTTTGATCATATGCGTACCGCCAAGAATATTAACGACAGCGCCGACCTGGACCGTGGCGCCGAATTCGCCCACAAGACTTTTGCTCCGCTTTTCGACACCAAGACCGAAGCAAAATACTGGATTGACAACCGCAACACCGATATCCGCACCCTCGCCAAGTCACTCTGAAAACGACGGGCGGCGGCTGATGCCGACATCCTTGCCGATCTCATCAATGAGCATCTATGCCTGCCGCGACACGCTCGCGGCAGGCCTCGTCACCCGGTTTTCCGGCCTCCACCCGAGCGACACGCCTGCGGTACACCGCGCCGCGATGCCGCGGGGCGTGGATGTCAAGAGCCTCGAATCGACACCGGCCATCGTGACGCCTCTCCGGTCGCCCTCGCTCGATGAGATCCACAATCTGGCCATCACGCGGGCATGGGCATCGGGAGCCTGGGATATCACGCTCTCCCTGACCTCTCCGCTCGACGACAGCGCCATCATGATGGTGGTCGCGGGCAAGGATTATGACCTCGCGCCCGGGCTCCGCGATGCCCTGATTTCCGCCGGGCAAAAGGGCCGGCTGGCACTATGGCTGTGGAGGCCGATCCATAGAGGGAGCCCTACCCGCGGACTCGCGCACGCCGCCAAGGATCGCACGCTGCAGCCTGATGGCAGCCGAGCGGGCGAGCCCCCGGAGGGCCTTAAGCGGCCGATATGGTCGTGGCGAGGCAGCCGGCAATGGACAATCCGGCTTGGCCAATGGAGCGAGACGCATCGGCCGGCGACAGCCGCGCAGCGGCGATATCTCGCCGTCCTCTTGTCTCAGCGTCGGGACGCGACGCCGATCCCGGCCTTGCTATCGTTTGCCAGGGCGTCGGAGTGGATCGACACACTCAAAGGAGACAGCGCGTGACCAGTCGCTATATCAAGCACATCACGCTCAACACTGGACATTCCGTCCAGTCGCCGCGCGCCGGGGTGCGGGACGATATCGTCAATCTGCTGCGCCCCGTCCTGCGTAACGCCATCGAGAGCCACGCCCTTACCCCTCTGGTCTATGGCGCTCTCAACGTCTCGCTGCGGGCGACCAGTGGCGGCGCCCACGCGATGATTACGCTCTTTGACGACGCCTCCGGCCACCCCATCATCACCATGACCGTGGCGACGAGGTCGCGAGGGGCAACGGGCCTGTGGGAGATGCTGCATCGTGATTTTGCTGGCATGGACACGGACCCGTCCGTACCGCCTCTGGCACCGTGGTGCGGCGTCGTCCTGCTGCCAGCCCTGCCGCTGCGGCCCGACGCTCTCGGATGGGCGGGAGACCTCGAGCGGTGTCTCGCATGGGCCTGGATGGAGGAGAGACATGGATCTTGATCTGGAGGCTATCCGCCTGCGGCTCGGCGTGCCGACTCAGGTCGGCTTTGCCGCCCTGCTGGGCATCAGCGGCCAGCAATATCGCAAGATCATTGCTCGCACATCGCCGCCGACACGCACGCTAACTCGGCTGGTACACGCCTATATCGCCGGCTACAGGCCGGCGGATTGGTCGGACATCACTGTCGACCGGCGCCGCATCCGGCAGGCGGGCTAGCCGCCTCACACCTCCGGCCCCGCCGGCGGGGCCGGCCACTTGCCCTCATAGGCGTCCATCCGCGCCCGGTGCCGGGCCGACCTGATGGCGCGCTCGATAGCCTCCCACTCCTCCAGCGTGCCGATGCCGGAGAAGCCGGGGCCGTCGATGATCAGAAGGCCGGTTGGCGGATCGTAGGAGGCGCGGAAGCCGGGCGTGGCAATCAGCTTCATGGGCGATGCACCGGCTGGCGCTTGGCGGCATTCTCGACCACCCGGTCGAGCCGCTCGTTGATTCTGTCGAGCGAGGTCCGCACCCCGCCGACCGCGCCGAGAATTTCATCGCGCACCTGCTGCACATCGTCCTTGCTTACATAGGTGCGCGCAGCCTCCAGCTTGAACTCGGCGAGTAGGCTTTGCGCCAGCGCGGCAGCGGCGTGGGCCGCTTGCGCCTTCATGTTCGCATCGTCAGCCACGGCCTTCCCCGTCTTGTCGATCCTTCCCTCGATCCTCCACCAGACGGCGGCAACGGCCCCGAGAATGGTCAGAACGAAGAGGACGCCCTCGCCCGTCACGTTTCCGATCATCAGCGCCACCCACACACGGCTTTGCCGGCCGCATTGTTGGCCTTGACCTGGCGGATCGTTTCATCGGTATCGGCGGCAGACCAGCGCACGGGCTGGAGCACCGTGCAGACCGCCTTACCCGTCGCGCCGCTGCCATCCGTCATCGTCGCGCAGCCGGCCGTCGAGAGCGTCGCGATCAGCGCGCTGGCGCGCAGCAGTGCCGCGCTCAATGATGTCGTCCGCACGGGCCTGCTCCTGTTCTTTGGCGCGCTGGAGGGCGCCGGACGCGCCTTTGTTGCGTCCGGCGAGATAGGCAATGCCGCCCGTCGCGAGGGCTATGGCGGCGGTCTTGATCGCGGATGGCAGCAGCGCCCACACGGGGCGCCAAAGCGAGTAGGTGGACGCGAGGAGAGCGGCGCCGGCGAGCGCCCACACCCACCAGGGCGTCCAGTCGAGGATGGCGGCGAATATCCAGCTCATGCCAGCGCCTCGGCAAGCCGGGCCGCCTTGCGCCGGGCGTACCAGCGCCAGCCGAGCCCGCCGAGCGTGACCAGAGCGCCGGCCACGATCAGCGCGACGACAAGCTGCTGCACGCGCTCGCTGGCGCCCGCATAGGGCTCGATCTGCTGGCGCACCGTCTCGATCACAGTTCCGACCGTCGCGGTGCCGCCGCCGGCACCAATCGCCGCGTCGGCTCCGGCCGTCGAAGGCGGGCGCGGCGCGCTTTCGGCCGACGCCTTGGCGCCCGCGCCGTGGATTTGCTCCGGCGCCGCACCCACCGATCCGCTCGCCCACGCCTGCCCCGTCGACTGGACGGCGGCGACGCGGCGCGCCCATCCTTTTCCGAAGGTCTTCCAGGTCTTGAGCGCCCGCAGAAAGGCCAGCCGCTCGGCGCAGATCGCGGCGACCAGCGCGTCATGGTCCGAGTGCGCCTGCACGGCGGCAAGCGTGGCGACCCCAAAGATGCCGTCGACGCGATTGAGCCGCAGCGCCCGTTGCAGCCAGCGGATGGCACGGCCCGGCCCGGAATTGACCGCGGCATCGTAGACCGCGAAGTCGACACCCGCCGGCAGGTCGTCGCCGCGCACCGCGTCCCAATACTGCTTGCGGTAGATCGAATCCCGCTGCTCCGCCCAGCCCGGCCATTTGCCCGTGCTGGCGGAAAGGGTGCGCTTGGGCACGCCGCTGGCAGCGCACCAAGCGTCAAAGACGCGCTGGGTGATGCCCTCATAGGTACGCCCGCCCGGATCGGACGGGTGATTGCTGAATTTGCCCTCATAGGCGAGCACATGGGGCTGCGCCCGCGCGAAACCGGCGGCGGTCATCGGCAAATCTCCAGATTGTCGGCATGATAAAGCCGCCCGGCGAGGGCGGCTCTTGAGGCGGTCAGTGGCGGCGCTCGGTTCGCGGCGGCGCCTCGTCTCTCGCCGCATCGGCGATGTGCTCGGCAAGCGCCAGCACCAGCATGGAGGCGAGATAGGCGGCGAGCCGCAGATCAGGATCGTCGCGCAAGGTGTCGTGCAGGCGCTGCGCGGTGTGGCGCAGGGTCAGAAGCTGGTCGATTGGCATGTCCCATCCCCTCGGTTGCAAGGGGAACAGACTTGCACGGGCAATATGCCGTATATTACCTATGGTGAGATTACTCTGCGCCGCCTGCTATTCCGACGGGATGATCCGCACCAGCCCCGTCGCCTCGCTGATCAGGGCATAGGTGCGCATCGGCAGCGTTTCGGTGTTTTCGGGGTCTTCGAGCGTGGCGATCTTGGCGCTCTCCGCCGCGTTCGACACATCCGTCGAGGTCACACCGCCAGCCAGAGGCCAAGTATAAGGCGACGGCAGCGACCAGGCGGCCGTCTTGGAGTAGGGGTAGCTCGCCGCTTGAACGTCCGTAAGCGGACAAGACATCATGAGGTGTGTCGCCGGCTCAAGGCCGTCTGCCGACATCGGAATGGAAACGTTGTCGCCCTCGTCCCCATTCACCACGTTGAAGAGGCGATTGATCGCCTCCCCGTACTCGATAGGCACGAGATACATGCACCACCTGGACATCAGAAAGCTCCTGTTTTGGAATTGACCCATTGTTCGGTCGCCGCGATCAGCGCGGCAGATGTTGCGCCGCCTCGCGCGATCAGCGGCCCTATGCGACCGTTGAAAAAAAGAGATGTGCCGCTGCGACCACCAATATAGTGCGTGTAGTTCCCGAAATTTCCGCTTCCCAGTGACGAGCCAGCGGGCACCAGAGGTGGGACGGCCCCGTTAATGCGCGGCATTATTTCGGTAGCTAAACTCGCGCCCGCTATGTCGTATACGCACGACGCGACGAGAGTGAGCGGCGCGGACGCTAACGCCGTGGTGTTCTGCCCGCCGAGGCCGGTGCCCCGCCCCGAAAAGCTTATTTGTCCCGAGTTTACGGCGGTGGGCACAACGAATGCGATTGATCCGTTATTGGTAATCGTCGTCGGAGAAGTATCCCATATGACAGACACAGCGGCCTCCGACAACTTACGGAAGCCCGCCCACACGGTAAGCTTGTCTGACGCCGATAGCGGTACGGACGACACTGTGGACATGAAGTCGTCGAAGGCATCCGGCAGCGCCCAGTAATAAGTGCCATCGGTCTGCCACTTGAAACGCTTGCTCTGTACCGACTGTATGTAGTGGTTGCCGTTCCCGCTGATGTCATCGGCGCAGGCGATCAGGTCATCATGCGCCGTGCAGGGGACGGTGCGCGCGGTGTCCTTCCAGACCGTCCCCGGCAGCCAAGGAATGATGTAACCCTGCTCACCGGATCCGAAGAGATCCGACACGGGGCTGAAGCCGCCAGCCCGCCGGCTGCGCATCGTCAGCCCGTACCCAAATCCATACATCTCACTGGCTCCTCGGTGCTGCGCTCTTGTAGGGATTGCCGGCATCCATCCGCCCGGCATCGCCAAGCGTCCAGGCGACCCATCCCTCGATCCGCGCGAGATCGGCATCGCTCAGATAGGCATCGGCGATCACATGCGAGGACAGCCCGCCAAAGCCGTTGACCGTGTAGCTGCCGGTGCCCGAAAAGGCCGCGACCGACGATGTGCCGCCCCCCGCCGCTGCGCCATTGATGCGGAAGCCGTAGGTGCCGGCCGGCCGCGCGGTCTTGGCGGCGACGAGATAGGTCTCGCCATCCACGATCAGCCGGCTGCTCTCCTGCAGATTGGCAAAGCCGGCGGTGAGGATGCCGAGCACCCGCGTGCCGTACTGCGTCGCGGGCGAGGCCCAGCTCTTGAAAAGCCCCCAGCCGGTGACATTGCTGTCGGAAATGATCGCGGTCCAGTTGAACCAGTCGTTCGGGCGCGGCGACAGCAGGCCGACGATGCTGCGCGCGGCTGGCGCGGCACTCAGCCCGCCGACGCTCAGACGGCGGTCGAAATCGAGATAGATCGTCGGCCGCCCATCCGCGCCCGTCGCCTGGTAGAGCGGGCGCAGCGCCGTGCTGGGCTGGGTGTAATACATGCCGCCGGCAATCGGCGACCAGCCATAGAGGCGCCCGCTGTCGAGATAGAGCCCCTGGCGCACGTCGAAGGCCCCGACAAGGCCGTCGAGCCCAGCCGGGGTCCACATCTGGATGGCGTTGCTCACGCGCTCGCCGACGCGGTAGCGGATCGCCCGCCCCTCCAGCTCCAGCGTCATCGTCCAGTCCTGCGCCGTCTCGCCGGGCAGGTCGACGCCATCCGCCTGCCACACCCCGCCGGGCTGGTCGGCATGGTAGAGCGAGCCGGCATAGCCGCCGGTCGCCGCGCCCGCGTCTATGGTGATGACCGGCGGCAGCAGCCGCCGGCGCGTGATTACAAGCCCCTCGCCCAGCATCACCGCCTCAGAACTTGATCGCGTACAGCAGCGCGACATTTCGCGGCCGCGTCTCCGCGCCGTGATTGCCGCTGGTCGGCGCGCCAGTATTGGTGTTGGTGATGCTGAAGGCACCACCATCGCCATAACCGAGACCGCCAGAGACACGCGCCGCGCTGTGGTCGTGGTCCTGCAACTGATGATTTTGCCAGGAGCCCAGCGCCCGGCCGCTGTCCACCCCGCGCCCGTCATCCCAGGCGCGATCGAACTCGCCGCGCAGGTCCGGCAGCCGGAAGGTGCCTCCCGATGCTTCGCGGAAGCGGAAAGTGCCCGCCGCCCACACGCCGCTGGTCTCCACCAGCCCATGATGCAGCGCCCAGCCATAGAGCGCGGCATAGGTGGTGGTGCTGATATCCGCGCCATTGGCCTTCAGCGTGCCGCGCCGGGGCGTGGACCGGCCGAGCTTGACGATGTCGCCGATCCCGTCGCTGGCATAGCCCTCATAGGCCGCGCCATTGGCGTCATAGACCTGCCAGGTCATCGTGTCGGCATAATCGACATGGTAGAGCGGCCCGACATCTTCGGTCGGCAGCGGAGAACCCGCCGCCACCGTCAGCAGCGCGCCGGTGAAGGTCACTTTTTCCGCCAGCTCGTCGAGTGCCGCCTGCACATTCTCCGCATCAAGGCCGGACGTGGCGTTGTCATAGCGGGTATTGGCGGAATTGAAGACATCCGCCTCGACGCCATCGGGGTCATAGTCCGCCGCGTTCATACTGCCGACATTGGCATCCTGCGCGGCGGCGATCAGCGTGCCGAGCGTAGCCGTGATCTCGTAAAAGCCCGCCGCCACATAGAACGCCACCCCGCCGTCGCCATCGGGGTCTATGGTGAAAGGATTGTCCAGCGGCTCGGCGCCCTCCTTGTCGGCGAAAAGGCTTGCCAGCAGGCCCGTCGCCTCATTGCGCACCGTCACCTGCGCCCCGGGCATCACATTGCCGGCCTCGTCAGTGATCGTCGCCTGCCAGCGGTAAAGGGTCATGGTCCGTCCTCGTGCGCGGAAATGGCGGTCACAGCAGGCCGATGATGCCGGTGGCGGTCGTGCCCGTGGCCCACACGCGGGCCGGGCCGATATCCAGCGGGCCGGGGCTGGCCACGGTGAATGTCACGGTGCCGCCGGCCACCATCGTCACCTTGATCGTGCCGGCGCCATTGACGTAAAGCGCCTTCGGCACCTCGGCGAGGTCGGTGCTGTCACTGGGCGTGATGTCGAAAGCCCTGCGCGCCGGCGCGGTCGGCGTCGCGGCATGGGTGGCGAACGAGTCGGCCATGGTCGTCTCCTGTTGAGCGTCAGTTGATCTGCGCACCGCGGATATCCGCTGTGCCTGAAAGGGTGAGATGGCTCACGCCGTCGATCGCAACCCCCGCAGCGCCGCCCGTGGCGAAGCCGCTGCTGGTACTCGGCCGCCCGGCCTGTCCCGGCCCGCCGCCGCGCCCCGCCGTGCCGAATCCGACGCCCGGCGCCTCGGAGGTGCCGGGCGCGCCATTCCCATTGCCGGGGCCGCCCTTGCCGCCAATGGCGCCCTGGCCGCCGCCGCCACCGAACACCGTGTTGCCGCTGACATAGGCGACGCCGCCGCCGCCGCCCCCCCACACACCGCCGCCCTCGAATTGGAGTTCCGCCGGCTGGGCAAGCTTCAGCGCCGGCCCGCCGGGCCGGCCGAACAGGTCGAAAAGCCATCCGCCATTGCCGCCCGCGCCCTGTATGCGCCCGCGCAGCACGATCTTCGGCACCGTGTAGGAAGGCCAGTCGCCCAACTCGATCGCCGGCAGCGTGGTGGAGGTTGAGCCCACCACCACCCCGGCCTCGATGACGAAGGTCACACTGTCGCCGCTCACCGGCTCCGGATAGCTGTAATCGTGGATCGTGCGCAGGTTGAGGTTGAAGTCATTGGCGTCGATGTTGAGCACGCGGTTTGTCAGGTCGTCATCGTCGAGGATGGTGCCACGCATCTCCTCCGCTTCCACCTCATAGAAGGTCGGCGTCGGGTTGATGCTCACCACCTGCACCGGCACAAGGTCGGCCTCGCCCGTGTCTGTCTGCAAGATGCGCGAGGCCAGGAAATAGCCCCGCCCTTCCAGCGGCGTCAGGCGTCCGCCGCGCAGGATGGAGAAGCTGAAGCGCCGCGGCGCGTCCCGAAACCGGCCGAGCAGGATATACTTAACCTATCTGTTTGTTTTCAGCGGCTTACGCCTTCTTGTAGCGCCCTTGTCGCGCCAAAGGCGGCCGCAATCCCATGAGCGGCCCTAGAGGTGCGCTCATCTTCCGGGAATAGATGGCCATAAACATTGTAGGTCGTCGTGACCGAAGCGTGCCCTATTACTGTCTTCAGGTTCATTGCGGGCAGGCCAGCCTCAATCAAGAGGCTCGCAGCTGCATGGCGCAGAGAGTGGATGGTAAAGCGCACACGGTCCCCATCGACCAAATTGGCATCTTCCATCATTCTCCGCCATTCATCCGATATGTTGGTCCTCGCAGGCGTTCCCCTAGCCGTTCGCAGCACATCGCCTGACATGTCCATAAAGCTATCTGGTCCGAACACCGAAAACGCCTTTCCAGCCTCGTAGAGGTCCAGCTTGCGTTTTCTCAGAGCGCTAGGTTTACTTGATCGCCCCCCGTCACTTGCCTCTTTGTCGACAAACTCATTTATCCGCCACAATCGAGCGACGCGGCAAAGCGCTTCATATACAGGGTACGTCAATGGCACCGAGCGCACGCCCGCGCGCGACTTGGGGCACTTCCTTCCATCGTACCGGGATCGGGAGTGTCGGACATGAATAACGCCGCGACGGATATCAATGTCCTCCCACCGAAGCGCACACATCTCGCCAAGCCTCAGCCCCCCGAACACGCCCAGTCGTACAATGGCATACCGGTTCACCGCAGAGGCCAAAAAGCCCCCTTGCAGCCTCCGCGATGACGCCTCCAATAGCGTGCTAATTTCCGCTTTACTCGGGGCCACCCTCCTTTTGCGATTAGACTGAGGTAATTGCACCGGATCATCACGAAGAACATTCCTTGTGATCCATCGGCGCTTTATCGAAAATCGGATAATTCCGATCAAAGTAACCATCACATTTGAGATCGTTGCTTTAGCAAGATGCTTTGACAGATCGTCAATCAAAAATTGCACTCTATCACTCGTAACATCTTTTATCTTCATATGTCCGATATTTGGAATTATATGGTTATTTACCCGCGAGATATGTCCGTGGAGAGTTCCGCCGGCCATTCGGTCAGCCACTTTCCAGCGCCGCTCACAATCGAGAAGATACCCCTCCGCTGCTTCCTTAACCGTCTTTGACGCTCGGTCAGCGACGTGCGTGCCGTTCTCGATTTCCGTTTCAACGGTTGACCTGAAGCGATCGGCATCCTTTTTCTTCTCGAATGTCTTCATGCGGCGCTTGCCGCCTTGGTCGGTGTAGCGCACCACCCAGGCCGTTTTCGTCTCGCCCTTGTGGGTCCACTCGCGCTTTGCCACGCTCGCCATAGCTTCAACTCCTGAATATGAGGGGAAGCCGGCCGCACCTCACCGGGCGCGGCCGGCGAGGGTGTCAGTTCGCGGCGCTGCCGGCCTCGGCGAGGCTTGCGCACCAGTGCTCAATCTGCCGGTCTATCTGCTCCAGCCTGTCGCAGGCATGGAACAGCACGGCTTGCAGAGCGTCGGAATGAGGTGGGCTTAGCTCATCCCTCAAGCCGTCCACCATCAGCCGCGCCGCGAGGCAGAAGCGGGCCGCGTCCAACGCCGGCAGATGGATCTCGCGCAGATGCGTCAAGGCTGACGCCGTCATGTCGACACCCCCCGCTGCGCCTGCTCCCACAGGCCGTCATGGTCGGCGATGCCGCTGTCGTCGTCGTCGTGCGGCTGGTCGAGGATATCGCCGCCGTGCTCGTTCTCAGCCTCGGCATCGTCGCCCGCGTCTTCCTCGCGGTCATTGGCGCAGCCGATAGCCCATCGCGATTGATCGCCGCCGGAAGCGCCCCGCAGCCGGTCAGAGAAGCCGTAGGCGGCAGGGAGCGGCCCGCCGTAGCAGATGCGGGGAAAACTCTCCGGCGCGGCCAGAGCGGGCTCCCTATCGCTGTCATAGCCGTCTGGATCGTCAGAGGCGTCCCACTCGCGGTCGCTGCCATCATCGAAGAACCAGCACCCGCCGCCGATGGCGTGCCAGCCGAGCGAAGGCTCGTCGTCTTCCTGCGACACGGCCCGCCCCGAAATGCACGGGCCAGATTGCTCCGGCCAGCTGGCATCAAGCTCGTCACCATCCGGCTCGCGGTCGGCGTCGATAGTGTCGAGGGCATCGAGCATGGACAGCGCCGACTCGATGATGCGCGAAAGCTCCCGGCGGGTATTCAGCCGGTCGGCAAGCGGGGGCGGGAACGGCCCTCCGTAGTCTTCTCCGATGTACATGGGTTCTGCTCGCGGTCTAGAACCGGCTTTCCAGGGCCGGGGATGCCACCCAGTTGGGGGCACCCACGCCAGCGACAGGCTGGCACCGGGAGTCTGGAAACACGTCCGCGAGAACGTGCGCCACGGCCTTCACCCGAAGGCTGTTTTATCCCAAGCAACTTTTCAGTTGCCTGCGCCGTGGCACTCCCGGCATAGTGAGCCGGTCACGCCCACGGCAGGGCGCGTCAAATTTCGGCGACGCACAGACCCGGCAAGGTCGCAGCGCACGCCTATCGCGGCTGAGATGCTATCCCCGGCAAGGGACCATCTCGGGAGTTTCCAGGCTCCATTTCAATTCATGCGCCAGTTCGCACCATCCGGCAAGATGGTGGCGAACCCGCGCGCGTTATTTTTGTAGCTACGTTTATTGACGCATCTTATTTTCGTAGCTACGAATATCCACATGATCATCACATGGGACGAGCCCAAGCGGCTGGCGAACATCGACAAGCACGGCTTCGACTTCGCCGCGCTGTCGCTCGAGTTCTTCGCCGCCGCTGTCATCGTCCCCGCGAAGGACGGTCGCCAACTCGCCATCGGCGAGCACAACGGCGCGGTCATCATTGCCGTGGTGTTCGCCCCGCTCGGCACCGAGGCGCTTTCGGTCATCTCCATGCGCCGCGCCGACAGGAAGGAAAGGAGCCTCTTGCATGACTAAGGCATGGCCCAGCTTCATCACCCGCGATCTTGGAGACACCCCCGAGGATGCCGCCGAAATGATGCGCCGGTGGGAAGCCTACAACACTGAAATGCAGGCGATCATTGCCGCCGGAGGCGCGCGCCAGGACGCGGACGGCTGGTGGATTGACACGATGACCGGCGAGCTTATCGGCCCCGATCCCGAGACCGAACGACCCCGCACAGACGAGGAACTGGCACAGGCCCGCCCTCTTGCCGAGGCGCTGCCGGAGCTTGCCGAGACCATCCGGCGGGGGCGCGGCCGTCCGAAGTCAGAAACGCCCAAGCGCCTGCTTTCGCTGCGGCTCGATTCCGATGTGATCGAGGAATACAGGCGCACCGGGCAAGGATGGCAGGCGCGCATGAACGATGACCTGCGCAAAGCGCGGGGGCTGTAGGAGCTGGTGATGGCCAGAACGGCAATCCGGCGCGCCCATCCGCAGGGCGGGCCGCTGGTGGCGGCGGATGGCGCATCCTGACGCTGGCCGCCCGAAGACCGGAACGCCCGCCCACGGCGCCCGCTGGCGAGCGGCGCCGCATAAGCCCGCGCGGCGCACGATCAGCGAACCGGGCCGCTCAATATCTCCGCGATGCGCGCCAGCCCCTTCGCGGTCACGTGGACGCGGCTCGCCACGCGGTCGCGCCCGTCGTCGTCGCGATACAGGAAATCGATGTGATCGAGAAAGCCGGACTGAATCTTGTCCTGATAGCCGATCCAGCTGGCGTTGCCCGGCCGCTTGTAGATCCATCGCCGCATCGAGAGGAAGGATATCAGCTCCGTAGGCCGCACGTTGAGCGTCTTCGCCGCGTCGCGCAGGCACATGCTGCCTTCCGCGCCCTCAAGCCGCGCCAGGTGGCGGACCTTCTCGGCCTGTCCGGCGATGATCGCGTCGCGTTCCGTCACCTGCCGGCGCATGTGATCGACCACAGCAAGCACTACCAGCGGATCGGACGGGTCGAAGGCGGCGGATGGCGGCGCCGCGGCGGCTTCCAGTTCAAGCCAGCGATCAATGATGCGGGCGCGCAGATCGAGGCGATAGCCGGAAACGAGGATAAGCGTTTCCCGCTTGGGAAGGCGTAGAACAGGCGACTTGATTGGAGCGCCGCCACTGGGGTTAGGGCGCTCCACCACGCCCCCAAAGTTGGGGAGACGGTCGCCCCCGTGGAGCTCTGCCAACATCTTGCGCGCGTCGCGCATGACATGATCGTGCCGCTTGTCGAGCAGGTCCGCAATTTCCAGCGTGGACATGGTGAGCGGCTGGGCATCCACACCGCTGATGTCGATGGCGGCAAGGCCCGTATCGGTCCCTGAATTCATCCCAAATCCTCCGAAGAACGCGCCCGGCCGGCCGAAGCAGGACGCACAACGAAAAGCGCCTGGACGAGCTTTTGCTCGGGCGCTGCACCCTCTCGGCCGAGGGAAATGATTGGCGGTGTAGTCAAGACCTAACCGGCCGCACCGAGCCGCAGGGCGGGCCGCTGATTGCGACGGACGGCACGCCCGGTGCCGAAGCCGTGCCAAGGCCAGAACGCCCGCCCACGGCGCCCGCTGGCGAGCCGGGCCGGCAATCCGATGGCGAGGGGCGCCCCGAACCTGCGGCGCGGCGTCAGGGCCGGCGAGGATGCCGGGGCGATCCGGCGAGCCCAGCCGCAGGGCGGGCCGCTGGCGGCGACGGTGCGGCGTGCCCGGTGCCGAGGTCGCGCCAAGGCCAGAACGCCCGCCCACGGCGCCCGCTGGCGCGCCCGGCTGGCGATCCGAGGGCGAGCGGCGCCCCGAACCTGCGGCGCGGCGTCAGGGCCGGCGAGGATGCCGGGCCGATCCGGCGAGCCCAGCCGCAGGGCGGGCCGCTGGCGGCGAAGGTGCGGCGCGCCCGGTGCCGAGATCGCGCCAAGGCCAGAACGCCCGCCCACGGCGCCCGCTGGCGAGCCGGGCCGGCGATCCGATGGCGAGCGGCGCCCCGAACCTGCGGCGCGGCGTCAGGGCCGGCGAGGATGCCGGGGCGATCCGGCGAGCCCAGCCGCAGAGCGGGCCGCTGGCGGCAGATGAGCGGCGTGCCCGGTGCCGAGGTCGCGCCAAGGCCAGAACGCCCGCCCACGGCGCCCGCTGGCGAGCCGGGCCGGCGATCCGATGGCGAGCGGCGCCCCGAACCTGCGGCGCGGCGTCAGGGCCGGCGAGGATGCCGGGGCGATCCGGCGAGCCCAGCCGCAGAGCGGGCCGCTGGCGGCAGATGAGCGGCGTGCCCCCTGCCGAGGTCGCGCCAAGGCCAGAACGCCCGCCCACGGCGCCCGCTGGCGAGCGGGCCGGCGATCCGGTGGCGAGCGGCGCCCCGAACCTGCCGGCGCCGCATCAGGGCCGGCGGGGATGCCGGGCTGGTGAGGTAGGCGCTTCGGGGCGCTTCTGCATGCGCATTGCCAGGCGTGCCATTACCAACCGCACCGCAAGGCCAAGGGGAACCGGGACGTGCGGCAGTCGCCCGCGTGATGCGCTTAGGTCATCGCTCCCGAGATCGTCGGCGTGACGACGGGGGAAACCGCTCGATCTCATGGACGAGCCTCCGTAGTGGACTGGAAAGGAAGCGAAGGGCGAGGCCGGCGCCGCAGTGGGCGCACGGCAGCAGCATCGCGGGACGGCAACGGAAGCCGCCGCGAGTTCCTAAGTCATTGGTGTTGCGTCGAAAAAAACTACCGGCGGAATTACGCGCCGAAAAACTCGCTCTTGGGCGCCGGTACGGCGGCGAAGGCTGGAGAGTTTTGACCCACCCCTCCCCTTGGCCATCAGCTCACAATAGGGAAATAAATAGGCTTGCCATGGGCCAGACTATATCTAACCCATTGATTTAAAACGTTTTAATTGAACGCTTGCGGCGTCGTGCCCCTGAATTCTCGCTCGACCGGAAAAAAATCCCTCAATGCGAGGGACGCGGGTCTGCGGGCAACGCGCCTTCCAGACTTTTGACACCCCCCACCCCCGACGCGCTCGCGCCACGACGCAGGCATGTGCCATGCCTCAAGCATCCAGCACCGACGGCGCCCGTGCGCCCGGCCCTGTTAACCGGGCCGCCGCCCGACTGATGGCAAGATGAACCGAACACGGCGATGCGCGGCGCTGCTCCCACCAACCCGAAGGCCCCTTACCTTAACCGCTTGATATAACTAAGAAATATAAGAAGAGGGGCGCGCGCGTGCGCGATCCCGCGCGTGACCCCGAGGTGTGGAGGTATGCCAAGCTATTGAAATGTCGGGGTGATTAGGTGGCAACCTGCATTTAAGAGGTGGCCGAACGTGTGACAGGTACGCCAACGCAACGGGCGCAGAGCAGCACCAACGGTAGAGGCACGCTAACCCTCGCCGCTTCCGTCGTCTACTCCCTGCGCCGGGCCGTCCCCTTCGGACGGTTGATCGGCCTCATCCTCAGCATCAGCGTCGCGCGTCCATACGATAGCCTGCTCAAGCATTTCCTCAAGCGCGGCGCGGCACGACGCCAGATCGGGCAGCACATAGCAGCGGCACCGCTTGAACGTGCCGGAGTGGATCTCCCACGTCCGGCGCTCGGCGGTCAGCCCAGGCACAAGGCGCCGCATCTTGATGCCGAATGAAGTCATTTCGGCCCGGCGACGAATGCCGATCCGCTCCGATGTTTCAATGTAATCTTGGAACAGCGTATCGACGGGCAGTGCTTCGGGCCAGCGGTCAAGTCCCTTGGTCGGGGCGCCGCTTTCGAGCCGGTGATACCACCAGCTGGTCACGCTATCGAGGGAATGCAGCTTCTGCTCAAGCAGGCCCGACGTGCGCGGGATGCGCCGCAGATCGATGCCCGACAGGTCGAAGTGAAGCAGGTCGAACAGCAGCGCCTCGCGCCCGCCGGCGTCAAGCTGCTCGTCCATTTCCCTGAAGTATTCGTTGTTCTGCGCACAGCGTGGGTTCACGTCGAGAACGCACCAGCGGCGTTCCTTCATGCCGGCCGGAACAACCCAGTCCTCATTCGAGGTGATCATGATGCGCACGTAGTTATCTACCGCGATCGCATCGACACCCTTTTCCTCGATCATCTGCACATGAGAGGTCACCAGTCCTTTCAGGCGACCTTCCGCGACCTTATCGCCCGCCCAGAACGCTTCTTCGGCTTGCAGCAGAAGGCACCCGACAAGATGGGCGTTGAACCGGTCAATGACATAACGAGGATCATCAACGGCGAAATAGTGCGGGCCGATCAGCGAGCCGACAACCTCGCCCATCTTGCTCTTGCCGGCGCCCATGGTACCCCGGAGCACGAGGGCGGTGCCGATCCGCTCGCGCGGCTTCTGCACCAGGTGCGCCAGCCAGCCGAAGACCCAGCGAAACAGGTGCTCGTCACCCTCGCAGACATTGTTGAACAGGTGATCGCGGAAGATGGCATAGCCGTTCTTCTTGAACACGGGCGCCACAGTGAAGCCACGCCACATATTCATGTATCCCGGCGTTGTTTTGGCATCGTCGCCGGGCCGGAACTCGATGCCGGTATACTCGCGCCGCATTGGCGAGCGAAGCCATGCATCCGCCCACGTCTCCACCGTTATCTTTCCGTCCCGGTCCTTTTTCTCAGTGACCTTGTTGAGGCTCCAAGCCCGGAACGCATCCATTCCCAGCACATTGACGCATCGACCCAGCGGCCCGTCGCCAGCCTCGCGGATGATCACGAGCCGCGACCGCATGAGCACGACGCACCATTCCCGGTTCATCGCATCCACCGAATATCCCATGGCGCGCGGCTCGCGAGGCGTGTCGTCCGCCTTCAGCTTGGCCTTGGCCTTTCCCTTGCGGCCCGCATCGTGCGGCGCGTCATCCCCGCCAACCTCGATGTACCTGTCTTTGTCATGCGTCATGTTCTTGCTCCAGAGGCGCCAGCACGCGGCAGGAGCGCGGCGGCGTTACGATGTCGAGAAGCTGGCGGGCGTGGTCGGCATCCTCGCCGCAGATTGGGCCGCCTATGCCCATCAGCCGCCGCCAGACGCGCGCCCGGTCGATGACGACAAGGCCGCGCCCGCCAGCCTTCAGCCAGCCCAGCACGTCGCGGAAGACGCTGCAGGGCGCCCCGTCGAAGAAGGTGGCGGCGTCTTCAATCAGATCCTCGCCCAGCAGCACGGCGCGCCCTTCGAGGCTGGCGGGCTTGTCGGGGCGAGCCGGAAACCACGCCACCATGTCGATGAAGTCGCCACCGAACCCGTAGGCGGGAATGACGAGCGCCCGCCTGCCATCGTGGCGAAAGTCAAAGCGCCCTCCAGGCATCATCCGCACCGTGGCCGCCTTCGGGGCGCAGCGGGCAAGCCGCAGCGTGGCGTCGGTTATGCCTGCGGCCCGCAGCGCGGCGAGTTCGGAGGCGTCAGGAAACGGCAACGCGGCGTGGTGAAGGGCCAGCGCATCGAAGGGCGAGCAAAGGCCCGCATCCGCTGCCGCATAGGCCAGCGAAGCCCATCCCGCGTCCGGTGAAACATCCGGCAGGCGGGGCGGCGCAGCGCGCGACACGGGAAGCGCTCCCGCCTCACTCTGGCGCCTGCCAGGACGAATCCACCAGCCGTCCAGCATCGTCATAGACAAGCCGGCACCCGGGCGGGAACGGCAAGCCCGGCTGGTGCCCCTGCGGCTCGCCATAGGGCAGGAAACCCGCATCGTCCGCCTCATACCAGCGCCGGCCGATGGCGAAGGCGTTGGTGAGGCGGCAACCATCGTCGCGGAAGCGCTCGGCAACCGACAGATACCCGAGCGCGATCAGGTCACCCAGCGCCCGGCGGGCGGACTTGCGGGTGATGCCGGCACGGGTGGCGATCTCGCCAACCGCAGGCTCGCAGACGAAGCCGCCGTCCATCATGGTGGCGACCAGCAGCAGCACGCGCACCGCCATCGGGCTGAGCCGCGCATCCATCGCCGCCGCAGTCGGCAGATAGGCAAATCCGGGAACGTTCATTTGCCGCCCCCATCGGTGTGGGGAGCGCTGGCCTTGGCTTCCAAATCGGCAAGCCATGAGTCGAGAGAGGCGCGACGAGCGCAGACCTTGGCCCCCAGCTTGAATGTTGGAATGTCTCCCTTACCGGCAAAATGCTTCGCCTGCCGGGCCGACAAGCCCAGGTACTCCCCGATGGCCTCATAGCCATGGATTACCCCGGCATCCTCTTTTTCGCTCATTTGAAACGCCTCACTGTTGTCGCGCCGTTGTCGCGCGGCGCCGCCGGACGCATGCGTCCTTTCGTGGATTTGCAAGGCTTTGCCTTGCCACGCGTAGGCAACAAAAAACCCGCCTCGGATGCCTTCCGGGGCGGGTTAAGTGTTTGATAATTATGCGGTTATTCTTCTCAGTGTGTCATGTCGGGTTAATTAGGATATTGTTGACCCGCTGCGCCACCACCCGGGCGAAGGCGGAAATCCAGCTGCCATGGATCTTGCGATAGGCCGGCGTGCCATAATCCGCCTGCGCGTCGGCGTCGATGGTGAGCGCCGCGCTGCGGTAATTGTCGGCATCGTCCGGCTTTTGCGTCGGATCGCGCAGGCCGAAATAGGTCCATGCCTGCGAAATGCGCTCTTTCGGCTGTTCGCGCACCCGCAGCGTGCCCGCCATCATCACGCTGTCGTCGATCACCTCGGAATTCGACGGGATCGCCCGCAGCACCTGTAGCCGCAGCTTGCGGGCGGCATCGTCATCCCACACCGCCAGCCCGGCCTGCTCGATCAGCCCGGCGACCAGATCCTCTACATCGTTGGGCTCCGGCACGTTGCGCGAATACACCCGGCGCAGATGTGTCTCGCACTCCTCTTCCCATTCGGCGAGGGGGATATAGCTGTCCGGCACCTCGGCATAACTCACCATCAGGTCGCGGATGATGAAGGCCGGGGTCTTGCCGACATAGTCGAGGCACAGCTGCACGCGGTCCTGCGCCTCATGCGCCTGCGCGCTGGTGCCGCGCTGCGCCCGCGTCAGGGTCAGCACGTCATTGTCCCGGACGAAGCCGCACACCTCCTTGCCGCCAATGCAGACAAAGCCGCTGGCGGGATATTCGGCGTTGCCCGCGCCGGAAGGCGCCAGCGTCGCCGTGGTCGCGCTTTCTGAGATATCCGCCAGCAGGAAGCCGTTAGAGGGCTTGGGCGCCTGCGCCCGGTCGCCGCTCAACAGCTTGAGCGTATCCTTGGCGGTGATGGTGAAGGCACCATCAAGCGACGGGCCCTCGAAGCTCTCGATCAGGAAATGGCGCACCTCCATCTGGTCGAGGCTCTGGCCAAGCTCGCCCCGTATCACTCGCAAAGCCCGCTGGCGCAGGTAAGGCTGGCGCGCCCGCAGCTTGCCGAAGAACGTCCCGGTGGCGAAGGGGTCATAATCTCGCTCGGTACGGTAGGGGTCGAAGCCGAGCTTGCTGTCGCCCCAGCGGAAATCCTTGAAGCGGACGGAAGCGCTGGCCCGCTGCCCCAGATCCTTGCCGAGCGAAATCACCGCTGGCGTCACGCTCACATCGTCGAGGCAGCCAATCGCCTCGATCCCGCTTGCCGCGAGGTCCGCCGTGCCGAAGGCAAAGCGCAGCGTCAGCGGCTCGGCCGCTGCCGCGTAGTTCACCCGGTCCTGGCAGGTTCGCCGGCTATTGAAGCACTTGCGGGTGCCGGTCGGCGAGCCGCCGGTGAGCGTCGCGGTGCACGGTGCGGCGCCATAGGTGAGCGAACAGATCTCAAGGTCGATCTCGACAAAGGTCAGCACCCTCATAGCGCCACCGCGTCGATCTGCAGGGTAATGTGCACCATCACCCCTTCGCCGGTCATTTCCTGTTCGGGCCGCAGGTCGCCCTTGAGCACGCCATAACCGACATCGCCGGGGTAGAGCGCCGGCAGGACGCAGAAGAAAAACGGTCGCTCCATCGAGGCGCGGGCGAAGCCGTCCATGTTCGCGCGAAACCAGCTATCCGGCAGGTAGCGGAAGCTCACGCTGGTGGTGAGCGCGCGGCGGGTGACGATGCGGCCGAGATAATCCCCACTCTCGGCAAAGCCGGTCACAATGTCGGTGGAGCCGGCATAGCGGATCGGCACCGCACCGGGCTGGATGCCGCGCGGAATGCGCGTCAGCCGGCCGATATAGACCACGGCGATTTCCGGCGGCACGGCGCCGTCCGGCATCGCCAGGCGAAAGCGCAGCGCTCCGCCGGTATAGGTGAGCGGGAAGCGCAACATCAGCGGCGCGTCGCCAGCCGGCACCAGCGGCGCCGCAAGCTCGATCCACTCGCCCTCATCTTCCGGGTCCGGAATTTCGAGCGAGAGGTTGCAGCCGATCGAGCCAAGATTGTGCCGCTCGATCCCGACATAATCCACGCCCTCGCCCCCCGGAATGGCGAAGGTCACGGTCTGCTCGGCCGCGCTGGTGGAGCGCCAGCCTTCCGCTGTCGAAGGCGTGGCAAGGTTGCTGGCGGGGTATCCCGCCGCCTCATACTCGGCAAGGATGCCGCCCGCCTGCACCACACTGTGCCAGCCGAGCACGGGGGCGCTGGCGTCGGTGCTGTCGAGCGGATCGGCCAGCACCAGCGCATAAGAAAGAACAAGCGCCATGATCAGCAGCCCCGATCAATACTTGAGTTCATAGCCGTCGCCCATCAGGTCGCTGATCTGCGACATCAGCTCGATCACCGCCTGGCGCGAGAACACGTCGCCTTTGATCTCGACATAGGCCGGCGCCCGGCTGGCGCTGTCCGTCGACCCGGCCGGTGCGGCTGTGGCGACGGAGGAATAGGGCACGCTCGGCCGGCTGGAGCCGCCGGGCCGGGCGGCGGCGATGCTGGCGATCTGCGCCGCACCAGCGGCTGCCACGGCGGCAGCCGCCGCGAAGTTGGCCGGCACCGGCAGTTTCAGCGCCTCGGTCACGCCCACGGCGGTATTCACCACCGCCTGCCCGATGCCGAACGCCTTGGAAGCCAGGAAGCCTTTTTCGCCGAAGGTCGCCGCGAGATCGGACAGTGAGCCGAGGGTGTCGGAAACACCGCGCCAGGTCATGTCGCGGATTTGCTGGTCTCGCGCCGCCTGCCGCTCGGCGATGGCGTTCATGTTGTCGGCATATTCCTGCTGCGCCCGCTGCGAGATGTCGCGCCACTCGGCTTCCATCCCCTCCCGGCCCTGATAGAAGGCCGTGAGCATCTCCATGCGCTGCGCGTAGCTCTGTTCTTCCAGCTCTACCTCGGTCATCAGCGATTGGCGCAGGCTTTCCACCCGAGCAGAAAGTTGGTCCGTCATCGGGTCTTCGACGGGCGCAGAGATATTGCCGGGCGATTGCGGCGCGGCGGGAGGAGAGGTGGACCCAACAGGCGGAAGGTTGCCGCCAAGGTCCACAGCGGCAAAAGCCTTGCGGAGATTGAGAACCGTTTCGAGCTCGAATTTCTCTGCCTTCAGCGCCTCCAGCCGGGGGCCGAACTGGGAAAGGAAAGCATCCTTCTGCCAAGAGTCCGGCGCGTAGGAATCGGCGAGACCTTGAAGCTGGTTAAGCTCCCGATCTGTCTCATCCAGACGAGCCTTTATTGTATCGTCCTTCTGTTGCCCGACCTTGTCGAGCCGGTTCAGCATTTGGTCGAGACTCACAACGACGCCGACAACGGCGGCCTTGACGCCGTTGTTTATCGTCGCAGCGATTTCCTGAAACTTCTTATCGATCTCCGACGCATTCTTGATCACGTCATCGTCGAGCACGCGGCCCAGCTCGTGCGCTCGGTCTATTGTGGTGCGGATGCCGGCGGTGCCCTGGTCGATCAACTGCACAAACTGCTCGCCGCCGGAGCCGCCAAGCAGTTCGTCGAAGATGCGGATCTGGGCGGCTTTATCGAGCCGGCCAAGCCGGTCGATAATCTCCAGCATCAGTTCGGATGGATTTTGCAGCTTTTCCTTCAGGTCTTCGGCGCTGTAGCCGAGCCGCTGAAAGGCGTCCGCCGCGCTGCCGCCGCCGGTGACGATGAACTCATCGGCCCGCAGGTTCAGCTCCTTGAACCCGTCGACCATCGCGTCGAGGCCGATACGGTTCTGTTCGGCGACGAACTTCCATTCCTGAAAGGCGGTGATCGACAGACCGGCGCGCTTGGCCTCGTCGCCAAGTGACGCAATTTGCGCGGTCGCATCGCGCACGGCCACCGCCACCCCGGCAAAGCCGATGCCGGCGAGTGCCGCGCCCATGCCCAGCGCGGCGGAAGAGACAACATTGGCCGCGCTCGCCAGCCCGTTGCGCAGATTGGCGGCGAGCCCCTTCGCGCCGCGATTGACCCGCTCGACACCATCGTCGAATTCGGCCGTGTCAAGGCCGAGCATGGCCCGCAGGCTGCCGACAACCAGTCCCTTCGCCATGTCTCACCTTTTCCGTGCGGGGCTTGCCGTCACCGCCGCCCATTGGCGGAAGATCGCCAACTGCTCTTGTGCCGTCTGGGGGCGCGGCGCCGCGCGGCGCCCGGGGATGAGCAGGGTCTTCAGTTTCGGTAGGCGCTTGGCCCGCGCCAGCGCGGCGCCGGTCCATGCGAGGCCGGCCCGGTCATTGTAGGCGCGGCGTTCACGCTCGGCCGCGCCTTCCATCATCAGCGTGATTTCGCGCAGGGTCAGGCCCCAGAACAGCGACGGGTCGAGGCCAAGCTCTATCCAGCCGGACAGAAGCGGGCCGGGGTCGATCAGCCCGCCGCCACCGGAGGGCGGGCCTCCGCCCCCGCTTTCTTCGCGGGGAAGGCCAGCGTGAAGGCCTGCGTCACGCCGCCGAGCGCCGCCGGCAGGCCGGCCTCACCCAGGATGTCACCGGCCCCGGCCTCATCCACCGCGTGATGGTCTTGCAGCGCCGCCCACAACACCGCGCGCAGCAGGGTGAGCGACATGCGCGCCGGGTCGCCATGCATGGCCAGAATATCGGTCATGATGGCGCCCATCGGCCGGCCGAGCTTTGCCTCCAGTGCGCACATGGCGTTGATGGACATGGAAAGCGTATAGGTCGCCGCGCCGGCGACGAGCGGCACCTGGCCGCGATGCGGGTTCGCCATCATGGGGATCACGCGGCGATATCGGCAAGGCCGGCGCTGGTGGCCGAGGCGCTGCCTTCCGAATTGGTGGCGGTGACGGTGACGGTGATGGTGTCGCCGCTATCGCTCGCCTGCAGCGTATAGGTCTGGCTGGTCGCGCCAGAGAGGGCGACGCCCTCATTCTTCCAGGCATAGGCGAAGCTCGGCGCGCCGCTCCACTCGCCGGGATAGGCGGTCAGCACCTGCCCGACCTGCGCCACACCGGAGATCGCCGGCTTGATGAGGTTCACGGGCGCGGCGGCGGCGTCATTCACCACCACGCCGCTCACCTTGACCGTGAGCGTGGCGGTCATCTTGTCGTCCATCGGCGCTGTTGGCGCATAGCCGGTGATGATGGCATCAAAAGTCACAGTCTCGCCGGCCGGGAAGGTGCATCGGGCCTTCACCTTGGTGCGCAGCACGCTCAGGATCAGCGCCTCGCCCGCGCCGCCAGGCAGGAAGTTCATTTCGATGGAGGCTTCGCCCGGGTCCATCAGGCCGGGGATGAACTCCCGCGTACCATTGGCCGACTGCATATGCGTCACGTCGATCGCATCCACCGCGAAGGCGGGCGGCGTGAGCGAGGTGACTTCACCGGGCGACGCCCAGGTCGAGCCGCCATCGGTCGAGATCTCGAAAAGACTGCCGTAGCCGATGCCGGGCTCGTCCATGGTCGCAACTCCAATGTGAAGGGAAGGGTCAGGCCGCGACGCGCGACCAGATGTCGAAGTCCAGCGAGACGAGGTGAAACACCTCGCTCTCGATCTTGTCGGCGCTCACGCGCTGCGCGGTCAGGAAGATGCCCTGAAAGGCGATGCCCCCATGTGTGCCGCGATAGCCGGCGAGGCGCGCCGTCACCGCCCGCGCCGTCGCCATTGCCGGCGCCATGCCGGCGGCGTCATTGCCCTCCGGCGCCCGGGCGCGCACGTCGATCTGCACCAGCGCGCCGTCGAGCCCGTCCACACCCTGCATATGCAGGCCGACAGCGCCGCCGATGCGGGCAAGGCGGATCGCCGGCGAGGCGATGCCCTGCGGAAAGACATTCCAGTTGATCCGGTCGCCCACCAGCGCCGTCAGAGGGGCATCGGCGAGCAGCAGGGACACAAGCGCCTCTTCCATCACGCTGCTCCCGCCGTTCCGGTCTTCGGTGCCCGCTTGGTCCGCGCGCGCTTCGGCTTCAGCGCACGCGCCGCCGCCCGCCGGGCCGCCTTGTCGATCTCGCTGGTGAGTTCGGTCTTGATCTGGCCGAGCACCTGGTCGCGCGTCGCCGCGAAAGCGGGGCGCATATAGGCATGCGGCGGCTGTTTCACCGACCCGAATTCCTGCACCACGGCCTTGATCGCCGCGCGCTTGGTCTTGGCCTTGGCCGGGCCGACGGATACCTCGACAAAAGACGCGCCCACCCCCGCCTCGCGCCGCGCGCTGCGCAGCGCCGCGCGCGCTTCGGCCTTGCTGCCGCCCGCTCGCAGCGTCTCGCCGAAGGCGCGCTTGCCCGCATCGCCCTCGACGCTGTTTTTCGTCGCCGCGATGATCGAGGCGGACAGGTCGCCCTTGTCCTTCGGCGCCAGCGCCGCCGCCCGGTCCACCATCGGCTGCGCCGCCTTCAGCAGCGCGCGCCGCATTACACCCTTCGCCGTCGCTTTTGAGAGCTCGCCCAGCGCGGCGTCGAGTTCCTTCAGGCCCTGCACCGAGACCTTGAGCTTGCCGACCATCAGAGAGCACTCATCTTTCGGCCCTCGCCGAGGCGGTGATCTCGATCTGGTCGCGATGACCAAGTTCTTTCAGCCCGGAGATGTCGAAAGCGCGCCCCTCGAAATTCAGTCCCCAGCGCGGGGTGATGGCGGCCAGTGTCGGCGACCAGCGCACGCGGAAGCGCGCGCTCGTGGACGCCATCACCTCGCCCGACTCCATCTTCTCCGCATCGGACAGCGCGCGGTATTCGGCGAGCGTCTGCACCGGCGTGCCGGGGGCAACAATCGGTGCATTGAAAGCGTCACGGCCGGTCTCCGTGCCGGGCGGCGTCAGGCTGATCAGGCGGTTATAGAGCGCGCTCGACATCACGCGCCCCGCATGAAGTTGACTAGCCGGCTGTCAAATGTCGTCCAGCCATCGACCTTGACCGGCTCGGCCGTGCGGAAGGCCTCGGCGATATGCAGCAGCATGGCCTGCGTCAGGCTCGGCGGCACATCGTCAAAACCGGCAACCATCGTCACGCTGATGCGCGATCCCGGGCGGATCGCCGGCCATGACTGGCCGAAAGCTGGCACGATAGCGGCTTCAAGCCCATCCGCCCGCAGATCATAGGCGCCCGCGTCGAGATCCTGATCGTCACCAGCCGTGTCGACATAGGCCACGGTCACCACAGACTGCACCGGCGCCACCGGCAACCGGACAAAGTCGGCGAACCCGTCGCAGCGGGCGACGACCGTCTGCCCGGCAATGCGGATGCCGCACCGCTGTTCCACCACGTCGCGGGCATCGGCGATCAACTGCGTCAGCAGCGCGTCGAAATGAGTTTCGCTGGAAAGCACATGGCACTGGGTGCGCGCCTGCGCCAGCGTCACCGGCTCGGCCTCGGCCGGCGTGACGACAGATGCCGGGTACCACATCAGCCGCGCGTCTCCGCTGGCCGCTTCTTGGTGGTGCGCTCGCGCTTCGGCGCGGTCGACGCAACCACGGCCTCGGCAACTCCGGCGGCAATCAGCCGGCCGGCTTCATCGTCGCTGAAGCGCTCGGTCTCGTCTCCCGGCGAAAGGCTGAAATCAGCACCGGAAATGCTCTGCTTCATCCTGATCTTCATGGCCAATCCCTCATGAAAAGGGCGGCGACTTGAAGCCGCCGCCGCAGACAGGCCCCGCGTCAGGACGCGGCGGTGATCAGGTGCTTGATTGCGGCGGTGTTCGCCGCCTCGCCGTCGAAACGGATAAGGCCGGCGATGCCAAGATCCGGCCAGAACCGCTCACGCAGCACGCCGATGACCGGCTGGCCGACCTTGCGCACCCAGTACTTCTTGAGATCGCCGAACAGCACGACCTTCTTGGCGGCGCCCAGATGGTCCATGGCCTGGTTGACGTAATAGCGGCGCCCGTTGATGGTCGACGGCACACCTGCCTGGAAATCGCCCTTGCTCCAGAGATAATTGCCGTCGCCATCCTTGAGCTTGCGGATCGCCTTCAGCGTCGAATCGTGGAACATGAAGCCCACGCTTGCCGCGCCGCGATAGGCCGGATCGACGGAATGTTCGAGGTCGATCAGTTCATCGGCGGTGATCGCCGCCGTCGCAGCAGCCGTCACGCCCAGCGCGGAAGCGGTGACAATGCCATTGGGCGCCGAGGAACCGCTGCCGGTCGTCAACTGGGTGTTGGCGGTGCGGCCAAGGCGCTCGCCGAGCAGATGGCCGAGCAGCACCTCCATGGCGAAGATGCTGTCCGTGTCGAGTTCCCACGACCAGCGGATGAATTCCGTGTCGAAGGAATAGGCGTCGAGGCTCTTCTGGCCAAAGGTGACATCCTCGCCGCCGTCATCGGTGAGCGCCGCGCCTTCAGTATGAGCGGCGGCGATCTTCGACGTATCATCGACGGTCGGCAGCTTCATCGGGTTGCCGCTGGCGGTCACCACTTCCTGGATGACACTGCCGTCATACATCGGCCCCGTGGCCTTCATCGAGATCTCGATCTGCGACAGCAGCTCGGTCGGCACCGTGAAGCCGCCGGCGGAGTTGGTGCCCGCCGTCTGGGTGCGGAATTCGGCGCGGCCGGTCATCAGCACCTGGCGCTCTTCGCCGGTCAGCTCTTCCGGCCGCGCACCGCAGATCACCTTGGCGAAAACGTGACGGTAGGAAAGGCTGGCGCCAGCGCCGTCACCTTTGACGTTGCCCCCTGAATGCCCTCGTTCATAACCAGAATCCGTTCTGGTTGTGGTCCTGCCTGGACCGGGCTGCGAACTCGTTTGGGGTAAGGCCGCCGAGGCTCGTGTGAGGCCGGTGGCCGTTGTAGTCGATCCGCCAAGCTTCGATGATCCGACGTGCCATCGGCAAGCCCTGGAACAGGTGCTCGTTCAGACATTCGTCGCGGAAGCGGCCGTTCAGGCTCTCGACGAAGGCGTTCTGAACCGGCTTGCCGGGAGCGATGTAGTGCCACTCGACACCTGTGTCCTGCTGCCAACGCAGGACCGCGTGCGAGGTCAGTTCGGTGCCGTTGTCGCTGACGACCATGAGCGGCTTGCCACGACGTTGGATGATGGCGTCCAGCTCCCGTACGACCCGGTGGCTCGACAGCGACGTGTCGGCCACGAGCGCCAGGCACTCCCGGGTGAAGTCGTCGACGATCACCAGCACGCGGAACCGGCGTCCGTCCGCGAGCACATCGGAGACGAAGTCCAGGCTCCATCGCTGGTTGGGTGCCTGCGGCAAGGTCATCGGCGCTCGCGTGCCAAGCGCTCGCTTGCGTCCGCCGCGACGGCGCACCGACAGCCGCTCCTCGCGGTAGAGCCTGAAGAGCTTCTTGTGGTTGATCTCCTTGCCCTCTCGCCGAAGCAGGATCAGCAGACGCCGATAGCCGAACCGCCGACGCAAGCTCGCCAGCTCACGAAGGCGCTGGCGGAGCGCGGTATCGTCGCCTCGCGTCGAGGCGTAGCGATAGGTCTTCGGCTCGATGCCGATGAGGCCGCACGCACGCCGCTGCGAGTAGCCCTTCTCCTCGATCGCCCAGGTCACGACCTTCCTCCGGGAACTGGGCGTCAGAAGTTTTTTCCAAGAGCCTCGCGGAGAGTGGCTACGTCGAGCATCGACTCGGCCAGAAGCTTCTTCAGCTTCCGGTTTTCCTCCTCGAGCGCCTTAAGGTTGCGGGCGTCGGACACCTCCATCCCGCCGTACTTCGTGCGCCACGTGTAGAAGGTCGCGTCGCTGATCCCGTGCTTCCGGCAGAGGTCCACGACCGGGATTCCGGCCTGGTGCTCCTTCAGGATCCCGATGATCTGTTCCTCGCTGAACCGGCTCTTGCGCATCGTCCGTCTCCTCTCGACGGATCCTAGCTTCTGAGCGGGGTCATTTCAGGGGGCAACGTCAATCCCATTCCTGCCGCGTCACCACGAAGCCGAACGACATGCCGGAGATGTCGCCGCGCTTGATCAGCGCCTGCACGTCGCGGCCATCGCTGGTGTCGGGAAGGTCGATCTCGACGGCGAGCCCCTTGCTGTCTTCACTGAGCCGGAGCGTGCCGGCCGATTTGCGCCCGAGCACGCGCCCCGGGTCATGGTCGAAATAGGCCCGCACATCGGCAGATTTCAGTGTCTCGGTGAAGGCGCCGCGGGCGATCACCTCGCGAAAATAGCCCCCGATATCGACCGTATCGCCGAACACGGCGGCGTAGCCGGCCACGGTAACGAGATCGCCACTCGCGCGGAATTCAACGGGGCTGACGACAGAGCGCTTCTCGGCGTCAGCCGCCTCACTGCTGGGCTTGCGGGGCATCGGGCTGTCCATCCTGCGGATCGGTGGGTGACGAAGCGGGCGGCGGCGCGAAAGGACCGGTACCGAGCACGACGGTCGCGCCCTGCACGAGCAGCTGGTCCGCCGCCGGGTTCGGATCGGGCGGGCGGTTATCCAGCCGGCGCGCCTCATTCGGCGTGATCTGCGCCGTCTGGATGGCGCGGGCGAGGCCTTCGATCCGGCTGCGGAAATCGCCGCGCTGCAGCCCGTCGAGATTATGCTCGACATAGAGATCGCGCCGCTCCCGTCCGAACAGTTTCAGATTCATCTCATCTTCCAGCGCCTTTGCGTGCTGGCCGATCAGATGCTTCACCAGATGCAGATCCTGCTGCTCGGCATTGTTGAAGGAGAGCTTGGAAAGCTCCTGCAGGAACATCGGCGGCAGTTGATAGGCGCGGGCAATCTCCTCGATCTGGAAGCGCCGTGCTTCGGTCATCTGCCCCTTTTCCGGGTCGAGCCCGATCGGCACCAGGTCATGCCCCGCCGGAATGTTGACGATCGGCTTGTCGCCCTCCCGCGCATCCTTGATCGAGCGCATCACATCGTCCTGCGCCCGCTTTAGCGCGGCGGCGCCCTGCGGCAACGGCCCCTTCAGCGCCAGCGGGGGCACGCCGCCGCCGGCAAAGAACCCGCTGCCATAGTCGTTCATCGCCAGCGCCAGCTGGATCGCCTTGCTCGCCAGCTGGATCGGCCCGTAATGCTGCGTCTGGTCGGCGCGGAGCATAAAGGGAAGGTCGATCACATCCGTGGAAGGGTATTCCTCGCCGTCGACCACGTAGAACAGCCGCATGCCACGCCGGCGGATCGCGACGCGCGACGGGTTCAATGCCCAGAGATTTTCGAACGCATCACCCTGCCGCTCGATCCAGATCAGCCCGCGCCCGCCGGTGAAGAATTGCTGCCACATATATTGCCGCAGCTTGTAGGAGCCCATCTCAGCGTTAGGCGCCGCCAGCAGCGCCTCGATCGGACCGTTTTCCCGCTGCGCGCCATCACCCACGCGGCGATAGGCGTGCAGCGGCAGCACCGCCAAGGTGCGCGACAGAAACGACACGGCAGCGCTCACAGGGGTGACGCGCAGTGCCGCGTCGATCGTCACCGGCGGCAGATTGCCGGCAGTCCCCACGCCAAAGAACGAAAGAAAGCTCTCGGAACTGACCGGCACCGTCGGGTTCTCGATCGACGCGGCGCGGGCCTCGGCCGGTCGCCAGAAGCGGGACAGTTTCATGAGGCCACCAGACGGAAATCGGGGTTATCCCAGGGGGAGACCGGCGGCGCCTCGTCATCCGAAGCGAAAGCCTGGCTGCAGGCATTCACGGCGGCGGCGATGCCGTCGATCTTTTCCGCCGACCGTTTCTTGGCCGGCGCGAAATTCATGTTCTCGTCGAAACGGACGACGGCATTCGAGGCCATCCAGCGCATGACCGGATGCCCACCATGGTCGAGCAGCCCGGCATAGACCAGCCGCTCAAAGTGTTTGCTTGGCTCGCCAAGGCTTTGGATACCCTGCCGGACTTCCACGAGAGCTTCAGCGTCCACCCCCTCGGCCTGTAGATCGGCCGCGAGCTTGGCCGCATTCCACGGGTCGAAACCGATCCGCTGCACGTCGAAATCCGCCATGCCGTCGAGCAGCGCCTTCTTGACGAAGTTCTGGTCGACATAGTCGCCCGGCGTCGTCTCGATCGCGCCGGCCTTCAGCCATTTGTCATAGGGCACCCGGTCATTCTTCACCCGCATGGCGAGCGTCATTTCCGGCACCCAGAAACGGCTGAGCATGTGCCACGCCGGATCATCCTCGAAGGGTGGAAACAGCCACACCAGAGATGTGATGTCCTGCGTCGACGAAACGTCAAAGCCACCGAAACAGGGCCGCCCCTTGAGCCGCGCCGGGAAGCTGCGCCAGGCGTCACGATCGCGGGCGCAGGCGTCCCATTTCTTCATATTGAGCCAGCGGACAGCCCCATCCACCCACTGATTGAGGTGGTAGCAGCGGAAATGTGCTTCCGCCCGCGGGTTGTCGACGGCCTTGGCGCGTTCGCTGCGCAGGAAATCCCAGGTCGGCGACAACCCGATATTCGGGTTTGCCTTCCTCCATACCCCTTCGTCCTGCCAGTCATCCTCCGGGCCGGCGGCGAAAAGCACCACCAGCGTGCGCGGATCGTCGATCCTCCCCTCGAAGATGCCGAGGCTCTCATCCCACAGCTCGACACCCGTGAGGCTGGTCTTGCGACCAGCCGTCGAGGCGTAAAGCTCGATCGGCTGCAGGCGCGTTCCCATACCCTGCCGCAGCGTGGTCTCAACCTCGCGACTGCGCCATTCATGCATCTCGTCGCCGACGCTCACGGTCGGTGACTTGCCGTGCTTGCCTTCCTCGGCGCCCGACAGCAGCTCGAACAGCGACGCCGTCGGCTTGAGATAGATCGACTTGGCCTGCGGCTGGCTGTCCGCCTTCAGTTCCTCATTGCAGGCGATCATCGCCTTCATCTTGCGAAGCACGACCTTCGCCTGGCTTTCATCACGGGCGAACACGAACCCCTGTCCGCCATGCACCCCCTCTATGGCGAAGAACAGCAGCGCCAGCGCCGCGAGGAATTCGCTCTTGCCGTTCTTTCGCGGGATCCACAGCAGCAGCCGACGGAACACCCGCACATGATCGACCTTGGCCTTGCCGGTCCATGGGTCAATGACATCGGTCGGCACCTTCCAGCCGACCAGCAGCCGGACGATGATGTCCTGCCACATCTGCAGCCGGAACGGCGCGCCGTGGAAGCGGTCATCCGTGAGCTTGAACCATGACGGCCAAAGCTCGACGACCTTGGCCGCCTTGGCGTGATCGAACCATGCGCCCGGCAGGCTGGCGGCACGACGCCACGCCCGCCGTGCCCACTCATAGACCTCCTGATCGGCGACCTGCTTGAGCCAATCCGGTTCCGGCCACAGCGCGCTGCCGGCCGCAGCCTTGATGGCCGCCGCCGATGTTTCACCCATGGCCAGCGATCAGATCAGCAGTGCCCGCCGGGCGGCAGCGAATCCAGCGACGACAGGCTGCCGATGAGCCGCCCCGCAGCTGGTTCATCTTCGGCTGCCTCGTCGGGTCCGGCCGTCGTCGGATTGCGGCTCGCCGGCGCGATCCCGCCGAACAGACCGGGGTTTTTCGCCACAGCGTCGGCCTGGTCGCGAAACAGCGAATATTCCTCGCGCGGCGTCAGGCCGAATTCGGCCGAGAGCTTGCGCACATTGCCGAAGGCGATCTCGCGGAAGGCGACGATGGGGCGCGTGCGCTCCATCATCGAACCCGACACCGTCTCGACCAGCTGGAAGATGCCGTTGCGGCGGATGTCGTCGCAGGCCGAGAGCCATTCCCCGAAATAATCGGGCCTTTGTTTTTCAAGTACTTAGGCGGCGTTGTTGCGTTCTTGTCGCGCCGCGAGCCACCTAGGCTAGAACCTCGGCGATTTGCTCGGCTGCCTGATGGCGCCGCCCGATGCCAACGATGGGGTGCGCATAGACCTGCAGCGTCATGTCAAACTTGCGATGCCCTAAGATCGAGGCGACATCGGTGATGGCGAGGCCCGCCTCGATCATCATGCTAGCCGCAAAGTGCCGCAGGGCGTGGAAATGGTGGAAACCATCCCCGTTAGATGGCAAACCAGCGTCCACAAGAAGCGGGCGCCAGTTCCAAGTGTGGAAATGGGAACAATAATAGGGCGTGCCGGTGCGAGTTCGGAAAAGTAGACCCCTCTCGTTCTCCAAGTAGAACCGGTCTATCCACACCTTCACGAGATCGGCAACGCGGGCAGGCATTGGCACATCTCTCACCCCGGAAGGAGTCTTCGGCGACTTGAGAATGTCATAGCGCGTAAGGCTCTGACGAACCTTTATAAAGCCCTGATCGAAATCGAAGCTGGAGACGGTCAGCGCCTGGATTTCCCCCCACCGGAGGCCGCAGAAAATGGCGATTTCGACCATACAACGCGTAAACATATATGATCTCTCTTGGCACCCTTTCCGCTTTATAGCCGAAAGTCTAAGTATTTCTTTCGCGTGTTCGATGTTGAATGTACGTATAGGCTTGTACGTTGTGGGGCCTATGTCGGCGCTATAATCTTTTATAGGCATCTTCATGGTTAATTTACGCCGAACCGCGAAGCGTTCAATCTGACCAAGTATCATCATGTTTTGCTTGGCTGTAAGCGGCGACTGCCTATCAAGAAATCGTTTGTGGAGTGCCTGAATATCGTCAATCGTCAAGGTCGCCAGCTGCCTTGCGCCCAATGCCGGAACGATATGAACATTGATGACATTTCGAACGATGGACAGCCACCCGGCACTAACCTCTCCGCATGAGTGCCTAACCTCCACCTGCTTTATAAACGCATCGCAGGCCGCCCTTACGGTTGTCGCGCGGCTTGGAATGATATGCTCCCCGCGCTCAACTTCCGTCTCCACCTTGTTTCGATACTGGTCGGCATCCCGCTTTTTATCGAATGTCTTCATGCGGCGCTTTCCGCCTTGGTCGGTGTAGCGCACCACCCACGCCGTTTTCGTCTCGCCTTTGTGGGTCCACTCGCGCTTTGCCACGCTCGCCATAGCTTCAACTCCTGAATATGAGGGGAAGCCGGCCGCACCTCACCGGGCGCGGCCGGCGAGGGTGTCAGTTCGCGGCGCTGCCGGCCTCGGGGAGGCTTGCGCACCAGCGCTCAATCTGCCGGTCTATCTGCTCCAGCCTGTCGCAGGCGTGGAACAGCACGGCTTGCAGCGCGTCGGAATGGGGCGGGCTTAGCTCATCCCTCAAGCCTTCCACCATTAGCCGCGCCGCGAGGCAGAAGCGGGCCGCGTCCAGCGCCGGCAGATGGATCTCGCGCAGATGCGTCAAGGCTGGCGCCGTCATGCCCACACCTCGCGCTGCGCCTGCTCCCACAGGCCGTCACGGTCGGCGATGCCGCTGTCGTCGTCATCGTGCGGCTGGTCGAGGATATCGCCGCCGTGCTCGTTCTCGGCCTCGGCATCGTCGCCAGCGTCTTCCTCGCGGTCATTGGCGCAGCCGATAGCCCATCGCGATTGATCGCCGCCAGAAGCGCCCCGCAGCCGGTCAGAGAAGCCGTAGGCGGCGGCGAGAGGCCCGCCGTAGCAGATGCGGGGAAAACTCTCTGGCGCCGCCAGAGCGGGCTCCCTGTCGCTGTCGTAGCCGTCCGGCTCGTCCAGCGCGTCCCATTCACGGTCGCTGCCATCATCGAAGCGCCAGCACCCGCCGCCGATGGCGTGCCAGCCGAGCGAAGGCTCGTCGTCTTCCTGCGGCACAGCCCGGCCTGAAATGCACGGGCCAGATTCCTCCGGCCAGCTGGCATCAAGCTCATCGCCATCCGGCTCGCGGTCGGGGTCTATAGTGTCGAGGGCATCGAGCATGGACAGCGCCGACTCGATGATGCGCGAAAGCTCCCGGCGGGTCTCCAGCCGGTCGGCAGGCGGGGGCGGGAACGGCCCTCCGTAGTCTTCTCCGATGTACATGGGATTGGTCTCTTTCGTTCGGCCTCTCACAGCCGTCGCTGGCATCGGGCCAGCAGCCGGGAGGTGAGAGCTTGCGAAAGAGACAAGCCGGCGCACTTTTAAGGGCGAACCCTCTGGACATAGAGCACCGCTCCCGGCCAAGATGGCCAGGTCGGCGCACCCGCCAAGGTGCCGCCAGTTGCAGCAAGCCCTCGCCAAAGGGCTACCTGCGTCGCCACCGATCAGCCGCCAAGCCGATCCGTGGTCTATCTTTCGTCCGGGCTCTCACACCCAATCCCATTTATGCGCTGCTTCGCCCCTCTCGCCAAGAGGGACGCGAACCGGCGCGCATATTTTTCGTACACAGATAAGATTGACCGGCTCTTATTTTCCGTGTACGTATATTCTCATGATGATCACGTGGGACGAGCCGAAGCGCCAAGCGAACCTTGCCAAGCACGGCATGGACTTCGCCGCCCTCGATCTCGATTTCTTCGCCAGCTCGGTCGTCGTCCCCTCGCGGGATGGCCGCTATGTGGCAGTCGGCGAGCTTCACGGCCGGATCATTGTCGCCGTCGTCTTCAAGCCCCTCGGCTCGGAGGCGCTTTCCGTCATCTCCATGCGCCGGGCTACCCGGAAAGAGAGAAGTCGTCTCCAGCCGTAGACCAAGGAGGGTCCATGACCGGCACCAAGCACACGCACCCGCTCTCCGACGAGGAAGAGGCGGTCATTCAACGGGGCATCGCCACCGATGCCGACAACCCGGAGCTTACCGACGAACAGATGGCGCAGGCCAAGCCGTTCGCCGAGGCGTTCCCGGACCTGATGGCGAGCATCAAGCGCGCGCGCGGACGGCCGAAGGTGGAAAGCCCGAAGGAGGCTGTCACCCTACGGCTCGATCCCGCCACGGTGGAGAGGTTCAAGGCGAGCGGCAAGGATTGGCGCAGCCGGATGGCCGAGGCGCTGGAGAAGGCGGCGAACGGATGAGGCCCGCCGTGACCTGTTTCGCGTCTCCCTCCAAGGGCGTGCCTATTCAGCGCATCCTTGGAGGGACGCTCGCGCGGCGCGAGACAATCGCACCCACATGACCCGCAGCCGCTACGCCGCCGGAATAGCCTCCGACACCTCCGCGACCACCTCAGCCGCGCTCTTATTGACGATATTGGGCGCGGGGAAAGCCGCTGCCGCCGCCTCCATAACCGCCGCCAGCACGTTGAACGCGCCTGCGTCCGTCGCAATCTGACCGGCGCCATCTTCATCGATCTCGGGATGATACTCGCGCAGCGCCGCCCACAGCATCGTGCGCAGCATCTTCACGCTGATCGTCTGCGGCTTGGCAGCTGCGTCAATCAACTCCATCACCATGCTGCCCGCAGGGCGGCCAGTTATAGTTTCCAGGCTGCACAAGGCATTGATTGAAAGAACAAGCGAATAGAACTTTTCGTCCACGTGAAGAATAGCAGTCGGCTTGTACTTCGAAGTCATAGCATTTTCCTTCATTGAGACATGTTTTCGCATAACACTGATGCATACGGCAGATATTTGCCGACGATCAGAATCTAGGAGAATTTGAGGGTGTATCCGTCATCAATCAGCCCCTGAATTTCGCCGAGAAGCTCGATTACTTCATCGCGATTCCATGTAACCTTCGATCCGGTGATATTGACGTACGCCGGCGCCCGGCTGGCATTGTCCGTCGAACCCGGCGGTGCCGCATTGGCGACGGCGGTATAGGGCACGCTCGGCCGGCTGGATCCGCCAGGGCGGGCCGCCGCAATGGTGGCAATCTGCGCCGCGCCGGCAGCGGCAACGGAAGCCGCTGCGGCCATGTTCACCGGGAAGGGCAGCTCCAGCGCCTTAGTGACGCCTACCGCTGTGTTGATGACCGCTTCGGCGATACCGAACGCCTTGGCCGCTGCGAACCCCTTTTCGCCGAAGGTCTGTGCCAGCGTCGCCAGGCTGCCGAAGGTGTCCGCCGTGAAGCTGAACGTGTCCTGCAGCTTCTGTCTTTCTGCGGCAGCTTGGTTTTCCGCGATGGCGCTCATGCGCTCGGCATGCGCCGCTTGCTCCCGCTCGGTCCACTGGTTGTATTCCTCGCGCGCCATCCTGCCGGCCTCGAAAGAGGCAAGAAGGTCCGCCTGCCGCTGCTCATGGGCGGCGAGTTCAAGCTCGCGTTCGGTGGAAAGAGCCATTTTCAGGCCCTCGATGCGGGAAGCGAGTTGCGCCGCCGCCTGATCCTGTTCGCTGCTCCCGCCACCGCCGCCGCCCTTGGCCGGCGGGGTGATGGGAGACCACTCGGCCGGCTTGGTCGGCGGCAGCGGCGCCGTGGCCGGCATTGTCGAAGCCGAGCCCCAGCTGCGATTGCCCTCGCGTACCAGTTCGGCGAGTGCGTCACGCTGGCGCTCAGCCTCAACGATACGGTTCTTAAGGTCGCCCATGATGGCGTAGTTGCGCGTCGCTTCATGCTGGGTGAGTTGCTTGCGCATGCCGGCGATCTCGCCATCGAGCGAGGCGAGCGCCGATTTCGGCGCATCGGCGACAACCTGCACCGCGTTTGCCATCGCGCTCGGCATGTCGCGAAGCGTCTTGACCAGCTTCACCACGGCGCCTTGCAGGTTGATGCTGATGGTATTGGCGATCTGGTCAAACTCCTTTCGGATGTTCGCCGCCTCCTTCACCACGTCATCACCCAGCACGTTCCCCAGCTCGTGCGCTTGCTGGATCGTCTGCCGCAGGCCCCTTTCGCCCTGTGTGATGAGCTGCACGAACTGCTCGCCGCCGGAGCCGCCGAGAAGCTCATCGAAGATGCGAATCTGTGCCGCCTTGTCGATGTCGCCGAGGCGCCGGATGATCTCCAGCATCATCTCGGAAGGGTCTTTGATCCGCTCGGCAAGGTCTGTCGCGCTGAAGCCCAGCCGCTGGAAAGCCTCCGCTGCGCTGCCGCCGCCCGTGGTGATGAACTCGTCCGCCCGCAGGTTCAGTTCTTTGAAGCCATCCACCATGGCATCGATGCCGATGCGGTTGCTCTCCGCAACGAACTTCCATTCCTGAAAGGACCGGAGGGAGAGGCCGGAGCGCTTGGCCTGATCGTCCAGTTCGGCGAGGGCGTTGACCGATCCGTTGATCGAGGCCGTCACCGCCGCGAAGGTCAGGCCGGCAATGCCGGCACGGATGCCGGCGGCAGCTGCCTGAAAGCCTTTCGCCGCCGCCCCCATGCTGGCCTCGGCTTCCCTCGCGAAGGTCTTGGCCTGCTTGCCCGACTGCGCCAGACTGTTCTCGAACTCGGCGCTATCGAGGCCGAGACTGACGCGCAGGGCGCCGACGACTTGTCCTTTCGCCATAGGCGAGCCTCCGCTGGTGCTAGAAAGAGGTTGCCGGCCGCGCCACTTTGGATGAGAGGCCGCCGGCTGTCGGGGTTGTTGGGGACACTCGCCGACTTGTCCCGAGGGGGGAACTGAACCCCTCAACCGTGGCCGCCAGCGCCAGCGAGCGGCCACGGAGACTGCTACGCCGGCAGCGTGACGGCGGGGATCTTGCAGAAGGCCGCTTCGTGCTCGGCGGCGATGTCGGCCCGCAGGTGCGCCACGAAGGCATACTGGTGATAGTCGGCGTACCGCTCCTTAAGGATTTCGATACGCAGCTCGCTGCGAATGCCGACCATCAGGCGCGACCAATCACCCGCCAGAATAAGCGACTGATTGGCGCCACCCCCGAGATTGGTCGGGATCGAGGTCGTTGCCAGCCGGGGCGTGCTCGCGATCGCGGGCGGGATGATGAGCGGATTGCCTTCACCGTCGAGCTTTTCGGCCAGGGCGCCCTCGTCGCGTGGCGACATGATGAACGCCGTGGCGTCGCTGTTAGCCGTGCGCAAGGCCGTCCGCATCCGCACCAGCGGCACATAATTTGCCAGCTCCAGCGCCGAATAGCCGCTCGCGGTCAGCCCCGCGAAGTTAGCAACGCCGCGCGGCTGACTCCCCGATCCGCTGCCCATCAGCGCCACCCGGTCCAGTTCGGTCGCCATGGCTTGCGCAATCACATTGGGCAGCGCCGTCCCGATGTTGATACTGTCATCCAACAGCTCGCGGGAAATGCGCACAATGACCATGAGGGACTTTGGCGCAAAGGGTACCTTGGCGAACGTCGGGTCACTCTCAGCCGCCGCCTCATTCTCGGCGCGCCAGGCAGGCACCGGGTCAGTCGCGACCTTGGCAAACGACGCATTGTCGGACGTGATCGGGATCGTCAGGGCGCCCGCCCGCATCACCACCGAGGCCGCCCGCATACGGTCGATCATCGGTGCCATGATGACATCGGGCACGGTATAGCCGCCGGCCGAATCCGTGCTCTCGGCAAGGGCGCGCCGCTCGACGGCACTCTGCGGTCCCCGCACCATGGCGCGGAGGAACCCGCCGGGGGTGAGACCCCGATATTCATTGAAGCCGCGGCCGGCGGCGCCGCCGCCGCGAAGGCTCCGCAGGGCGCCGCCGAAGCTCTCATTCAGCCGGAGGGCGCGCGTCACATCGGAGGGGCCGGACGCTCCCGGACCGCCGCCATACTCATAGCTTTCACCATCCTCAACTCCGCGCGCCTCGCAGTCGCCGGGCGTCGGGCGGAAGGGGTTGCCGCCTTCGGCGCGCGCCTCACGGCTTCCCAACTTGCCGCGCCAGTCCTTCTCGCGCTCGCAGGCGTCATAGAGGGCCATGAACCCCTCATGCGCCTGCTCCAGGCCGGGGCCGTCGCTCTCGCTGGCGCCGTCCATGCGGTCGAGGTTGAGACGGGCGGCGCGCATCACCTGGTTCTGGCAGTCGTTCAGCGCCGACCAGTCGAGCGTGTGCGGCTCGAAGTTGGCGTCGTGCCGAAGCCCGAGCTTCTGCAGGATGGAAGCCGAATGACGGCGCATTTCCAGCGCCTGACGATCGGTAACAATGTTCTTCATGGGGAAGACCTTCGGAGCGGATGCGGGCGCTGAAACGAGCAGAGGCACCGCATCGGGGTTGAACCGGATGCATTGGCCCAAGCGCGCTTCGCCATCAGCGTTGCCGTTCGGAAGGCCGTCAGAAAGTCGAAGCCATCAGCCGCGACCACAGACAAGCCCCCAACTCCTACCGCGAGACCGGCAGATTGGCAACTCTCATGCTCATGGCGAAACACGCCGCGCCGACTTAAGGCGCTGATTTGTCTATTGAAAAAAAACCATACCGCGAATTACGCGCCGAAAAACTCGCTATTGGGCGCCGGTACGGAGGCGAGAGGCGGGAGAGTTTAACCCTCCCCCTTCCCCGTGCTCTTCGGCCGAAGCCGGGGATGGATGGCAGCCGCATCAAGCGCCCGCATCGTTGCCTCGGCCTTGGCTCTCACCCGCTCGCGCTCTTCCGCGCTGTGAGTGACCCGGCCCAGCCTGCGCTCCTCCATCTCCCGCATCATCCGTTGCTCACGGATGCGACGGCTCTGCTCGGTCACTCGCTCATCCTTGACCTGATCGCATACCCGCCTCAGTTCCGGGGGCGAGGGATGGAAGCCGTGGCCAAGGGCGCCCGATATGATCCGCTGCGTCGCCTTGTGCAGGTCTTCGGCTGCGACCACCACGCGCCCGCCCTGCTCATCCTTGAGCGCGAGCATGAACACGGCTTCCTCGATGCGAACATCGGTCATCGAACGGCGAGGCAAAGCGCCGAGCTTGGCCAGGGCCTCCAGCAGGTCTTTCAACGCCGCCATGCGCGGCGGATCGGGCACCAGGTCACTCATCGGCGTCACCTTTGCGAAGATCGGCGAGGCGCCGCAGCGCATGCTCACCAAGTGAGACGGGCCGGCTCTGGCCTTGCTGGGGGGATGCGGCCGGCCACTTCACATCGAAGCCTCGCCATCCTCGCAACAGCATCTGGTCGGCAGCGGCGTTCGGGTCGGGGGCCTCGGCGAGCTTGCCGGCCAGTAGCCGGGCGGCGTGCGGCGTGAGCGGGGCGCGCATGCGTTGGCGATGGTCGATCACGGCACGCGCCCGCTCGGCGTCCAGCACGTTCGCCAGTTCATCAAAGGGCGTGTGCACTGCGCATATCCCCTTCTGCTTCGAAGGCCCCTTCGGATACACCGGAGCCGTCGCCGAAGTGCTGGGTGCGCTACTGTCGTAAGACAGTGGTCGTTCTAAAAAGAGGTCGTTATCTTCCGAAGGAAGAAGGTGTGTCCGGCTGGTCTCCCTATGAGGGGCCGGCTGGTCCCCCTCCCCGGCACCCTCGAAGTCGTCTTCGTCATCGCCGGCATTGTCATCCTGCGGTGCTCGATCAGGGATGTGAACGCGGTAGCGATTTGCCAACTGCGTGCCCCGTTCGGAGAAGCGCGGTTGGACCGAAACGTAGCCTTCGGCCTCAAGCTGCCGTAGAGAGCGAGCGATAGAGCGCGGCGCGGCGCCCAATCGCTTAGCCAATGTATCCCGCCGAATAATGCACCAGCCATTATTATTGGTATGAGAGCCTATTACGCAGAGAACTCTCAAGGCGAAATCCGTCAAAGCTGTATTATATACAGCCTCTCCGGGAATAATACTGTAACGCGGGCTCATTTTCTGTTGCCCACCTCCGGCCCGGCAATGGAAGGCGCTTTGGCCTTAGCCTCCTGCTCAGCAAGCCAGGTGGAAAGAGAGGCACGCCGCGAGCACACCTTCTTGCCGATCTTGAACGTCGGTATCTGGCCTCGGGCGTGGAGATGGTAGACCTGCGCGGTCGTCATATTGAGGCACTTTGAAATGGCCTCCACGCCGTACAGCAGATCGGTAGCGTCGGAGCCATCGACCATGTTGCGGTTCCTTTCTTGTCGCGCCCATGTCGCGTACAGTTGCGGCTAGCACCGGCTAAATCTGGCTAACCCGTTGAAATTCTTGTCACGTCCGCTGCAACAAAAAACCCGCCTCCGATAGGGTCGGAAGCGGGTTAAGCCTTTGATCTATAATATCAAAACTGGCGTACGTTCACTCACTCCCCGAAGTACACGCAGAACATCGCGAACTGATCGCGATGCACCGAGCCGAGCCGATTGGTCCGGCGCAGCTCCGGCGCCAGGTCGCGCCACACCTTGAGCGCCGGGGCATAGACCGGATCTTGCAGCAGCACCGGCGGCGCCAGCGCCTCGCCATTCTCGGCCGGCGCCTGGGCGAGCAGCCCGGCGATGCGATCCGCTTCGGCAACCATCGCCCGCACCGACTTCCGCCGCCGGCCGGGGTGCCCCTTTCGTTCCTGCGCGACAGGATCGCCGCGCCTGCCTCGCTTCGCCATCTCAACCTCGATTTTCTGATGTGCGGCAGGGGCTTAAAAAAACCTCCCGCCAGAATTCCGCGCCCAAAAACTCCCTATTGGGCGCCGGTACGGAGGCGAGGGGGCGGAGAGTTTTACCCTCCCCCTCCCCGCCGCACGATTTGGCTTACAACCTACTAAGCCATTGATAGATCACAATACTTCGCGCATCGAGCTCACGCCGAAGGCATGAGCATCCGCGTCAGTCGCACGGCCTCCGGGCTGTCGAGCCAGAGCGCGCTCGCCGCGATCTGACCGCGATCCCGCATCGCCTCAAGCTGCTGCTTGATCGTGGCATGGTGCCACTGGCAGCACGGCTGCCACATATCAGCGCGCCAGAAGAGTGCCATGTCGCCCCGGTGCGGCTCCACATGGTCCACCACCGTCGCCGGCACATAGAGGCCGACAGCCCTGCACCCCAGGCACAGGCAATTGTCGTCCATGGCAAGGAACGCCTTGCGCGCCTTGTCCCACTCCGCCGTATAGCCCCGCTCTCGCGAGGAACCGCGCCGGCTGTCATAGGCCTGCCGGGGCGAAACACCCTGCCCGCGTTGCCCTTCCGGCCTGTAGCTCGGCGGGCGCGTGGGCATGGCAGGCTCCGGAAACGACAACGCCCGGCCGCAAATGAATGGGGCCGGGCGCAAGAAGGTCAGCTTCTATTTCGGAAGGAATATCACTTCCGAAACGCCGTCAAGTCGAAATGATCCAGAAGCGCCTGCAGGCCACGAACAAGGTGTGGACGGTCCCATGCAGAGATGGCGTTGTCGTAAACAGCCACCTCACGCACCAGCCGCCACGGGCGCTCCCCGCAGCTCAGAAGCGCCTTCTGCGCAGCGTCATGAGAGATGACGACTCGCACCAGCGCTCGCATGCGCGCATTCCGCTTCGCAAGCTCGCGCACATCGCCGCCGTTCCGCAGAAGCTCGGCCACGATGCCCTCATCCTCGGCATCGTGCCCGCCCGTCCGCCGCAACCCTTCCTGATAGGAAGGGCTTGCGGCCGAGCGGCGGGGAAGTCCCTTCATCCGGTCATAGCTGGCGCAAAGCTCGGCATAGCGCATCCCCGCGCTCATCTGCCGGCTGTCGATCTGGTCGAGCAGCCGCATCTGGCCGAGCGTCGATCCGAGCGCAGGATCGGCTGCGCCGCGCTTGGCCTCGATCAGTATGCGCCGCACCATGGCGGGCGAGGCGAATTCCGGCTTCGACTTGAGTTTACCGCAGGCATAGCGCGCCCGCGTCGTGTCCCGGTTACGTCCAGTCTGGCTCATCGCCCTCTCCCTCACCCGCCGCTATTCGCAAATTCCGCCATGTCGTCGCTGTTGGCCGCCGCCTCGCCCGGCGGGTCGGCGCCGGGCATGGGCGGGCGGCGCATGGGGAAGCTCCGCCCCGGCAGGCGCGCCATGGACCCATCCGGCAGCCGGGTCAGGAAGCGGCCATAGGTGAGCCGGTGCGCGTTGCCGGTCGCCGCGAAGGCCTCCTGCCAGGCCTGCCAGTCCGCGCTGCCGGCCGGCACGAACACCCAGCGTTCATCCGTCTTCCCGCTCATCGCCCACTGCACGGCCCGGCTCACCGGGTCCGCCTCCACCGGCCGCGCGGCAACCGCCTCGGCAGCCGGAGCCGATGCCGGCAGTGAGGCGAAGCGCTCCCAGCGCCGTTCGGAGAGGTACGTGGAGGGATCGCAGATCCGCCGCTTCACGGCCCGGCAATGGTCGAGGAAGCGCGAGGCAAGGGCGAGAGCCTGCGCCCGGTCCACCGGCGCAAGCCGAGCCCATGCCCGCAGGAACTTGGCCTTGCTGGCAGCGGGATCGGGATCAAACATCTCCCACAGCGCATCGGCCTGGGTGTCCGGCAACGCCGGTGCCGTCCCCTGTTCCCCTTCCCCATCGGAATTTGAAATCCCCGCCCCGGCCCCCTGGGGGGCTTGGGGGGAAGGTTCATCTGAAGGTTCTTTCTTTAGGTTCAAGTCCCCCGCACCGTGCGGGGTACGTACCCCCTGTTTTTGCGGGGGTGCACCCCCCTCTCCTGCGGGGGTACCCACCCCCGCAAATTGCGGGGTACCCTGCGGGGAGACGAGCAGCCGCACCATGTCGGTGGTGCGCCGCCCTGTCTTGTCGAAGCGCCCCTCGCGCGCCAGCAGGCCCAGCGCTTCCAGCGCCTTCATGTGGCGGGCAATGCTGTCGCGCGACATCTCGGTCACGGTCGCCAGCGTCGCCTGCGAGGGGTAGCAGTAGCCGTCCTCGTCCGCGTAGTTGGCGAGCGCCAGCAGCACCAGCTTGGCGCCGGGAGAGCCCGCGCGCTGCTTGTTCGCCCAGGTGATGGCCTCGACGCTCATACTGCCTCTCCCCGCAGCTGGGCCGCGAGGCGGCGGCCGATCCAGTCCATCACCCGCCGATTCATGGCGTTGCCGCAGGCGCGGTAGCGCGGGCCGTCCGGGCATTCCTCGGCCGGGCGCCCCCGCCAGGGAATGAGCGTGTGGTCGTCGGGCAGGTCCTGCAGCCGCTCGCATTCCCGCGGCGTCAGGCGCCGCACGCCGAACGATCCCATGACGCCATTCATGCGCCGCGAGCCCATCTTGGCGTCGAGCGTGGCGTGCGTGGTGTTCTGGCGAAAGACGGATTGCGACTGCTGAAATGCAATAGCCACCTGACCGCCCGCATTGGCGTGCGAGCCGGCATGATTCATCGCCCGCAGCGTCGGCGCGATCTCACCGGCATCGGCGCCGTGGTCCTTCGACGAAAAGGCGATAGCCGGGGGGTGTGCGCCCGCTGCCAGCGGATGGCAGGGGTCGCCCGGCTGCGGATGGCTGCGGTTCGCCCGGCTGGTGATCTGCGTGGTGTCGAACGCGATGGCCTGCGCCTGCGGCGAGCCGACATCGAGCGTGCCGGCGACATCGCCATAGACATCGGTATCCTGCCGCGCATTGAAGGCGATGGCGTCGTAAGCGACCGCGCCCGGCCGCTTGGCGCGCAATGCAGGCGCCATTTCCTCGACAATTCCAAGCCCCGACCGCGATGCAGCGCGACCATCCGCCCCCTCGCCTGACCGGTCGATACAGTCGCTGTCTATGCCCCACGCCACCGGCACCAGCGGCGTACCGCGCCCCGTACCATCCTCGCTGGCGTCGAAGCCCTCGCCACGCAACGTGTGGGCGATGAAGGTTTCGACCTCGAAGTCGACACGCTGCCCCTTGGCCGTCAGGCAGGCGGCAACGTCGATGGCGCCTGTAGTGTTACCCCCCCCATAGGCCTCTCCGACGAGAGGGATGTCGTCGGTGGAATAGCCGCCACGGCTTCGAGCGCCGCCGCCAAGCGTGCCGGCAGGGTCTTCCCCCGCGCGCTCACCCGCCGCAGGATCCCGGCGCAGGCTTTCCCACTCAAGAAGTACTTCGGCGGGATCGGCCCCCGCTCCAAAACCGATGACAACGAAGACACGCTCGCGTCGTTGGGGCACGCCGAAGTGTTGAGCGTCGAGAACCCGCCAAGCCGCCCGTGCGAGTGGCCCCTCAACCATACCTTCACGGGGCCACCGGCACGATTGCCAGCCAAAGGCGAAGCCGACGTCATGGCTGCGCCGGTCGAAGACGGGGCACGGCCCCCACACGGCGCCGGGGGGCTCCAGGGCAGCATCTCCCCCGACAAGCGCCGCCAGGAAACAGCCGAAGGCATTGTCGCGGGTGGAAAGTACGCCGGGGACGTTTTCCCACACAGCGAGGAAAACAGGTCCGTCGTCATAGGTGGCGCGCTGGCGCCCCGCAAGCGCATTGGCGAGGGCATGGGCAAGCCTCACGAAAGAGAGGGAAAGGTTGCCGCGCGGGTCGGAGAGCGAGCCCCGCTTGCCGGCGACGGAGAAACTCTGGCAGGGCGTGCCGCCCGCCGCCACGCGCGGCAGGGCGATGCCGAGCCGGCGAAGGTGCCGCACGCGCAGCGCGGTGAAATCGCCCCACAACGCCGGGCCCGGCCCGGTGCGGCGGCCGCGCGCATCCTGCGCCCGGAAGCGATGCTCCAGCACCGCGCGCGGAAAGGGCTCGATCTCGGAGGCCAGCACCGCCTCGATGCCGTGCGGCGCGAAGCCAAGCTCGGCCGCGCCGATGCCGGAACAGACGGTGACAAGGGGAAAGGTCACTCCGCCCCCTCCCCGCCCGCAGGCGCCGCCGTCGCGGCGAGGTGGTCGACCACGGCGCCAATCGGCCCCAGCGGTGCGCCGTCGCCGTCGCGCTGTACGGCGGTCGCGAAGGCGGCCGGGGGCACGCCGTGCTGCATGGCAATGGAGAGGATCGCCGCCGCGTCGCGGGCATTGGTCTCGGCGTCGGAACCGCTCTTCGGCCCGCCGACGAACACTTCGCCCACGCGCCCGTCATCGTAGTAACCGAGCGTGACGACATAGAAGATATTGCCGAGCGTGAAGCTCATGCTCTCGGCAAAGCGCCGCACGGGAAGTGTTTCGCGCGTCATTCGGCGGCGTCCTTCATCATCAGGGAAGCGAACAGCCCTTCGGTCATCGGCGCCGCGGGCGCCGCCGCCTGCGGCACGCGCCACTCGCGCTCGATCCGCCGGCGGGCGATGTCGGCATATTCCGGGTTGAGTTCGATCAGCACCGCCCGCCGGCCATGCCGCGCGGCCACCAGCCCCGTGGTGCCGGCGCCGCCGAAAGGATCGAGCACCAGCCCACCCTTGGGGCAGCCGGCCAGAATGCAGCGCTCCGCCAGTTCGGGCGGGAAGGTCGCGAAATGCGCGTCGGAAAAGGGCCGCGTCGCCACCGGCCACACGCCCAGCGGCGCCGGCTCATAGTTGCGCAGGTTGCGGCCCTCGCCGCGGGGCGTGGCCTCTATGCCGGTGTGGTTGATATGGCCGGCATGGCGCGGCCCGGCGATATCGGCCGCGCGCAGCTTTTCCTTGGTGTCCCACCGGTCATTGAAGCCGGCCATGCGCCGCCCGCTGGAGGCGCCCGCCGCGGCGGCGGAGGCGGCAGTTTGCGCCTGCTTGTTGCCGCGAACGGCCCGCGCGCCCGGCTCACCACCGACATAGGAGCCGCCGCGAAACACTGCGGCGTCTTCGTTGGAGGCCCGCCCCTGCCGCACCGCCTCGGCGTCGTAGTAGTAATCGTAAGCTGACCAGAGATTCACCCGGCGCCAGCCCTCGCCCTCCTGCGGGGCATCAACCTCGACGCCGCTTTCCTTCTCGATCCAGCGATAGTCAGGCGCCGGCGGAGTGAAGGCCCATCGGCCGTCGCGGTGCTTCCAGCATGTCGGCGATCCGCTCTTGGAGAGCAGAAACACCTTCTCATGCGCGGTCGCGGGCCGGTCGCGGATGCTCTCCGGCATGGGGTTCGGCTTCGCCCAGATGATTTCCGAGCGCACCCACCAGCCATCTTCCTGTAGGGCGATGGCGAGCCGGTTCGGCACCATGCAGAGGTCTTTGGGCTTCAGATACCCGCCAGCCATAACCCGCCCACCATGAGCGGCAGCGGTCGATCCGAGATTCTCACTCGCCCCGACCCGGGCCGTTTTCTCGTAGCCCGGCGCATAGATCGGCCCAATGGTCGAGAACGGCTTGTCCCGAAAGGTCCGGTCATCCGTGCCCGCCGCCTTGCAGTCCGCCGCGCTGCGCCCGTTCGGGCTGGTGGCGTAGCAGTCGCCATAGTTCACCCACAGCGTGCCCGTCGGCTTCAGCGCCCGCCGCATTAAGCGAAACACGTCGAGCATCACCTCGAGGTGCTCGCCCAGCGTCCGCTCAAGACCGATCTGCCCATCCACGCCATAGTCGCGCAGCCCCCAATAGGGTGGCGAGGTGACGACGCAATCGACGCTGTCCGGCTCCATCGCCGCCAGCCGCGCGCGCACATCGCCCAGCAGGATCGAGACGCGCCCGTCGAGAATGACGATATCGTTGACCACGCGCCCGTCGATAATGACGATATCACTCACCGCACCGCCTCCGCCGTGAAGTCCGCGCGGCGGCGGGCATGCGCCAGCTTCATGTTGCGCGGCTGGAACATCGAGCGCAGATGCGCCGGGTTGCAGCAGCGGCGCACCCGGCACTCATGGTCCAGCTGCTCGCCCTTCCGCAGCGGGCGCCCGCCGGCGATGTGCCACACCACCTTGTGCACGGCCTGCGTCACGCCCTGCCACTTCACGCGGCCATAGCCGCCGCCGCGCCCGCTGCCGCTGTCGGCGCCCTGCCACACCCAGCAGCCCTTGGCGGGGCAGATCGTCGTCAGGGCCGCCAGCCGGGGCGGCAGGCTGTCGAAGGAAAACGGCACCATCACCGCCCCTCCCGTATCGCGGCGGTAAGGCCCGCCACCTCGGCGGCCAGCGCGGCGTCGGCGGCGATCAGCCTCTCGATCTTCCGCACCGCGTACAGCACGGTCGTGTGGTCGCGCCCGGCGAAGCGCCGCCCCACTTCGGGCAGCGAGCGCAGGGTGAGCGTCTTCGCCAGATACATCGCGATCTGGCGCGGCTTCACCACATTGGCCGTGCGCCGCTGCGAGAGAATATCGGCCGGGGTCACCTTGTAGTGCCGCGCCACGGCGCGGATCACGCTGTCCACCCGCACCGGCGGCGGGGCGCAGCGCGTCAGCCCGCGCATCGCCGTCTCAGCCGTCTCCATCGTCACCGGCGCCGTGCCCATGCCGCTGAACGCCAGCAGCCGGTTCATCGCGCCGTCCAGCTGCCGCCCGCCGCCGGGGCAGCTTTGCGCAATATAGGCCAGCACCTCACCCGGCACGGCAAAGCCGGGCGCGCCTTCCGCCATCTCGGCGGCGCACATCTCCGCCATCGCTCGGCGCGCCTCAAGGTCGGGCGGCTCCACCTCCAGCGCCAGCCCGCCGCACAGGCGAGAGGCCAGCCGCTCATCGCCCGTGGCGAAGTCGCCCGGCGGCGTGTCCATCGCCAGCACCATCTGGCGCCCGGCCTCGGCGCAGTGCTGCATCACCCGCAGCAGCGCCGCCTGCGCCGCCCGGCTGCGCAGCCCCTGCGCATCGTCGATCGCCAGCAGCACCACCCCGTCCAGCGTTTGCAGGAAATGGCCGCCATCGCCCGCGCCCAGCGCCCGCAGCAGAAACGCCTCGGCGGAAAGGTAGAGCGCCCGGCGCCCCGCCTCGCGCGCCGTGGCGACGATCGCCTGCAACAGGTGCGTCTTGCCCAGCCCCGCGCCGCCATGCAGCACCAGCGGGTTGAAGGCGGGGCCGTCATCAACGGCATCCGCCACACGCTGCGCCATCGCCAGCGGCAGGCGGTTGCCTGCCCCGGCATGGAACCGTGGGAAGGTCAGGCTGGGGTTAAGGGGCAATCCGCCTTCCGCCGCTACCGGCTCCGCCTCCAGCATGGGCGCAGCCTCGGGTGAAGGCGCCGGCCGTAGCGCCGCAAGGCGCGGACGCAGCTTTCCCGCCAGCATGCGGGCACGCAGTTCCTTGTAGTGGCGCATCAGCCCGGCGGCGTCGGTCACGCCCGGTGGTAGCGCGTCGCCCATCTCAATCATGGCCCGCCTCCTGCAAATTCAAGCTGTTACAGTGGGTGTTTCCCGTGGAGCGGGGCACAGCGCCCGGCTTTTCCGGGGCGCCGCAGCTGCGCGGATGCAGGCCGATGTAGCGGGCCAGCCGCGCCAGCCCGTCGAAGGAAAGCGCATGCCCGTTCTCGCAGCGGGAAACCGTGGCGGCGCTCACCCCGGCCGCCTTCGCCGCCTCGCGCACGCCCTGCCCGCGCATCTCGCGCGTCACCCGCACCCCGGCGCCCAGCGTCGCCCAGCACACTGGCCCGGCCGGGCGGGGCGCCGTGGAAGCCTTCAGCGTCACGGGGTCGAGAAACAGCACGGCGCAGATCGCCATATGCGCGTCGGCCGCCACCGGGTGCGCGCAGGCGGCGCGGCGCCACAGCCGCAGGCTCACGCCCGCCACCTCGGCCAGCCGGCATTCCGCCTCGCGCTCCAGCCGCAGCCCGGCCATGTGCCGCGCTAGCGCCTCGGTGCGGGTCTTGGCGTTCATTGTGGGGTGGCGGCTCATAGCGCCCCCTCCGCTTTTTCCCGCAGGCGGGAATAGAGGTTGCTCAGCGCCGCCAGCGCCTCATGCACCTCCGGCAGCGCCGCCCGTGCCTCATTGGCCGTGATCGCCGCGCCGCCTTCGGAAAGCGGACTGGTGCTGGCGAAGATGCGCGCCACGGCCTCGCCCATCTCCCGCATGGCCTCGGCCGTCAGCTCGGCAACCGCGTCGCCCTCGCGCGGCAGCGGCACAAACACGCCGCCCGCGCACAGCGCCAGGTGCTCGGCCGCGTCGGTGCAGCCAAAGGCGCGGGTGAACTGCACCACCCGGGCATAGGAGATTTCAGAACCCGTCTTGTCCGGGTTCAGCTGCGCCCGCAGCGTCCAGTGCGAAACGTCCAGCAGGCTGGCGGCGATATAGATGCCCTCGGAAGCGGCCGAGCCATGCGAGCGGCCGATGCTGTCAAACATCTTGTCGAGCGCGTCATGCGCGCTCCCGGGGAGAAGGCGCTTGCTCATGGGGCACTCTCCCGTTCACGCGCGCCCAGCGGCGCCAGCAGCGCGCGCAGGGGCTCGATGGTGGTGGGTCGCACGGGGCGGAAATGGGCGGAGAGAAACCAGATTTCCGGGCCGAACGGCTCCAGATGCAGGAACACCCCGCCCCGAAACAGCGTGAGATCGGCAATGGTGTAGACGCAGCCGGAAACCGGCAGCGGGATCGGCGGGGCTACCCCCCCCTTCCCCACCCAGCCGTCATCCACGCACTCGACCATCTGGCCGGCGCGAAAGGCGCAAAGGCCGGTCATGGCGCCTCGCCCCCTTTGCTGTGGGTATCGGGGGACGCAACCGGGGCGGGTGTGTCAGTATGGCGGGGATGGCGCGCTGCAACCGCGCCATCCCCTTTCATCCCCGCGCGAGACACGCGCACGGAGCGAACAGCGATGTCAGAGACGAACAAGCCGAACCGCGAGATCGTGGTCCTGCAGGCGCAGATGGCAGCGGCGATGCTCTGCCTGAAATACATGGCCCAAGACGCAGCGGAGAGGACCGGCGACGCGCCGGGCTGGCTCGGCGCCATGAGGCTTTGGCTTACCTTCGAGAGCGAGGAGTGGCTCGATGCCGGAAAGCGCGCAGGCGTTTCCTCTGCATTCGTCGATTCGCTCCGCAAGCCGATGGCCGATTTCATCGGCAAGGTGACGACGCCAGACGCGCAGGCTTCGGCCGAAGGGAAATAGGCTTGCATACCGCGAATGGCGGCAAAATCCGCCGGGCGCGGCAGTGGCCGCGACGGCGGCATAGCCTCCATGAACTTCCTGAAATCGGGATCATCCCACTCGTCACGGTCCATCATCCCAACACCTCCGGGTGATTGGCATTTTCGGGGGAAGCCGCCGGCGGCAGAGTGGGCGGCGGGTAAAGGTCAGGCCGCAGCGCATGACGCGGCACGCCGGTGATGCGCTCCACGTCCAGCACCCGCTCGGCGGGAACCTTCCGCCACTGTGAGACGGCACCGTGGGTGATGCCGCACGCGCGAGCGATCTCGGAAACGATGCCGCGCCGCTTGGGGAGGATTTCGAGCAGATGAGACATGCCCACTTTGATAGCCAAACTAACATTCCGGCACAAGCCTCGTGTTAGTTCATCTGTCTGGCGCGTCGCACACCCGGGCGCACAATGTGCGCATGGCTAAAGTCCGCACCAACTTCAAACCGCCCAAGCCGCGCCACTTCATCCGGCAGTGGCGGAAGCACCGCGGATTGACGCAGGAGCAGCTGGCCGAAATCGTGGGCGTCACCCACGGCGCAATCTCGCAGCTTGAGCGCGGTGAGACAGGCTATACCCAGCCCATGCTGGAGGCCCTGGCTGGCGCGATGCACTGCGAGCCGGCGGACTTGATCATGCGCGACCCCACACAGGTGGGCGCGCCGTGGTCGATATGGGAGGCTCTCAAGCCGGCAGAGCGGGAAAAGGCGCTCGACTACATGCGGTTTCTGCAACAGCAGGTTGACGGACCCAAGGGCGGCAAGGCAGCCTGACCCTAGGTCTGGGGAGGCTGCATCATGAGACTTTGTCGCTGGCTAGCGGCTGCCGCTGGCGCGCTTGCTTTAGCAGGGTGCACCACCGACCAGGCAAAGCAGACAATGACCTCTCAGTGGGTCGGCCAGCCATTCGATTCCTTCATAATGAAGTACGGACCGCCGCGCAGCACGCAAGACCTTCCAGATGGCCGCGTGCTCTACACTTGGCAGTCGAAGGCGAACGTGTACCACATGCCGGCAACCGCCCACACGACTGTCTATGGCGGCGGCCGCTTTTCGACCCCAAGCGCCAGAACAACCTACTATCCAGCGTCGACAGTTGTTCGCAAATGCGCGGTACAGATCATCGCCCAGCCAAATGGGCTGATTTCGGAAATCATGCCGACGGAAGACCCGTGGGGTGAATGGTCGTCCTCTATGTGCTCCGAAATCTTCGCGGCAGGCGGGCCTCCTCCGCCCATCGCGGCACCCGAAGCGGCGGTCGAGCAATAGGAAGCCCCCCGGCTAGGGTGCGTTGGGCATCTGACAGCGAGCCTGTAAACCTCGGCGGCATCAAGTGATTCTCCCCACTTTTGCGGCCGAATGATAGCTGCACTGGTTCATCCCAAGCTGCACTGATAGCTAAACTCACATTTTCCGTTGCGGCGGATTGTTAGCTAAGCTATCACTACGTCCCATCATCTCACCGATGGGAGTACCCTCCGATGCACCGCCCGTTCTCTCCCCTGCCCACCCTCGCGCTGCCGCTCCATGAGGCCGGCGCCATTTGCGATGCAGTTTCCGATGAACTGCGCGCTCGTGCCGAAGCTGTCCGAGCAGGTCTCGTTTCTGGCTCTGCCTTGTCAGGCGAAATGAAGGCCGCGATTGAAAGCATTTCGGCGGCTTTTGCAGCTTGGCCTTCCGAGTTCGCCGCCATTTGCGACCGCGTGTCCGCCGCCGTGCGGGCCGAGGCCTATACCGACACGGTCGAACGCCTCGCCGGCGATGTCGAGGCCATCCTCGCCCGGCAGGGCAGCGTCGAAGAGGCTGATCTGCTCACCCTTGGCTGGTCCAAGCCCTCGCTGGTCGAGACGCTGCCCGACGCGCTGGATCGCGTGCGCGCCCGCGCCTCCCGCACCCTTTCCTGAGCTTCCTCCCAGGCGTCCGGCGGTTTCCTCGTGGCCGCCGGGCACTCGCCGGGGCGCGTGTTTCATACCTGAGCCCCCACGCGCCCCGGCTCTTTCTCCCAGCGCATTGCGCCTGACAGCCGGAGAGACGGCACCTCCCGGCGCCGTCGGCCCCGGCTGCGAGTGAGGCACCCCATGCACCAGCCCTCGCCCATCACCGCCCGCGATATCGGCCTCGCTCTGTGTGAGGTCGGGCGACTTGTCGCCGTGCTCGCCCCCATCGCCGTCGGCCTCGTCTGGGTCGGCATCCTGTCCTGAGCGAGGAGGAGGCTCCCATGCTCGCCCGCCTGCGCCGTCTCTCGCCCTCCGCCCGCCTCGCCTGGGCGCTGTGGGGCATCGCCCTCAGCGGCGCCGCCGGCCTGCTGCTCGCCGCCAGCGCGGGGAGGTGAGAATGGCCAAATCCCCCGCAGCCAAGTCTCCCGTCGAGCGCTGGGGCAGCGAGCCGCCCCGCCCGCGCAAATCCACCAAGGCGAGCGAAACCACGGCGGCGCTGGAGCAGGCGGCGGAACTGCCGAACGACCAGCCCGAAGAGGCGTCCCTGTCCGATACCGCCGCCGGCTTCGCCAAGGAACAGCTGAAATCCTTCATCGAGCGCATCGAGCGGCTGGAGGAGGAAAAGAAGACCATCGCCGACGACATCAAGGATGTCTTCGCCGAGGCCAAGGGCACGGGCTTCGATACCAAAGCCCTGCGCGCCATCCTGCGCATGCGGAAAGAGGATGCCGACCAGCGCGCCGAGCATGAGGCGATTGTCGATCTCTACATGCAGGCGCTGGGCATGATCCCTTTCGAGCGCACCCCGCTCGGCCAGACGATGGAGGGATGAGATGGGCAAGCCCACCGTAGTCGATACCGACGAGGACCATGATAGCCACCTCGCCCCGTGGGTGAAGCTTAATGTTCAGCAGGCATTCGAGGAATATCTCGGCTTCCGGCTCGGCGAGGCGGAGGCCGACCTACGCGCCGGGGTCGCCGTCGATTGGCGGGCCTTGCTCACCGACATCGACGACGCGACCGATAGCGTCGACTTCGAGGATCGGCGCGCATGGTACGCCATCGAGATCAAATGCCCCCCCCATCGTCGAGACGATCATCGGCGAGGCGTGGGATCTCGCCCGCGCCGGCGAAACGTCCGAAGCGCTGCACCGCCTCTCCCTTCTCACGCGCCCGAAATGGCAGAGCGAAGCCGCCTGCCGCGACCAGTACACGCTCGCCATAGCCGAAGCCCGCACCATCCGCCGCCACTCTCCTGTGAGGCTCCCATGAAGCTGATTGCCGAGCGCACCCACCTGCTCGCCGCCCTCAAGGCCGTGTGCCACCTGGCCGATAGCAAGGCGAAGATCCCCATGCTCGCCACCGTGCGGCTGCGCACGGAAGGCAACCGGCTTTTCATCGCCGCGACGGACAATGACGCCTATGCCGAGGCCGAGATCTCCGCAGAGGTGGAGCGCCAGGGCGCCGCCTGCATCGCGGCCGATGTGCTGCTGCGCATGACCGGCAATTTCCCGGAAGGCGCGCAGGTCAGCATAGACGCGGGCGACGCGCTCGCCACCGTCAAGGCCGGGCGCAGCCGCTATCAGCCGCATGTGCTGCCCGCCATGGATTTCCCGTCGACGTTCGTTCCCACCGGCAAGGTCGCGCGTTTCATGCTTATGCCGGAGGAGGTGCGGCGCCTGTTCGACCTCACCCGGCCCGCCGCCGCCAAGGGAATGAAGGACCGCACCTATCTCGAAGGCGTCTATCTCCACACCTCGGAGGATGATGCCCTGCTCTGGGGTGTCGCCGGCAGCGGCTATGTGCTGCTCGCCGCCAGCATCGAGGCGCCGGAAGGCGCGCAGGATCTGCCGAAAAAGCTGGAGGCCGACGGCCACAGCCCCGGCCGGGCGCGCGGGCTCATGGTGCCGCTGGAAAGCGTGGCGCATCTGCTCCGGCTCGGCGAAGTCGCGCTTGAGCTGGAGGCCGGGGAAAATGTGCTGGCCGTGCGCGGTGCCGGCGGCGGCGTGAAAGTGAGCTACGCCACCCGGCTGCTGGAAAACCGTTATCCGCCCTATGAGCGCGTCGTGCCGCCGCTGGAAGGCGCGCGGGTGACGGTGGAAGCCGGGGCGTTTTCCGCCGCCGTCAAGCGGCTGGCGGATATGGCCGGCAATGATGAGCGCGCCGTCGCCATCGAGTGGACCGAAGAGGGCGACCTCTCGCTCTGGCTCGACGATCACGCCGATGGCATTTACGGCACCGAGGCGATCGAGATCGAATCCCGCGCCGGCGCCGGCCGCGTCGGCATCCGCTCCGGCTTCATTCTCAAGGCCGTCGAAGCCGTCGGCCGTGGCCATGTCGAGATATGGTGCGCGGGCGAAGACAAGCCGGTGCGCTTCCGCAATCTGGACGATGCGGATCTCGTCGCCGTCGCCGCCCCGCAAACCCTGCGCCGCCGCCCGCATCAGGGTGCGGCCATGGCGGCGGGAGAGGCGGCATGATGGGCAACGTCAAGGCTGAACATAGCCGCGGCATGATCCGGCTGCGGCGCTCCCATCTCGATCCCGCCGGCGGCAAGCCCCAGGCCGAAGATATCGACCTGCTCACCGTGGTGCAGGCGCAGGCGCTCGCCGCCGATCTGCTCAACTGCGCTGGTGTCGCGGCCGAATACAAGTCCCGCACGGAGCACGAGGAAATCCGCCGCCTGGAAGCGGAAATCAAGGTGCGCCAGGAGCGGGTCGCCGAGCTTCAGGCGCAGCTATGAGCGGCAATCCCTCCCGCCCCATCACCATCGTCCTGCTGATCTTCCTCGCGGTCTGCATGGTCGCGACAGACGTGCAGCACATCGGCCTTCTCGACAGCGCGATCGCCGCGCTGCGGGCCGCCCCCCATGGAGAGAGAGCATGACGGTCTCGTTTGACCTCGGCTGGTGGGCTGTTCCGCTGGCCATCAACGTGGTGCTGTTCGCAGCCGCCATATGGAGAATCCCGCCGGCCGAGCCGAATGGCTACTTTCCCGACATGGGGCCAGCCATCGTCGGTTTCATTAACTTCGCCTGCGCCACCATTGCTTCGCTGGTCGCATGGCTCATTTGGGCGGTGCTGACATGAGCACCGCCAGCAAAGAGAGCGCACAACCTAATGATTTGCAGGAGGTTGGTCGCACCCCCTCCGGTTACACGATCTACCGCCAGCCAAACGGCGTCGGCGGGCATAGTTATTGGAGCGATGAGATCGGCGGCGGCGTCCACGTTTGGGACACATGCCTCGTGGGCGATGAGACGCTGCGGGCATGCCTCGAAATCGAAGCTAGTCGCATAGCCTCCGAAGACGCGCAGCGGTCATCGAGCGGCGGCAAAGAGGACGCCGACCTCTGCCCGATCTGCGCCGAACCGCTCAAGCCGGACGACATCTGCGCCACCGATATCAGCGAGGGCATTTGCCACGCGGCCTGCCTGGAAGGCTCGCCCGTCGTCGATCTTGACACCGGCGAGGAGACGGGCGGCAAGGCCGATACGTATCGCTATGGGGATGTCGCGGAACCCTCGGTGCCGAAGGATCGGGAGCCATGACGGAAGACCCTTCCGCCCTCCGCGCTGCGCCGCCGCTGTTTCTCAATGACCGGCAGTTGCGCGAGATCGTGGCGCCACACATCGGCCTGGACCGCTTCCGCTCGATCCTGAGGGCGCTGGAGGCCAAGGGCTTCCCACGTGCCAACACGCAATTCGGCGGGCGTTATTACCCCGCTGTCCGCACATGGCTGGACGCGAGCAACGGTCTGGGCAAGACTACAACCGTTGGAATGGCCGAGGATGGCGAAGAAAACTGGGATGCCCCCAAGAAGCGACGCTCCGGGCCTAAAATGGCGGACGCGCACTGACGGGCGCCGCACGGCTTATTGGGTAGCCTCCCAGGTCTGCCGCGACTGCAAGGGCTATCCTGACCGCACGGTGCGCCTTGCCGAAGGCTTGAGCGAAGAGCAGATCGCCGCCGCCTGCCGCGACCACACGGAACGGCTGCGCGAGTGGATCGCCACCTTCGCCGGCAATGAGCGCCCCCTCACCGTCTATGACGGCACCATTCTCAGCCTCTCCCGGCTCTTTCAGGAGCACCCGGACAGTTCCTTCCACGAGGTGAAGGCGAACACCCGCAAGAGCTATGTCGACAGCCTCAAGGTCATCGAGGCGACGGTGGGCGCGCGCGTGGTTCCCGGCGTCACCGTACTCGACATCAAGCGCTGGTTTCGCAATTGGGGCTCGCCGGCCGAAGAGGGCAAGCCGCCCCGCCCCAAGCGCGCCCATGATGCCGTCTCCATGTTGCGCCAGCTTCTGCGCTTCGGTCACGCGCTCGGCTATGACGAATGCGGCGCCCTGGCCGAGCGGCTGAAAAACCTCCGCTTTCAGAGGCCGGGCGCGCGCGAAGAGGAAATGAGCCTCGGCCAGGCCGTCGCCTTCATCGCCAGGGCGCTTGAGCTTGGCGAGCGCGACATGGCGATCGGCGTCGCCGCGCAGTTTGAACTGATGCTGCGGCAGAAGGACATCATCGGCGAGTGGGGGCCGGCGAACCTGGAGGCCTCCGGCGCCGTCCACCATGGCGACGAGACATGGACCGGCGCCTTCCGCTGGGACAACCTTCCGGGCTGGCGCCTCCGCCTGCGAACCTCGAAGACCAAGGCCCGAACGGTCTTCGACCTGCAGTCCTATCCCCTGCTCTTCCCGCTGCTCGAATCCGTGCCGCATGACGAGCGCACCGGCGCCATCGTCAAGGGTGAGCATGGCCTTCCGGTGCGCGAGCGCAGCTATCGCAAATGGTTCCGGCAGATCGCGCGCGCGGCCGGCATCCCGGACTCGGTATGGTCCATGGACAGCCGCGCCGGCGGCGCCACCGAGGCCTTCGAGGCCGGCGCCGATATCCGGGCCATCGCCGCGCACCTCACCCATTCCAATCTGGCGACAACGCCGCGCTACATCCGCAAGACCGAGAAGCAGACGGCCGAGGTCGCGCGCATCCGCGCCAGCAGCCGGCCGACCGAGGCCAAGGGCGAGTAGCAGAACGCCGCGGCGCCCCTGCCGCGCGAGGGAGAAGGCCGGTGATCGAACGTCAGAACGGCAGGGAGCCAGATCAAGGGCTTGAGGGAGTTTCGAATCCTGCTGCCCCGACCAGCCCTCTTGATGATGGCAATGCCGCTGCTAAGCCGCGTACCGCCCGCGCCGGATCCCGACTCATCCCAGGCAACCGGGACTGGAACGGGCTCTAGCCCCCGCGGAACAGCCGGTGCTCAATTCGGTCGCCCACCGCGATTCCCTTGGCGCGCACCGTGCCGGCGGGCAACTCAAGCACGGCCTTGACCGGCATCCCCGAGGAAATTGTCTCCGTCGACAACGGCACCGTGTCGGTGGCGATGCTGGCGATGCGCCCATCCGCGCGGATGAACAGCATGTCGAGCGGGATATAGGTATTCTTCATCCACATATAGATCGGCTGCTCGACTCCGAAATCGAACAGCATGCCGGCATCGGGGGCCAGTTCGGTGCGGTACATCAGGCCCTTGGCCCGCTCCGCCGGCGTCACCGCCATTTCAATGGTGATGCCGAGCGGCCCACCCTTGGTGAGGATCGTCAGCTTCTCGACCGTCGCGCCCGCCGGCAGCAGGCTGGCGAACAGAAGGCCGGCGAGGGCCAGGGCGGCGGCCAGCGCGCGCAGCGGTCGGCACGCGAGAAGAAGAGCGTGGCTCAAACGCACAGAGATCATCGGTCAACGACGCCGGGGCGCCTTCCCTAGTGAGACGAGGGGGTGGCGGCACCATCCGGCCGCACTTCGGCGGCCATAAGGCCCTTGGGTCCCGGCCCGAACCGCACCAGCACCATCTGGCCGGGGCGCAGCTCGGCAAGGCCGTGGCGGCGCAGCGTCTCCATATGCACGAAAATGTCCTCGGTGCCCTCGCCGCGCGAGAGAAAGCCGAAGCCGCGCAGCCGGTTGAACCATTTCACCCAGGCCCGCTCGAACCCCCCGACCGGCTGAACCGTCACATGGGTGCGCGCCCGCGGTAGCTGCGAATGATGCAGGGCGGTCGTCTCGTCCATGGAGAGCACCCGCAGCGCCTGGAAGCCGCGCTCGCGCGCCACCACCTCGCACACCACGCGCGCGCCTTCCTGTGCCGTGTTGAAGCCCCCGCGCCGCAGGCAGGTGACGTGCAGCATCACATCGCCGCTGCCGTCGTCGGGAACCACGAAGCCGTAGCCCTTGGATAGGTCGAACCATTTTATGGCGCCAGCGATGAGGACAACCTTGCCTTCCTGGCGCTTGCTCTCGCTGGCGTCGCGATCGGCGTCCTCGCGAGAGTTCGTTCCCGTACGCGGCAGAGACCCGTCCGACACCATCGGCTGCCTACCTCCAGGAAAGCCCATTCGCCCCAGCCGGCGAAATCATGATTCCGAGCCCCAAGCATAGCACCCGCCGCTGCCACGAAAACACCGAAATCGATTCGGCGCGCGATTCCGCCTCAGCGTGACAGCGCCGCCTCGAGCACGTCGCCAATGTCGCACCGGACCACCAGATCGGCGATGTCGTCGAGTTCGGTCGACTCGCGGTTGATGATGACGAGCGTGGCCCCGGCGCGCTTGGCCTGCACGGGAAAGCCGGCAGCGGGCCACACCACCAGCGAGGAGCCGACGGCGAGAAACACGTCGCAGGCACCGCTCAGTGCCCGCGCCCGGCTCATCGCCTCCATCGGCATGGGCTGGCCGAAGGAAACGGTCGCGGTCTTGATCGGCCCGTCGCAGGCGGGGCAGTCCGGCGCCCTCTCCTGCTCCGCCGCGAAGCGGGCGCGCACCCAGTCGAGTTCATAGCGCAGGCCGCAGCCGAGGCAGGTGGCGTAGGTCGTGTTGCCATGCAGTTCGACCAGCCGCGCCTCGGGCACGCCGGAGGCTTGATGCAGGCCGTCAATGTTCTGCGTGACGATGGCCTGCAGCCGCCCCTCGCCCAGCAGCCGCGCCAGCGCCCGGTGGCCCCGCCCCGGCCGCGCGCCGGCAAAAGCAGCCTCCATGGCGAAACGCCGCCGCCACGCCTCGTCGCGCATCTCCCGCCGCTCCAGGAATGCCTGGAAGTCGATCGGCCGGTTGCGGCTCCACAGCCCGCCGGGCGAGCGAAAATCGGGAATGCCGCATTCGGTGGAAATCCCGGCGCCGGTGAAGGCGACGCCGGCCCGCATTCCCTCCAGCACGGGACGGAGCGCCTGTGCCGCCGCCTTGATGTCATCGCCTGCGGTCATATGTTTCGCTCACCCGATCCGCAGCCCACGCGGCGGCAGCCTTCGAGAGGATTCATGAAGTACCTTCACACCATGGTGCGCGTCACCGACATCGACGCCTCGCTGGATTTCTACTGCAACAAGCTGGGCCTCACCGAGGTCCGACGCAAGGAATCGCCGCAGGGCCGGTTCACCCTCATCTTTCTGGCCGCGCCCGGGCAGGAGGGCGTCGCCGAGGTGGAATTGACCTACAACTGGGATCCGGAAACCTATGGTGAAGGCCGCAATTTCGGCCATCTCGCCTTTGAGGTCGACGATATCTACGCCGCCTGCCAGAAGCTGCAGGAAGGCGGCGTGACCATCAATCGCCCGCCGCGCGACGGGCGCATGGCCTTTGTCCGCTCACCCGACAACATCTCGATCGAGTTGCTGCAGAAGGGCGAGGCGCTGCCGGCGCTGGAGCCCTGGGCCTCCATGCCGAACACCGGCAAGTGGTGAGAAATCCCTCGTCGGAAGCCGGGGCGCCCGCGCCTCGGCACCGGGCGGCCCTTCCCTCCTCCGCGCGCTGTGGATGGGCGGATTGGTGTGGGCTGGGTGGGAAAAGGGAGATTGGCTCGGGCGGCACGCGGGCCTGTGGATGATGCAGTCACCCCCATCTTGCGCGCCGCCGCGCGTCACCCTATAAGGCACCCGCCTGCGCGCCCTTCGTCTATCGGTTAGGACGCCACCCTTTCACGGTGGAGAGAGGGGTTCGACTCCCCTAGGGCGCGCCACTTCCGTACAAAACCGCGAACACCTTGCGGGGTGTTCTGCTCGGCAAGCACGGACCTTTCCAGCATCGACCTGAGCCGTGGATGGCCGCGACGCGCTGATTGTCTTCACCCGCGTCGCTCGGCGAGTGCATCTAGGCTTTGCGGACCGGCACCGCACCCGCGCCGTTTCGCGTTGGCCGACCTGACCGAACCGCATTCGGCTGGCCTGCCCGGCCCTCCCGTCACGGCGGCGTTCCCCGTTCGGCGGGAGCTAGCCGATCCACGGCACTATTCCATCACGTTGGGGAACAGCAGCGTCCGGCCGAGTCGGGACGCCCGCCGCCCAATGTCTCCCGCAAAACCATCGCCACCGATGGCGGCATCGCCGGGCTGTGGACCGAGGTCCCGGAACCGCTGACGCGCGCGCCGGCATCCTGAGCACGAAAGGACGGGACCGGCATGAGTGGGCTGGCGCCGTTTCTCTTTTGGCCACAGCAGCCTCTGGCCGGCGGGAAAAGTCGCGCCGATGCACAAAGGCCGCCCTCGCGGGCGGCCTTTGCTTCTGGTTGCAGCCTAGTCCGGGCAGCCTAGTCCGGTAAGCGTCGCTCAGAGGATGGAGAAGTCATCCGCGTCGAGCCGCGCCTTGGTGACACCTTCGAGCAGCACATTGTGGTCGCCGCTGTCGTCGAGCTGGATCACCACGCCGTCCTCGGTGTCGACCATCGCGGCGAGAACGTCGTCGAACGTGTCGAAGTCGAGGCCGATGAACTCGATCATGTCCTGCCCCGGGCGGAAGTCGACGATCGCGTCATTGCCGGAATTGGCCGCGAACACGAAAGTGTCGTTGCCGAGGCCGCCGCGCAGCACGTCGTCGCCGGCCCCGCCGATCAGCCGGTCATTGCCGAGCCCGCCATCGAGATCGTCGTCGCCTTCGCCGCCGTCCAGCGTGTCGTTGCCCAGCCCGCCCTTGAGCAGGTCGTCGCCGACCCCCCCCTTCAGCGTGTCGTTGCCGATGCCGCCATAGAGCGCGTCGTCGCCCTCGCCGCCATCCAGCGTGTCATTGCCGAGCCCGCCCTGCAGCGTGTCATTGCCGGCATCGCCCTTGAGGATGTCGTCGCCGAACCCGCCCTGCAGCGTGTCGTCTCCGTCACCGCCATCGAGCTGGTCGGCACGCATGCCGCCCCGGATGACATCGTCGCCGGCATCGCCGAAGATCTTGTTGGCCTGCATCAGGTTTCCGCGGAGCTGGTCGTCGCCGGCGGTGCCGAGCGTCCAGCCGTCATGCGGGTCGGAGGACCCGCCGGCCGGCTCGACTGTCACCGACACGGTCGCGGTGGAGGTGCCGCCATTGCCGTCGCTGACGGTGTAGCTGAACGTCGCCTCGCCGGTGAAGCCTTCCGCCGGGGTGAACACCACCTTGCCATCGACGAGGGCCACCGTGCCGCCCGTTCCCGACGCGACCGACTGGATGCTGAGCGTGTCGGCATCGGCGTCGGTGTCATTGGCGAGCAGCAGCGCCGCCGCCAGAGTCGCGGCCATCCCCGCTTTGGTGGAGAAGCCGCTGTCATTGGCGGCCACCGGCGCCCGGTTGGGCTGGGCGCGCACCGCGACGGTCACCGTCGCCGTGTCCGTCCCGCCCTTGCCGTCCGAGACCGTGTAGGTGAACGAAGCATCGCCGGTGAAGCCGGCCGCCGGGGTGAACACCACCTTGCCGTCGACCAGGGCGACGGTGCCGTGGCTCGCCTCCTGAACCGAGACGATCGACAGCGTGTCGCTTTCCGGATCGGCGTCATTGGCGAGCAGGCTGGCGAGAGAGGCCGTCACCGGCTTGTCCTGCAGGGCGTAGAGCCGGTCATCTTCCGCCGACGGGGTGCCGTTCGGGCGCGCCGCGACCGAAATGGCGACCGTCGCCGTATCCGTCCCTCCCTTGCCGTCCGAGACCGTGTAGGTGAAGGAGGCGCTTCCCGAGAAGCCGGCCGCCGGGATGAACAGCACATTGCCCGCATCGTCGAGAGTGGCCGTACCGCCCACCGCATTGCCAACTGCGACGATGGCGAGGGGGTCGGCATCGGCATCGCTGTCATTGGCCAGCAGCAGCGCCGCGCTGAGGATCAGCGCCTCGCCGCCGGTCGCGGTGAAGCCGGTGTCGGCGGCGGCATCGGGGGCGCTGTTGTCGCCGGGCTCGCCCGGCCCTACATCCGCCAGCGACACCACCGTCACATTGTCGAAGGAGACACCCGCGCTGTCCCAGGAGAACAGGCCAACCGTACCCTTGGTCTGAGCATGGTCCTCGATGGCATAGGCAAACAGCGCCTGGCCGTCGACACTGGCCTGGATCTTCCCGTCCTTCACCTCGACGCGCAGGTCGAACGCCTCGCCGGGCGTGTATTTGGCCGGGAACTGGTTCAGATACTTCTCGACGCCGTCCTTGACCTGGATGAGCTGGAACAGGCTGCCCGCGCCGTTGCTCGGGTTGCGGTCATAGTCGCCATTGGCGTCGAGTTCGAGCTTGTAATAATTGTTCTCGTCTTCGTAGTAGAACAGCAGGCCGAGCGCGCCATTGTCCGGCGTCTCGATGGTGGCCTCGACGGCGTAGTCGCTCCACTCCTTCGCCGCAGGGTCGTTATAGAGCGCATAGGTGCCTTTGCGCAGCACGTTGACGCCGTCGCCGAGCGGGCTCCAGCCGGTCTTCCAAGGATCGGAATTGGACGCCCCGTTCCAGGTGAGCTGGCGGCTCTTGATGTCGGTGAGCTGGACGAACTTGCCGTCCTGCAGTTCCCACTGCGAGGCGGTGCCGTCCGGGCCGATGCCGCCGGATTCGCCCTCATCGACGATGGTCCACCGCTCCAGCGAGGCGGCGGAGCCGAAATCTTCCGCCAGCAGCACCTTGCCGTCAGCGACGGCGTCGACCTGCACGGTATCGGTCGCGGTCTTGCCGTTGCTGTCGGTCACTGTCAGCTTCAGCGTCTGCTGTCCCGTGCCGAGCGTGGCCTGCGCCGTCTTGCCCTGGCCGATCACATTGCCCTCGGCATCGGTCCAGACATAGCTGACGATGTCGGAGAGGCCGTAGGTGCCTTCCGCGTCGAGCGCCACCGTCACCAGACCGTCAGCATCAAGGTCGAGCACCCGCACGTCGTCGCCGGCATGGGCGGTCAGCGCCACCTTGTTGACCGCCACATTGTCGAATTGCGAGCTGCGCTGGTTGTTGGAGTAGAGGCCGACCGTGCCGCCGGAGAGCGGAGCGGGGTCCACCACCGTGCCGAACATGCTGTGGCCGTCGAGGAAGACGTTGATCTCGCCATCCACCACCGCCACCTTCAGGTGGAAATCGCGGCTCCACGGCGTGCCGGCATGCTCGGTGGCGAGCACCGTCTCGGTGCCGCCGGAAACCTTGACCAGCGAGCGCGTGTTGGTCTCGGCGTCGAGCACGACCTTATAATGGTTCTGCTCGTCCTGATAATAGAAGACGACGCCGATGCCGTCATTGTCAGTGGTCTTGAGCGTCGCCTCGAATTCGTAGTTCGACCAGGACTTCGCCGCCGGCTCGCCCCAGAGCATGAGATTGTTGGCGCTGTCGGACTGCTCGAAGACGCGCCCTTCCAGCGCGTCCTGCCCCTCCGCGACCGTGTCGCGCGAATTCACCGTGCCCTTGACGATGAAGCCGCCGACGCCGGCGCCGATCGTGGTGGCCGCCACCTGGGCATTGCCGAAGTCATCCGCCATGGCGGGGGTGCTGAAGTCGATCTGAACCGAAAAATCGGTCGGCGCCTCGCTGACGATGCCGCCCGCTTTCACCCCGCCAAGTTCGGCGATTTCCTCGTCGGTGTAGACCTTGTCGGTGAACAGGAAGTGCGAAACATAGAGGTTCGAGGTTTCGCCATCCTCGTCGGTGAAAAGCAGAACGCCCTTGCTCATGTCGATCGTGTAGCGGTCATCATCCATCGACTGGGTGCCGACCTTCACGCCGTCGATATATTTCGAGATGGTGACGTTGTCGCCGGTGTCCTCGATCTTGAACACCACGCGCTGCCATTCGTCATATTTGAACGCGCCGGTGTAGACGCCGCCAATGCCGAGGCCGCCAGTGCCGTCGTCGCTGCTGCGCACGAACAGGTCGCCGTCACTGGTGTTGGTGAGGTCGGTCTGCAGGAAGGAGGTGTAGCCGCTGGCGCCTTCCGAGGGGATCAGCACGTCATAGACCAGCGTGTAGCTCGACACGAGGGTACCGGCCGGCAGCGCCGAAGTCGGGGTCAGCAGCAGGCCCTGGCTGCTGGCGAGCTTCGGGATATAGGTAACATCGGAGGCGCTGCCGCTGGCGGCGGGTATCTCCGGAACGTCGAAATTCTGGACCGAGTCGTAGCTGACGGCGAGATCGCCCTGCGCCGTCAGCGTGCCGGCGCCGAAGGTCGGAGCCGCGCTGCTGGCGTTGAAATCGAACTGCACGGAATTGGCGCTCGGCGCGGTGGCGACGATGCCGCCGGCCTTGGTGCCACCGAGTTCGGCGATTTCCGCCGCGGTGAACACCTTGTCGGTGACCAGGACGCTGGAGACAAAAAGCTCGTTGGTCTCGCCGTCATCATCGGCGAACAGCACGAGGCCCTTTTCCGGATCGAGCTTGTAGCGGTCGCCGCTCACCGTCTGGGTTCCGGCCAACACGCCGTCGATATATTTCGACAGCGCGATGGTTCCGTCGCCGTTCTGGCTGTAGGTCACGGCCACGCGGTGCCAGGCGTCATAGGTAAAGCTGCCCTTGTAGTCGCTGTTGGTGCCAAGCCCGGCAACGTCGCCGCTCTTCTTGAGGAACAGCTCGGCATCGGTATTCGAGCCGCCGCCGTCGATCTGCATCAGCGCAGTGTAGGTGCCGGCGCCCTCAGCCGGGACATAGATGTCCATCACAACGGAATAGGAGCCGAGCAGCGTGCCGCTGGCGGTGTCGAAATCGGCCGTGAGCTTAAGGCCCTGGGCCGAGGAAGCCTTGGGAACCCGGGCGAAATCCTCCGCCACCGGGGCCGCGCCCGGCAGATCGGCGATGCCGAATTCGGCGGTGGTGCCGTTGGAGAAGCCCTCCGGCGTGCCGGGGCGGGTCCAGCCTTCGGCATCGCCGTCATTGAAATTGTCGACCAGCAGCGTGTTGTCGTTGGAGACGACGATCAGCACATCGTCTGTCGAGACATGGCCAGCGCTGTCGGTAACCGTCAGCGTCAGGGCGTGATGGCCGGCGCCGAGTTCGAGCGTCGGGGTCGCCGTGGTGGCGAGGACATTGCCGTCGCGGTCGGTCCAGACATAGCTCAGGCCGGTGTCATTGTTCGGGTTGAGCGTCCAGTCGCCGTCGAGCGTGACCTGCGCCTTCTCCTCCCCGCTTGCGGCGGTGACGAACTGGTCGTTGCCGGCCTTGGCGATGGCGGGAACATCGGGGGTGCCGAGATCGACGCCGGTGATGGTTTCCTCATGGCCGCGATAGGGGCCGGTCAGGCCGTCGCGGTCGAGTTCGCCATCGCCGCGGACGCTGTCCATATAATCGTCCAGCGCCGAGAAATAGGTCGAGGTGTAGACCGCGTTATTGTCGGGGTCGATGGTGACGAGCCGGATGGCGCCATTGCCGCCCGCGCTGCCGGAACCCAAGCCGGCATCGCTGGTGATCTCGCTCGACACGCCGTTCTGGTAGTTCACCATCATCTGGTAGACGGGGTTGCCGAACTGGTCGTAGCTGACCAGCGTCTCGGCGGCGTCGCCGAAGATGTGGCCGGAGAAGGTGAAGGTGACGTTCGGATATTTCTGCACCAGTTCGCGGTACATCGTCTCGCCGTCGGTGGCGCTTTCCGGCGAATTGCCCAGCCCGTAATCATAGCCGGTGCCCTCGTCATAGAGCGGCGCGCCGGTGGCGTCGTGGCGCCCGGCCCAGGTCATGTAGGAATGGGTGGTGAGGATGACGCGGTGGTCGAGATTGTCCTCGATCACCTCGCCCGCCCAGCGCAGCACGTCCTCGCGCGCGCCGAATTCCAGGTTCAGCACCAGCCATTTGGTGCCGTCGGGCGCGGTGAAGGTGGAATAGGTGTTGTTGGCCAGCTCGGCTTCCTGGTCATAGGTGCCGCCGAAATTCTCGCCATTGGCCTCCTTCAGGTCGTCGACCGAGAAATAGTCGTTGATCCGGCTCGCCTCGAAGCTGCCGGACACGCCGTCATGGTTGCCGAGTGTCAGCCCATAGGGAATCTCGCCATCGAGGATGCTGAGCGCTTCCTTGGCATAGGCCCAATGGGTCGGGCTGTTCTCGGTGGTGATGTCGCCGACATGGGTGACGAAGGCGATATTGAGGCTGTCCTTGTTGTCGACCAGCCACTGGGTCATGCCCTTGAAGGTCTCGACGCCGGCCGCATTGGTGTAGTCCTGCGTGTCGGGCAGCACTGCGATGGTGTAGGCGTTCTCGCCGGTCACCCGCACCCGCACATTGTCGCTGACGCTGGAGCCGCTGGCATCGGTCGCGGTGATCGTCAGGTCGGTGTAGCTGAGCGTTTCCAGGAAATCTATGGTGAGCTTGCCATCGGCGATGGTCACATTTGCCACCGAGGGATCGCTGCTTTCGATCGTGAAGGTGAGGCCCTCGCCGGAGAAGACCTCGTTCAGATCAATCACGCGGTCTTCCGATCCACGCTTCGCCATGAAATCGAGAATGGGATTGGTGATGGTGGCCATGTGCCTCATTCCTGTTTGCCGGCTAGCCTTCAGGCCAGCATTCGCCGCCGCGCGGCTCGCTCATGCCGAAAGCGTGCTTTCAGCGGATGGCCGGCAGCAGTAAGTTCGGCACATGACAGGTTCTTAAAACCCGGGGCCCCGCATCCATCGCAAATAACAATGCCCCCTATGGAGAGAATCGACATGGTGATCCATCGTGAGGGCGCGGCGCGCACAAAGCTTAATTCCGAGCAAGCGAGAGGTAACACTAAACCTGTCATAATTCGGCATTTGAGCAGCCGCTAAACTGTCTTCCATCATGTATGAGTGCCCTGCCGACTCCTTGCCCACACAGCTTTCTCCGACCGCCGTTCGTGAGCGGGCCCAGGCGCCGCCGCGGGTGGCGGATGATGGCCTGTCGTCCGTGCGATGCGGGTGATCGCATGTCGGTTACCCAGCTTCGCGCCTTCCATTTCGTCGCCGCGGCCGGCAGCTATTCGCAGGCCGCGCGCAGCATGGCGGTCAGCCAGTCCACCCTGTCGGGACAGGTGCGGCAGTTGGAGGCGGCTTCCGGCATGGCGCTGTTCGAGCGCAAGGCGCGCGGCGTCGTCCTGACCCCGGACGGGGAGGCGCTCTACAAGGTGACCTCGCGCCTGTTCGCTGCGCTGGCGGAAGCGCGTACCCTGCTCAAGAGCCGCACCAATGAGGGCGGCCGGCTGCGCATCGCCGCCGACGGCGTCGTCCACTCGCTGCCGATCCTGCAGGCGCTGAAGCAGCGGCGACCCAAGCTGGTGTTCTCGCTGATCGTGCAGAATTCCGACAGCGTGATCGAGCAATTGCTGGAATACCGCGCCGATATCGGCATCACCGCGCAGTTTCCCACCGACCCGCGGCTGCATGTGCGCCCGCTCTCCTCGATGAGGATCGGGGTCTTCCTGCCCGAACGCCACCCCTGGACCGCGCGCACCGATCTGTGCCTTGCCGATCTCAGCGGCTGCGCCTTCGTCCTGCGCGAACGTGGCTCGCGCACCCGCGAGGTGTTCGAGCAGAATCTGGCGCTTCAGGACATCGCGCTCGGGCCGGTGCTGGAAGTGTCGACCCGCGAGGGCGTGCGCGAGGCGGTGGCGGCGGGCTTCGGTGCCGGTGTGGTGGCCGATCTCGAATTCGGCTTCGACTCGCGGCTGCGCTTCCTGCCGCTGCGCGACGCGCCGATCGCCATCGACGAATATCTCGTCTGTCTCGACGAGAGGCGCCGGCTGCCCATCGTGACGGAGTTCTTCGCCTGCGCCCTCGCGACCTTCACTCCTCCCGCATCGCCCGGGCGATCTGGTCCCGCAACGGCTTGACGAGATAGCTCAGCGCCGTGCGCTCGCCGGTGCGCAGATGCACCTCGGCCGGCATGCCGGGCATGAGCTGCAGCCCGCCCAGCCGGGCGAGTTGCTCCGCCGGCAGCACCACCTGCGCGACATAGAAGCTGCTGCCGGTCTTCTCGTCCTTTGTCAGGTCGGCGGCGATGCGCGCCACCGTTCCCGCCAGTTCCGGCGTGGTCTTCTGGCTGAAGGCGGAAAGCCTCACCATCGCTTCTTGGCCGATCGCCACCTGGTCGATATCGGCCGGGTTGACATGGATCTCGACCACCAGTCGGTCATGCTCGGGCACGATCAGCATGGCGGTTTCGCCGGGCGCGATCACCCCGCCGACCGTGTGGGTGGCGAGTTCATGCACCACCCCGGCGATCGGCGCGAGCAGTTCCACCCGGGTCAGCTTGTCCTGCGCAGCGATGCGGCGCTCCTGCAGCTCGGCCCATTTCGCCTCGATCTCGCGCAGTTCCTGGATCACCTCGGCGCGCATGTCCTGGTCGATCTGGATGATCTGCAGTTCCGTCTCGCTGGTTCGCCCGCGCGAGCGCGCAAGCTCGGCCTGGAGTTGGCCGCGCTCGCCCTCGATGCGAACCTTTTCCCGCTGCAGCGAGCGCAGCCGGGTCAGCGGCGTCAGGCCCTTGCCATGCAGTTCGGTCGCGCCGGCGATCTCCTCGGCGATATAGTCCAGTTCCGCGCTCTTGGCGGCGATCTGGGCGGCAAGGCCCTCGGCCTCGTCGGCGAGTTGGTCGATGCGCGCGCGCATCTGCGCCACCTGCCCTTCCCGCGCGGCACGGCGGGAGTTGAACAGGCTCACCTCGCCCTCGATAGCCCGGGCGGCGTTTTCGCCGGAAAGGCCGGCCGGCAGGCCGACGGGGGCGTCGACGGACGGGCGCGAATCGCGTTCCGCCTCCAGCCGGGCGCGGCGCGCGGCCAGTTCCACCAATTGGGTGTCGACCACCGCGAGATTGGCGCGGGTGACGGTATCGTCGAGGCGCAGCAGCACGTCGGACGCTTCCACCTTCTGGCCGTTGCGCACGAGGATGTCGCCGACCACGCCGCCTTCGGGGTGCTGAACGCGCTTGGCGTGGCTTTCCACCACCAGCGTGCCCGCGGCCAGCACCGCCCCGTTCAGCGCCGCGGTTGCCGCCCAGCCGCCGCAGCCGACCACGAGAAAGACCGCGACGATCAGGGCGAGCCGCAAATGCCGGTCGACGCCGTCATCGGCGGCGCTGGCTGCGGGGAAGAGACGCGCAAGCTGCGCGAGCCCGGCGCGCAGGCGGTCGAGAAATGTGTCGATCATGCCGCCACCGGGGTCTTGAGTACCTTGCCAAGAACCTGCTCCTTCGGACCGAAGGCCTGTTGCTGGCCGGCGTTCATCATCAGCACCAGGTCGACCGCCGCCAGAGCACTCGGCCGGTGGGCGACGACGATCACGACCCGCCGGGCCTCGCGCGCCCACATGATCGCCCGCGTCAGCGCGGCTTCGCCATCGGCGTCGAGATTGGAGTTCGGCTCGTCGAGCACGATGAGGAAGGGTTCACCATAGAGCGCCCGGGCCAGCGCCACGCGCTGGCGCTCGCCGCCGGAGAGCGCGACACCGCCCTCGCCCAGGCGCGTGTCGTAGCCATTCGGCAGACGCAGGATCAGCTCATGCACCCCCGCGCGCTGGGCGGCGGCGATGATGTCGGCGGGCGCGGCATCGCCACGGAAACGGGCGATGTTCTCCGCCACCGTGCCGTCGAACAGCTCGATGTCCTGCGGGAGATAGCCGATATGGGCGCCGAGCGCGTCACGGTCCCATTGCTCGATCGCCGCGCTGTCGAGGCGGACGCTGCCCTTGGAGCTGGGCCAGGCGCCGACCAGCCCGCGCGCGAGCGTCGACTTGCCCGAGCCGCTCGGGCCGATGACACCGACGGCGCTGCCCGCCTCCACTGCGAAAGCGAGGCCGGCAATGGTCGGGCGGCTCTGGCCCGGCGGAGCGACGGCGAGCCCGGCGACATCGAGCCGCGCCGTGGGTGCTGGCAGCGGCATGGTGGGGGGCGAGGGCGGGAATTCGGCGGAGAGCGCCGACAGCCGGTCATAGGACTGGCGGGCAGCGATGAAGCCGCGCCAGTTGGAAATGGCGAGTTCCACCGGCGCCAGCGCCCGCGAGGACAGGATGGAGGAAGCGATCATCGCGCCGGACGAGGCCTCGCCTTCGATGACCAGCCAGGCCCCGGCCGCCAGCATCAGCGACTGCAGCAGGAAGCGGAACACCTTGCTCAGCGCGGACAGGTCGCTCGCCACATTCACCGCGTGCTGGTTGTCACCGAGATAGGCGGCATGCGCCTCGAACCAGCGCGCCCGCATGGTTGCGGTCAGCCCCATCGCGGCGATGGTCTCGATATTGCGGCAATAGGATTCCGCCAGCCCGTTACGGGTGGAGGAGCGGCGGGCGGCGATGCGGGTCGGCGCGCGGGTGGCGATGTCGGTCACCAGCATGAAGGCGCAGAGCACAACGATGCCGGCGAGGCCGATCAGCCCGAACACCGGGTGGAACAGGAACAGCACGCCGAGATAAAGCGGCATCCATGGCAGGTCGAAAATGGCGACCGGCCCCTGCCCCGACAGGAACTGGCGCACCTGGTCGAGATCGCGCACCGGCTGCTGGCTGTTGCCGTCGCGCCCCCTCCTGAGCATGAGCGCGGACATGAGGTCGAAGGAGAGTGGGCGCAACCGGGCGTCGAGCCGCATGCCGAGGCCGACCAGCACCCGGGCCCGCAGCAGATCCAGCACGCCCTGAAACGCATAGAGCACGACGGCGAGCACCAGCAGCGCAACCAGCGTCGGGAGGCTTCGGCTCGCCAGCACGCGGTCATAGACCTGCAACATGAAGAATGGGCCGGTCAGCATCAGCAGGTTGATCACGCAGCTCAGCGCGCCGATGCCGATGAGCACGCTCCGGCAGGAGGCAAAGGCGGCGGCGACGGGGGAGGCGGCGGGTGCGGGCGCGGCTTTCATGGATATTGGGCTCTTTGGTCAAAAAATCAGACCGGCCGGGGAGCCAATCACCCGGCGTGCTTATTACAGCGCCCTGACAGCGGCGTGACGCTCGCCGCGGGATGCGCATTGCCCTAACCCATTACCGATTCATCATTTTCGCCGCCTCTTTGAACCCTGTCGGTGGCCAGATGCAGGCGGCGGGCGCGCGGAAAAGAACGGCCCCTGCCCAGGCTGTGGCGCTGACAAGGCCCTCGCGCTGCGGGCCGCCCGATCGCTCAATCAGCCAGTTCGGCTTCCTGCTGCAGGGCGGCGAGCAGCGACATGAAGCGCTCGCCCTGCACCAGAACATGAGCGCGAATGCAGGCCGCGGCCGCGGCGCCATCGCCGGCGAGCAGCGCCGCCAGAATCGCCTCGTGCTCGGCGAGCGAATTGGCGATGCGGCGCGGCACCTTCAATTGCAGGCGGCGATAGGGCTGCAAAGCGGTCTGCAGCCGCACCGCCTCGGCGCGCAGAACCCGGTTGCCGGTGGCGGCATAGATGGCGACATGGAAACGGGCATTGGCGGGATAATAGGCGTCGTCATCGCCGGCGGCGACAGCGGCCTGGCAGGCGATATGCGCCTCGGTGATCGCGGCGCGGTCCGTCGGCCCCAGACGCTGCGCCGCCAGCCGCGCGCAGGACGCTTCGATCTCCGCCATCAGTTCGAAGGATTCGACGAGTTCGCGCGGGCCGAGCAGCGTCACGAACGCGCCGCGCCGCGGGCGCATCTCGACAAGGCCGGAGGCGGCAAGCTGGATCAGCGCCTCGCGGATCGGGGTGCGCGATACGCCGAAGCGCTCGGCGAGGCTGACCTCGTCAAGCCTCTGCCCCGGCCGCAGCCGGCCGGCGACGATATCGTCCTCAAGGGCTTCGCGAAGCCTCGGCGTCTGTTCACCACGCACGGCTTACCTCCGCCGGCAGCAAGCCATTTTCCGTGCTGCAATGCAAGATCGGGTTTCTTGTATACTTGATGGTTGACGGACGATGCAAATCCGTCATCATCCCATAATGAGGCTGCGCTCCCGCGCGCTCATCCACAGTTCGTACCGCTGGATTGGCCATGGCATCGAACACCTCCTTCGTCGCAGACCTGCTCGCCTCCATAGCCGAGCGCGGGCGCACCCTGCTCGACCGCTCGCAGCGTGTGAGCGGCGCGACGCGGGTGGAGACGCTGGCCGAACGTTGCCAGACGCTGCTCTCCGGGCGCGGCGAGGCCTCCGGCGTCGCGCTCGCCGCCGACATTCTCGACCGCTACGCGCATATGAAGACCGGCGAGGCGATCGCGTTCTTCGAGGTGCTGGCGCAGAAATTCGGCCCCGATCCGGAGCGGCTCGCCGCGGCCATCGCGGCCTATGGCCAGGAAGGCACCGCTGCCGCCGCCGATCTGCACAGGGCCAGTGAGCCGCGCCGGCAGGAGCTTTTCCGCCGCTTCAATCTGGCGCCGGGCGGCACGCTCTCGCTGGTGCGGATGCGCGAGCGGCTTATGGAGGCCATGGTGCACCGGCGCGACCTTGCCGAGGTCGACCGCGATTTCGCGCATCTGTTCGCCTCCTGGTTCAACCGGGGCTTTCTGATGCTCCGGCGCATCGACTGGTCGACGCCGGCCAATGTGCTGGAAAAGATCATCCGCTATGAAGCCGTCCACGCCATCCGCGACTGGGACGATCTGCGCGCCCGCGTCGATAGCCCCGACCGGCGCTGCTACGCCTTCTTCCACCCCGCGCTGGTGGACGAGCCGCTGATCTTCGTCGAGGTCGCGCTGATGAAGGAGACGCCCGGCGGCATCGCCCCGATTCTCGACCCGGCCCGCCCGCTCCTGCGGCCGCAGGACGCCACGACGGCGGTGTTCTATTCCATTTCCAATTGCCAGAAGGGCCTCGCCGGCGTCTCGTTCGGCAATTTCCTCATCAAGCAGGTGCTGGAGGAAATTTCCCGCGAGTTGCCCGCGCTCACCACCTTCGTCACCCTGTCGCCGGTGCCCGGCTTCCGCAAATGGCTGGAGGCCGAGCGGCGGGCGGAACAGAGCCTCGTCCTCTCCGCCGCCGACCGCAAGGCGCTGGAGGTGCTCGACACCCCTGACTGGGCCGAACAGCCGGCCCGCCGCGAGGAGCTGGCGGGCGTGATCGCCCCCGTCGCCGCCTATTATTTCCTGGCCGCCCGCACCGCGAAGGGCGCGCCGGTCGATCCCGTCGCCCGCTTCCATCTCGGCAATGGCGCGCGGCTGGAGCGGATCAACCCGATGGGCGACCTCTCACCCAAGGGTATCGCCCAGGCGGCGGGGCTGATGGTCAATTACCGCTACACCCCCGCCGATATCGAGAAGAACCACGAAGCCTTCGCCGGAAAGGGCGAGATCGTCGCCAGCGCCCCGGTACGCAAGCTGCTGAAGGTCGATCCCGCCTCCCGCGCCCTTGTTCCCGTCACCTGAAAAGCATCATGTCCGACAACCATCTCTTCACCGCCCTTGCCGCCGCCATCCCCTCGCCCGACAAGCCCCTGGCCCTGCTGGCGGACGGTTCGGGCGTCACCTATGGCGAGCTTTTCGCCCTGTCCGCCCGGCTCGCCGGGCTGCTGGTCGCGCGCGGGGTGAAGCCGGGTGACCGGGTGGCGGTGCAGGTGGAGAAATCCCTGCCCGGCCTGGCGCTCTACCTGGCCACGGTGCGCGCGGGAGCGGTCTATCTGCCGCTCAACACTGCCTATACCGTCAACGAGGTGCGCTATTTCCTCGGCGATGCCGAGCCGACGCTGTTCGTCTGCCGGCCGGAAATCGCTGATGAGGGGCGGGCGCTGGCGCGCGAGCTTGGCGTCGCCGGCGTCGAGACGCTGGATGCGGACGGGGTGGGATCGCTGACGGACGCCGCCGCGTCCTTTCCCGCGACGTTCGCCGACGTGCCGCGGACGGCGGATGATCTGGCCGCCATCCTCTACACCTCGGGCACCACCGGCCGCGCCAAGGGGGCCATGCTCACCCATGGCAATTTGCTCTCCAACGCGCAGGTGCTGAAACAGTGCTGGCGGTTCACCCAGGCAGATGTGCTGATCCACGCCCTGCCGCTGTTCCACACCCACGGCCTGTTCGTGGCGGCGAACCTCGTTCTGCTGAGCGGGGCGTCGATGTTCTTCCGCGCCAAGTTCGACCCGCGCGAGGCCATCACCTTGATGGACCGCGCCACCTGCCTGATGGGCGTGCCCACTTTCTACACCCGCCTGCTCGACCAGCCGGGGCTGACGCGCGAGGCGACCGCGCATATGCGCCTGTTCGTCTCCGGCTCGGCGCCGCTGCTGGAGGAGACGCACCGGGCCTTCTACGAGCGCACCGGCCATGCCATCCTTGAACGCTACGGCATGACCGAGACCTGCATGAACACCTCCAACCCTTATGAGGGTGAGCGCCTCGCCGGCACGGTGGGCTTTCCGCTGCCGGGGGTGAGCGTGCGCATCACCGATCCGGCGACGGGGGCGGAACTGCCGGCCGGCGAGATCGGCATGGTGGAGGTCAAGGGCCCGAACGTCACCAAGGGCTATTGGCGCATGCCGGAAAAGACGGCGAGCGAGTTCCATGACGGGTTCTTCGTCACCGGCGATCTCGGCCGCATCGACGCCAAGGGCTATCTCAGCATTGTCGGGCGCGGCAAGGATCTCGTCATCTCCGGCGGATTCAACGTCTACCCCAAGGAAGTCGAGGGCGAGATCGACGCCATTGACGGCGTGGTGGAGAGTGCCGTCATCGGCGTGCCGCATCCCGATTTCGGCGAGGGCGTCACCGCCGTGGTGGTGGCGGACAAGACCACGCCGCTCACCGAGCAGTCCATCTTGCAGGCGCTTGAGGGCCGGCTGGCGAAGTTCAAGCAACCCAAGCGCGTGTTCTTTGTGGATGAACTGCCGCGCAACACCATGGGCAAGGTGCAGAAGAACGTCCTGCGTGACAGTTACAAGGACATTTTCCGCCGGAGCGCCTGAGCTGATCGACCATCGGTCGGCGCCCTGTACTCTGCGCCAAGGTGGCGGACCAACCGCCCCGGCGCACCCGCATCGAGGAAACGCCAACAGTCCGCCGGGAGGCGGCGACACGGAGGAAACCATGAACGCCACGCGACGCATCATGCGCGCCCTGACCCTTGGCTGCGCCCTCACACTCGCCGGAGGCATCGGCCTCGCGGTGCCCTCGCTCGCGCAGGACATCACCCTGCGCGCCTCGCACCAGTTCCCCGGCGGCAAGGGCGATCCGCGCGACGAGATGGTGCAGATGATCGCCCGCGATGTCGAGGCGGCCAATGTCGGGTTGAAGATCCAGGTCTTCCCGGGTTCCTCGCTGTTCAAGGCGAATGAGCAGTGGGGGGCCGTCACCAAGGGCCAGCTCGACATCACCTCCTTCCCGCTCGACTACGCCTCCGGCCGTGTGCCGCAGTTCTCGGCGACGCTGATGCCTGGGCTGGTGCGCAATTTCGACCGCGCCGAGCGCCTCAACGACTCGCCCTTCATGCAGGAGATCAAGGCGCTGATTGAAAAGAACGGCGCCATCGTCCTCGCCGATGCGTGGCTCTCCGGCGCCTTCGCCTCCAAGAAGGGCTGCATCACCGGCCCGGACAGCATCAAGGGTCAGGTGACCCGCGCCGCCGGCCCGGCCTTCGAGCAGATGCTGGCCGCCGCCGGCGCCTCCATTGCCTCCATGCCCTCATCGGAAATCTATTCCGGCATGCAGACCGGCGTGCTCGACGCCACCAATACCTCGTCGGAAAGCTTTGTCTCCTATCGCCTCTACGAGCAGGTCAAGTGCCTCACCGCGCCGGGCGAGAACGCCATCTGGTTCATGTATGAGCCGGTGCTGATGTCCAAGCAGTCCTTCGACCGCCTCAACTCGGCGCAGCAGAAGGCCCTTCTCGACGCCGGCAAGAAGGCGCAGGCCTGGTTCGCCGGCGAAGTGCGCAAGGGCGACCAGAAGCTGATCGACACCTACAAGAAGGCGGGCGTCGAGGTGGTGGAAATGTCCGCCGCCGATTACGACGCCTGGCTCAAGGTGGCGCAGGAAAGCTCCTACAAGAACTTCGCCGAGAAGGTGAAGGGCGGCGACGAACTGATCAAGAAGGCACTGGCGGTGCAGTAACCTGCCCGTCCCGCGGCCCTGGCCGGGCGCGCGGGACGTTGGCCTCCGACCTGCGACGGCGCGCCCCCGCGATGAGACGGGGGTGTCGCCCGCGCGCCGCGCCCCCTCCCTTCGACGAACGAAAGCCCCCCATGGTCAGCCTGTTCCTACGAGCGGTCGATCTCCTCTCCAAGGTCGCTGCCCTGCTTGCCGGGCTGCTGCTCATCGCGGCGATGCTGGTGATCTGCGAGATGATCTTCCTGCGCTACGTCTTTCGTGCCCCGACGATCTGGCAGACGGATTTCGTCGTCTTCACCGCCACGGCCGCCATGTTCCTCGGCGCGCCCTATGTGCTGAAGACCCGCGGCCATGTCGGCGTCGACGTGATCGAATTGTCGCTGGCGCCGCGGCCGCGGCGGGTGCTGGGCATCCTCGGCGCGCTGCTCGGCCTGCTGTTCGCGGTGCTGATGACCATCGCCAGCACCATCTTCTTTCACGAGGCCTATGTGAATGAATGGCGGACCTCGACGGTGGCCGCCATCACGCTGTGGATTCCGCTTCTGCCGCTGCCGGTCAGCTTCGCCCTGCTCTCCCTGCAATATGTCGCCGAGCTGATCCGCCGCCTGAGCAGCACCTTCGAATTCCAGGGTCACGCATGATGAGCCTTTCTCCCACTTCGTCAGGCGCGCTCATCATCGGCCTGCTTTTCGTGCTGCTCGCCACCGGCATGCCGATCGCCTTCGCGCTTGGCCTGACCGCCATTGGCGGGCTGTTGCTGGCCAATGGCATCGGCGTGTTCGAGGTGCTGGCCGAAACCATGTTCGCCGGCATCGCCAACCTCGCCTATGTCTCGATCCCGATGTTCGTGCTGATGGGCGCGGCGGTCGCCGCCACCCCCGCCGGGCGCGATCTCTATGAGGCGCTGGACCGCTGGCTGAACCGGGTGCCGGGCGGGCTGGTGCTGTCCAATATCGGCGCCTGCGCCATCTTCGCCGGCATGACCGGCTCCAGCCCGGCGACCTGCGCCGCCATCGGCAAGATGGGCATTCCGGAGATGCTGAAGCGCGGCTATCCCGCCTCGGTCGCCACCGGCTCGATCTGCGCCGGCGGCACGCTCGGCATCCTCATTCCGCCCTCGGTGACGATGATCGTCTATGGCATCGCCACCGAAACCTCGATCGGCCGCCTGTTCCTCGCCGGCGTCATGCCGGGGCTGATGCTCACCGCCATGTTCATGGCCTGGGCGCTGTTCGACTGCCGGCGCAAGAACTTCTCCTTCGACATCAGCGGCAATCGCTTCAGCTTCGGCGAGAAACTCGCCGCGCTGCCCAAGGTGACGCCCTTCCTCATCATCATCCTGGGCACGCTCTATGTGCTTTATGGCGGCGTCGCCACGCCCTCCGAGGCGGCGGGCGCCGGCGCCTTCCTGACGCTGGGCGTCGTCATCATCATGTACCGGCTGTTCCAGCCGAAGCCGATCTTCGACATCTTCTCCTCGACACTGCGCGAAAGCGTGATGATCATGATGATCATGGCGTCGGCGGAACTGTTCGCCTTCGCGCTGTCCTCGCTGTTCATCACCCAGACGGTCGCCGCCACCATTGCCGGGCTGGAGGTGAACCGCTGGGTGCTGATGGCGCTGATCAACCTGTTCCTGCTGGTGTCCGGCATGTTCCTGCCGCCGGTCGCCATCATCGTCATGTCGGCGCCGCTGCTCTACCCGATCATCGTCTCCTCGGGCTTCGACCCCTATTGGTTCGCCGTGGTGCTGACCATCAATATGGAGATCGGCCTGATCACCCCGCCGGTCGGGCTCAACCTGTTCGTGGTCAAGGCCATCGCGCCGCAGGTGCCGGCGCAGCAGGTACTGGGAGGCGCGGTGCCTTATGTGGTGCTGATGCTTATGGGCATCGTCATCCTCTGCCTGTTCCCGGAAATCGCCACCTGGCTGCCAAACTATGTGATGGGTCCGCTGTGAGGGCCCCTCGCCTTATTCGCAACGCATTGCGGGATTAGACCTGCAACCGTCGCCAATGTGCGACCCGCCCGGCCGGTCAGAGGCCGGGCATTTCTTTACCCCAACATGGACGCACCTGCGTCAGCCGCCGGCCACGGGCCGCAGCGGCCAAGAGGATATATGTCGACCCACATCCACACCCCGACCGCTCCCGCCATCATCCGCTCCAGCCCGGAGTGGAAGCCGGAGCCCTGCGGTCTCACGCGCGAGCAGATCCGCGCCATCATCATCGAACAGATCGGCTGACCCGCCGCCGGGCAGGAGCGCTCAGCGCGCGCCTGCCGCTCGGCCCTCTCCCGCCTCGATCGCCTCCCGCAGCCGACGCTGCGCCGCCTCATCGACGGGAAACCCCCACATCAGCGCGATCGCCGCCAGCTTGGCCGGGATCGGCAGCCAGGCATAGAGCATGGCCAGCGCCGCCCCGGCCTCCGCCGAGGGCGCGCCCGCGCCCGGCCGGTAGCCGGCCCAATCCAGCAGCGGAAACGTCACCCCGACCGCCAGCGCGAGAGCGAGCTTGGTGGCGAGCGCCCAGAGGGCGAAATACAGCCCCGAGCGCTGCTCGCCGGAGGCGGCGGTATCCACGTCGATGACATCCGCCTGGATCGCCGGCGGCAGCGCCACATCGAAGGCCAACAGGATTCCCGTCGCCACGCAGATGAGTGCGAAGGGCACGACATCTCCCGGCCCCAGCCAGCCGGCGCCGGCGAAGACGAGGCACGCCAGCAGCATCGCCCCGCACCAGGCTTGATGCTTGCCGAAACGGCCGGCGCAGGCCAGCGCCAGCGGCAGCCCGGCGACGGCGCAAAGGAAATAGACAAACAGCAGCGGCCCTTGCAGCGCCGCCGCCCCGATGCGGTCGGCGACGAAATAGAGAAACAGCGTGGCGGGAATCGCGTTGGCGATACCGTTGAGCAGAAAGGCCGCGATCAGCCGCAGAAACGGCCGGTTCGCCCGCAGATGGCGCAGCCCGGTCCCGAGCCGCAGCCGCTCCCGCGTGCGGTTGGCCGGTTCCGGCACCCCGAGGACGCACGCCCCGCACAGCAGCGGCAGGCTGACCAGCACGAACACCCCCATCGCCGCCAGCCCGTCAAAATGGCCGCCTCCATCCCCGAGCCCAACCGCGAAGGGCAGCGCGATGGCGACCAGCGTGCCGAGCAGCGTCACCCCTTCGCGGGCCGCCGCCACCCGGGCGCGGCCGCGATAATCGGCGGTCATCTCCGCCCCCCAGGCGGTGTAGCTGAGGGTGAGCGCGGTGTAGCCGAGCGAGAGGCCCAGCGCCCACAGGACGAGATGGGCGATGCCCGCCCCGGCGCCGGGCCAGAACAGCATGAAGGCGCACAGCGCCGTCACCGGCGCCGCCGCCAGCATCAGCGCCCGCCGCCGCCCCAGGCGCGGCGCCCACCGGTCGGCCACCCAGCCGAGCAGCGGATCGGCAAGGGCGTCGAGGCAGCGGACCGCCAGCAGCGCCGTGCCGACGGCCGCCAGCGAAAGCCCCAGCGTCTCGGCATAATAGCTCGGGACGATGACATAGAAGGGCAGCGCCAGCGCGGCGAGCGGCAGCGCCGGCAGGGCATAGAGCGCGAGCCGGCGGGCGGGAACCGCCGGCCCTTCCGGCGCCGGCGCCATCTCACCGCCCCATGGTGGCGGTGCCGGAGAGACCGTCGTCGCGGGTCCAGGCGATCCTGTTGGGGCCGAGCGCGGTGATGGTGAAGCAATAGGTGCGCCCATCATACCAGGTCGGCCATTTCTGGCACAGCCGGTCATCCTTCACCCACCAGCGCCCCTCCTCGCTCGGCGCCAGCAGCGCGCCGATGGAAAAGCCGGAAATATCGCCCGCCACCACCCCGTCGTCGCGATAGACAAGCGGCAGGGTGAGACCATAGGGCGTGCTCAGCCGCACCAGTTCACCACCGATCTTCTCACGGATCTCCGGGCCACTCAGCGGCTGGGCGGCAGCCGGCGTGGCGGTGAGGGCGAGCGGCAGGGCGAACGCGGCAATCGTCTCACGAATACGCATGCAGTCCTCCTGGATAAGTGGGGGATTACGGGCGGCGGAACTCGACCCGCGTCAGCGCGACGGGGAAGCCGAATTTGGTGACCCAGGCGGTGTTGAGCACCGTACCGTCGTCGCGCAGCACCATCTTGTCGTGGAAGCGCACGAGGTTCTCGCCCGGACCGGAATCGAGATCGACGAGATAGCTGAAAGTGGCGGTGTTGCCCTTCACGGACACCTCGGTCGCGCCGCGCACATCCTCGCGCGTGCCGAGATAGCGGCCGGGGGCGAGCTTCTGGAACCGCCAGGTCTTGCGGTCCTTCTCGCCATCGGCGAAGCGGAAATCCTCCACCAGCGTCAGCACGTCTCCGTTCCAGCGGCCGTTCAGTTGCACGGTGAAGCTGCGCTTGACGCCATTGATGGCCGAGAACGACCCCTCGGCCACAGTGGGGCCGGCAAAATACTGTTCCAGCACCAGGTCGCGCGCCTGAACGGTCGACGCGCCGCATCCGGCAAAGGCGAAGAGCCCGGCGAAAAAGAGCATCCGCTTCATTGATACCTCCGCAGCGTTCGCTCGCATTACGCGACGCTGCCAGCGGCGGATCAGCTCCGCGTCTGTCGTGAAGCCGGCCGGGCTCCGGCTTGAGGGGGTGCGACGTGGCACGCGGCACGGCCGGGTCAGCCGGATTGGTTAGTTCGGCTGAACAGGCTGGCAATCACTCGGCAAATTGTTGCCCAAGCTGCCCTGAACTAACCTGACCTTACGTCAGTGAGAGCCGTTAGCCCCCAGTTCGCCGGAACCGCGCGCCTCGGCGCTTTCGCCCTCCCCCCCAAAGCGAGAGACAGATGATGCCGACCCAACGCCTAAAGCCCGCACTGCGCCATGTCGCCAGCTGCGCCCTCGTCGCCACCTGTGTCCTTTCCGCCCTGCCCGGCCTTGCCATGGCCTCGCCCGAGACGGAGGCCCGCAACCGACAGATCGTCACCGAGGCTTTCGAGCGCTGGCAGGCGGGCGGCACGACCTTTTTTCAGGATGTTCTGTCGCCCGATGTGGTCTGGACCATCGAAGGCTCCGGTCCCAGCGCCGGCCGCTATGAGGGCCGCGAGGCGCTGGTCGAGCGCGCCGTGCGCCCGCTGGTGGCGCGCCTCGCCGGGCCGATCCGGCCGGTGGAAAAAACCGTGTGGGCAGATGGCGATCATGTGATCGTGCGCTGGGAAGGTGTCGCCACCGCGCGCGACGGGCAACCCTATGTCAACCGCTATGCCTGGATCCTGCGGATGCAGGATGGCCGCGCGGTGGAAGTTACCGCCTTCCTCGATCTGCCCGCCTATGACGAGGTGCTGCGCCGCGTTCCCGCCGCCGTGGCGCCGTAGACGCGATCGGAGCGGCCACTCAACGGTGGTTGGCCAGTTACATAGCCGGCACAGGACTATCGGGTAGAGCGGCCGAACGGAGTCGGCGACAACGGGCTCATCTATTCAGTAGCCGGCTTATTTTTTCCGCATCGGCATCGCAGGACGGCACATAGGTCATCAGCCGCAGATCCGGCCGGCCATCTATAGTGAAGGAGGAAAACTCCAGGCCGATCTCGCCAAGCCGCGGATGACGGATGGTCTTGGCGCCCTCCCCGGTCATCCGCACGTCGTTCTCGGCCCAGAGCCGGACGAAATCCGGGCTCTGCGTGGAGAGTTCGGCGACCAGCTCGGCCGCCCGCGCATCCGCTCCGGCCCGGGCGCTTTCGGCCCGAAAGGTCGCCACCAGGAAACGGGCCACCGCCTCCCAGTCCGCCTGCGCTGCACGGGTGCTGGGATCGAGGAACATGCGCCGGAGAATATTGCGCTCCTCCGGCGCCATCGCCTCATAATCCGCCAGCACGAGCCGCGCCGCCCGGTTCCAGCCGATAATGTCCCAGGTGGCGGTGGCGACCGTGGCCGGGATCGGCCCCATGGCGTCGAGCAGCCGCTGCAGCCGCGCGGTAATCCCCTCCAGCGCCGCGGGGCGTACCTTCGGCCGATGGCCGATGCCAACGAGAAACAGGTGCTCGCGCTCGGCCTCGGTCAGCAGCAGCGCCCGGGCGAGGCTGTCGAGCACGCGGGCCGAGGGCGCCCCGCCCCGGCCCTGTTCCAGCCAGGTGTACCAGGTAGTGCTGATATGGGCGCGCTGCGCCACTTCCTCACGCCGCAGGCCGGACGTGCGCCGGCGCCCGCCAAACCCCAGCGAGGCGGCATCGAGGCGCTGCCGCCGGTCCTTCAGAAACGCTCCGAGCTGGTGCAGGCTTTCGTCGACCCGGGGCATGGTGGTTTTTATACCTGTATAAACTCTCGTCTTTTACCCCCATCAGGGTCGCCTTCATTCTCCTTTCCGACAAGCAAGGAGAACTGTCATGCACGTATTCGTGACCGGCGCCACGGGCTTTATCGGCGCGGCCGTGACGGCCGAACTGCTGGCGAACGGCCATAGCGTCCTCGGCCTCGCCCGCTCCGACCGCGCGGAGGAACAGCTTCGCAGGGCCGGGGCGCAGGTGCTGCGCGGCGACCTCGAAGCGGTGGAGACGCTGCGCGCCGGCGCGCAGGCCAGCGACGCCATCATCCACACCGGTTTCGTGCATGATTTCGCCCGCTTCGCGCAATGCTGCGCCATCGACCGCGCCGCCATCGAGGCGCTCGGCGCGGCGATCGCCGGCACGGGCAAGCCCTTCATCGTCACCGCCGGCCTTGCCGGCCTCGGCACCTCCGGCCGCGAGGTAACCGAGGCCGATGTCGCGCCGCCGCCGAGCGAACTCTATCCCCGCGCCTCCGACGCCGCCGCGCGGGGGCTGTCGGCACGCGGCATCCCCACCATGATCATGCGGCTGCCCCCCTCGGTGCATGGGGCGGGCGACCATGGCTTCGTGCCGATCCTGATCGCGATGGCGCGGGCGCAGGGCCGCTCCGCCTATATCGGCGCGGGCGACAATGCGTGGCCGGCAGTGCATGTGAGCGATGCCGCCCGCGCCTATCGTCTCGCCATCGAACAGGAACCGTCCGGCGAGACGTTTCACGCTGCGGGAGAACGCGGCATCGCTTTCCGGGAGATCGCGCAGGCGATCGCGGACGGGCTCGGCCTGCCCTGCGTGTCGCTGGACGGGGAGACGGCGCGCGCGCATTTCGGCTGGTTCAGCGAGTTCGCCCGCATCGACCAGCCCACCGCGACCGACCGCACCCGCGATCTTCTCGGCTGGCTCCCCACCGGCCCCACCTTGCTGGCGGACATGCGTGACGCCGGCTATTTCGCTGTCGCCACCGGCTGAGCGTCGCCGGCCAGTTTGTATCAATTCTTATCAGTACGCCCGTCTGCGACAGTTCGCGACAATCCAGCGGACGGGCGGCACGCTTCTGCGACACGCTTTGCCTAGCCTCAACCGGTCGACCATCGCCAGCCGCCGGTGCCGCGCGCATGTGCCCGGTCCGGCGGCACGCCTGTTTCTCCAGCCGGGAGGCCTCCATGGTCCAGATCACCGTCAACGGGCAGACGCACGACATCGACGCCGAGCCGGATACGCCGCTGCTGTGGGTGCTGCGCGAGCAGATCGGCCTCACCGGAACCAAGTTCGGCTGCGGCATCGCCATGTGCGGCGCCTGCACCGTGCACATCGACGGCGTGGCGACACGCTCCTGCGTCATGCCGCTCGCCGCCCTTGAGCCGGGCCAGAAGATCGTCACCATCGAGGGGCTGTCGCCGGATGGCTCGCACCCGCTGCAAAAGGCGTGGCTGGCGCTCGACGTGCCGCAATGCGGCTATTGTCAGACCGGCATGATCATGGCGGCGGCAAGCCTGCTGGACTCCAACCCCACGCCCAGCGACGACGACATCAACGCCGAGATCACCAATATCTGCCGCTGCGGCACCTATAACCGCGTCCGCGCCGCCATCCACATGGCGGCCGACGGCAAGGCCGGCTGAGGGAGCGCGCCATGAGCAGTGTCCAATCGGTCTCGCGCCGCAATTTCATCGTCGGTTCCGCCGCCACGCTGGGCGGGCTCTCGCTCGGCTTCCATGTGCCCTTCCTGGCCTACGCCACGGCGCAGGAGGCGGGAGCCACCCTGCCGCCTGAAATCAACGCCTGGGTGGTGGTGAAGCCGGACGACACCATCGTCGTGCGCATCGCCCGCTCGGAAATGGGCCAGGGCACCCTCACCGGCCTTGCCCAGCTCGTGGTCGAGGAGCTGGAGGGCGACTGGTCGAAAGTGACGACCGAATATCCGCCTCCGGGCGAGAATCTGCGCCGCAACCGCGTCTGGGGCAGCTATTCCACCGGCGGCTCGCGCGGCATCCGCGATTCGCATGACTATGTCCGCAAGGGCGGCGCCGCCGCGCGCCACATGCTCATCGCCGCCGCCGCCGAGCAGTGGGGCGTGCCCGCCGGTGACTGCACGGCGGCCAAGAGCGTCATCACCCACACACCCAGCGGGCGCACCCTGCGCTTCGGCGAGGTGGCGGACGCCGCCGGCCGGCAGACCCCGCCATCCGAGGTGACGCTGAAGGACGCAAAGGACTGGACCATCGCCGGTCAGCCCCTGCCCCGCCTCGACACGGTGGACAAACTCACCGGCAAGCAGGTCTACGGCGCCGATCTCATCCTGCCCGGCATGCTGAACGCCGCCATCAAGGCCTGCCCCGTCTTCGGCGGCACGCTGGTCAGCTTCGACGCGGCGGCAATCGGGAACATGCCGGGCGTGAAGAAAGTGGTGCGGGTGGATGACCGCTCCGTCGCCGTCGTCGCCGACACCTGGTGGCGCGCCAAGACCGCGCTCGACGCCCTGCCGATCACCTGGGACGAGGGGCCCAACAGCGAGCTTTCCAGCGACGCCATTCGCGCCATGCTGGCGGAGGGGCTGGAGGCGGAAGAAGCCTTCATCGGCAACCGGCAGGGCGACGCCAGGGCGGAAATCGCCCGCGTCGCCGCTGCCGGCGGCAAGGTCATCACCGCCACCTACGCCTTCCCCTATCAGAACCACGCCACCATGGAGCCGATGAACGCCACCGCGCGCTGGACGGCGGACAAATGCGAGGTGTGGGTGCCGACGCAGAATGGCGAAGCCAGCCTCGCCGCGGCGGCGGAAGCCGCCGGCCTGCCGGTCGGGCAGTGCGAGGTGTACAAGATCCATCTCGGCGGCGGCTTCGGCCGGCGCGGCAATTTCCAGGATTATGTGCGTCAGGCGGTCAGCATCGCCAGGCAGATGCCCGGCACGCCGGTGAAGCTGCTATGGACGCGCGAAGAGGACATGCTGCACGGCGCCTATCACCCGACCACCCAGGCGAAGCTCACCGGCGCGCTGGATGCCGAGGGCAATCTCACCGCCCTGCATCTGCGCATTTCCGGCCAGTCCATCCTCGCCGCCGTGCGCCCGCAGGGCATGCAGGGCGGCATGGACCCGGTGGTGTTCCAGGGGCTGACGGCGGATTTGCCCGAGGGCCATCTCGCCTATAGCGTGCCTAACCTCCTGATCGACCACGCCATGCGCAACCCGCCGGTGCCGCCCGGCTTCTGGCGCGGGGTGAACCTCAACCAGAACGCCATCTATGTCGAATGCTTCATCGACGAGCTGGCGCATGCCGCAGGAACGGAACCGCTCGCCTTCCGCCGCAAGCTGATGGCGAACCACCCCAAGCACCTCGCCGTGCTGGAAGCCGCCGCCAACGGTATCGGCTGGGACACGCCGCCGGCGCCAGGCCGCTATCGCGGCCTCGGCCAGATCATGGGCTTCGGCTCCTATGTCGCCGCCGCTGCCGAAGTGTCGGTCGAGAAGGGCGAACTCAAGATCCACCGCATCGTCGCCGCCACCGATCCCGGCCATGTCGTTAACCCGGCCCAGGTCGAGCGGCAGGTGGAAGGCTCCTTCGTCTATGGCCTTTCCGCCTGCCTCTATGGCGAGTGCACCGTCGAGGGCGGCCAGATCGCCGAGACCAATTTCGACACCTATGAGGTGCTGCGCATGGCGCAGATGCCGGCCGTGGAGACCATCATGCTGCCTTCCGGCGGCTTCTGGGGCGGGGTGGGCGAGCCTACCATCGCGGTCGCCGCGCCGGCGGTGCTCAACGCCCTGTTCGCGGCCACCGGCAAGCGCTACCGCACCATGCCGCTGAAGAACCACGAGCTGGCCTGATGCGGCGGGCTCATGTGATATTGCCGGCGCTGGCGCTGCTCCATGCAGCGCCAGCGGCTGCCGCGCCGCCGCCCGGGGCGGCGTCCTGCACCGGCTGCCATCCGCGCAGCGCCACCAATGGACCCGTGCCGAGCCTGGACGGGCAGCCGGCCGGCCAGATCGTCGCGGCAATGTTGGCGTTCCGTTCCGGCGAGCGGCCCTCCACCGTCATGACGCGCATCGCCAAGGGTTTCACCGATGAGGAAACACGGGCCATTGCCGAATACTTTGCCGCCCATTTCGCCGCAGCCGGCAACGCCCCGGCTCAGCCGTAGGCGGGTGCTTGCCGCCTTCGCGGCGGGAGCCTGCGCCCTCGCCTGCCCGGCCGTGCGGGCGCAGGCGGCGCCGCGGGTGGTGGTGATCGGCGGCGGCTTCGGCGGCGCCAGCCTTGCCCGCACGCTCAAGCGCGAGGATCCGGGCATTGCGGTCGCGCTGGTCGAGCCGAACGGACACTACACTGCCTGCCCGCTCAGCAATGCCGTGATCGCCGGGCTGCGCGACATGGCGCAACAGCATTTCGGCTATGCCGGGCTGGCGGCGGAGGGCATCACCCATGTGCCGCAACGGGCGGTGCGGATCGAGGCGGAACAGCGGCGCGTCGTCCTCGCCGACGAGGTGCGGCTCAGCTATGACCGGCTCGTCGTCGCGCCGGGTATCGACCTCAACGTCGACGCCCTGCCCGGCTATGACAACGCGGCGGCCGAACTGATGCCGCATGCCTGGAAGGCCGGCGAGCAGACGCGGCTGCTGCGCCGGCAATTGGAGGCGATGGAGGATGGCGGGCTGGTGGTCATCGCCGCGCCGGCCAATCCGTTCCGCTGCCCGCCGGGACCTTATGAACGCGCCAGCCTGATCGCCCATTATCTCAAGGCGCACAAGCCGCGCTCGAAAATCCTGATCCTCGATTCCAAGGACGCTTTCTCCAAGCAGCGCCTGTTCGAGGCCGGCTGGGCGGCGCTCTATCCCGGCATGATCGAATGGGTCGGCCTGTCCTTCGGCGGCCGGGTGACAGAAGTCGACGCGGCGACCCGCACCTTGCGCACCGAGTTCGGCGAGCATCGCGCGGCGGTGGCCAATGTCATCCCGCCGCAGCGGGCCGGCGCCATCGCGGCGCTGGCCGGCGTCGCCGACCGCACCGGCTGGTGCCCGATCGACCCCGTCACCTTCGAATCCCGCCTGGTGCCGCATGTCCATGTCATCGGCGATGCCGCGATTGGCGGGGCGATGCCGAAATCCGCCTTCACCGCCAATGCTCAGGCGAAGGCCGGCGCCAGCGCAATCATCGCCTTGCTGCGCGGGCGCGAACCCGCGGAGCCAAAGCTGATCAACACCTGCTACAGCCTGCTGGCGCCGGATTACGGCATCTCGATCGCCGGCGTGTACACGCCGCAGAACGGCCTTCTCGCCGAGGTGGAAGGCGCCGGCGGCACCTCGCCGCTCGACGCGCCGGCGGGGGTGCGGGCCGAGGAAGCCGCCTATGGCGAGGCGTGGTTCGCCACCATCACCGGCGAGGCGTTCGGGTGAGCCCGGCGCGGGCATTCGGCATGGGCGCGCTGGCGCTCCTCGCCGCGCCCGCTCCGGCCGCGCGGGCGCAGACGCAGGAGGCGGGTTTCGTGCCCTATGTCGTCCGCGGCGACGCCATCGTCGCGCCGCTCGGCGGCGTGCGCGGCGACCCGGCGCGGGGGCGGGAGCTGATCGGCGAGCGTCACCGCAGCCTGTGCATCCTCTGCCACGCGGTCCCCGATGGCGCGCCCGCCTTGCAGGGCACGCTGGCGCCCGGCCTCGCCGGCATCGGCGCGCGGCTCACCGAGGGGCAGATCCGCCTGCGCGTTGTCGACATGAAGCGGCTCAACCCGGAAAGCATCATGCCGAGCTATCACGCCCCCTCCGCCGGCGCCCGGATCGCTCCCGCCTGGCAGGGCCGGCCGGTGCTCGGCGCGGCGGAGATCGAACATCTCGTCGCCTATCTCGTGACCTTGAAGGAGTGAGCCGATGACCGCGCCTCACCATGACGCACCCTGCCCCGCGCCAGTCCTCGGCCGCCGCGCGGTGCTCGCGGCCGGCGTCGGGCTCGTGGTGATGAGCCTGCCGCTGCGCGCGCTCGCGCGCCCTTCGCTCAGCGAGGCGGTCGCCGGCTTTACCGGCGGGAAGCCGGTCGAGGCCGGTCGCGTCACTCTTACCGTGCCGCCGCTGGTGGAGAACGGCAATGCGGTCGGCGTCACGGTGGAGGTGGACAGCCCGATGAGCCCGGCCGACCATGTCCGCCGCATCGGCCTGTTCAACGAGAAGAACCCGCAGGCCGATATCGCGGTGTTCCATCTCGGCCCGCGCAATGGTCGCGCCCGCCTCGCCACCCGCATCCGTCTCGCCACCTCCCAGACCGTTGTCGCCGTCGCGGAACTGAGCGACGGCACCTACTGGTCGAGCGAGGCCAGCGTCATCGTCACCCTCGCCGCCTGCATCGAGGATCTGTCATGAGCCGTTCCCTGATCAGCGTGCCGAAGACGGCGAAGACGGGCGAGGTCGTCGACATCCGCGCCATGACCGCCCACCCCATGGAAACCGGCCACCGCATGGGGCCGAACGGCGTGGCGATCCCGCGCAACATCCTCACCCGCCTCACCTGCAGCTATAATGGCGAGGAGGTCTTCGCCGCCGATTTCTTCCCCGCCATCTCGGCCAATCCGTTCGTGTCGTTCAGCCTGGTCGCGACCGAAAGCGGCACTCTCACCTTCGAATGGACCGGCGACGGTGGCCAGAGCGAGACCGCCAGCGCCGAGATCGTGGTGAGCTGATGCCGCGCCCGGCTGCGGGACTCCTCGCCCTCGCCCTGCTCACCGCCCCCGCCGCGGCGCAGGACATCCCGCCCGCCGAGCGTCGCTCCGGGCGCGACTTCATGGCGCCGGCGACGCAGGCCATGCAGGCGGACGACACCAGCAATCCCGGCATGCTCTGGGTGCTGCAGGGCGAGGCGCTGTGGCAGGAGAAGACCGGCGCGGCCGGCCGGTCCTGCGCCGATTGCCACGGCGCGCCGGCAAGCCTGCGCGGCGTCGCCGCCCGCTATCCCGCCTTCGACACGGCCAGCGGCCGGCCGATCGACCTCGCCGGCCGCATCAATCAATGCCGCAGCGTCCGCCAGCGTGCACCCGCGCTTGAGCGCGAGAGCGACGACCTGCTCGCCCTCACCACCTTGGTCGCGCATCAGTCGCGCGGCCTGCCCATCACGCCGCCGGACGATCCGCGCCTCGCGCCCGCCCGTGACGAGGGCCGGCGGATCTTCACCACCCGCCTCGGCCAGCTCGACCTGTCCTGCGCCAATTGCCATGACCAGAACTGGCAGGGGCGTCTCGCCGGCAGCGCGGTGACACAGGCGCACCCGACCGGCTACCCTCTCTACCGGCTGGAATGGCAGGGCGTGGGCTCGCTGCAGCGCCGCCTGCGCAACTGCATGGTCGGCGTGCGGGCCGACCCCTTCGCGCCGGGTTCAGCCGAGTTCATCGCGCTGGAACTCTATCTCATGCAGCGCGCCGCCGGCATGGCGCTGGAGACCCCCGCCATTCGCCCCTGAGACGGCGCGGACGCCTCATTCCGCCGGCGTCCGGGCCAGGCCGGCAGATCCCGCCCGCGCCGGGGCCCGCCCCGGCCCCTTCGCCTCCGCGCCCGGCAGCGCGGCATGGGGCAGGCTGATGGTGGCGCGCAGGCCATGGCCGGTATTGGCGAGGATGATGTCGCCGCCATGATGGCGCACCATGTTGCGCGAGATGGACAGCCCGAGCCCGATGCCGCCGGTCTCGCGGTTGCGCGAATGCTCCATGCGGAAGAACGGCTCGAACACCTTTTCGGCGATGTCGGGCGGAATGCCCGGCCCGTCATCCTCGATCACGATCTCGATCGCCTGCGGCGTGGCGTTCAGGCGGACGCGGGCGCGCTCGCCATAGCGCACCGCGTTCTCCACGAGATTGCGCACCGCCCTTTTGAGCGCATCAGGCCGGCAGCGATAGCTGATCTTCGGCCCCTCGGCGCAGTCCACATCATGGCCGAGTTCCACCAGGTCGTCGCACAGGCTGCCCACCAGCGCGGTGAGGTCGACATTGCGCGTGACCTCCTCGGTCGCCTGCTCGCGCGAGAAGGCCAGCGTCGCCTCGGTCATGGCGCGCAGCTCGTCCAGCGTGTCGAGCATCTTCTCGCGCGTCTCGTCATCGGCGACGAATTCCGCCCGCAGCCGCAGCGAGGTGATCGGCGTGCGCAGGTCATGGCCGATCGCCGCCAGCAGGCGGGTGCGGTCCTCGACAAAGCGCTGCAGCCGCGACTGCATCAGGTTGAACGCCACCGCGGTGTGGCGCAGATCGTCCGGGCCCTTTTCCTCCAGCGGCGGCACGCTTTCGCCTCGGCCCAGCGCTTCCGCCGCCGCCGCCAGCCGCCGCATCGGCTTGGTCATGGTGCGGGCGATGAAGGCCGCGCAGAGCGAGAGCACGAGAGCCGTCACCGCCAGCGAGATGAGCGAGCGGGCGCTCCACATGCTGTTCGCCATCTTCTTCGAGAAGGCGCTGTTGAGCCAGGAGCCGTCTTTCAGTTGCACCGCGAGGCCCATGCCGCCGGCATCGCCCCAATACATGAACTTGGCCGCCCGCGAGAGCGGCCAGGCATGGGCGGGAAGCTCCAGCCAGGTGGTGTAGGGCGCGCCCGCCGCCGCCGGCGTGGCGGCGGTGCCGGCCGTGCTCACCGGCTGCGGCGCGAGCAGCGGCGCGGGCGGGGCCGCCGCCTGCCGCGCGCCAGCCTCCGCGCTCCCGGATTCCGTGCCGGCGAGATTGGCGAGCGTCGGCAGCGGCTCGGCGAGGCGCTGCTTGGCCTCGCGGCGCCAGCCATCGACATCGCCGGGAAAGCTCGGCGTCACCCAGAAGCGTGTATAGCTGGTGCCGCTGGCCTGCAGGATGTCCGCCTGCACCCCGGGCGGGGTGGTCTCCAGCACCTGCGCCACCGAGGCGCTGCGGCTGAGGAATTCGGCCTTGGCCGCGCGCAGCAGCACGCCGCCCATCTCGTCGGTGAACAGCAGGAAGCTGATGCCCTGCGAAATCGCGAGCGCCATCAGCACCACCGCGACGAAGCGGGCCGTGAGGCTGCGATTCCATATCCCGATCATTGGCCCTCGACCTCCGCCGAGAAGCTGTAGCCGCCGCCCCAATGCGTCTTGATCAGCACGGGCGATTTCGGATCGGTCTCGATCTTCTTGCGCAGCCGGCTCACCTGATTGTCGATGGCGCGGTCGAAGGGCTCGGCGCTGCGGCCGACGGTGAGATCGAGCAACTGGTCGCGGCTCAGAACCAGCCCGGCATGATCGAGAAACACGCTCAGCAGCCGGAACTCCGCCGTGCTCAGCGGCACGGTGAGGCCGTCCTGGTCGATCAGTTCGCGCCGGCCGACATTGAGCGCCCAGCGGTCGAAGCGCAGCTCTTTCGCCTTAAGCTGGCCGCGCTGCGGCGGCAGACTCTGCACCCGGCGCAGCACCGCCTTTATGCGGGCGAGCAGTTCGCGCGGGTTGAACGGCTTGGAGAGATAATCGTCGGCGCCGAGTTCGAGCCCGACGATGCGGTCGGTCTCCTCCGCCATGGCGGTCAGCATGATGATGGGCAGTTGCGTCGATTCACGCAGATAGCGGCAGAGCGACAGCCCGTCCTCGCCCGGCATCATGACATCGAGCACCACCAGATCGAAGGCGTTGCGCTCCATCAGCCGGCGGAACGCGGCCGCGTTTTCCGCCAGCGAGGTGCGGTAGCCGTGGCGGTGCAGATATTTGCCGACGAGATCGCGAATATCGCGATGATCGTCGACGATGGCGATGTGCGGTACGGCGTCCATAGGCATGCTCCACGCCTTTTACATACTGCCATCGTGCTTTCCGCGCTGGGAAAAATTGTAACAAAGCGTATAGCCGGGTTCCGGTTGCGACAGGCAGAGACAATCCGGCCGCTTGGCTGAAGAATATCTGCGACAACTTCCCCCTATCTTGGCTTCATCGGACGACGGCAACCCCGCGCCGCGCCGGACAGATGAGTAAAGCGAATTATTCGCGATCTTTAACGTCGTTCCAAAGCCTTCCGGCGGCGCCGGAAGCACGACAGCCAAACAGGAGAGACTATCATGACCGCTTTCAACTGGAAGATGCTCTGCACCGCGACCATCCTTTCCCTGTCGGCCGCCGGCCTGGTCAATACCGCTGTGGCGGATGGCCGCGACGCGCAGGAAAAGGCCGGCTATGACGCCGCCGTGCGCAGCGCCGGCGAGGCCCGTGCCAATGGCGGGTACGATGCCCGCATCGTCGAGGGCCGCAACGCCTATGTCGGCACCCCCTCGACGCAGAATGTCGAGCCCTACATCCAGCGTTCGATCGAGCAGAACGCCCGTTCAACCCGCTGACGAGCTTCCATCACCAGTTGCATGGGCGCGGACCGTCGGGTCCGCGCCCTTCCGCGCATGCGCACATCTGTCGCGCCCCGCCAACAGATGCGCACCCACCCCTTGCCGGCGAGTCCGGGCCTCCTACATCTGCCGCGCGGGCCGCAAATGGCCGCTTGGGGAATGAGTATGTCGTCGCGTCATCTTCGCCTTGATCCGGAAACCGTCCGCCTGCTCGACCGCTGTATCGCCCAGGCCCAGGACGCCGCCACACGGCTCAACCGCGACGGGGTCGACGAGGTCATGCGGATGCGCCTCGCCTCGGCCCTGATGGAGGCGATCGGCCTGGGCGAACGGGACGAGACGAAGCTCGTCGCCTTCGCGCTGCAGGTGCTGCCGGCCTATCGCGAGCGGCTGGCCAGAGACGGCGCGCCTCTCCCGGAAGTTGCGGCCGGTCATCGCGCCGGGCCCGCCGCGCCGCCCCTGCGCTAGCGACGGCGCGGAGCGCCGGCCCCTTGCGCGTCGCCGGGCCGGGGGGTGATACATGCCTCCCCCTCGGAAGCGGACACGCCTCATGGATATCAGCGAACTCTACGATTCGAGCGACGCCGTCGCCCTGGCCGAACATGTCGCCCGGCGCGACGTGACCCCCGGCGAATTGCTGGACGAGGCGCTGGCGCGCGTCGCCGCCCGCAATCCCCGGATCAACGCCGTGACGATGCTGCGCGAGGACGTGGCGCGCCGGCTGATCGAGGAGGGACTGCCGGAAGGGCCGCTGCGCGGCGTGCCATTCCTGCTCAAGGATCTCGGCGCCGAGGCGGTGGATTTCCCCTCCAATAATGGCTCGCGCCTCTTCGCCGATACGCGCTACGGCCAGGATTCGGCGATCTATGCCCGGCTGCGCGCCGCCGGCCTTGTCACCTTCGGCCGCACCACCTCGCCGGAAGGCGGTGTCGGCCCGACCACCGAGGCGGCGGTCTATGGCGGGCCGACGCGCAATCCGTGGAATCTCGACCATACGCCCGGCGGCTCCTCCGGCGGCGCGGCGGCGGCGGTGGCCGCGGGCATCCTGCCGGCGGCGCATGGGTCGGATGGCGGCGGCTCGGTGCGGATTCCCGCCTCCTCCTGCGGGCTGTTCGGCTTCAAGGCGACCCGCGCCCGTACCCCGGACGGACCCTATGTCGGCGAAGGCTGGGCCGGCATGGCGATCGACGGCTTCCTCACCCGTTCGGTGCGCGACACGGCGGCGCTGCTCGACATCACCCAGGGCCCGGACCTCGGCGCCCCCTATGTCGCCCCGCCGCTGGAAGCCTCCTTCACCACGGCGCTGGCGCGGCGCGACGGGCCGTTCACCATCGCCTTCACCCTCACTACCCTCACTGGCGCTCCCATCGCACCGGAATGCCGGGCGGCGGTGGAGGCGGCGGCGCGGCTGCTGGAGAGCCTCGGCCATCATCTGGTGGAGGCGCGCCCCGAGGCCGATACCGCCGGCATGATGGAGGCCTGGACCAAGATTGTCGGCTGCGGCACGGCGCTGACGGTGGAAAGCGCGGTTCGCCGGCGCGGCCGTCCGCTGGGCGACGACGAGATCGAAAGCGTCGCCCGTTCGGCGGTGGAGTATGCGCGCGGCATCAGCGGCGCCGATTATCTCAACGCGGTCAACAAGGTGCACGCTTATGGCCGGGAAATGGCCGCGTTCTTCCAGCGCGCCGACTTCCTGCTGACCGCCACCCTGGCCGAGCCGCCGGCCAAGCTCGGGCGCTTCGACCATGCCGGCCGCGACTATCTCGCCTACCGCATGGGGCCGGACGGGGTGTTCGCCTATTCGCCCTTCACCGCCGCCTTCAACGCTTCCGGCCAGCCCGCCGCCTCGCTGCCGCTGCACTGGACGGCGGACGGGCTGCCGGTCGGTATCCACCTCGCCGCTCCCTTCGGCCACGACGAAGCCCTCCTCGGCCTCTGCGCCCGCCTCGAGGAAGCCTCTCCCTGGGCCGGTCGCCGCCCGCCGATTGCCTGTTAACAGGACCGGCCAAAAATTTGATCACATTGCACCGGCCCCGCTTGCCGGATGCCGAACCCTCACTTAGGCTGGCGGCGAATGACACCTAGCTTGGTGTGTTCGCCGCCCTCCACGGGGCCTGTATCTAGCAACGGGTGAATAATGCCGGAGCCTGCCGCTGTACCGGACGCCCGCATCGCTGTCGAATGCACGGGTATCGTCAAGCAATTTGGCGAGGGTCCGCGCGCCCTTCGGGCACTCGACAATGTTTCGGTCGCTATTCGCGAAAATGAATTCTTTACATTGCTAGGGCCTTCCGGCTGCGGCAAGACGACCTTGCTGCGGATGATCGCCGGGTTCGAATACCCAACCGAAGGGTCGATCCGGCTGCATGGCGAGGACATTGCTGGCCTGCCGCCGTTCAAGCGGCCCATCAATACGGTGTTCCAGAGCTATGCGCTCTTCCCGCACCTCACCGTGTCGGAGAACGTGGCGTTCGGGCTGCAGATGCTTGGGCGGCCCAAGGCGGCGATAGAGGCGCGCGTGGCCGAGATGCTCAAGCTCGTCCATATGGAGGAGCTGGCGCGGCGCCGCACCGACCAGATTTCCGGCGGCCAGGCCCAGCGCGTCGCCCTCGCCCGTGCACTTGCCCCGGCTCCCAAGGTGCTGCTGCTGGACGAGCCGCTCTCCGCGCTCGACTACAAGCTGCGCAAGGAGATGCAGATCGAGCTCAAGCGCATGCAGAGCGAGACCGGCATCACCTTCATCTTCGTCACCCACGACCAGGAAGAAGCGCTCACCATGTCCGACCGCATCGCGGTCATGTCGAAGGGCCGGGTGCTGCAGATCGGCACGCCCTGGGACATTTACGACAAGCCGGCCGAGCGCTTCGTCGCCGACTTCATCGGCGAGACCAATTTCCTTCCCGCCGCCATGGTCGGTATCGAGGCCGGGCTGGCGCGGGTGCGGCTGCCCTCCGGCATCGAGATTTCCGCCAGCCTCGCCGAGGATTACCGGCCGGCCGGCGACGCCACCATCGTGGTGCGGCCGGAACATGCGCGCCTCGTCGCCAGCGGCGGGCACCTCGCCGGCGTGGTTGAGAATGTCGTCTATTTCGGCACGGACACGCATATTCATGTGAAGCTAGACCAGGGCCTCAGCTTCATGGTGCGCCAGCAGAATTCGCGCAGCCAGTCCTGCGGCGCCAGTGTCGGCGAACGGGTTGGCATCGACATCGCGCCGGACGCGGCGCAAGTGCTGCGGGACTGAGCCATGGCGAGCGCGGCCGAGATCGCCCGACGCGACGAACAGTCGAAAACCCGCACCCGCTGGCTGCTTTCGGCGCCGGCCCTGTTCATCGTGTTCATCGCCGCCATCGGCCCGCTCTTCGTCATGCTGGCCTATTCCTTCATGGCCAAGGGCGATTATGGCGATGTGAAGCCGGACCAGTTCTCGCTCGACGGCTGGTTCTCGGTGTTCCTTCAGCGCGATATTTTCGACGACACCATCACCCTCGCCGACGCACATCTGTCGATTCTGTGGCGTTCGGTGCGGCTGTCGATCATCACCACGCTGGCGACGCTGGCGCTCGGCTTTCCCACCGCCTATTTCATCGCCACGCGCCCGCGCCAGACCCGCGAGGTCTGGGTGTTCCTCATCACCATCCCGTTCTGGACCAATCTGCTGATCCGTACCTTCGCCATGCAGCAGGTGATCCGCAATGAGGGCGTGCTGAACACGCTGCTGATGTGGCTCGGCGTGATCAACGAGCCGATCCCGATCATGTACACGGACTGGGCCATCCTGTTCGGCATGGTCTATGTCTACCTGCCGCTGATGGTGCTGCCGCTCTATGCCAGTATGGAAAAGCTCGATTTTCGCCTGGTCGAGGCCGGCTACGACCTCTATGCCGGCCGGCTCGCCGTGCTCCGGCGCATCATCCTGCCGCTGGTGAAGCCCGGCATCGTCGCCGGCTCCATCCTCGTCTTCATCCCCTCGCTCGGCGCCTATGTCATTCCGCGTGTGCTCGGCGGCGGCAAGAATCTGATGCTCGCCAATCTTATCGAGCTGCAGTTCGGCGCCGGTCGCAACTGGCCGCTCGGCGCGGCCCTGTCGATCGCGCTGATGCTGCTGGTTCTGGTCGCCATGCTGGTTTATGTGCGCAACGCGACACGCTCGGGATCCGGCCATGGCTAGGGCACGCTTCGACATACGTTCGCAGCCGGGCTTCGGCATCGTCGCGCTGTTCACCTTCGCCCTGCTCTACCTGCCGATCGTCACGCTGGTGGCCTACGCCTTCAACGCCAGCGACTCGCTGTCGGACTGGGGCGGATTCTCGCTGCGCTGGTTCTACGAGGCGGCGGAGAACAGGTCTGTGCAGGATGCGGCCTGGCGCTCGCTCATCATCGCCCTGAGCGCGGCGAGCATGGCGACCATAGCCGCCACCATGGCCGCCATCGCCACCACGCGCACCGCGCCCTATCGCGGCCTGTCGTTCAAATACGCCTTCATCAACCTGCCGCTGATGGTGCCGGAAATCGTCACCGCGGTGGCGCTGCTCATCGTCTTCGCCAAGGTCAAGGTGTGGACCGGCTATAACGGGCTTGGCTATCTCATCCTGGCCCACACCGCCTTCTGCATCCCCTTCGCCTATCTGCCCATCCGGGCGCGGCTGGAAGGGATGGACGAATCGCTGGAGCGCGCGGCGGCGGATCTCTACGCCCCGCCCTGGCAGGTGTTCCGGCGGGTGACGCTGCCGCTGCTGCGGCCCGGCATCATCGCCGGCTTCATGCTGGCTTTCGTCATCTCGCTGGACGATGTGGTGATCTCCGAATTCGTCAAGTCAGGCGGACAGGACACGCTGCCGACCTACATGCTGGGCCAGTTGCGCCGCGCCGTGACGCCGGAGATCAACGCCATCGCCGCCGCCTTCCTGGTGCTGTCGGTTGCTCTGGTAACCGTGTTCTTCTTTATCAACCGCAAGAAGTCCTAACCCGACACGCCTGAACCAAACGGACCGGACGGAGTGGAACCATGACACTGAAATCGACGACGCTGGCGGCGGCGCTCGCCCTTCTCGTCAGCGCGGGCGCGGCCTGCGCCGAAGGGCAGCTCAACATTTATAACTGGGGCGACTATACCAGCCCCGAACTGATCAAGAAGTTCGAGGAGACCCATAAGGTCAAGGTGACCGTCACCGACTACGATTCCAATGACACCGCGCTGGCCAAGATCCGCGCGGGCGGCCATGGCTTCGACATCGTGGTGCCCTCCGCCAATTACATGCCGATCTGGATCAAGGAAGGGCTGCTGCTGGAAGCCCGCCCCGACCAGATGCCGAATTTCAAGAATGTCGATGAGCGCTGGGTGAATGTGCCGTGGGATCCGGGCCGGCACTATTCGGTGCCGTGGCAGTGGGGCCTCAGCGGCATCGGCGTCAACACCAAGGTCTATGGCGGCGACATCAACACCTCGGCGATCTTCCTCGATCCGCCGAAGGAACTGGTCGGCAAGATCAATGTCGAGCCGGAAATGAATGACGTGCTCTACGCTACCATCAAATATCTCGGAGGCGACTGGTGCACCACCGACAAGGCGCTGCTGAAGCAGGTGCGCGACAAGCTGCTGGAAGCCAAGCCGAAATGGCTGGCGATGGACTATTCCGTCACCGAGAAGCTGCCCTCGGGCGATTATGCCGGCGTCTACTACTGGAACGGCGCCATCCTGCGCGCGCGGCTGAAGAACCCGGATGTCGCCTTCGGCTATCCCAAGGAAGGCTATCCGCTGTTCATGGACAGCGTGGCGATCCTCAAGGACGCCAAGAATCCCGAGAACGCCAAGGCGTTCATGAACTTCATCATGGAGCCGGAAAACGCCGCGATGATCTCGGCCTTCGCCAAATACGCGAACGGCATCAAGGGTTCGGAAGCCTTCTTCCCCGCCGACATGAAGGGTGCACCGGAACTCAACGTGCCGCCGCAGTTCGAGAAGGCCGGCCAGTTCCTGGAAACCTGCTCGCCGGAGGTCTCCCAGCTCTATGCCCGCATCTGGACCGACATCAACAAGTAAGACCGGCGGTCACCAAACGAGGGGGAGGGCCAGCCGGCCCTCCCCTTTTCGAGCGGGCGTCAACGACAGCGTTTTCGAACGAAACAGACACCAGTTCGCGTGAAGACAACGCGATGAAACAAAGAATTAGATCATGTCATTGTTTACGTGAAACAGTGCCATGATGTAGAGCACGAAATGCTCTAACTCTGTGATTATACGCAATTCCTGCCGCAAAACCGCTACGCACTTTTGCGGAAATGGCTCTAGCCTGCAGTGCGGGCGAGAAAATCCAGCAGCGGCGGGTAATAGCCGGCCGGATTCTCGTAGAACGGCATGTGGCTCGCATTGGCGACCACGTTGATGCCGGCATCGGGCAGCGCGTGTTTCATCCGCATCGCGCAGGCCGGGGTGAGTTCGTCGCGCTCGCCCACCACGATGAAGCTGGGAACGGTGATGCGCGGCAGGTCCGGAATGCGGTTCCAGTCCTTGAGATTGCCGATATAGAGAAACTCATTAGGCCCCTGCATGGTCATGTAGGGGCCCATGTTCCAGTCGCCGAGCGAGCGCAGCACCGGCGCCGGCCATTCCGGCAGGCGGCAGACATGGCGGTAGTTCAGCAGGGTGATCGCCGCCTGATATTCAGGGTGATCGAACGTGCCGGCGGCCTCGTGCTTCTGCATCATCGCCACCGTTTCCGGCCCCAGCGCGGCGCGCAGCTTTTCCAGCTCGCTCGCCAGATGCGGCATGTCGGCGACCGTGTCGGCGAGAATGAGGCTCTTCAACGCCTCGGGATAGGTCAGCGCATAGTCGATGGCGAGCCAGCCGCCCCAGCTATGGCCGAGCAGATGCACCTTGCCGAGCCCCAGCGCGGTGCGCACCGCCTCGGTTTCCTCGACATAGCGCGCGATGGTCCACAATGCCGGATCGGTCGGCCGGTCCGAGGCGCCAGTGCCCAGTTGGTCGAAGGCGACCACGCGGTAGCCATGGTCGATCAGGCAGGAATGCGCCTCGCGCAGATAGTCGCAGGGCAGGCCCGGCCCGCCATTGAGCAGGAACACCGTCTCCTCGCCCTCGCCGAAGAGATAGGCGACGACACGGTGCGTGCCGACCTGTATGTCCCGCCGCTCCCGCGGCTCGATCTCCCGCCACATATGCTCCATCCCTCCTCTGCACCGGTCACGCCATGCCCCCGCCGGGCCCGCCGGCACGGCTCCTCAGGGCATCTCGCCGCGCGCGAGGCGGCCATTGATGGCGGCCAGCACCGGCAGCAGGTCGGCGACGCCGTCGATCACATAATGCGCCCCGGCGGCGGTGAGTTTGTCGGCCGCGGCCGCGCGCCGCGCCGCGAATTCGGCCGGCGACAGCGCCTCGGTATCGGCTTTGGACAGGCCGAACACATTGCCGGTCACAGCGACGCCCACCGTCCAGGCGCCGCCATTCAGCCCCTCCGCGATACCGACCTCGGTGTCGTCGACCTTGACCACGGCGGAGGGCGGGTAGACCTGCAGCTCGGTGAGCACCTTCCAAATCAGGAAGGGTGTCGGCCGCCCGTCCGGCACATCCCCGGTGCAGGCCATGGCGTCAGCGACGAAGCCCTGCGCGGCGGCAATCGGCGTGATCCGGGCCATAATCTCGCGGGTGTAGCCGGTGGTGCTGCCGATCTTCAGCCCCTGCGCCCGCAGCGCCGCCGCCGTCTCGGCCGCACCGGGGATGAGGTCGGCATAGTCCGCCGCGACCGCGATATTCTTCGGCACGAACACCTCATAGACCGCGTCGATATCCCCCTCGCCCGGCGCATGGCCATGCACGCGCTCCCATTCGGCGGCGATGCGCGGCATGGCCAGCAGCGCGGCGACATGCGGGCGCTTGGCCATGCCCATCGGCACCCGCGCCTCGTCGATGCTGATCGCGACATCGAAAGCGGCGAAGGCGTCGACAAAGGCGCCCATCGGCGCCAGTGAGCCGAAGTCGACAACGGTGCCGGCCCAGTCGAAGACGACGGCCTTGAGGCGGGAAAGTGACATGGCGTTGATCCAGTTGGAGGCATCCGGCGCCGCCTACAGGTCGGACGGTGCGCGCGTAACGCTATCCCGCCGTTTCATGTCGCGCGCAAGACCGTGCCGCCGGCACCCTGGGCGGCACCAACGCACGTCTGGATCATCTCACCGCTTCCGCGAAACGGTGAAGAGAGCGCTCCAATTTTTTCATCGCGTTTTCTCCACGCGAACCGCTATCCACTCAGAGCAATTCCCGCAAAAGTGCATGGCGGTTTTGCGATAGGAATTGCGTATGATCAGAGGGCTAGAGCAATTCCGGTGAATGTGAATTCACCGGAAATGCTCTAGCTCCAAAGCGCTCTACCGGGGTTTGCGCAGCAGCGGACAACCATATTCAGCCCCGCCCCGCCCGCCATGGTCGCGCGAACAGCGCATCGGGTTGTAGGTCGCCTTCGGGCAGGAACTCACCATGCGCACCAGTTCGACCGGCGATTGCACGCCCATCTTGTGCAGCAGGTTGATGCGATGCCCCTCGACGGCCTTGACACTGAGGCTCAGCGCATGCGCCGCCACCTTGTTGGGCTGGCCGCGCAGCATGCATTGCAGCACCGAATATTCGCGCTCCGTCAGCGTCGCCAGCTTGGCGCGGATGTTGTCGCAGATCAGTTCGCAGGAATAGTTCTGCGAGTCCCAGCGTATCCAGTGCTGCACCAGTTGAAGCAGGACCGTGTCGTTGACCGGCTTCTCCAGGAAGTCGCGCGCGCCCGCATGCAGCGCCCTCACCGCCATCACCACATCCGCATGGCCGCTGATCATCACCACCGGCATGGTCCAGCCGATCCGCCCGACCTGTTCCAGCACGTCGATGCCGTTGATGCCGGGCAGCCGCACATCGAGCAGCAGGCAGGAAGGCCGGCTGACATGGGCGAGTTCCAGAAAGGGCTGGGGATGCTGAAACAGCTCGGTTCGCAGGCCGACGGACCGGAAAAGCGCCGCGAGAGAAGCATTGAGACCGGGATCGTCGTCGACGATGTAAACCGCCGCCTCACGCATCGGTCATCTCGTCGTCGCCACGGCACGGCAGGCGAATGGTGAAGCGGCTGCCCTCCCCGGCCTCCGCTGCCGCCTCGATGCTACCGCCGAGGCGCTGGGCCAGCGTGCGGGCGATGGACAGGCCCAGGCCGGAACCATTGACCTTGGTGGTGATGAAGGGCTCGAATATCCGCTCCCCGAGTTCCGCCGGCAGGCCGATGCCGGTGTCGCGCACATCGACCCGGACCTTTGTGGTGCCCTCGCGCAGCGTGCGTATGTCGAGCCGGCGCCGGCCGAGGGGCTGGCTCCCCATCGCCTGTATGGCGTTGGTGACCAGATTGAGGATGATCTGCTGAAGAATGATCTGGTCGCCTCGCACCGCTGGCAGTTCCGTTGCCAGATGCAGCCTGAAGTCGATGCACTGTTCGCGCATCGCCGGCTCGGCGAAACCGAGCACTACTTTCACCGCCGCATTGACACAGGCATCGCTGGAGGGTTGCGGCGCGCCCTTGAGGAAGGAGCGCAGGCTCTTGACCACGTCGCCCGCGCGGGCCGCCTCGGCGCCGATGTTGATCAGCACCTCGTCCAGTTCGCCGGCCCGCACCGACCGGCCGTTCAGGGAACGGCGGGCAGCCCCGGCGAAATTGACGATGGCGCCCAGCGGCTGGTTGATCTCATGTGCCAGCGCCATCGCCATCTCGCCGAGCGCGGCCTGGCGATCGGCACGCAACAGCTCTTCCACCAGAACCTCGGTCGCGCGCTGGGAGCTCCGCCACGAGGTCTCGTCGATGAAGGCCAGCGCCCGCAGTGCGCCTTGACCCTCGCCCTCAATGGCGAAGCGCCGGACGCGGAGGTCCTGCGGCGGCCGGCCGGGCGCGCCTCGCACGAGATCGACATCGTCGGCTTGGCCGGGTGCCTCCGCCAGCAGCGCCGCAATGTCGACGGGCGCAAAGGAGAGGCGGGCCAGCACAGCCTGCGCCGAGCGCCCGACCACCTGGGCGCGGGCCAGCCCGAACAGCCGGCAAAAAGCGATGTTGGCCGACCGTATGGCGCCGCGCCGGAAACTGATCACCGCTTCCGGGAAATTGGCCAGCACCGCGTCGACCGCACTATCCTGCGTCAGCCTTCTCGCCCGCAATCGCCCATGGCATTTCGCCGGAGAAGAGGCTGAGTCCACTTCTCCGCTGCGTAGTACATAAGCTTTCATTTCAATTTTCCCAATAAACTCTCGCCCCCGAGACCGTTTATCGCTAGACGTTTGGGTAATTAAGATGACCGATCAGCCAATTCGGTACAACTGCATTCGAATTTATGCAAATGATTCTTTAGCGCATGCGACATGATGGCAGGGCGAATACCGTGAAATGAGGGAAAGTCGGGTCACATCGCGAGTGGCGGGGGCAGTTTAACCACCCTCCGTCGGTGTGGAATACGGCTGCGAGGCCGCAGAGTACTACCTAATGATACCACCTCCTGTTGCAGGCGAAAGCGGTTCTTGGTCGGTTGCACATGGCGTTCCCCCACTGCCGGCAAGGTTTTCCCTAAGCAGGTAGGGGATCACCCTCAGCGGTATTCTGCTCTCCCGCCGAAACGGCCGGGTTTGCCGCATGAGACAGCGGGATCAGGCGCCTTTCGTTCCGGGGGGTGTCCATCGCAGTGTGGCGCCGCTCGAAGGCTCCGTTGGAAGCTCTGCGGAGCTCGTTCGGACATTCGGGGAATATCCAGCTTTCATTCTGAGGAGGTTCAAATGGCCGTAGAGAAGATCAACGCCTCGAGCAGCCTGGCCGAAGTCGTGGATCGCATCCTCGACAAGGGCGTGGTGGTCGATGCCTGGGTGCGCGTTTCGCTGGTCGGTATCGAACTGCTGGCCGTCGAGGCCCGCGTCGTCGTCGCCGGCGTCGACACCTACCTGAAGTACGCCGAGGCCGTCGGGCTCACCGCGAGCGCCCAGGCGGCGTGAGGCGCGGCCGGGCGGACGCCTTCGCCCCGCTCGGCACCGCCTCCCGGACTGGACCTGCCTGCCGACGGGGCTCGTCGCCGGCAGGATCCGCAAGCCGGGCACCGATCAGCTTGCCCGCCGGGCTGATCGGTGACTTCGGCACTCTCCGCCGGCCGACATGGCCGCAGCGCCGTTCGCTGCCCGGCGGCGATGACAGCAACCGTCAACGAGGGCAAGGAGCATCCGAGCATGTCTTTGGCTGGCCAGATTTCAGATACCGTCGCGACCCTTGCCGCCACGCGCGACGCGCGCCACGGGGCGCTCGGTCGCATTCGCAAGGATACCGCCCGCCACCTCAGCGAGGCCCAGGCCGCGCGGCGGCGGATGGCCTCGGAACAGCAGCAGCGCCTCGACGAGGCCCTGCGCAGCATCAAGCTGGGCACCGCCATTCTGCTCGGCGAGGCGGATGAGCGGATTGACCGCTACCGCAAGGCCCGCGCCCAGGAAGCCGCGCGGCTCGACCGCGCCCTCGCCGATGGCTTCGCCGCGCTGCGTGGCACCACGCGCAAATGGCTCGGCACCCAGTCCGCGCTGCGCGGCGCGGAGGCTGCCAAGGCGCTGCGCCAGCGCCAGCAGGACCGTGCCGCCCTCGGCCGCGAGGTGCAGGAACTGACGGCGGACAATCTCGCCTTCCTGGCGGCGCTCACCAAGGACCGCCAGCAGGCCGCCAGCCTGTGGCTCGGGCGCGCCTCGTCGGTCGTCGCCGCGAGCACCCCTGTTAAGGCCGAGCCTCCCAAGGTCGAGCCGGCAAAGGCCGAAACTGAGAAGACCGCGGCCCCGACGGAAGTCGTGGCGGCCGTCGAGGAGCCGGCCAAGCCCGTACCGGCAGCCGCCGTCCCCGCCGAACCGGCCAAGGCTGAGATCGCCAAGAGCGAAACCGCCAAGGCCGAGCCGGTCAAGGTCGAAACCGCCAAGGTTGAACCCGCCAAGGTCGAACCCGCCAAGGTCGATGTCGCGAAGGCTGACACCGGCAAGTCGGGCGGTTCCAAGCCGGCGGGCGACAAGGGCCCCTCCGCCAAGTCCATGTGACCGGCCCGGGGCGATCAAGAGCGAGCGCCGGCGTCGTCACCACGCCGGCGCCGGGTCACTGGCGGCAATGGCGCGTTCGGCAAGGACAAGGAGTTTCGGCATGGTTGAGGCCACATCGAAGGAGCCGATTTCGGTTCTTCCCGGGTTTGGGGCGGGAGAAGGTTCGGGCCAGCCAAAGGCCGGCGGACGCTCCGCCCCATCCGCGCTGACTCCACGGCCGCGCAGCGGGTTCGTCGAGACCGAACAGGTGCGTGACCTCACCCGGCGCGGGCTTGCCTTCCTCAATGCCGGCTACCCCCTGCATTTCCGCGGGCCTGCGGGCACCGGCAAGACCACATTGGCGCTTCATGTGGCGGCGCAGATGGGCCGGCCGGTCATCATCATCACCGGCGACAACGAACTCGGCACCGCCGATCTCGTCGGCTCGCAGCGCGGCTATCATTACCGCAAGGTGGTGGACCAGTTCATTCACAACGTCACCAAGCTGGAAGAGACGGCCAACCAGCACTGGACCGACCACCGGCTGACCACCGCCTGCCGCGAGGGCTTCACGCTGGTCTATGACGAGTTCACCCGCTCGCGGCCCGAGACCCACAACGTGCTGCTCGGCGTGTTCGAGGAACGGATGCTGTTCCTCCCCGCCCAGGCGCGCGAGGAATGCTACATCAAGGTTCACCCCGAGTTCCGGGCGATCTTCACCAGCAACCCGCAGGAATATGCCGGCGTGCATGCGAGCCAGGACGCGCTCGCCGACCGCCTCGCCACCATCGACGTGGACTATCCCGACCGGGCGATGGAACTGGCGGTCGCCGCCGCCCGCACCGGACTGCCCGAGAAGAGCGCCGCCCGGATCATTGATCTGGTACGGGCGTTCCGGGCTTCCGGCGACTACCAGCAGACGCCGACCTTGCGCGCCAGCCTGATGATCGCCCGGGTGGCGGCGCAGGAGGGCTTTGAGGTGTCGGTCGACGATCCCCGCTTCGTTCAGCTCTGCTCCGACGCGCTGGAATCGCGCATCTTCTCCGGCCAGCGCGCCGAGACGGAGGCGCGCGACCAGCGGCGCGCCGCGCTCTACGCGCTGATCCAGACGCATTGCCCCTCCCTGGCCCGCCCGGGCCGCGCCGGCGCCAAGCCCGCAGCGCAGGGGACGCCGGCATGAACAGCGACAAGAAAACCGCCCGCACACGCGGCCTGCGCGACGTGGCGACGGTGCAGACCCGGCTGACCCGCTCCGCCCCGGCCAACCGGACGCAGGCGGTCAGCCGATTCGCGCGGCTGGAGAACGAACGCACCCGCCTGCTGCGCGAGTTGGAAGCGTGGAGCGCCCGGCAGGCCGAGGCCGAGCGGATGCTGGCGAAGGTGGATGAGGAACTCGCCTCGATGCGGGTGCTTCTCCTCGACGCTCCGCCCTCCCCGCAGCCCCAGACGCCGGCACCGCGCCGGTCCCGGCAAAGACAGAAGCCCGCCGCCGCCCCGGCGGCGCCGTCGCATGCGCTCATCGAATACTAGGTCTCAGGCCCAGCAGAGGGACGCCACCATGACCGGCCAGGACGACAGCAGGGACGGCAGCAAGGACGAGGGGGGCCAGGACGCCGGCGGCAAGGATGGGGCCGCGCACCGTAAGCCGGGCGCCCGGCCGGAAGGCGCGCCGCGTTCCGAGGCGATGGCCGATCTCGGCGCTGCCTTTCGCGGCCTTGGCGGGCTGGTCGAAATGCTCGGCTCGCTGGTGGAGAAGGCCGAAGAGGTTCAGCGCGAAGGCGAGTTCAGGGTCAAGGGCCTCGGCGATCAGGCCCGTGGCGTCTATGGCTTCAGCCTGCGCACCGGGATTGGCGGCGTTCCGCAGGTGCGGCGCTTCGGCAATCTCAACCCGACCGCCAAGGGTCCGGTGGTCGAGGATGTGCGCGAGCCGCTGGTCGATGTGTTTGACGAGGACGAGCAGGTGATCGTCACCGCCGAAATACCGGGCGTGGCGGAAAGCGAAATCTCGCTGTCGCTGGACGGCGACCGGCTCGCTCTGGCGACGACCGGCCGGCATCTCTACGCCAAGACGGTGACGCTGCCCGCCCCCGTCGACCCGGCCTCGCTGGAGCGCAGCCACCGCAACGGCATCCTCCAGGTCAAGCTGCGGAAGGTCTGAGCCGATGAGCGGTGTCGCGGAGGGCATCGGCACGTTCCATGTCGGGAGCACCCGCATCCGGGTCGTCACCGACTGCGCGGTCGACATATCGACCGTGGTGCAGGCGGAGGAACGTGTCGTGCGCCGTCTTGCGGAGCAGGGCGTGTGGCCGCACGGGACGGTGACGCTGTTCGTGCTCGACGATCTGGCGCCGCTGGTCGGGCAGTTGGCGCGCACGCAGCGTCTGCTGGCCGACGATCTGATGCGGCTGCCGCAGCGGCCGATGGTCAATCTCTACGATCCGCGTCACGCCGATGAGTGCTTCGTCTTCGTCAACCGGCCGATCATGGTGGCGGAAGGCTTCTGGGACGATGGCCTCGCCGCCGAGGCGCTGCTGGCGCATGAGCATGCCCATCCGCTGTCGGAGGCCCCGGCGACGACGGCGGCGCGCGTGCTGACGGTGGAAGCCGACGGGCCGGCGGCGCTGGCCCCGCTGGCGGCGGAACTCGGCCGCACGCTGTCGACCGGCGCGGTGACGGAACTGCTCGCCAACGGCTTCTGCATCGCCCATGGCTTCGCCGATGCGCTGCGCCACCTCGACCGCATCACCCTGGCGCGGGCGGTGAACAACCTGCCGCAGCGTGCCGAGCTGGAACGGCGGGCGGACGCCGCGCTGGCCGCGGGGACGCTGCCGAAGGACCAGCTCCGCCCGCTGCTGCGCCTCGCCGACGCGCAGATCGCGCTCCCCTTCGCTCTGGAGGTGGCGCCCTTCGTCCAGGCCGGCCGGTCGACGGAGGCGGCCGAACTGGATGGGCTGCTGGTCGACGGGCTGATGGCGCGCATGGCGGGCGAAATCACCGGCATTTACCGCGATCTGCACGCCTGTTTTCTCCACCTGCGGCCGGAATGGAGCGGCGAGGCCATTGCAGCCTGGTGCACCCGCATCCTGCGGCGCCTGTCCGACTTCCTTTCCGCCGGCGGCACGCCGCTGAGCCTGCGGCTGGCCGCTGTGCCGCTCAACGCTGAAAGCCCGCCATGAGCGCCACTCTCTCCGCCCCCGGCACCGCCCAATCCGCCGACGCAGCGACCGGCGACGGCAAATATCTCTATGGCATCATCGAGGCGCCGGCACCGGACAGCTTCGATGTCCCGGCGATCGGCGGGCGCGGTGACGAGGTGCACACGATCACCCTCGGCCGGCTGGCGGCGGTGGTGAGCAACTCACCGCGCATCGAATATGACAATAGCCGGCGCAACATGCTCGCCCATACACGGGTGCTGGAAACAGTGATGGCGCGGCATACGCTGCTTCCCGTCTGCTTCGGCACGGTGGGCTCGGATGCGGAGACGATCGTCGAGAAGATCCTGCGGGCGCGCCGGGACGAGCTCGCCGGCCTGCTCGGCCAGATGCACGGGCGGATGGAGCTCGGGCTGAAAGTATCGTGGCGCGAGGAGACGATCTTCGACGAGGTGCTGGCGGAAAATCCCGCCATTCGCCGGCTGCGCGATTCGCTGGTCGGCCGCTCGCCGGAACAGAGCCATTACGAGCGTGTCCAGCTCGGCGAACTGATCGGCCAGGCGCTGCAGCGCAAGCGGCAGGAGGACGAGGAGCGCATTCTGGAGCGGGTGCGCCCCTTCGTGCACAAGACGCGCCTCAACAAGGTGATCGGCGACCGGATGATCGTCAACGCCGCCTTTCTGGTCGACGAGGCGGTCGAAGCCCGGCTCGATGCCGCCATCCGCGCCATGGATGAGGAGTGGGGCCACCGGCTCACCTTCAAATATGTCGGCCCGGTACCGCCCTACAATTTCGTGACCATCACCATTCACTGGTAGGGGCAATCACCATGGGCGTACTGACCGATGTCGTGTTCGCGCCGGCCGTGGGGCCGCTCAAGGGCGTGCTCTGGCTCGCCCGCCTCATCGCCGACCAGGCCGAACGCACCCTCTATGACGAGAGCAATATCCGCGCCGCGCTGCTGGATCTCGAACAGCGGCTGGAAGCCGGCGCGATCGACGAGGACACCTATGAGGCGCAGGAAACCGTCCTGCTGCAGCGGCTCAAGATCGCCCGGGAACGCATGCGCAGCGGGCTCTAGCGACCCAGCCGTCCGCGTGGGGCGCCGCTCCGCCGGGCGCGGCGATCCACGGCACAGGCGACACAAGCGGTTTGGCCGCGGAGCAGGAGACGAGGCATGGCGACGACATTGGAACTGATCCGCAAGGTGAAGACGCAGGTTCAGGAACTGACGGGCTTTTCCGCCGACAGCGTCTCCGAATTCAATGCCACCGACGGAGGCTGGGAGATGACGGTCAACCTGCTGGAACTGAAGCGCATCCCCTCCTCCACCGACCTGCTGGCTGCCTACCGCATCACGCTCGATCCGGACGGCAATGTGACCAGCTATCACCGTATGCGCCGCTATCTGCGCGACCAGGTGATGGAGGACGCGCCGTGAGCCGCTGCGGCGCCGGCCGGAGTGCACCGGAATGAACGAACAGCGCATGGAGCATTCCCTCCAGGCCGTCGGACTGGCGGATATTCTCGAGCGCGTGCTGGACAAGGGCATCGTGATCGCGGGCGACATCACCATTTCGCTGGTCGAGGTGGAACTGCTCAACATCCGCCTGCGGCTGGTGGTCGCCTCCGTCGACCGGGCGATGTCGATGGGCATCAACTGGTGGCAGAGCGACCCGCATCTCAATTCCCAGGCGCGCCAGCTTGCGGAGGAGAACCGGCTGCTGCGCGAGCGGCTGGACCGGCTTGAAGCCAGCGTCCTGCCGCCGGGCGAGGAAGCGGTCGCGGCGCCGGGAGACCATCATGGCCGATGACCCTGCCGCCGCCAGTTTTCGCGTCTGCGAGGCCCCGACCCGCGATGTCGGCCGGGGACTGGTCCGTCTCGATCCCGAAGACATGGCACGGCTGGGCGTGGAGACGGGCGACGTGGTGTCCATCATCGGCCGCCGCACCACCGTCGCCCGGGTGATGCCGGCCCATGCCGGCATGCGGCGCCAGAACCTGGTGCAGATGGACGGGCTCGCCCGCGTCAATGCCGGCGCGAGCCTCGACGAGCAGGTCACGCTGCACCCGGCCCTTGTGGCGCCGGCGCGCGCCGTCAGCCTGACGCAGGTTGGCAGCGGCGCCCGCGCGCCGGATACGCGCACCTTGCGGCGCCTGCTCGACGGCATTCCCATGCTGGCCGGCGACCGGGTCCGCGCCTCGCTGATCGGAGCCCAGACCCGCGAATTCACCGTCGAAAGCTCCGATCCGCCGGGCCCGGTGATGATCGGCCCGGACACCCAGCTTCGCTGCCTCGTCAGCGGCAGCGAAGGCAACGCGGTCACCTATGAGGATGTCGGCGGGCTCTCCAACGAGGTGCGCCGCATCCGCGAGATGATCGAACTGCCGCTGAAGCACCCGGAAGTGTTCCAGCATCTCGGCATCGACCCGCCCAAGGGGGTGCTGCTGTGCGGCCCGCCCGGCACCGGCAAGACGCTGATCGCCCGCGCCGTGGCGCGCGAGGCCAATGTCCATTTCATCCATGTCAACGGCCCCGAGATCATCGACAAGATGTACGGAGCCAGCGAGGCGCAGCTACGCCGCCTGTTCGACGAGGCGGAGAAGAACGCCCCGTCGATCATCTTCGTCGACGAGCTCGACGCCATCGCTCCCAAGCGCGAGGAGATGAGCGGCGACCGCCAGGTCGAGCGCCGCGTCGTCGCCCAGCTTCTGGGACTGATGGACGGGCTGCAGTCGCGCGGCCAGGTCATCGTCATCGCCGCCACCAATATTCCCAACGCCATCGACCCCGCCCTGCGCCGGCCGGGCCGGTTCGACCGCGAGATCCTGGTCGGTGTGCCGGATGAGGGCGGGCGCCGCGAGATACTGGAGATCCACACGCGCGGCATGCCGCTGGCCGGGGATGTCGACCTCGCCCGTCTCGCCTTCCGCACGCCGGGCTTCGTCGGTGCCGACCTCGCGGCGCTGTGCCGGGAAGCGGCGATGAGCGCCCTGCGCCGGCTGATCCCCGACATAAATTTCGCCGATGGCCGCGTCCCGGACGAAAAGCTCGCCGCGCTGGTGGTCACGGCGGAGGATTTCATCGCCGCCCAGGCCGGCACCCAGCCGAGCGCGCTGCGCGAGATCGTCACCCAGCCCTCGCACAAGCGATGGTCGGATGTGGGCGGGCTCGACGCCATCAAGCAATTGCTGGTCGAGGCAGTGCAATGGCCGACCCGCCATGGCGCGCTCTACGCCGCGGCCGGCATCCAGCCGCCCAAGGGCATCCTGTTCTATGGCGCTCCCGGCACCGGCAAGACGCTGCTCGCCAAGGCGCTGGCCGGCGAGAGCGGCGCCAATTTCATCGCGGTGAAGGGCCCGCAGCTCCTGTCCATGTGGGCCGGCGAATCCGAGCGCGGCGTGCGCGAGGTGTTCCGCAAGGCGCGCCAGACCGCGCCCTGCATCATCTTCTTTGACGAGATCGACACGCTCACCCCCAATCGCGGCGGCACTGGCGGCGCCCTCACCGACCGCGTGGTGGCGCAGTTGCTGACCGAAATCGACGGTGTCGAAGAGCTGCGCGGCGTCACCGTGCTCGCCGCCACCAACCGGCTCGACCAGATCGACGCCGCGCTGCTGCGGCCCGGGCGCTTCGACTTTCTGGTCGAGTTCCACGCGCCGGACCATACCAGCCGCCGGGCCATCCTCGACGTTCACGCCGGGCGCATGCCGCTCGCGCCGGATGTCGACCTCGACGCGCTCGCGGGAGCGACCGAGGGCATGGTGGGCGCCGAGATCGAGGCGCTGTGCCGGCAGGCCGGCGTCGCCGCCATCCGCGCGCTGGTGACGACAGGTTCGGGCTCCGCCCCCGAGCCCGCCAGCCTCGCGGTGACGGCGGAGCATTTCACCGGCGCGCTATTGGCCATGAAGCGGGAGCCCGCGGCATGAACGGTCTTCTCGTTTTCGCCGTCGTGCCGGCCCACCGGCTCGACCCGGCCCTGCTCGACGAGGGCGAAGGGCTGCCGCCGGGGCTGCGCGCCATCGCCGCCGGCGCGCTCGCCGCCGTGGTCGGTGCGGCACCGGAAGGCGGGCTGAAAGGGCGGGAGCGCAGCGCGCTGCTGCCGTGGCTGCTGGCGAGCCAGAAGGTGATGGAGCGGCTGCTGGCGCGGGCGCCGGTGCTTCCGGTCGCCCTGGGCACGGTGATCGAGGATGAAAGCCGCGTGCGCCATCTGCTGGAAGCGGGCGGCGCCGTGCTGGCAGGGGGCCTGCAGGAGGTGGGCGACAGCATCGAGATGAGCCTGTCCGTCACCTGGCAGCTCGACACGGTGGTGGCGCGGCTGCTTCCCGGCGTCTCCGCCGAGCTGGTGCGCGCGGCGGCGGAGGGGGGTGAGAGCGAGCGCAAGGCGCTGGGCGCCCTCCTCGCCGGGCTCGTCGCGGCCGAACGGAGCCGGCTGCGGAGCCGGGTGATCGACCGGCTGCGCCGGGCGACACGGGATATCACGGTGCGCGAACCGGCCGATCCCGCTGGCGTGGTCGAAATGGCGCTGCTGGTCGATCGGGCGGCGGAGGCGGAACTGGGCGCGGCGCTGGAGTCGCTCGACGCCGACGGCGCCGGCGCCCTCACCTTCCGCCTCGTCGGCCCCCTGCCGCCCTACAGCTTCGCCTCGGTGCAGGTTGATCTCGCCCCGAGAGCGCGTGTCGCCGAGGCGCGCACGATGCTCGGCGTGCCGGCTGGCGCGGACGCCGCGACGGTACGCGCGGCCTATCGCCGGGCCGCGCGCGAGACACATCCCGATCTGGTGCCCATGGGGGGTGCGGGACGCGACGATGCCGAGCCGGGGGGCGGATCGGACACGGAAGCGACGCGCTTCATCGCGCTGTCCGAGGCGTTGCGTGTGCTGGAGAGCGAAGGCGCGCCGGTGTCGCTGCGCCGGCAGGAGACGCTCCCGCTCGACTGACGGGCCGTCGCCCGACGGCAGCGGCCGGGCGAGCAGAAAGAGAGCCGTCGCAAGCGGCCGCAGCAGGCGCGGAGTGACGACGAAGGGCCTTGCGAAGGCGCGAAGGGGGCAAGCATGCTCTATGTCTATGCCATCACGGCCGACCACACGGCGGAGGCCGAACGCTTTCTGCCGCCGGAAGGCATCCTGCCCGGCATATCGGTCGCGCAACTCCCGGCGGCGGCGCTCGGCGAACCCGCGTTGGCGGATTGCAGCCTGGCGGTGCTGGCGAGCGCGGTGCCGGAGAACGTCTTCGGCCAGGAGCCGCTGCGCGCGCATCTTGCCGATGCCACCTGGAGCCGCGCCTGCGTGCTCGCCCATCAGCACGTCGTATCGGCGCTGCTGCCGGTGGCGACCGTGCTGCCGCTGAAATTCTGCACCCTGTTCGCGTCGCCCGTGTCCGTGGCCAAGGCGCTGCTGGCGCGGCGGGAGGAGCTGGAGGCAAGCGTCGCCCGGCTGCGCGGCGCCCGGGAATGGGGGGTGAAGCTGTTCCTCGACCCTGCCCCGCGCACCGCCCGCACCGCCGAACCGATCGGGGCAGGTGCGGGTCTGGCGTTCTTCCGCCGCAAGAAGGAGGAACAGGAAGCCCGCGCCGCCGCCGAGGCCGCGCTCGACCACTGCGTCAGCCTCAGCCATCAACGTCTCGCCGCCGGGGCACGGGCGGCGGTCGCAAATCCGCTGCAGCCGCCGGAGCTGCACGGGCAGGCCGCGACGATGGCGCTCAACGGCGCCTACCTCGTCGCGACGGAGGACGACGCGGCATGGCGGGCCAGTCTGGCGGAACTGGAGCGGGCGCATGCCCATCTGGGCGCCCGCTACGTGCTGACCGGCCCCTGGGCGCCCTATCATTTCACTGGAGGCGGGCTTGTCTGAACTTCCCCCCATGCCGTCGCGCCATTCCGGCGAGATCGCCGTCGCCGATCTGCTCGATCGCGCCCTGCACAAGGGGCTGGTGATCTGGGGCGAGGCGACGATCTCGGTGGCCGGCATCGATCTGGTCTATCTCGGCCTCAAGCTGCTTCTCACCTCGACCGATACGGTCAATCGGATGCGCGAGGCGGCCCTTTCTCCGCCGGACGCGCGGGACCTTAACGCCGATTAGGGCAACGCCCATGCTGTACCTCTACGCCATCCTCGAATCTCCGCCGCCGAAGATACCGCTTCCGCCGGGCATTGGCGGGGCGGCACCGTTCTTTGAGGAAACCAACGGCCTCGCCTGCGCCGCGAGCGAAGCGGCGGATGCGACGGTGGCGCCGGAGCCCTCGCAGATATGGCGTCATCAGGAGGTGGTGGCCGCGCTGTCGGACGGGCGGCCGGTGCTTCCGCTGCGCTTCGGGACGGTGGTGGAGGACAGCGCCGCCTGCCTGCGCCTGCTGGCGCGCTATCACACCGAGTTGCGGGCCCAGATCGACCGGGTGCGGCACTGCGTCGAATTTGCGCTGCGCGTGGCCGGTCTGGCCGAAGGGGACGATCCCAGCCCGGTGCCCGCCGCCGGAGCGCCCGGGCTCGGTCCCGGCGCCTCGCATCTGCGCACGCTGGTCCGGCGCGAGCGTGGCTGGCCACCGTCCAGCGCCGCCTTCCCGCATGACGCCCTGGCCGCCCATGCCCGCTCCCGGCTGCTGTGGGCGCGCTCGCCCTCGCAGCCGGACCTGCGCGCTTCCTTCCTCGTCCCGCGCGGCAGCGCCTCGGCCTTTCTCGATGATGTCACCGCGCTGCAGCGCCTGCGGCCGGATCTCGGCATCACCGTCACCGGCCCGTGGCCGCCCTATTCCTTTTCCGATCCCGATCTGTCCGGAGGCCCCGAATGACCGCGCCCCTGTCCGCCGAAGCCCTGGAGAAGGCGCTGCGCGGCCGGATCGACATCGACCCGGAGAAAGTCGAGCAGGGCCTCGTCAAGCTGGTGCTGATGCTGGTGGAGACGCTGCGCCAGGTTATCGAGCGGCAGGCGATCCGTCGGGTGGAGGGTGGCACGTTGTCCGAGGACGAAACCGAGCGCCTCGGGCTCGCCTTGCTGCGGCTGGAAGAAAAGATGGCCGAGTTGCGCCAGCATTTCGGCCTTGAGGATGCCGACCTCGACCTGAAACTGCAGCTTCCGCTCAGCGAGCTTTAGGCTGCCCGCCAACAGTGCCGCCGACAGTGCCGTCGAACCGGCCGGCGGTGGCAGCGCCGTGCCGCCTGACGCTCATGCCGAGGCTGCCGGCAGAGCCCTACGCATGAGGGCGAGGCGCCTCTTGCACGCCCGCGCCCCATAGGGTACCCCCCTATCCTATGTCGCACCTATCCACACCCAATCCCGCCCTGCTCGCCCGCGTCCAGCGCATTGCCGGGCAGGTGGCCGCCATCGAGCGCAGCCTTGCCGGCGGCGCCGATTGCGCCGACCTGCTTCATCTCGTGGCGGCCACCAAAGGGGCGATCAGCGGCCTGATGGAGAAGATCGTCGAGGAGCATCTCCATGCCCATGTCGCCGATCCGGATCTCACCCCCGCCGCCCGGGCCGAGGGCGCGCGCGACCTGATGGACGCCATCCGCCGCTACACCCGCTAGGTGCCGCCATGAACCCGCCGCCGGACATTTCGACCTTCACCCATCCCCATGATTTCCTAAGCGCCGGCCATGACGAGAATTCGCGGCGCACCCGCCTCGTCGTGCTGCTGACGGCGGTGATGATGGTCGGAGAGATCGCCGCCGGGTTCACCACCGGCTCCATGGCCCTGCTGGCCGACGGGTTTCACATGGCGACCCATGCCGGCGCGCTCGGCATCGCCGCCCTCGCCTATGGCTATGCGCGCCGGCATGCGGCGGATGCCCGCTACAGTTTCGGCACCGGCAAGGTCGGCGACCTCGCCGGATTCGCCTCGGCGGCGATCCTCGCCATCGTCGCCGCCGTTATGGCGTTCGAATCGCTGCTGCGGCTTTACCAGCCGGAGGAGGTGGCGTTCGGCGAGGCCACGCTGGTGGCGGTGCTGGGGCTGATCGTCAATCTGGTCAGCGCCTTCCTGCTCGGCGGCGGCCACGCTCACGCACACGGTCACTCTCATGGCCATGCGCACGACCACGATCACCCGCATCATCACGCGGTCGGCGGCGGCGACAATAATCTGCGCGGCGCCTATCTGCATGTGCTGGCCGACGCGCTGACTTCGGTACTGGCCATCATCGCCCTGATCGCCGGCGGCAGCCTGGGCTGGGTGTGGCTCGATCCCGCCATGGGCGTCATCGGCGGGCTGGTGATCGCCCGCTGGGCGTGGAACCTGATGCGCGACACCGCCTCGGTGCTACTCGACGAGACCGATGCCGGCCTCGCCGCCGAGGTGACGCAGGCGGTCGAAGGTCCGGGCGATGCCCGCATCTGCGATCTGCATGTCTGGCGTGTCGGCCCGCAGGCGCATGCCGCCATCGTCAGCGTGATCGCCCCGCCGGGCGTATCCGGCGAAGCCATCCGCGCGCGGCTGGCGCCGGTGCATGAGCTGCAGCATGTGACGGTGGAGTGCCGCCCGCCGGCCTGAGCCGGTCGGCCACAGCGTCGCGACGGCCTGGCGGACTAACGTTCTGGAAACCATAAACGCGTTAATCCGACCGCATCGGCGGTGGAAAGCCGCGCTGCAGCGCCGCTGCCGTCGAACCGCCTTGTTGCCCCGCTAGCCGAGCTGCCATGAACCTGTTGCGCACCGTCTTTCTGCTCGGTTTCGCCCTCCTTCTCGCCGGCTGCGCGAGCATGGACGGCGACGATCGCGGCTCGATTCCCATTCCGCAGAAGCTGATGCAGGAGATGGCGGCCAAGGGCATGACGCCCGACGACCCGATCATGGTGCGCATCTACAAGCAGGAGAGCGAGCTGGAGGTGTGGAAGCGCACCCGCTCCGGCCGCTACGCGCTGCTCAAGACCTATCCGCTGTGCCGCTGGTCGGGCAAGCTCGGGCCGAAGACTCGCGAGGGCGACCGGCAGGCGCCGGAAGGCTTCTACACCGTCACGCGCGGCCAGTTGAATCCGCGCTCGCAATATTACCTCTCCTTCAATCTCGGCTACCCCAACGCGCTGGAACAGGCGCTCGGCTACAGTGGTAGCGCGCTGATGGTGCACGGCGCCTGCACCTCCGCCGGCTGCTACGCCATGACCAATGACGGCGTCGGCGAGGTCTATGCGCTGGCGCGCGACGCGCTCGCCGCCGGCCAGCCGGGCTTCCAGGTGCAGTCCCTGCCCTTCCGCATGACGCCAGCCAATCTTGCCCGGCACCGCGGCAATCCGAACATGCCTTATTGGCGCAATCTGAAGGAAGGCACGGACCTGTTCGCCGTCACCCGCGTGCCGCCGAATGTCGCGGCCTGTGGCGGGCGCTACCGTTTCACCCCGGGCAATGAGCCGGCGCCGGTGGTGGCGAATCCGCTCGCCCCCTGCCCGCCGCTGGCGCCCGATGCGGCTCTGATCGCTGCCGCCAGCAAGCAGGCGCAGGACGAGCAGGCCGTCGCCGCGCTCGCCGCCACCCGCCCGCCGGCCGAAGCGTCCTATGTCGATGGCGGCATGCATGCGAGCTTCCGCGACATTCTGCGCCGCTCGGGCCCGCAGAAGCTGGCGGCGATGACCTCGGGCGGCAAGGTCCCGGTCAGCGAGCCCACCGCCGCCCTCGCCGATCCCTATCCCGGCTCCGCGCCGGAGGTGGAAGAGGGCGACAGCGCCAACTGAGCGCCGCCGTCTTCCCCCTGCCGCCGCTTTGCGGCAGATAGGCGTCTCATCCATTTGCATGAGGCGACATGGCGACCCGAATGACCCCGAACGAGATGCTGGCCACCGCCCGCCATCTCAAGCGCCTGCCCTTCACCGAGGCGGAACTCGCGCTCATCCGCTCCGGCACGCCGGCCGTGGCGCCGAAGCTGTCGGCGAAATACGAGCCTGCCGAGGGTCTGTACTATCTCGCCGCGCCCTCGCTCCATATGGAGTTCGTGGTGGTGAAGGAGGTACGGCTGCGCCTGCCCTTCCTCACCCTGCCGCGCTACGTGATCCTTATGGGGTTCGAGCATGGAGAGACATGGGAAATCGGGCCGACGGTGAAGCGCCTGCGCGCCGTGCCCTACATCTTCCAGCGCATGGCGGCGACCGATAGCTGGCTCGACAGCGAATACGGCCGCAAGAAATAGCGCTCAGCCGATCCGTGGTCGCGGCGGCTGCCCGTCCACCAGCAGAAGGTCGCTCTCGTCCTTCAGCGTCACGCCGGTGAGGCGCCGCGCCAGCGCCTCCTTGAGCAGCCAGGCCAGCTTGAAGGCGGCGTGTTCGTGCGAGAGCCCCTCGCCGCGCACATTGGAAATGCAGTTGCGTTCGGCATCCGAGCGGCCGGCGCGCGGGGCGAAGGTGAGGTAGAGGCCGAGACTGTCCGGCGAGGACAGGCCCGGCCGCTCGCCGATCAGCACCACGCAGGCGCTGGCGTTGAGCGCCTCGCCGACCTCGTCGCCGAGCGCCACCCGCGCCTGGCTGGCGACGCAGACCGGCGCGAGGCTCCATCCCGCCTCCGCGATCCGCGCTTTGAACGCCGCGAGGAACGGCACCGCCTGCGCGTGAATGGCGGTAGAAGACAGGCCGTCCGCCACCACGAGGGCGAGGTCGACCGGCGCGCCCGCCCGCGCCGCCAGCCGCGCCCGGCTCTCATCCGACAGCCGCCGGCCGAGATCGGGGCGGCGCAGATAGGCGTCGCGCGCCGGGGCGGCGGAGGTCACTTCCACCGTCTCGAAGCCAAGCCCCGCGATTTCCCTCGCCATGCGTGCGGCCTCGAAGGGAAGATGCACCGCATCGCGCGCCTGCGCATGGGCCAGCGCGAAGCGCAGCACCTCGCGGGTCGGCAGGCCGGTGCCCGCGCGCCCGAGGGCAATGCGCGCCGGGGTGACGCCGGCAAGCCGCCGCCAGCCATCCTCGATCACCGTCTCCTCGATCACCGTCTCCTCGATCGGCATATCGGCCGGCGCGGCCGCGTCCCGGGCCTCGCTCATGCCGCGAGATCCTTGGCGGCGGCGAGCAGCGGGTGCGGGCCGTGCTGCCGGCGCAGCCTTCCGTTCGGCTCGGTGATGCCCATGCGCTGCAGCCACGCCTCGAATTCCGGCGCCCGCTTCAGCCCCAGCACCTCGCGCAGATAGAGCTGGTCGTGAAACGAAGTGGACTGGTAGTTCAGCATCACGTCGTCCGAGCCGGGAATACCCATGATATAGGTGACGCCCGCCGCGCCGAGCAGCGTCATCAGCGTGTCCATGTCGTCCTGGTCGGCCTCGGCATGGTTGGTGTAGCAGACATCGCAGCCGAGCGGCACGCCCATCAGCTTGCCGCAGAAATGATCCTCCAGCCCGGCGCGGATGATCTGCTTGCCGTCATAGAGATATTCCGGCCCGATGAAGCCGACCACCGTGTTCACCAGAAGCGGCTTGAACGGCCGGCACACCGCATAGGCGCGCGCTTCCAGCGTCTGCTGGTCGACGCCGTGATGGGCGTTGGCGGACAGCGCCGAGCCCTGCCCGGTCTCGAAATACATCACATTGTCGCCGAGCGTGCCGCGATTGAGCGACAGCGCCGCCTCGCGCCCCTCCGCCAGCGTGGCGAGGTCGATGCCGAAGGAGGCGTTGGCCTTCTGCGTGCCCGCCACCGACTGGAACACCAGATCGACCGGCACGCCGCGATTGATCACCTCGGTGGAGGTGGTGACATGGGTGAGCACGCAGGCCTGCGTGGGTATCTCGAAGCGCTGGATGATGCCGTCGATCAACTTCAGCAGTTCGCTCAGCACAGGCACGCTGTCGGAGGCCGGATTGATGCCGATCACCGCATCGCCGCAGCCATAGAGCAGCCCGTCGAGGATGGAGGCGGTGACGCCCGCCGGGTCGTCGGTCGGATGGTTGGGCTGCAGCCGCACCGCCATGGTGCCGGGCAGGCCGATCGTGTTGCGGAACCGCGTCACCACCCGGCACTTCTTGGCAACCGCGATCAGGTCCTGGTTGCGCATCAGCTTGGACACTGCCGCCGCCATTTCCGGCGTCACCGCCGGCGCCAGCGCGGCCAAAACCTCGCTGGTGGCGCCATCCGACAGCAGGAAATCGCGGAACGCGCCCACCGTCATATGCGCGATCGGGCGGAACGCGGCGGCATCATGGGTGTCGATGATGAGGCGGGTAACCTCGTCCTCCTCATAAGGCACCAGCACCTCGGTGAGGAAGGTGGCGAGCGGCACATCGGCGAGGCACATGCGCGCGGCGACATTCTCCTCCGCCGTGGCGGCGGCGATGCCGGCCAGCATGTCGCCGGAGCGCGGCGGCGTCGCCTTCGCCATCAAGTCCTTCAGATCCGCGAAGGCGTAGCTGTGCGATCCGGCAGTGGTGCGATAGGCCATGGGCAGAATCCCTGCGGCGCCCTGCTCAACGCGGCGCCATGGTGAAAATGTACCCGCTCGCCACCGGGCGGCAAGGGCCACCTCGCCCGCTCCCTCCCCGGCCTGGCATGCCAGGCTGGACGCGGCCCGCGCCGGTCGTTACCACGCGCCGGAAATTCTCGGAGGAAACGCCATGGCAACCTTCATTCTCATCCACGGCTCCTGGCATTGGGGCGGCTGCTTCCAGAAGGTGGCGAACCTGCTCGGCGCCGCCGGCCATGCGGTGATCGCACCCGATCTCGCCAGCCACGGCTTCGACCCCACCCCCACCGCCGCCGTCACCGATCTATCGGTCTATGCCGCCCCGGTGCGGGCGGCGCTGGAAGCGATCGAGGGCAAGGCGATCCTCGTCGGCCATTCCGTCGGCGGCGCCACCTGCACCTGGCTCGGCGAAGAGATGCCGGAGCGCATCGAGGCGCTGGTCTATCTCACCGGCTTCATGGCGCCCAACGGCAAGAGCGCGCGCGACTTCGTGATGACGCCGACCTATCTCAAGGACCCGGCGATCGTGGAGACGCAGGGCATGCTGCGGCTGGGCAAGGACGGGCTCGGCCTCGACCTGTCGCGACGCGACCTCATCGCCCGTTCGCTCTATTCGGACTGCAGCGCGCATGACATCGACCGCGCGCTGCCCAATCTCGTGCGCCTCACCCCGCACGCCCCCTTCGCGACGGTCTCGACCATCACCCCGCATCGGTTCGGCCGCCTGCGCCGCCATTACATCGAGTGCCTGCAGGATCGCGGCCTGCCCCTCGCCGTGCAGCGGGAGATGCAGGCGGCGGTGCCGGGGGCGAAGGTGCATGCGCTCGACACCGGCCATTCGCCCTTCTTCAGCGCGCCGGAGGCGGTGGCGGAGCTGCTATTGAACATCCGCTGAGCCCGCCGGGCCACACCCGGCCCGCATCCGGCGGGGAAAGGCGCGTGCCCCCTTTCCCCCCGGCGCCGGCAGCCGCTAGCCTGAGCGGACTTCCAGAAGCCACAAGGCTCACAAGAGGCACGAATGTCCGATCAGGAAAAGCTCGCCGCGCTGCGGGCGAAATATGCCGGCGTTGGCGGCGGCGTCGTCTATGACGAAACCTTCAAGCGCGTCGCCGAACTGCAGTTCAAGGATGGCGAGAAGCGCGTCTGGCCCTGGGCCGGCGCCGCCACCCTGCTCGACGCGCCCTACCGCCCGGACGCGCAGGAGCACGCCGATTTCGCAGGTCTCGACATGGCGCTGATCGGCGTGCCGATGGATCTCGGCGTCACCAACCGCGCCGGCGCCCGCCTCGGCCCGCGCGCGGTCCGCGCCATCGAGCGGGTCGGGCCTTATGAGCATGTGCTGAACATGGTTCCCGCCGCCGAGGTGAAGGTGGCGGACATTGGCGACGTGCCGTTCCGCTCGCGCTTCAGCCTCGATTCCTGCCATGAGGATATTGAGGCCTTCTACAGGAAGATCGTCGCCGCCGGGGTGATTCCGCTCTCGGTCGGGGGCGATCATTCGATCACCGGCTCGATCCTGCGCGCCTTGGGTGAGAAGCGCCCGGTCGGCATGCTGCACATCGACGCCCATTGCGACACGTCCGGCACCTATGAGGGCGCCAAGTTCCATCATGGCGGCCCGTTCCGCAACGCGGTGCTCGACGGCGTTCTGGACCCCCAACGCACCATCCAGATCGGCATTCGCGGCGGCGCCGAATTCCTGTGGGAGTTCTCTTATGAAAGCGGGATGACGGTCATCCACGCCGAGGAGGTCACCGGCATGGGCGTGCCCGCCATCATTGCCAAGGCGAAAGCGGTGCTGGGCGACGGGCCGGTCTATGTCTCCTTCGATGTCGACAGCCTCGACCCCGCCTTCGCCCCCGGCACCGGCACGCCGGAGATCGGCGGCCTCACCTCGCGCGAGGTGCTGGAACTGCTGCGCGGCCTCAACGGGCTCGACGTGATCGGCGGCGACGTGGTGGAGATCGCCCCGCAATATGACGCCACCTCCAACACCGCCCATGCGGCGGCGCAGGTGCTGTTCGAAATCTTCTGCATGTCGGTGACGGCGCACAAGGCGCGCAAGGGGGCGTAATGCGTCTGGCTCTGCTGCAGACCGCGGGCGATCCCTTCAACGCGCCCGCCGCCAATCTCGCCCGGCTCGACGCCGCCGCCGCGCAGGCCGCGGCGGGCGGGGCGGACCTCCTTCTGGCGCCGGAGATGTTCCTCACCGGCTACAATATCGGCCACGAGGCGGCGCAGGCGACGGCCGAACCGGCCGACGGCCCCAGCGCCCGGCGCGCCGCGGCCATCGCCCGCGCCCATAATATCGGCCTGTGCTACGGCTATCCCGAGCGCGGGGCGGACGGCGCGGTCTATAATTCCTGCCTGCTGCTGGACAAGGATGGCGGCACGCTGCTCAATTTCCGCAAGACACATCTGTTCGGCGATCTCGACCGGGCGATGTTCGCGCCCGGCGAGGGCACGGCGGAACTGGTGCGCTTCGCCGGCTACAGTATCGGCATGCTGATCTGCTACGACGTGGAATTCCCCGAAGCGGTGCGGGCTCTCGCCCTGGCCGGCGCCGACCTCGTTCTGGTGCCGACCGCCAATATGAAGCCCTATGACGCCGTCTCGCTCTATGTCGTGCCGGCCCGCGCCTTCGAGAATGAGCTCTTCATCGCCTATGCCAATCGCTGCGGCGTCGAGGGCGAACTCGACTATATGGGCCTGAGCTGCGTTGGTGATCCCATGGGCGGCAATCTGGTTTTGGCGGGCGATGGCGAGGAACTCGTCTTCGCCGATCTCGATCCGGCGCGGCTCAACGAGGCCCGCCGTCTCAGCACCCATCTCGGCGACCGGCGGCCGGAAGTCTACGGGCGGTCGAGCCGTTAGGCGCATCCCGGCCGACGGCGAAACGGTCGCGCCGGGATCGCTCTCCCTTCACACAACAATCCCGGAGCGGCCCAGGGGCCGTCCGGGATGACGTTCGTTCTTGCCTGTCAGCGTCAGTGCGCCGGTTGCTCACGGCCGACCGCGACCGGCGCCGCTTCCGCCTCCACCGCGCTGCGGGCGATCAGCCGGGCCCGTAGAGGCTTCAGCACGAACAGGGCCAGCAGCGCGGCCGTGGCGTTGAGCCCGACCGCGATGGCGAACACCGCGTACCAGCCATAGATCGAGGCCACCACACTGGCGAGCGGCACCAGCAACGCCGCCGTGCCCTTGGCGGTGTAGAGCATGCCGGCATTGGTCGCGGCGAATTTCGAGCCGAACGTGTCGCCGCAGGTCGCGGGAAACAGCGAGTAGATCTCGCCGAACACGCCGAAGAAGCAGGCCGTGGCGACCACGAACACCACCGGGTTAGACCCGTGGAACACCATCACCAGCAGCATCGCCGCCGCCGTGCCGAAGGCGATGAACATGGTGTTCTCGCGGCCGATGCGGTCGGAGACATAGCCGAAGATCGGGCGGCCGAAGCCGTCGAAGATGCGGTCGAGCGAGATGGCGAGCGTCAGCGCGGCGGCCGAGATACCGAAGATGCTCACCGGCGTATCGGCGACGCCGAGGTCATGCGCGATGGGGCCGATCTGCGCCGCCGCCATCAGGCCGCCGGAGGCCACCATGACGAACATGAGGTAGAGCAGCCAGAACACCGGCTTGCCGAGCGTCTGCGACGGCGGATAGTCGACCTTGCTCTGCGGAATGCGCAGCGCCTTCTTCGGCGGCGCGATCTTGAACGCCGGGGGGTAGAGGAACTGGGCCGCGATCAGCACGACCAGCCCCTGCCCGAGACCGAACCAGAAGAACGCCGTCTGGTAGCCATGCGCGGCGATGGTATTGGCGATCGGCACCACGGTGAGCGCGGCGCCGGCGCCAAAGCCGGCCGCCGTCGCCCCGGCGGCGAGGCCGCGCCGATAGGGGAACCATTTCAGCGCATTGCCGACGCAGGTGCCATAGACCGAGCCCGCGCCGATGCCGCCGCACACGGCGCCGACATAGAGCATGGTGAGCGAGCCGGCATAGGAATTGATCACCCAGGCCAGCGCGATCATCACCGCGCCAAAGCTCAGCACCACGCGCGGGCCGTAGCGGTCGACGAACCAGGCCTCGACCGGCACCAGCCAGGTTTCGGTCAGCACGAACAGCGTGAACGCGGTCTGGATCGCCGCTCGGCCCCAGCCATGCGCCTGGTCGATCGGATCGACGAACAGGGTCCAGCCATATTGAAGATTGGCGATCATCGCCATGCAGAGAATGCCGCAGCCGAGCTGGAACCAGGGCTCCCACGGCCGAACCGCCGTCGTCTTGCTGTCCATTGACGTTTCCTCAACCTGATGAATGCCGCGCAGCTCTTCGCGGCTGCTTCGTGCCTGCCGGTTCGGTCGGCCGCGCCGCCCTCGCCGCCTTCCGGCGCAAGAGCCGCTGCGTCATCCCCAAGATAAACGCGCGCGATCGACTGTTACCGAACGTAATCTCTTGACGCACGGTCACTAACATCGGCGTCAGCGCACGCTGTCATGAGATTGATATGATAGATATCATTCTCACAACTGGATTCAACATGAAATATACCAAGGTATATTGACGTAACGCCAAGGAGTGAAACAGTGACAACACGATCAATAACACGCAAATAAAGATGGAATACGCGAAACGTCGCGCCGGCTCAGCCAGGATGACGACCGAAGAGCCACGCCGTCGCCCGGGCATAACCGCCTCTCTGCCGTAACGTCTTCGTGCTGTAAGGCCGGCTTTCTTCAGCCGATCCGCTGGCGCCGGGCCGTGGGGCGCGCCTTCCGCCAGGACTTCGCGGCCGACGCCGCAGAGGAAGGCCGCGCCGCCGCCCGTCCCGGCGGAGGCGTGCTCCGGCGGAGGCGTGAACCTGCGGCGCGGAACCGGAGGGCGGGCTGCCGCGTTCCGTTACCGCCCCGCCTGTCGGTCCCTTGCCGGCAGGGCGGGACCAACGGGGAAAATCATGAACCGAACTGTGCTGATCGTCGCCGTCATCGTGCTCGCCTGCGTGGCCGGCTTCTTCGCCTATCGCGCCTATGAGCGCGACCAGAACTCGCTGCAGATCGAAGTCGGGCCGCAGGGCGTGAAGGTCGACCCGCCGGGCTGAGCCGCCCGCCCACGGGGCGCATGGCACCTCTGCCGGCGCCCCGCCGCTTTTCACCGGCCGATGCTCCCGATCATTTCCCCGTTTCGCGGAAACAGCGAAATGATCCAATTGTCCGTTTGTCACGTTTTCTTCACGCGAACCGGTCCACTTCGCCCGAAAACGCTCTACAAGCGCCTCCGACATCCCCCCAGCCGCGCCGGTCCCGGCGCTTCACGCTGCCGTTCGGAGTGCCGTCATGTCGTCCACCCTTGCCGCCGGGCCCGCCGGCGCGGTCGCCAATCCCCGCTCGCGCGTCATTCTCGCCAGCCTGATCGGTACCACCATCGAGTTCTATGATTTCTACGTTTACGCCACGGCGGCGGTGCTGGTGTTTCCGCACCTGTTTTTCCCGGCCGGCAACGAGACGACGGCGCTGCTTGCCTCCTTCGCCATTTTCGGCGCCGCCATGGTGGCGCGCCCGCTCGGGGCGATCTTCTTCGGCCATCTCGGCGACAGGCGCGGGCGCAAGGTGACGCTGGTCGGCGCCCTGCTCACCATGGGCGTCGCCACCTTCCTCATCGGCCTGCTGCCCACCTTCCACCAGGCCGGCTGGTTCGCCCCGGCGCTGCTGGTGGTGATGCGCCTCGCCCAGGGCTTCGCCATTGGCGGGGAATGGAGCGGCGCCGCGCTGGTGGCAACGGAGAACGCGCCGCCCGGCAAGCGTGCGGTCTATGGCACCTTCCCCCAGCTCGGCGCGCCGCTCGGCTTCATCCTCGCCAACGGGCTGTTCCTCATCATCGCCGCGCTGATGCCCTCGGAGGACCCGACGCGCCCGTCCGACGCCTTCCTCGACTGGGGCTGGCGCATCCCCTTCCTGTTCTCCATCGTCATGGTGGCGGTCGGGCTGTGGGTGCGGCTGCACCTCGTGGAAAGCACTGCCTTCACCAAGACGGTAAGCGCCGGCAAGGTGCACAAGCTGCCGCTCGCCTCAGTGTTCCGCACGCATTTCCGCCAATTGGTGCTCGGCACCTTCTACATGCTGGCGACCTATGTGCTGTTTTACCTGATGACCACTTTCTCGCTGAGCTATGGCCGCGCCGGCACCGGCGCGTCCCTGCCCGGCCTCGGTTATGACTACACCACCTTCGTGCTGATGATGATCATCGGCGTGGTGTTCTTCGGCGTCTTCACCATGGTGTCGGGCCCGTGGGCGGAGCGCTGGGGCCGCCGCCGCACGCTCATCGGGGTGACGCTGGCCATCATGGTGTTCGGCCTTCTCTGGGTGCCGATGCTCGCCGGCGGCACGTTCGGGGTGATGGCGTGGCTCATCCTCGGCTTCAGCCTGATGGGCATGACCTTCGGCCCGATGGGGGCGCTCCTGCCGGAGCTGTTCCCGGCCAATATGCGCTACACCGGCTCGGGCATCGCCTACAACGTCTCCTCCATCCTCGGCGCGGCAGTCGCGCCCTTTATCGCCGTCACGCTATGGGCGTGGGGCGGCGGCAGCCCGTTCTGGGTCGGCGTCTATCTCACCGCGATGGCGAGCCTGACCTTGCTGGCGCTGCTGCTCGGTAAAGAGACGCGCGATATCGACATCGAGGCGTAGACCCACGCCTCGACCGGGCTTGCTCCGCAGCGCTCCACATGCAAATGATACATTGTATCAGTTTGTATGTGGAGCCTAGCCATGTCCGACACCCGCCTTCCGGTCACGGTCCTTTCCGGCTTTCTCGGCGCCGGCAAGACCACCCTGCTCAATCATGTGCTGGCGAATCGCGAGGGGATGCGCGTCGCGGTGATCGTCAACGACATGTCGGAGGTGAACATCGACGCCGAGCTGGTGCGGGCGGGCGACGCCAATCTCTCGCACACGCAGGAAAAGCTGGTCGAAATGACCAATGGCTGCATCTGCTGCACCCTGCGCGACGATCTCCTCGCCGAGGTGAAGCGCCTCGCCGACGAAGGCCGGTTCGATTATCTCCTCATCGAATCGACCGGCATCGCCGAGCCGCTCCCCGTCGCCGCCACCTTCGAGTTCCGCGACGAGGATGGCTTCTCACTCTCGGATGTCGCCCGGCTCGACACCATGGTGACGGTGGTGGACGCGGCGAACCTCCTGAGGGATTTCGGCTCGCGCGACTTCCTGCGCGACCGGGGCGAGGTCGCCGGCGACGAGGACAGCCGCACGCTGGTCGACCTGCTCACCGACCAGATCGAATTTGCCGATGTGATCGTGCTCAACAAGGTGTCCGATGTCGCGCCCGCCCGCCGCAAGGAGGTTCGCGCCGTGGTCAAGGCGCTGAATCCGGACGCGCTGATCATCGAAACCGATCAGGCGAATGTGCCGCTGAAGCACATCCTCGGCACCGGCCGCTTCGATTTCGAGCGGGCGCATGAGCACCCGACCTGGTTCAAGGAGCTGAACGGCTTCAAGGACCATGTGCCGGAAACCGAGGAATACGGCATCTCCAGCTTCGTCTACCGCGCCCGCCGGCCGTTCCACCCCGAGAAATTCAACGCCTTCCTCGCCCGCACCTGGCCGGGGCTGGTGCGCGCCAAGGGCCTGTTCTGGCTGGCGACCCGCCCGCGCCGCGTCGGCGAGATGTCGCTTGCCGGCGCCATCTGCCGCACCGGCTCCATCGGCCAATGGTGGGCGGCGATCCCGACCGAGCACTGGCCGACACAGCCCGACTGGCGCTCCTGGCTGCGCCAGCACTGGACGCCCGGCTATGGCGACCGGCGGCAGGAACTCGTGTTCATCGGCGTCAATCTGGATGAGGCCGCCATCCGCGCGGCGCTGGACGACTGCCTCGTCGGCCCGCTGCGGCCGACCCTGTTCGATCCCGAACCGCTCAAGCATCTGCCGGACCCCTTCCCGGCCTGGGAGCGCGTGCCGGCCTGACCCGGCCGACTCACTGCGGCCCCGCCAGCAGCCCTTGCATCGAGCGGGCGATGGCGGCGGGGCTTTAACAAATGCCGTCTTGGTTGTTCCAAATCTCAGATCAATCATGCGCGGCGCGCGCGCCGCGTTGCACCTAAAGCAACCCGGAATGCCGCCGGTCGAGGATCGAAGGGCGTTTCCCGGCGCCGTGCAACTCAAGCGTGGTGCGGATGGAATGCGCGCCCGCCTTGCGGACCGGTCAGCCATCGTTGGCGTCCGCGGAACCGCAAGGGTATCGGCAGCCACATTCCTATTCACCCAAGAAACAACCTAACTCTGTTGAACACGATTCCCCGATAAGGACTCTCCAATTTTAATAATTATATTTATATCTACTTTTTCATCAAATTTTCGAGCAAACATATAATCATCCGACAGCCCCATAAGAAAATCATAATCCTCAATTTTAAATGTCTTAGGCGAATTTCCTATCCCATTCCTCCAGTCGATAAATCTCAGATTTCTATTTTCATTATCAACCACTATGTTTTTCTCTGACTGTATCCTTTTTATTTCTGTCTGCAAAAATACCTCATCACAAGCCAACGTTAGCCAGTACTTATTAAAAATATAACTCCGCGCTCTCACCAGCATTTTCGCGGTGGCATCAGTTATAGAAAAAAGCGCAGATCCAAGATAATGAAAATCATCGCTTCTCTTAAGTCGAAAAAACTTCTGCAATTTAGCGAACGCATGATTCGCGTATCTAAGAAACCTGCTTCTTCTATAATTTTTAAGTGCGGTAAATATATGAAAGTAATTCGCCTTATAATCAGCAAAATTTCGCGCGTGATCTTTTATTTCCACAAACTCCACGCCACAATTATTCTGAAAAAATGCGTGGATTGCATCTTGATTCTTTATTGGAAGATCAGCCCCTTGCAAAAAATGATAGTATTCGTAGTCCCCCTTCATGATCGCTGCATCTAGGAGATTCAATGTCACTTTTATTTGACTATGATGCCCCCACCTAACTGAAATGCGCTCGATAAAATATAAATTCGAAAAAATTGGAATAGATAAAAATTCCGAACCATCAAAATTATCTGAATCCGCGTCTATATGTATAAATATGTCATTACGAGGGTCATCAATTATCTTGATTGCCGCCCTTACACATGAATAGTTATCATGCGCAGCAATAAGATAAGCATGCCTCTTCATGCCTCCTTCCTCCAGAACGTCAGCCATTAAACAAATTAAGCTTATCTATTGAGCTGTTCATATGTCTCCTGTTGTGCATAAAGCAGTTTAATTCAAGCAAACTATTTATATCCGTTCGATTCACGACGGACAAATTGTAAAGAGCAAATCCAGCAGACTCGTAAACATCAAGAGACTCCCTGTAGTCTGGCATATTCTTATACAATGGAAATACAGACAGCTCACTTTGGAGACCAAATATCCTACTCATACACCCAGCAGCGCCCTTAAAAACCTCAACATCGAAGCCTTGTGTATCCATTTTCAAAAAAATTCGCGATCCGTCATTTATTTTTCCTATTTTATTAATGATTTCATCAAGCCTTACAATTTCAACACTTTCAGTTTCATACTTAACTTTATTCACCACCGGCTCCAACAAGGAGCTCATGACGGTCAGCTTTGGAATATTAATTGATCTTGTTTCGTTTAAACTGCCGAGCGCGACGTTATAACCGATCCAGTTGGAGTCATTCTTAAATGCCGCCTCTAAATTACTAAATTCTCGAGCTAACGGCTCAAATGATACTATAAGCCCTTTGTAACCGATCGCCCGCAATTCTTTAGCATATTGTCCCTGGTTGGCACCGACATCGAGTACGCAGTTAATTTTAAGATCAAAAATAAGATCTCTTAAATAAATTAGCTCAACCGTTCTGGAGATCATGCTTTGTGGTAGTCTTAAACCCTTAGAAATGGACCTAAGGGTGAGATATTTTGTAATTTTCCTGATCATAATAGGCACACTTGTCCTTCTGAGCGACCCGATTTGCCTCAATCACCCGAGCATAATCCTGATGCATTCAAACGCAGCATGAAACTATGAGTTGATGTTCGAGGTGGCCCGTTACTCAAACTCGCCAGGCAACATTGCATTCGCACGCCGACGATACCCCGCTGTCGTTCTCGTTTCCAGCTGTCGCCGGCACGGAAGTCAAAGCTGCCTGTGATAGGGGCGTGATGCGGATATGCTGGATGCCCGACCTCCGCTGCCCCCCTTGCCGAACAGCCTGGCGATATAGCCGGCCCATTGTCGGTCATCACCCGCTCGACACGGCTCGACCAAGTGGCGTCATTCGCGCATTCCGATGCTGGTTGTTGATCCTCGTGCCCTGCGATCGGTCGGGTCGCACAGCCACCTTCGGGCGCTCGCGGGCGATCAACAACATCTCCAGAAGACACAGCCAAGCACACCCCGCCCCCCGGGGGCCTTGGCACATCCCGGCCTGACCCGGCCGACTCACTGCGGCCCCGCCAGCAGCCCTTGCATCGAGCGGGCGATGGCGGCGGGGCTGTAGGGCTTGGCGACGAACAGGCTTCCATCGGGCATGTCCGCCGCGTCGGCGAGGCGGTTGCCTGACGTAACGATGATCCGCACCGGCGGCCAGCGCTTGCGCACGGCGGCCGAGAGTTTCAGCCCGTCCATGCTGCCGGGCATGTCGATATCGGTGAACACCAGCCGGATGCCGGGGACGGATTCCAGTACCGCCAGCGCCTGGTCGGCATTGGCGGCTTCGTGCACGTCGAAGCCCTGCTCGGCCAGATAGTCGGCGATGTCGAAGCGCACCAGGGCCTCGTCCTCCACCACCAGCACTGCGATTGACATAGTCTCGACCCCGGTACCCCCAAGGGCATAGTGCCTTGGTGAGCGGCAACGCGGCATGGCTAAAAATGATCCCATCGCCGCCGTACCACATTTTCGTGACACGGCGGCCCGCCTGCCGGCGCCGAGACTGGGGCGATGATCGCGCTTGTCGGGCCGGGTCCGATGGGGCTATGTAGGCTGATTCAATCCCGCGCCCCTTCGGGGCCGCGTGTTCCCGCGCCCGTCGTTCCACGACAGGCGACCGCGCCGGTTCTCCCGAACCGCCCAACCAGCAGCCCCGGCTGCATGTGATCGGACAAGAATTGCAGGTCCTCGTTCGCGACAACAATGTCGAACAAGCCATGCGCGTGCTGAAGAAGAAGATGCAGCGCGAAGGCATCTTCCGCGAGATGAAAGCCCGCCGCTCCTATGAGAAGCCGTCCGAGCGCCGCGTGCGCGAGGATGCCGAGGCGGTGCGCCGCAGCAAGAAGGCCGCGCGCAAGCAGGCGATCCGCGAGGGTCTCATCGCCGCCCCGAAGAAGAAGCCGATCGTCGGCCGCGGCGCCCCCCGCCCCGGCGCTCCGGCCGCTCCGGCTGCCGAGTAAAAATAGATCGGCCGGGGGTTGTGAGATGTCCACAACCCCGGTACGATAAGATATCGATCTTGGACGTTGAACTTTGTTTTGCGCAGTCTTGCGCCGTAGCGAACTTCCTCTCAAATCGATGTCAACCTGATGCGTGCGCCCCGGCGCACCATCAAATCTCTATGTCGACTGAAAGGATTTAGTCATGGCGACAGGTACTGTGAAGTGGTTCAACGGCCAGAAGGGCTTTGGTTTCATTCAGCCGGACAATGGCGGCCCGGATGTGTTCGTGCACATCTCGGCGGTTGAGCGCGCGGGCATGATGGGCCTCAATGAGGGCCAGAAGATCTCCTACGAGCTCGAGACCGACCGCCGCAGCGGCAAGAGCTCGGCCGGCAGCCTCAAGGCTGCGTGACGAGACGGCTTCCGGTCGGCGACCACGGATGTACTGGCGCGGACCGTTGAGGCGAACGTGGGAAGGCCGGGGCGACCCGGCCTTTTTCGCGTTTACACTGGGACGTTGATCATGCCGAGAAAAGCCCCGGAATCCCCCTTCGTCCCCAAGCTGTCGCAATCCGAGAGCAAGGCCGAGACGGTCTCGCGTATCGCCATGTCGATGATCGAGAGCGATACGCTGGCCCGCGACGCCAAGATCGCCCGGCTGCGTGCCGCGCGCCTCGCCCAGGAAGCCGCTGCCGACGCCGCGCCCGCCGCCAAACCCGCCCGCCGCCTCCCCAAGCGTTAGCCTGCTGAAAGCCGCCATGCCCGCCGCCGCCACCGATTCCCTCGCCACCAAGCTGAAGACCCTGCGCAACCGGCTGCTGGCCGAGCAGCGCGAGCTCATCACCCGCGCCGCCGACATCGACGCCCTCCCCTCCGACAAGACGCTGCAGAAGATCGCCACGCTGGAAGTGGCGATCGGCGCGGTGGAATCGCTGATGGACGAGGAGAATGGCGTCCAGCGGACGGCATAAAGACACGGTCGCCTGACCTTAGGTCGCCTATCTCGGGTGGCGACTGGACGCTGTTCACGCCGAGGTTTAAACCTAGACGCCGGGAAAGCAATCCAGGCGGGCTCCATGGTTGTTTCGGCGGCATCCGAAGTCGTTCGACGTTCACACCCGCTGGCGGCCGATGTCGGCGACACGCAGGTTCTGCTCGATATCGAGCAGGGCCTGTATTTCGGGCTTAACGCCATCGCTTCCAGCATCTGGCGGCGGCTGGAACAGCCGGTGCGCGTCGACGCGCTCTGCCGCGCCCTGGAGGCCGATTACGCGGCCGATGCCGGGCGGCTGGAAGCCGATGTGCTCGCCTTTCTGGCGCAGCTCGAAGCGCAGAACCTCATCGACGTGCGCGGCTGACGGGGCTCGCCTCCATGACCGACGGTCTTCTGTGCGGCTGGCGCATCGTCTCCGAACTCCCCCTGCCCGAACTCGTCGCCTGGGAGGGCGAGGACCGCCCCGCCGATCTCACCGTCCGCCTCGGCGCCGTCGACGATCTGCCGGGAATGCGGGAGATCAGCCCACTGCTCCATATAGGGGAGGATGGCTGCATTCGGCTCGACGTGCCCGCCCTGGCGCGATTCCGCGTCGATCCCACGGGCGAAATCGTCATCGCGCCGGAGCCGGCAGCGGACGAGGCGGATCTGCGCCTGTTCCTTCTCGGCTCCGTGCTCGGCATTGTCTGCCACCAGCGCGCCCTGCTGCCGTTGCATGCGTCCAGCGTCGAGATCGACGGCGGCGCGGTGGCGTTCTGCGGGGCCTCGGGGATGGGCAAGTCGACGCTGGCGCTGCACTTCACCCGGCGCGGCCACGCGCTGGTGGCAGATGATGTGTGCGTGGTCGAAGGGGGGTCGCCGGCCCGGGTGCGGCCGGCCTTCCCCCGGCTGAAGCTCTGGCGCGACGCGCTCGAGGGCGTGGATCTTTCGACGGAAGGGCTGGAGCGCAACCGGCGCAGGCTGGACAAGTTCCACCTCCCGGCCCCGCATTCCGCCGCCCGGCACACATTGCCGCTCAAGGCCATCTTTCTGCTCCGGCGGCCCGAGTATGGCGGGGAGGAGCGGATCGAACGTCTCGCGGGCCCGCTCGACATCCTCGCCGAGCTGGAGACCGAGACCTACCGTCCGCAGGTGGGCCGCGCGCTCGGGCGGGACGCCACTCTGTTCCGGCTTCGCGCCCTGGTGGCGGGGGGAACGCCGGTCTATCGGCTGATGCGCCAGCGCGAGGCGCCGCCGGAGCGCTGGCTCGATGCCATCGTCGCGACGGTGCGGGGATGAGCGGCCTCACCCTCCTCGCCTCCTACCCGAAATCGGGCAATACCTGGCTGCGCGCCTTTCTCACCAGCCACCGCCGGCGCGGACAGGCCATTGACGTGAATCGCGACCTCGCGCGGATCATGAATCTGACATCGCGTCAGTTGCAGGATCGTCATGCCGGCCTCGAACATGAGGATCTGACGCCGGAACAGGTCGCCCTCCTGCGCCCTCTTACCAGCCGATGCATCGCGCGGGACCGGCCCGGCCTCTACAAGACGCATGATTCCCATCTCGTGCCGCCCGGCGCGCGCGAGCCGGCCGTTCCGGCGGATGTGATCGACCGCGTGGTCTATATCGTGCGCGACCCGCGCGACGTGGCAGTCTCCGCCGCGCATCATTTCGGACAGCCGCTGGCGACCAGCGTCGCGAACATCGCCGACCCCACCCGTATCCTCGGCCGGTCGGAGACGGGGCTGAACGACAATGTCGAGCATTTCGTCTCCTCCTGGAGCGCGCATGCGGCGAGCTGGATCGACGCCGAGGCGGTGAACCGGCTGGTCCTGCGCTATGAGGATCTCGTGGCCCAGCCGGACCAAGGCTTCGCACGCCTGTGCCGCTTCCTCGATCTCGACGACACGCCGGACGCGGTGGCGCGGTCACTGAACGCCAGCGCCTTCGCCACGCTGGCGGCGCAGGAGGCCCGCGCCGGCTTTCGTGAGCGGCTCGCGCGCGCCAGCGCCCCGTTCTTCCGCTCCGGCCGCGCCGGGGACTGGCGCCGCGCGCTGCCGCCCGCGCTTGCCGGGCGCATCGCCGAGACGCAGGGACCGATGATGGCCCGCCTCGGTTATCTCTGATCCCTGCCCAGATGCGTTTTCGAGCGATGTGGATACCGGTCGGCGTGAGAACACGCCCCGAAACAACCAATTAGATCACTGTTTCCGTGAAACAGCGAAATGAGTCTAGAAATTGCCGCCCTCGACGCGGCGGATGAAGCGGCCGGCGGTGAGAGCCCGGCTGAAGGCGCAGAGATAATCGACATTCGTCCGCTCGCTGTGGTCATCGCTGCCCGGCCAGGCGTCGAGCAGAGCGTCCATGCGGTCGAGATCGAGGCATTCGCGCGCCGTGTCACTGCCGCGCAGCCGCGCCACCTCATCCCGCAGCCCGGGCAGGGCCTCTTGGAAGCCCACGCGCCAGTCGGCGGCCTGCAGACCCTTGCGCCGCTCATCGAGGATGGTATCGGGCACGAGGCCGCGCATCGCCCGCCGGATCAGCGAGCGTGGCACGCCGCCGCGCGCGAACTGTTCCTCGGGAATGGAAAGACAGAGTTCGACCACGCGCCGATCGCTGGTCGGGTCGCGCACATCGAGGCCGAACAGACGGCGCGTCGTCATGGCGTGGTGGCCACGATGATCGCTGCGGTCCAGTACGGCGAGGCGCAAGCGACGGCCGTCGCCGCGCGCCGCGTTGCGCAGGCTGCCCGCCATCTCGACCGCACGCTCCTCGAGGCCCGAGCGCCGCAGGAAGGCAGGGTGTATGGCGGTATAGTCGAACAGCCCCACCGGATTCTGCCCCAGTGCCGCGCGCAGGCGCCGGCTGAGCCGTGGCGGCAGCAACGAGTCGGCGGCTTCGCCGGCGAGGCCCAGCCAGGAGCGCCCCCCGCCGCGCCGCAGATCGGCGATCGTGCGCCAGGTGCCGCCAATATCGGCCCGGCGCAGATGGCCCGCCAGCCTCTCGCCGCCGGAATAGCTGATGGTCATGTTTCCCATCGCGCCCACCAGCAGCACGGCGAGCCGCCGCCGCTTCGCCTCGCGGTGAATGGCGTCGATCCACACCGCGTTGGTCGCGTTCAGCACCGGCCAGTCGCTGGCCATGTCGCGCCGGTCCAGCGCGTCGAGCAGCGGCTCGTCATCATTGTCGATCCGCACATGGGTGATGTTGGGGTAGAGCGCCGCGACCTCGGCGGCATAGGGCCATTCATCGGTGAAGCGGTTGCGGCGGGCGGGCTGCGGGTGTCGCGGGGCGGCGGTGAAGGAGGTCAGTTCCCGCCCCTCCGTCGCCAGGTGCCCCGCCGCCAGCGCGGTGACGCTGGAGCTGTCCAGCCCGCCCGACAGATTGCTGCCGATGCGCTCGCCCGGTCGGATGCGGGCGCGCACCGCCTCGGTCAGCGCCGCGCGCAGCGCTTCCTCATAGTCCTCGTCGCGCGGCAGATGCAGCGCCGGCACATCCTCCGGTCGCCACCAGCGTTCCAGCGTGAAGCTGCCGCCCGCCCAGCGCACGCAATGGCCCGGCGGCACACGGTTGATGCCGCGAAAGAAGGTACGCAGCGGCTCGCGCGGCAGCATGCAGAGCCAGGCGGCCATCTGGTCGCGGTCGATCTCGCGCGGCATTTCAGGACAGGCGAACAGGCCGCGCTGCTCGGTGGCGAACAGCAATTGCCCCCGCTCCGCCCAGAAGAACAGGGTGCGCAAGGCACCGGGATCGGTGGCGAGGTAGAAGACGCGCGCGGCGCGGTCCCACACCGCGCAGGCATAATCGCCGATCAGATGGGTGAAGCAGTCCGCCCCCCAGCGGTGAAAGGCCGCGAGCAGCACGCCCCCCACATCGCCGGGCGGCAGGCCGAGCCGCCTTTCCAGTTCCGGCTGATTGTCCAGCCGCCCGTCAAAGGCGATGGCGGCCCGTGCATCGCTGAGACACAATGCGCCGTCGCCGGCACGCAGAACGACCTCGTCGCCCTGCCAGCCCGCGACCCGGCCGGTCGCCTGCTGCAGCGCCCGCGCCATGCGCTCCGCCAGTGGTGGGGCGGGATGTCCGACGCCGCAAAAGCCCATTCAGCCGTGCCCTACTGCCCATAATGGCAGCATTACACCGCCAGGCACCGGAATCGAAAGATCTGAAGCCGTCATTACGCGCCGAAACGGGCCAGCCTTCAACCGCTCCGGGCCGCGAGCGCCGCCCCCACATCTTCAGGAAGACTGGCCGTCCTCGGTCGTGGCCGAATTCTCCACCTCGGCCGCGGCGAGTGGCCTGATGTCGAGCGTCGGCACTTCCCAGGGTCGTTTGCCGAGCGCGAGCGGACCCGCCTCTGCATCGTCGACCAACGCGCCCGCCTCACCCTTGTCCATACCGCCCCCCAGGCCGTGCTTTACAACCTGAGGCAAGAATGAGGCGGACCAGCAACCGCGTCAACGCCCCGGCGCAGCATCCTCGCTCGAACAAAGCGCTTTACATCTTAAGCGAGCGCATTCTAACATCAATGCAACCTATAGATGTTCTGCTTCGTGCAGGCTGGGAGGCGTGGCTCATGGACAGCGGATACACCGGGGAGATTCGCCTGTTCCCCTATGATCGTATTCCGGAGGGATGGCTTGCTGCGGATGGACGGCAGATGCCCGTCAACAGGTATACGGCTCTGTTCGCCCTGCTGGGCGATGTCTATGGCGGCGACGGCAAAACCACTTTTGCGCTCCCGGATCTGCGGGGTCGCGTGGCCATCGGCCGGGGCAAGGATGTCGAGGGAAACGATTATCCGATCGGGTTACAGGGCGGTCTGGAAACCGTCACGCTGACGGTCGGCCAGCTTCCCATTCACAACCACCGTTTCCAGGCCAGCGCAGCCATCGGCACGGCCAAGAGGAGCGGCAAGGCGAAGGGAGCCCACATCGCCAGCGTGGGCCTCGATGACGATGGCAAGAAGCGCTTCCTGTACAAGAATGACGGAACACCCAACGTCCAGTTGCATCCGGGATCGCTCACGGCAGCCGGCGGCAGCCAGCCCCACACCAACATGCAGCCCTCTGCCGTCATGCATTACTGCATCTGCATCAGCGGCATTTTCCCCCCACGCGGCGATTAAGGGCAGATAAATGGACGCATATCTTGGAGAACTCCGGATTTTCGCCGGCGATTACGCACCGCGCGGCTGGGCCTTCTGCCATGGCCAGACGCTGCCCATTAGCCAGAATCAGGCATTGTATGCGCTGCTGGGAACGATATGGGGAGGTGACGGGATCAACAGTTTCGCGCTTCCCGATCTGCGGGGACGTCTCGTCGTCGGCAGCGGTCACGGCCCCGGTCTCACCGCGCGCACGCTCGGCGAGGTCGTGGGCGAGTCAACCGTCCTTCTCGGCAAGCAACAGCTGCCGGCTCACACCCATCATCTGGCCGCCAGTGACCAGAACGCCACCTCCGACACGCCGACGAACGAGAGCGCCCTATTCGCAACCGCCTTTTCGCCCGATGCCGCCAGCGACAAGGAGGGCCTGCCCTATCTGAATGATACCAGCTATGTCGATCCCCAGGATGGAAAGACGAAGCAGCGCGAACCGCAAGTGCTCGCCATCGACACTGTCACGGAAGCGGGCGGCGCATCTCCTCACAACAATGCAATGCCCACCCTTTCCATCAACTACATCATAGCGCTTACCGGCAATTTCCCCTCACAGTGAGGCGACGACATGGAACCGTTCACCGGTGAGATCCGGCTATTTTCCATCGCCAATTATGTTCCCCAATATTGGAAGGAATGCGATGGCAGCCTTCTGCCCGTGGCAGAGTATCAGGCTCTCTTCAACATTATCGGCATCACTTATGGGGGCGACGGCGTCAACACCTTCGCTGTGCCGGATCTTCGCGGACGCGCGATACTCGGCTCCAGCAAGCAGGTTCCGCTGGGGGCCGTCTCCGGCGCATCCGCCCACACGCTCACATCGAGCGAGATGCCCTATCATCATCACGACGTGAACGTCTATGTCTCGCCGGACGACACCAAACTGACTTCGACTCCCGCACCGAACGCATTTCTCAGTCGCTACGATGTGAAGAACAGCGGTAATGTCGCGGAGCACTTCGTCGAGCCGAGTGTGCCGCTGGATGTCAAGCTTTCTTACCATACCATCGGCACGGAGGGCGGCTCGCAGCCGCATGAGAACCGCCAGCCCTTCCTGGCGCTGCGCTACGCCATCGCCCTTTTTGGCATCTATCCTGAAAAATCCTGACGGATTCAATGTCCCTGCAGCCCTGTCATAGCGTCACGATACCACGAGCCTCACCGCCCGGCGGCTTCGCCCTGCGCCCCGAGACGCCGGCGGACACCCCCTTCCTCGCCGCGCTGTTCGCCAGCGTGCGCGGGCCGGAATTCGCGGGCAATGGCTGGCCGGAGGAGGCGTTACGCGCTTTCCTCGCCGATCAGTTCCGCCTGCAGACCCTGCATTATGCCCGCTACCATGCCGGCGCCGCCTTTTTCATCGTCGAGCGCCGCGGCACGCCGGTCGGCCGGTTCTGCCTGCACCGGGGTGAGCGCGATCACCGCATCGTCGACATCAGCCTGCTCGCCGAGGCGCGCAACCAGGGCATGGGCGGCGCGCTGCTCGACTGGGCCTGCGCCGAAGCGGCCGCCCTCGGCCGCAGCGTCTCGCTGCAGGTCGAGGCGCACAACCCCGCTTGCCGTCTCTATGCCCGCAAGGGCTTCGTCCCAACGGACGAGACCGGTCCCTTCTGGCAGATGACCCGCGCCGCGCCGGCCGCCGTTTCGGCCGGAATGCTCTAATTCTTTGTTTTGTCGCGTCTTCACGCGAACCGGTATCCACGTCGCGCGAAAACGCTCTAGGAACGGCCCCTCCCCCCGGCTATAGCGGGCGGATGCACTCTTCCCCAGCGTCATCTCTCGCGGAGCCCTCGGCATGATCGACCTGTTCGCCCTGGTCTCCGGCTTCGCCATCCTCTGCGCCTCCGGCCTCATCGCCTTCACGGCGCGCCGGCTGCTGCCGGCCGTGCTGGCGATCGCGGTTCTGGCGGTGCTGGCGGCCGTGACGGCGGTGCATCTCGGCCTGTTCGCATCGGTGACGCCGCTGCTGGTGATCTATGCCAATGGCGCGCTGATGGGCGGGCTGTGCGGCGCGCTCTATGCCCGCAAGCGCGCCGAGGAGCGCCGGTCCTGAGCGGCCGGCGCGCTCAGGACATCTGGCTCGCCCCCTGCCGCAGCGTGACGAGGCCGTAGCGGCGCATGCGCCGGTGCACCGTGGTGCGGTCGAGCCCGAGGTCACGCGCGGCGGCGGAGACGTTCCAGCCATGGGCGGCCAGCGCGGCGATCAGTTCCTCGCGCCCGCCGGAAGGTCCGTTCAGCGCACAGGGGCGCTCGGGCGACCACAGACTCGGCCCGGCCGGCGCCCAGGGTGCCCCCGTCGCCCGCGGCGCCGCCGGGGCGGTGGCACCGGAGGCGCCTGCCTGCAGCCGGTCCGGCAGGTCATCGAGGCCGATCAGCCCGGTTTCCGCCACCGCGCAGGCATAGTCGAGCGTGTTGGCGAGTTCGCGGATATTGCCCGGCCAGTCATGAGCTGTCAGCGCCGCCATCGCCGCATCCGAAAGGCTGAAGCGCGCCCCGCTGGCATGGCAGCGGCCGGCGATCAGCCGCGCCACCAGCCAGTCGAGATCGCGCCGCTCGCGCAGCGGCGGCAGCACCAGCACCGCGCCGGACAGGCGGAAATAAAGGTCTTCGCGGAAGCGTCCGGCCTTCACCTCGGCCACGAGGTCGCGATGGCTGGCGGCGATGACGCGGATATTCACCGGCACCGGTCTGGAGCGCCCGAGCGGCGTCACCTCGCGCTCCGCCAGCACGCGCAGCAGGCGGGTTTGCAGCGGCAGCGGCATGTCGCCGATCTCGTCGAGGAACAGCGTGCCGCCATCGGCTTCCAGCACCAGCCCCTTCTTGCCGCGCGCCGCGGCGCCGGTGAAGGCGCCGGCCTCGTAGCCGAAGAGTTCGCCTTCCACCAGCGATTCCGGCAGCGCGGCGCAATTGACAGGCACGAAGGGTCGCGCGGCGCGGGCGCTGGCAGCGTGGATCGCCTTGGCAAGATATTCCTTGCCCGAGCCGGTCTCGCCGCTGATCAGGAGGCTCATCTGGGTGTTCACCAGCTTGGCCGCCCGCGTCGCCACCAGCCGCATCGCCGGGTCGTCGCGGAACAGTCCGGCGAGCGGCGCCGGCAAAGCGGGCGCCGGCGGCTCCAGCACCGGCCGCCCCGGTCGGCTGGGCGGGGCCAGCGTCGCGGCAAAAAGCGGCGTGCCGGAATGGGCGAGCCGCACCAGCCGCTGCCCCGCCGGCAGTGCGTGAGTGTAGCGCGGCAGGTCGTCCAGCTCCAATTCGAAGAACTCGCCGAGCCGCCGCCCCACCAGCCCACGCGGAGCGCCCGCCCCCTCCGCCCCGGCCTCGCGCAGCAGCAACTGACGGGCGGCGTTGTTGAAGCCGAGCAGCCGGCCCGAACCGTCCACCGCCAGCACATAGCTCGGCTCGACATCGACGAATTCGGGCGAGGCGGCGAGTTTGATGATCCATTCCCGCCGGAAGCGGTTCACCAGATTGGCCGTCTCGATCTTGTTGGCGACGCCCTTGACGAATTGCAGCGCGAGGAACTGGCTCTCCTTCGGCTCCGGCGAGCGCAGGGCGGAGATATCGAGCACGGCCGCCAGCGCGCCGGAAGGGTCATAGACCGGGGCCGCCGTGCAGGTGAGCGGAATATGGGTGGCGTCGAAATGGTCGGTCTGGTGCACCACCAGCGCCTCACCGGTGTGGATGCAGGTGCCCACCGCGCAGGTGCCGGCATGCTGCTCGTTCCAGTCGGCGCCGAGATAGAGCCCGGCGCGCATCAAATTGTTGTCGAAGGTCGGGTCGCCGATGAAATCCACCGTGATGCCCTTGGCGTCGGTCAGCAGCAGCACATAGCCGAGCCCGGCCACCTGCCGGTACAGCGTCTCCACCCCGAAGCGCGCGGTATGGGTAAACTCCTCCATCGCGTCCTGATGCTCGCGCAACCGCGTCGGAGTGAGGATGCAGGGTTGGCGCAGCACTTCCGGATCGAGCTGGTGCTCGCTGACGCAGCGGCGCCAGGAATCCTGGATCACCGCGTCGCGGCGGGTCGTCGCCCCGCTGGCGGCGCGCACGAGCTCGTCGATATGAGCGGCCTGTTCCCGTCTCATCGGCGTCCTCCCGGAATGTTGGCGCCGGAACGTGCCGGCATCGGGATGTGACCTCCCGTTTGCCGGCAGTGTCATCCCCTTGGCGGACGGGCGCAAGCGCCGGCGTCGCGCCGGCCATCACGAAGTGCACGCGGCGCCACACCTGTGGCAGCCGCCGCCACAGATGCGGCGCCCGTGCCGCACCGCTCCGCACAGGCGCGCGGCACCGATCTTCAATACAATCAATGCGTTAGCGCTTTAACCCCACTTGGCCCGCCACTTGCGGAGAGACACGGCACGAACGAGGCCCGCCGGCAAAGGTGAGGCCCGCAGGGACGAACGCCACGGGAAGGACGCCGGATGACGTCATCGACGCCGCCGAAGGTCGGCATCATCGCCAATCCGATCTCGGCGCGGGACATTCGCCGCGTCGTCGCCAGCGCCAACAGCGTGCAGGTCGCCGACCGCGCCAACATCGTGCTGCGGGCGCTGGCCGCGCTCGCCGCCTGCGGCATCGAGGAGGTGATGATGATGCCCGAGCGCGGCGGCATCGCCACCCATGTGCGGCGCGGCATGGAGCGCTCCAACGCGCAGGGCGAGGCGCGCTTTCCCCGGCTGACCCATCTCGCCATGCCGGTCACCGGCACGGTGGACGACACACGCCGCGCCGCGCGGATGATGCGCGAGGCCGGCGACATCGCCGCCATCATCGTGCTGGGCGGCGACGGCACCCACCGCGCCGTGGTGGCGGAATGCGGGCAGGTGCCCATCGCCGGCATCTCCACCGGCACCAACAACGCCTTTCCCGAGCACCGCGAACCCACCATCACCGGGCTCGCCACCGGCCTCGCCGCCATGGGGCTTGTGCCGGCCGCCCTCGCCTTCGCCGCCAACAAGCTGATCGAGGTCCGCATCGACGGCGGCGCGCCGGACATCGCGCTGGTCGATGTCGCCCTCGTCACCGACCGCTTCGTCGGCGCCCGCGCGCTGTGGCGGGCGGAGACGTTCCGCGAGCTTTATGTCGCCTTCGCCGACCCGGAAGTGATCGGCATGGCCGCCATTGCCGGGCTGATCGAGCCGGTGAGCCGCCGCGAGCCGGGCGGGCTCGCCCTCACCCTTGCCCCGGCGGCGACGGCTCCGATGGTGGTGCACGCGCCCATCGCGCCCGGCCTCGTCACGCCCGTCGGCGTGGAGAGCTGGCGCCGCATGCCGTCGGGGACCGTGTTCTCACCCGATATCGCCGCCGGCTCGGTGGCGCTCGACGGCGAGCGGGAACTGTTCTTCGACGGGCATCAGGAGGTGACGATCTGCCTGCGCGACGCCGCCTTCCGCACCGTCGATGTCGCCGCCGTCATGGGCTTCGCCGCCCGCGAGAAGCTGCTGCTGCGCCACGCTGTCCCGGCCACGCACCCTGCCCCGCACCATGCCCCTCTGCTGGCGGGCGCCTGACGCCCGCACGCTCCGACAATAACCGCCGGCAACGCCCGGCATCCCAAGGAGGAATGACGACGCCATGACCAACAATCCCTTTCCCCTCTCCCGGGACGAGTTGCTGACCGCCTACCGCACCATGCGCACCATCCGCGATTTCGAGGAGCGGCTGCATGTGGAGTTCGCCAAGGGCGACATTCCCGGCTTCGTCCACCTCTATGCCGGCGAGGAAGCCTGCGCGACCGGCATCATGATGCACCTCACCGACATTGACCGCATCGCCTCCACCCATCGCGGCCATGGCCACTGCATCGCCAAGGGCGTCGATGTGCATGAGATGATGGGCGAGATCTACGGCAAGGCGACGGGCTGCTGCCGGGGCAAGGGCGGCTCCATGCACATTGCCGACCTGTCCAAGGGCATGATGGGCGCCAACGGCATTCTCGGCGCCGGCGCGCCGCTGATCTGCGGCGCCGGCCTCGCCGCCAAGTTCCGCGGCGATGGCGGGGTCGGCCTCACCTTCTTCGGCGACGGCGCGGCCAATCAGGGCACCGTGCTGGAGAGCATGAACCTCGCCGCCATCTGGAACCTGCCGGTCGTTTTCGTGGTCGAGAACAATGGCTATGCGGAATCGACCTCGGTCGAATACGCCACCGCCGTCGATTCCTATGTCGACCGCGCCGCCGGCTTCGGCCTGCCCGGCGTGACGGTGGACGGCACCGATTTCTTCGCCGTCTATGAGGCGGCGGGCGAGATCATCAAGCGCGCCCGTGAGGGCGGCGGGCCGGCGCTGCTGGAGTGCAAGACCGTGCGCTTCTTCGGCCATTTCGAGGGCGACGCCCAGACCTACAAGGCCAAGGGCGAGAACGACCACAACCGCACCCACCGCGACTGCCTGAAGCTGTTCGGCGCCCGCGTCACCGCCGCCGGGGTGGTGAGCGAGGCCGACCTCGCCCTCATCGACCGCGAAGTGGCGGCGCTGATCAACGATGCGGTGGAGACCGCCAAGGGCGCGCCGCTGCCCGGCGCCCGCGACCTCACCACCGACGTCTATGTCGCCTACTGAGCACAACAACCAAGAACCGGAGGAAAACCCATGGCCCGCATGATCAGCTACAAGCAGGCGATCAACGAGGCGCTCGACCTCGAAATGCGCCGCGATCCCACCGTCATCCTGCTCGGCGAAGATATCGTCGGCGGCGCCGGCGCGCCCGGCGAGATGGATGCCTGGGGCGGCGTGCTCGGCGTCACCAAGGGGCTGCACGCCAAGCACGGCAACCGGCTGATGGACACCCCGCTGTCGGAGAGCGCCTATATCGGCGCCGCCATCGGTGCCGCCGCCTGCGGCATGCGCCCGGTGGCGGAACTCATGTTCCTCGACTTCATGGGCGTGTGCTTCGACCAGATCTTCAACCAGGCCGCCAAGTTCAAATACATGTTCGGCGGCAAGGCGAAGACCCCGGTGGTCATCCGCGCCATGGTCGGCGCCGGCTTCCGCGCCGCCGCCCAGCACTCGCAGATGCTCACCCCGCTGTTCACCCATATTCCGGGCCTGAAGGTGGTGTGCCCGTCCAACGCCTATGACGCCAAGGGCCTCTTGATCCAGGCGATCCGCGACGACGACCCGGTGATCTTCTGCGAGCACAAGGCGTTGTACGGCTCCGAGGCCGACGTGCCGGAGGAGAGCTACGCCATCCCCTTCGGCGAGGCCAACATCGTCCGCGACGGCCGGGACGTGACCCTCGTCGGCTACGGCCTCACCGTCCCGCGCGCCCTCACTGCGGCCGACACACTCGCCCGTTCCGGCGTCTCGGCGGAGGTGATCGACCTGCGCACCCTCTCGCCCATCGACTGGGACACGGTGATCGAGAGCGTGGAGAACACCGGCCGTCTTGTGGTGATAGACGAGGCCAATCCGCGCTGCTCCATCGCCACCGATGTCGCCGCCTATGTCGCGCAGAACGCCTTCGGCGCGCTGAAGGCGGCGCCGCAGATGGTCACCGCGCCGCACACGCCGGTGCCGTTCTCACCCGTGCTGGAAGACCTCTACATCCCCTCGGCCGACGCCATCGTCGCGGCGGTCCACAAGACCACCGGCCCCGTGAAGTCGGCGGCGTAAGGAGCCTTCTCGATGAATGAACGCATCAAGCCGATCGTCATGCCCAAATGGGGCCTGTCGATGTCGGAAGGCAAGGTGACCGGCTGGCTCAAGCCCGCCGGTTCTCCGGTCGCGCCGGGCGACGAGATCGTCGAGGTGGAAACCGACAAGATCGCCGGCGTGGTCGAGGCGCATGAAACCGGCACGCTGCGCCGGGTGATCGGCGAGCCGGACACGATCTATCCGGTCAAGGCGCTGATCGGCGTCATCGCCGATGACGAGGTGCCGGACGCCGAGATCGACGCCTATGTCGCGGAATATGCGACGCAGGCGGCGGCCGAGGCGGCGGAAGAAGAAGCCCCGCGCACCCACTTCATCGACACCCCGGCCGGGCGCCTGCGCTACGCCAAGCGCGGCGAGGGAGCCGAAAACGTCATCCTCATCCACGGCTTTGGCGGCGATCTCGACAATTGGCTGTTCAACATCGACGCGCTGGCGGAGGCCGCCACCGTCTACGCGCTGGACCTGCCCGGCCACGGGCAATCCGACAAGAAGCTGGGCGCCCCCTCGCTCGGCGGCCTGTCCGCCGCGCTTCTCGGCTTCATGGACGCGCTCGACATTCCGCGCGCCCATCTCGTCGGCCATTCCATGGGCGGCGCGATTGCCGCCCGCACGGCGCTGGACGCGCCCGAGCGCGTCGCCTCGGTGACGCTGATCGGCTCGGCCGGCCTCGGGCCTGAGATCAATGCCGGCTACACCGACGGCTTCGTGCAGGCGAGTTCCCGCCGCGACCTCAAGCCCGTGCTGGAACAGCTTTTCCACGACCCGGACACGGTCACGCGGCAACTGGTCGACGACCTCCTGAAATACAAGCGCCTCGACGGGGTGGCGGAAGCGCTCACCGCCCTTTCCGCCGCGCTGTTCGCCGGCGGAAGGCAGGCCGAGCAGGTGGCGGAGGCGCTCGCCGCCACCGACATGCCGGCGCTGGTGATTTTCGGCGCCAGCGACAGGATCATCCCCGCCGCCCATGCCGACGCCCTCGCCGGGGGGGCAACGGTGGAGGTGATCCCCGAGGCCGGCCATATGGTGCAGATGGAAAAAGCCGCGCGGGTCAATGAACTGATCCTCGCCCACATCGCCTGACGCCCGCCCGTTTCAACCCCGAACGCCGCCGCGCACGCGGAGGGCGAAGGAGGAATCATGTCCAAACTCAGCGACAAGAGCATCGTCATCACCGGCGCCACCGGCGGCATCGGCGCCGCCATCGCCCGGGCGCTCGCCGCCGACGGTGCCGCCATCACCGTCGCCGATCTCGCGCAGGAGGCCGCCGACCGGCTGGCGGGCGAGATCACGGCGGCCGGCGGCAAGGCCATCGGCGTGGCGGTGGATGTGCGCCAGCGCGCGCAGGTCCGCGCCATGCTGGACAAGGCGGCGGGGGCCTTCGGCCGCGTCGACGTGCTGTTCAACAATGCCGGCGTCGCCCAGACCCGCCCCTTCCTCGACATCACCGAGGAAGACTGGCGCTTCGTCACCGATGTCAACGCGCTCGGCGTGCTGATCGGCATGCAGGAGGCAGTGAAGACGTTCCGCCGACAGGCAGAGGCCGGCCACCCCGGCGGCAAGATCATCAATACCGCCTCCATCGCCGCCAAGCAGGGCTATGAGCCGCTGGCGCATTACTGCGCCTCCAAATTCGCCGTGGTGGCGATGACACAGGCGGCGGCGCGCGCCTTCGGCAAGGAGGGCATCACCGCCAATTGCTTCTGCCCCGGCGTTGTCGCCACCCCGATGTGGGACGTGATCGACAAGGGTTTTCGCGATAACGGGCTGACACAGAAGGAGAACGAAGCCTTCGACAGCTTCGCCGCCACCGCCGTGCTCGGGCGCGCCTCGCAGCCGGCGGACCTTGTGGGCGTCGCCCGCTACCTCGCCTCGTCCGATTCCGACTTCATGACCGGCCAGTCCCTGATGGTGGACGGCGGCATGGTCTTCATCTGAGGAACGGCCATGGCCGGCAATGAAAACATCCACGACCAGCTCAAGGACATGAACCGGCGCTTCGGCGCGCTGGCCAAGGCGGCGCCCGGCCCGATGGGCGCCTTCCGCACGCTGATGGGCGAGGCCTCGCGCCCCGGCGCGCTCAGCGCGGCGACAAAGGAACTGATCGCCGTCGCCCTCGCCGTGCATCAGGGCTGCGCCGACTGCATCCTGTTCCACGTCGCCAATGCCGCCAGCCACGGTGCCCGCCGCGAGGAGCTCATCGAGGTGCTCGCCGTCGCGCTGGAAATGGGCGGCGGGCCCTCCGCCGTCTATGCCAGCCGGGCGCTGGAAGCCTTCGACGCCCTCGCCCCCGGCAAAGCCTGACGTCCCTTTTCCCGCTTTGAGGACACTCCCATGAAAGCCGCCCGCTTCCACGGCAAGCGCGATGTGCGCATCGAGAATGTGCCGGAGCCCGACCGCGCCCGGCTCGGCCCGCGCGACGTGCTGGTCAAGAACCGCTTCTGCGGCATCTGCGGCACCGATCTGCACGAATATGCCGCCGGCCCGATCTTCATCCCCACCGCGCCGCATCCCTACACCGGCGCCAAGCTGCCGCAGACGCTGGGCCATGAATATGGCGGCACCGTCGTCGCCATCGGCGCCGAGGTGACGAATGTGAAGCCCGGCGACCGCGTCTCGATCCAGCCGCTGGTCTCGCCACGCGACGATCATTACGGAAAGCGCGGCCTCTACCAGCTCTCCGACAAGCTCGGCATCATCGGCCTCATGTGGCCCTGGGGCGGCATGGCGGAATATTCCGTTGTCAATGATTACAACGTCTTCGCCATGCCAGATAACGTAACAGACGAGCAGGCGGCGCTCATCGAGCCCACCGCCGTCGTCGTCTATGCCGCCGAGCGCGGCGGAGTGCGGCCGGGCTCCTCCGTGCTCGTCACCGGCGCCGGGCCGATCGGCCAATTGCAGGTTCTCGCCGCGCGGGCCGCGGGCGCGACGACGATCTTCCTGTCCGACACCAATGACAACCGGCTGGCCATGGCCCGCGCGGTCCTGCCCGACGTGATCACCCTCAACCCGAAAACCGACAAGGTGGTCGAGGCGATCCGCGACCAGACGGAGGGCCACGTCGGGGTGGATGTGGCGCTGGAATGCGTCGGCGCGGAAGCCGCCACCGCCACCTGCATCGAGGCGGTGCGGCGCCAGGGCGTGGTGGTGCAGGTGGGTCTGCATGTCGGCAAGCCGGCGGTGGACGGCTTCACCCTCACCTTCAAGGACATCGATCTGCGCGGCTCGTGGTGCTACTCGACCCTGATGTGGCCGCGCGTCGCCGCGCTCATCGGCTCCGGCCTGCTGCCGGCGGAAAAGGTCGTCACAAGCCGCGTCCGGCTGGACGATGTGGTGGCGGAGGGCTTCGAGGCCTTGCTGAGCCCCGCCGGCACCGAGCTGAAAATCCTGATCGACCTCGCCTGAACACGCGACCTTCCGGCGCGGCGGCAGCCGCGCCCGCGCAGCCGCGACAGCGAGCGAGCCGAGCCTGCTCTCGGCCCGCTCGGCATCATTCCGGCGCCCTCCAGCCCGACGACGCGGCGGAGCGGGACGTGGTGAAACCGGCGCGCGGGGATGTGCGCGCGCCTCCCGCGCCCGCCGCGCGGGAGGCTCCTCGTCCATCCCCTAATGGCAGCCCGCACGGCCCAGCATGTCGTCAACCAGGATGGGAGTCGCAGCGGTTTGGCTCCATCTGCCCTTGTCGATGCGGGACAAGGCGGCGAGCGCGGCCGCGCTGGACATGCCGAGCGGCCGGGCACAGGTGAGACCGATGGCGGCACGGCGCCCGGCTTCAGCCACCAGCACGCCGGTGGCCTCGCCGACGCCGGCGAGATAGGCCGTCGCTGCGTTCCGCGCGGCATTGTCGTTGGGCGCGCGCTGAATCAGGTCGACGACCTGGGCGATCGAGATCGCGCCGGTCGATGTCGAAGGGATGGATGTCGTGGGGGTGGACCTCGTGGGGGTGGCATAAGCGGGCAGGCAGACGCCTAGCGCGAGCGCCAGCAGAGCGGCGGGCAGAGGGTTCATGGTCAGGCTCCATTATCGCAAAACAATAATTTTTCCTTTGCCGCGCCGTGTTATTATTGTCAAACAATAATTTTCGCGTCATAACTCCCGCCAGACCGCAGGGAGAACGACCATGAAGAGCCACAGCGTCGCAACCCTATGGGGGTCGTCGGCGGCCCTGGCACTGTCGCCGCGGGCCCGCTTCGCTTTCAGCGCGCTGGCAGCGGTGGCGCTGGGGCTGGCGGTTCTGCTGCCGACCCTCGCGATCGGCTATTGGCTGGCCGGGCCGCATCCCGCCATGCCCGGCGCCGCCCTGCCATGGGTCGGCATCGCCACCGCAATGCTGCATCTCGCGCCGCTGAGCTGGGGCTTGATACGGTTGCGCATCTGCCTCGCCCAGTTCGCGTCCGGCCACCCCTTCGCCGCCGAGGGCATTGCCGGTCTGCGCGACTTCGCGCTGGGTACCGGCGTCAGCGCCTTGATGAAGCCTCTGTCGGGCCTGCTGTTCACGCTGGCGCTGGGCTGGCAGGGTGGCCCGAAGCGGATCACCATCGACATAAGCTCCGATGTGATGATCCTTGCGCTTTTTGCCGGCGTGGTCGCTTCACTGGCCTGGGCGATGGAAAGAGCCGCTCTGCTTGCCGAAGAAAACAGCCAGTTCGTCTGATCGCCATGCCCATCACCGTGACCCTCGCTGCCGTACTCGCCCGGCGCAACGTCAAGTCGAAGCAGCTTGCCGAGCGGATAGGCATCACCGAAGCGAATCTCAGCCTGCTGCGGCAAGGCAAGGTCAAAGGCATCCGGTTCGACACATTGGAGGCCATCTGCCGCCAACTCGACTGCCAGCCGGGCGATATTCTCACCTATGCGGCCGACAGCGAAACGACCGCAGCGCCGGAGCCGGCGGCCGAAGACTGACACTCTCCGGCGCTGTTCGGCCGACGGGCTCAGAGACGGCGGAAGCAACGCCAAGCGGCGAAAAATGGGAATGGCGGGCCGCGAGCGACCAAGTAGAGAACTATGCGTACGCTATAGCGCTATGACGTATAATGTCCCGTCGAGTCCGTTCGCCTGATGGGGCTGAATATGCGAAACCGCCCCCTCGGTGCGTCCGCCGTCAAAGAAAAGGTCCGGTCTCCTCCGGTCTCTGCCGCAAATGCTGTGTCCATGATGCCCGCGTGTCCGCGCCGAAGGCCCGTTTCGGCGGATGGGATGGCAGACGCCAACGGCCTTCGCGGCCCCGTCCCGCGGCGGTAGCAGACCCGCCGCACCGTGTAGGTTGCGCGTCTTCCCAGGAGGCTCAGCCCGCCCGAGAGGGCAAATCCAACCGTCTAGAGGCATGGCCACCCCGCTCGCGCCGCTTTCGCTGTCACAAACTGAAACAGGGGCGAGACATGCGGGCCAGGTCAGGCGCCTATGGAGGTCGGCGGACAAACAGACGCCCGCCTCCGGGCGGCTCGCATCGGGGTTCCGCCATGCTCAGAACGTTTCTCTTCGCTGCCGCGCTCACCGTCGTCACCGTATCGGCGGCCAGCGCCGCGACCACTTCTGTCGCCGTCACCAATGTCAATCTGCGCGCCGGCCCGTCGACGGTCTATCCCGCCATAACCGTGGTGCCGACGGGCGCCGCCATCACCACCTTCGGCTGCGTTGCCGGCTATAGCTGGTGCGACATCGGCTTCGGACCTTATCGCGGCTGGGTGGCGGCGCATTACATCCAAGTGGTCTATCGCGGAGCGCCGGTCGTGCTGACCGCACCTCTGGCGCCGACGGTAGGCATTACCGTGGTGTCGTTCAACCGCGCCTATTGGGACCGCTACTATGTCGCCTATCCCTGGCACAGGCACTGGGCGGCCTATCCGCCCTATGTCGCGCCGCGGGTCACTTCGGCCAGTCGCTCGGTCACCTGCGCGGGCGGCGCCTGCGTCGGCGTTCGTGGCGCCACGGGGGTCTATGGCGGCTCGACCGCCCAGACCCGCCTCTGCACCGGCGGGGCGTGCACCTCGACCCGCGTCACGGAAGGCCCCAATGGCGGCATGGCGGCGCGCACACGAAACTGCGCCGCCGGACAGGGCTGCACGACCAATCGCGCGGTCGTCGGCCCGGGCGGCGGTGTGCACACCGGTTCGCGCAGCTTCCAGCGCTGGTGATCGGGCGTCACTCGATAAAGGAAGGCCGGAAGCCTGCGCTCCCGGCCCTTTTCATTCCGGCTCGATCTGTCACAGCGGCATGCCAGGCCCCTCGCTGCGGCGCCATTCCAGGAAATGGGCGATCCGCTCTACCAGCCTCTCCTGCATCTGCTTGGCCATGCTCATCTGTTCGGGCGTCAGCGCTGCCTTGAGTGTGGAGACCGCGTCCTGCAATGCACGGGCCTTTTCCGCCCGCTCGATGGCGGCGTTGGCGATGTCTTGCGCGAGGTCGAAGGCCTGTGCCTCGGCGCGCTTCTCCTCGTCCGTCCAGCGCCCGAGCCTCTCGCCCGAGGGCAGAAGAGCGATGAGCGCCGTTGTATAGCCGCGCCAGGCATCCATCTGGTCGGTCCGGATGCCGAGCGCGGTCTCCTGTGCCGAGAGCAGCAGGCCGGCAATGAGCCGAACGGCGGTCGGATCGAAGGCCGGCCCCGGTTCGCTCGCGAAGGGCTCCTGCTCGCATGCCCAGGGCCCGATGGGTCCGGTCAGGTCCTGCGCGCTCCCGAGCGTGGGTATGGTGGCGGCGAGGCCGAGGACGGCCGCTCCACCGGCGATTCGTGTGGTCAGCCTGATCGGGAATGTGGCTTTCATGGCATCCGGTCCTTTGCCGTTGATGAGGCGGCAAGGGTGAGTGGCAAAGGTATCGCCGCTCGAACCGCGACATGTCGATTTGTATCAGCCCGCGGGTTCCGCCCGCGGCAGCCGGACCCGGACGGCGAGCCCCCCGCGCCGGCTGGTGTCCAGCGCGACACTGCCACCATGCCGCTCGACCAGCCGGCGGACGATGGTCAGGCCGAGCCCCGTGCCGCCGCTGTCGCGGTTACGCGAGCCGTCCAGCCGGTGGAACGGCTCGAAGACGCGCTCGCGCTCGGCGGCGGGGATGCCGGGGCCTGCATCCTCTATGACCAGAACGACACGCGCACCGTCCGCCTCGATGCCGGCGAAGGCGCGCTCGCCATAGCGCAGCGCATTGCCGACGAGATTGGCGATGACGCGCCCGAGCGCCTTGTCGCCCATCGCAACCCATGCCGGGCCGTCCGGCATGTCGAGGACGAGGCGCGCGTCGTTCTGCTCGGTAGCATAGCGGCGCAGCGCGGCCGCGACGTCGGCGGAGGCCGGCTCTGTCGGGACGAACGACTCCTGCGCGAAGTCGAGCGTGTCTTCCACCAGCGACTGCATGGCTTCGACATCGGCGATGGCGCCGGCGCGGTGGCGACTCTCCGGCAACATCTCCACTCGCAGGCGCAGGCGGGTCAGGTAGGTGCGCAAGTCATGAGAAATCGCGCCGAGTGTCAGCGTACGGTTGCGCACCAAAGCGGCGATACGCTCCTGCATCGCGTTCACCGCGCGGATCAGCTTGCGCAGTTCCGGCGCGCCGTGCTCGGCTATCGTGACCGGGGCGATGTTCTCGCCGACCCTGTCGACCTCGCGGGCGAGGCGGGTGATCGGCCGCATCTCGCGCGCGACTGCGGCAAGCGCGGCCAGAGCGACAAGCACACCGAACAGGCCGGCGAAGAAGCCGATCGGCACGCCGAGCAGCCGGACGGTGACGCGGTCCTGGATATCGAGCCAGAGATAGCCGCCCCCGGCCAGTCCGACGTAGACGCTAAGCATGTCGCCGCGCCCGTCTTCGCTGGGCCCGTCGAGGCGCACGACCACGTGCCGCCCCGGCGCACCGCGCAGCGCCAGGGCCGTTCGGATGGAACGCTCGATACGTCCGATGCCTTTCGTGGGGTCGAGATCATCGGGTAGAGCGGGAATGATCGTCGCGGTGCGGCCATTCTCGCTGAAGGCCTCCAGCAAAGCAGGCCGGAGATCGGCCGGAACCTTGTCGACCAGTAGGACCATGGACGCGATCTGCCGCGGCAGCGAAGGCGGCGCCTCGCCGAGTGTGCGGCGCCCCTCGCCCGCGCCGAAATAGAAGGCCAGCGCCACCAGCTGGATGGCGAACAGCGCCACCGCGACAATCAGGATGATGCGGGCGAGCAGGCCGAGACGCATGGCGATCCGCCTCAGACCTCGTGCACATCGGCCGAGAACAGGTAGCCGACATTGCGCACGGTGGTGATAGGCTGCTCGGCCTCGCCGAGGCCGCGGGCCAGCTTGCTGCGCAGCCGCGAGACGGTGACGTCGATGGTTCGGTCGAACGGGTCGCCACCGGCGCGCCCGCGCGTCCAGTCCAGCAACTGGTCGCGCGAGAGCACGCGGCCGGGCCGTTCGAGGAAACAGGTCAGCAGGTCGAACTCGGCGGTGGTGAGATTCACCCGCTGCCCGCTCTCGTCCGCCACCGTACGTGCGTCGAGATCGGCGATGAGCCCCGCAAAACGCCGCCGCCGCCGCTCCGGCAAGCCCGCGGATAACGGACCGCTGGCTCGACGCAGCAGGGCGCGGATGCGCGCCAGCAATTCGCGCGGGTTGAACGGCTTGCCGAGATAATCGTCGGCGCCAATCTCCAGCCCGACGATGCGGTCGATGTCGTCATGCTTGGCCGTAAGCATGAGGATCGGCACCCGGCTTCTGGTCCTGAGCCGCCGGCAGATCGACAGCCCGTCCTCGCCGGGCAGCATGATGTCGAGGATGACGAGGTCGGGCACGCCGCGCGCCAGCGCCCGGTCCATCAGGCCGCCGCTTCCGACCGCCTCGACGTCATAGCCCTCGCCGCCGAGGAAATCGACGAGCAGGCTGCGAATGTCGCGGTCGTCCTCGACCAGAAGCACTCTTGCGGCGGTCATGGCGTTGGCATGACATCGAGGAGGGACCCGCGCAAGCCGGGCGTCAGGCGCCGATACAAACTGCAATAAAAATCCCGGGCGCCGAGACACGGCCGCAAAACGCCTCGGCGATGATCTTCACCGCCGCCGGATGCGCCGCATCCGTTCCCGGCGGCGCAGCGGGCACGTGCCTGCTCGCCATGGAACCCGTCAGGGTCATCCGCCCCCCGGCCGGACGGGCTCCATGGTCCTGCCCCCAAATCCCTAAAGGAGCCGACAATATGGATCGTGCGTTCTTCCGTCGCGCCGGCCTCGTGCTGGCTTTCGCCACCCTGCTCGGCGCCGCCTTTTCCGGAGCCGCCTCGGCACAGAATCTCTCGCGCGCGCAGATGCAGGCTGTGCGTGCCGCCTGCGAGGCGGATATCCGCGCCACCTGCCCCGGCGTGCAGCCGGGCGGCGGGCGCATCCTCCAGTGCATCAAGGCTAATCCCGACAAGATTTCCCAGCCCTGCAAGGACGCTCTGGTCGCTGCCAAGGCCGCGTCCGCCCAGTGACCGTGCCTGTCGCACCGCCTTCGGATGTCCTGCGATGAACGTCCAGCCCGGCCTTGACCCGTTCCTGTCGCTTGAGCCGCCGCTGCCGCGCCCGCGTCGTCGCCATGGGCTTCGGTTAGCCGTCCTCGCGGCGGTGGTTCTGGGGATCGGATTTGTCGGCCTGCGCTATTTCTATCCGCATGCGGTCGAGGGTGAGGTTCTGCGCCCAGGCATGCTGGATGTGGAGCTTCAGGGGCCCGGCACGTTGTCGGCCTTGATCGAGGCCAGTGTCGGCAGCCGCATCCAGGCCCGCATCGAGGAACTCGCCGTTGACCGGAACAACGTGGTCGACAAGGGCGAGATACTCGCCCGCCTCGCCTTTGATGACCTCCGCGGTGAACTCGACGCCGCCGAAGCGAGCGCCCATGCCGCCGAGCGCGGGGTGGGCGCCGCGCATGCCGAGCGCGACCACGCCGTCGCAACGCTGGAAAAAGCGCGCGCGACGCATGAACGGCAGGTCGCGCTGCTCGCCAACGGCGTCGCCAGCGAAGCCGGGCTGGAAGACGCGCTCGCCGCCCGCCGTCAAGCCGAAGCCGACCTCGCGCGCGCGGGTCGCGCCATCGAGCAGGCCGAGGCGGAGCGCGATGCCGCAACGGCGCGCATCGCGGTCGCCCGCGCGCAACTCGACGATAGTGTTCTGCGCGCGCCGATTTCCGGTGTGGTGGTTTCGCGCACGCGCCATGTCGGCGAGATGCTGACGCCGGGCAGCGAACTGCTGCACCTCGTCGATCCGGGCAGCCTCGTGCTGACCGCGCGGCTAGACGAGAGCGCCATATCCGCTGTTCAGCCGGGACAAGCCGCGCAGGTCACCTTTTCCCGCGCTGAGAGCCCGGTTCCCGGCCATGTCCTCAGGCTCGCACGCGAGGTCGACCAGGAGACGAGGGAATTCGAGATCGATATCGCGCTCGATACGCTTCCGGCCAACTGGGCGATCGGCCAGCGCGCCATGGCGCGCATCATCATCGAGCGGCGCGGCCCTGTGCTGACCGTGCCAACGTCGTTTCTTGTCTGGCGCGACGGGCGCCCAGGCGTGTGGGTCGCGTCCCGCGGCCGCGCGCGATGGTGCGAGGTAAAGCTGGGCGAGGCCGGCGCGCGGCGCGTCGAGATCCAGCACGGCCTCGACGCCGGCCAGAGCATCCTGAAGCCCGGCGACTTCTACCCGTTCATGCGCGTACGCCTGGCCGGAGCTGCCACGTGAATCTGGCGCTGAAAGATACGCTCCACGCCCCGACGCGCTTCGTGCTTACCGCGGTCGGCGTCGCCTTCCTCGTCATGGCGGTGATCGGCATGACCGGCCTCTATCGCGGCATCGTCGAAGATGCGCTCCTCATCATCGACCGGATCGATGCCGATCTCTGGGTCGTGCAAGGCGAGCGCGCCGGGCCTTTCGCCGAAGGGTCCGCCGTGGCCACCGACATGGACCGGCGGGTGGAGGGCGTGCCGGGTGTCGCGGATGTGCGGCGCTTCACCCAGTTCAGTCAGCAGTTCAGCTTCGCCGGTGCCCCACGCCGCGCCACCGTGACGGGCGTCGACGTGCCCCGCGACGATGGGCGCTGGTTGCCGCTGGCCGAAGGCCGCTGGCTTGGCGGCAGCCGCTATGAGGCCGTGGCAGATGCGAGCACCAAGCTGAAGGTCGGCGACCGGATACAGCTCGCGCGCGACGTCTATACGGTCGTTGGCCTCACGCGGCAGATGGTCGATTCGGCCGGCGACGGACTGCTTTTCGTCGGGATCAATGACGCGGCCGTCATCGCGCGACGCCGGACATCGGAAGAAATCCATCTGGCGCGCGCCGCCGGGACCGGCGCTGGCGCCGTGAGCGCCGATGCAAGCTCGGTGGCGCAGGACAGCAAGATCTCCGCTGTGCTCGTCCGGCTCGATCGCGCCGCCGACACCGCACGCGTGATCGCCGCCATTCAGCGCTGGGGCGACGTGCGGGTCATGACCACGGGCGAGCAGCGTGACCTGATGCTCAATGCCCGACTCTGGAAGCTGCGCCTCCAGATCCTGACCTTCACCGGGATGATACTCGTCATCACCGCCATCGTGGTGTCGCTCATCGTCTACACCATGACCCTCGAGAAGCTGCACGAGATCGCGCTGCTCAAGCTTATGGGCGCGCGCGAGAGCGTGGTGGTCAGCCTCATCGGCCAGCAGGCCGCGCTGATCGGCATCGCCGGCTACGCGCTCGCCGTCGTCCTGGCCTGGATGATCTTCCCGCTCTTCCCGCGCCGCGTGGTGATGCTGCCGCTCGATCTCGCGCAGATCGCGCTCGCGCTGGCCCTGGTCTGCCTCACCGCGGCGTGGATTGGCATCGCCCGCGCCTCTCGGGTCGGGGCGCGGGAGGTGCTGTCGTGAGCGGTGTGCCTGTGCTTTCAGTGCGCGCGCTTTCGCGGCACTATGCGACCGGCGGAGATGTTGTGCGCGCGCTCGACGGCGTGTCACTCGACATTGCCGCCGGCGAGCTGGTCGGCATCTTCGGGCCCAGCGGGTCGGGCAAGAGCACGTTCCTCATGCTGGCGGGGCTTCTGGAGAATCCGACCTCCGGCGAGGTCTGGCTGGCGGGCGAGCGGGTCTCCCATGCCGATGCCGACCTCGACGCGCTGCGAGAGATTCGCCGCAAGCGCATCGGCTTCGTGTTCCAGAAGGCGAATCTGATTCCCTTCCTGTCGGCCGTGGAAAATGTCGCGCTGAGCCTCGAACTCGCCGACGTCGCCCCTGCCGACGCCCGCGCCCATGGAAGGCGCCTGCTCGCCGCGCTCGATCTCGCGCATCGCGCCGACAGCCCTCCCGCGAAGCTATCGGGTGGCGAGCAGCAGCGCGTGGCGGTGGCGCGGGCGCTTGCCAATACGCCGCCGCTCATCCTCGCCGACGAGCCCACGGCGGCGCTGGACCGCGTACGCGGCCGTCACGTGATGGAGATCTTCCGCCGCATCGCCGGCATGCGGGGAGCCGCCGTGGTGGTCATCACGCATGATCCGCGCGCGACCGACCTGTTCGACCGCATCATTCACTTCGAGGACGGGCGGATATGTGCGGGGACGGTGGAGCGGTACTGATGCTCGACACGCCGTTCATTGCGCCCAGTACTGAGACGCCAGCCACGGACCGACCGGGTGGTAAAGATAGCAAAACGTCCGTCGTTTCAACCGATTGGCAGAAAATAGCCGAGATGATGGACGAAACCAGCTGCACGGGCGTGAAACCGCATCGACGGCGGCAGGCGCGGCGTGCCGCCGGAGTCGGGGTGGAGCCGACACGTCCTTGGCGTCGTCGCTGTCCAGCGCTCTCCTAACCGAATAACGCAGTGGCGGCGGGGGTGTCGAGAAGCGGGCAGCCGCTGGCTATGACGTGCGATAGGCGCCTGCTGCCGATACACGTATTAGCCAAAGTCACCTTGGGTCCACAGACATGTCGTCCGCGAGGCTAACGGGGGCGTTTGGGCGGCAATCTCGCAAATTATCGCAAACGGCATAAAATCCGGCGAGAAATGGCGGGCCGCGAGCGATCAAGAAGAGAACTATGTGTTCGCCATGGCCGTATGACGCAAGCTGACCCAACGATCGTGAGCTAGTGGCGCAACCTCCGCCGGACACCTGCTTCCGTGTCGTGCCGGTTCGCCTCCCATTCATAGGTCTTCGCCATCTCCATCAGCAGCGAAGACGAAAGCATCGGGTGCGAGAACTGCAAGGCATCGGCCCAGCCACGATACCTTGCGGCAAGCTCGCGCTCTTGCTCGCCGCCCTGGCCTCGCGAATGCATGCCCCGCAGATTGTACGCATCTGCGCTATCTGCAGCGCGACGGGGTTACGCCCGACCGGCAGAAGGGGCGCTGCTATTCGGCATTCGAGGATGAGGTGGACGGCAAGGCGTTCCTGGAGCGCGGCCGCGAAGACCGCCACCAGTTCCGGTTCATCGTCGCGCCGGAAGACGGATTGGAGCTCGGCGACCTCAAAGGCTTCACCCGCGAGCTCATGGAGCAGATGGAGAGCGATCTCGGCACAAAGCTCGATTGGATCGCGGTCGATCACCACAACACCGGTCATCCCCACACTCATGTGCTGGTGCGCGGCGTCACCGATGAAGGACGTAACCTCACCATCGCGGGCGACTATATCGCCCATGGCATACGCCACAGAGCCAGCGACATCGTTACCCGAGAGCTCGGTCCGCAGAGCGAGATCGAGCTGCAGCAGAAGCTGGCCTCCGAGGTCGAGGCCGAGCGCCTTACCCGGCTGGATCGTCTCTTGATCCAGGAGCAGGAGCGCGAGGGTTTTGTCGATCTCTTCACCAGCGGCAACCGGCTGGTCGAAGAGAACCGTGACGTTCTCATCGGCCGGCTGCGCAAGCTGGAGGGCTATGGTCTCGCCACGGAGGAGTTCCCCGGTGAGTGGATCGTCGCGTCACGTACCGAAGCGACCCTCAACGAGATGGAAGCCCGCAACGAAGTCATCCGCTCCATGCACCAGGCCATAGAAGACAACGGCCTCGGGGACGAGCGCGGCACCAGCCAGTTTGTTCGGCATGGGCAGGACCCGGAGCAGACGCTCACCGGCCGGGTGCTGGGCAAGGGACTGGCCGGCGACGGTCTGAGCGAAACCACCTATCTCGTGGTCGATGGCATCGACGCGCGCGTCCACCATGTCGAATTCCCGGATGCGGTTAAGCTCGACGGCGTCCAGCGCGGCATGATCGTCGAGGTCACGCCGCCAATCATCCAGCCGCGCATCGTCGATCTCAACATCCTTGAGAACGCCAATGCCCAAGGCATTTACAGACCGAGCACACACCTTGCCCGCATCCGCGACAAGTTCATCGAACAGGGTAATGACCCTGAGGCTTATATCCGCTCCCACGTCAGGCGACTGGAGAGCCTACGGCGCGCGGGCCATGTTGAGCGCGTTCATGCAGAGCACTGGACCATCCCGAAGGATCTCGCCGAGCGGGGGCTCGCCTATGACCGCTCGCTTGTCGGCGAAGGTCCCAACATTCGCATCACCTCGCAGCTCTCGCTCGACCGGCAGATCGGCGCTGAGGGCGTCACCTGGCTTGACCGCGAGATCGTCGCGCCCACACCGCGCTCACCCGACGGCTTCGGCAGGGATGTAAGCCTCGCCATTGATCAACGACGGAACACCCTCGTCGACATGGGGCTCGCAACGCGACAGCCCGGAGGTGGCATTGAGGCACCCGACCTGCTCAACCGTCTTGGGCGCCGCGAGTTGGAGCGTGTCGCTGCCGACATCGCGAAATCTACGGGCTTGGCCTACCAGCCCTCCACACGCGGCGAGTATGTCTCCGGCACCGTCACCCGCCAGCTTCAGCTGGTCTCCGGCCGCTTCGTCATGCTGGAGGACGGGCTCGGCTTCCAGCTAGTGCCCTGGCAGCCCGTTCTCGATAAGCAGATCGGCAGGCACCTCTCCGGCGTCAGGCGCGGCGATGGCGGGATTGAATGGGATCTAGGCCGGCAGAGGGGGCTGGGGTTGTGAGGGCCCATCACACAGCGTGACACTTAACGGTCAACTACTGACAGTGCCTCACAGCCATGATGTTGTAGCTCGGAAGCCGCTCACATCAGGGTAAGAAACCCTGATGCCGCTCGAGCGGATGAAGGCTTGTCTCGCAAAGTTTCCCGATCTCATCCACGTCGCTCTCGGTCACAATAGGCGGCGGTGAGAAGCTCAGCATGTCGCCCATTCAGCGGGCCACGCGGCCGTTGCCAGAGGCTATACGGTAGAAGATCCGGACATATTTCCCGCATCCGTTGCGCTAACGGGTATCTGATTGAGAGAGGTAGCCAGACGGATCATTTGCAAATTGGCTCTGCGGTTTTCCCCGAAAGCGGCTCTTTTTGACGGGGCCATTTCCAGGAAAGCTCCTCCCGCCCGCCTGGCGCGGGTTTGTGCAGGAGGAAAATATGAGCGACCCGAGCCTCGATTACTCGAAAGGCGCCGCGTACATGAATGGCATCTACGTGCCGATCGCCGAGGCCAGGATTCCAGTTGGGGATTGGGGCTTCACCCATTCGGACGTCACGTATGACGTGGTTCATGTAACCGATGGCGGGTTCTTCCGGCTGGAAGACCACCTCGACCGTTTTCATCGTTCGTTGGAAGGCTACCGTCTCGATCCCGGCGTCACCCGCGACGATATGCGCACCATCCTTGGCAAGGTGGTGGCGCTGAGCGGTCTGAAGGACGCCTTCGTCGCGATGCTCTCCACGCGCGGCGTACCGCGGGTCTACGGCTCGCGCGATCCGGACGACTGCGACAACACCTTCATCGCCTATGCGGTGCCGTGGATCGACGTCATCAAGCCGGAGGTGCAGGAGCGCGGCGCTCACCTGCTCGTGGCACAGGTTCCCCGCATCTCGCAGAACTCGCTCGATCCCACCCTCAAGAACTATATGTGGCGGGACTTCACCCGCGGCATGTTCGAGGCCAAGGACAAGGGCTTCGACACGGCTATCCTGCTCGACAGCGAGGGCTACCTGACCGAGGGCGCCGGCTTCAACGTCTTCATCGTCAAGGACAACAAGGTCATCACCCCCGATCGCGGCGCGCTGCGCGGCATCACCCGACTCGCCGTCCTCGACCTGTGCCCCGAGCTCGGGCTTGAGCCGATCGTTGGCCCGATCACCTTCGAAGACCTGATGGACGCCGACGAGGTGTTCACCACTACCACCGCCGGTGGCGTGATGCCCTGCGCCCGGGTCAACGAGCGCATCTATGGCAATGACCGGCCGGGGCCGATCAGCGCTAAGCTGAAGGAGACCTATTGGCGCAAGCACAAGGAGGGCTGGCACATGACGCCGGTCAACTATGCCGACGCCGACAACCCCTTCAAGGTCGCGGCCTGACACCGCCTCCCTGTGTCGGCTCAAGGGCGGCGTTCAGACTGCCCTGAGGGGGAAACGCACAAGGCAAGGGCCCCGCAAGGACCGATCGCACCGATTTCAAAAACCAGAGGGCGTGGCCATGACCAAATCGACGTTCAATTCTTCCGACGCTCCGGCACTGTCAGTCGCGTCCGTCAACCGCCGTACCGTGTTGAAGACACTCGCGGCGGGCACGGCCGGCGCGCTTGCCGCGCCTTACATCCGGCCCGCTTCGGCCGCCCCCACCCAGCTGCGCGCGCTGATGTGGGAAGTCTATGCGGTTCCCGATATCGTCGGTGCCTTCGAAGAGAAGCACAAGATCAAGTTTTCCCCGACCTTCTTCGACGGCAATTCCGAGGCCTACAACAAGCTGCGCGTCGGCGGCACTCGCGACTTCGATTTGGTGCAGGCCGACGGCTTCTGGCCGGGCCTGTACTTCCGCGAAAAACTGATCCGTGACATCGACTACGCCAAGATCCCCAACACCGCCAATGTCTACCCGGTGTTCAAGCCGGATCGGTTCAAGCTGCTGACCGACGAAGCCAGCGGCAAGCACTTCGGTGTCACCTGGTGCTGGGGCAGCTACGGCACCACCTACAGCACCGCTGACGTTCCGAAGGAGAAGGTCGAGAGCATCGAGGTGTTGTTCGATCCCGCCTTTGCCGGACGGCTTGCGACCAGCGCCCGGTTCGAGGAGAACATCGCGCTGACCGGCATCCTGGCGGCGACCCGCATGGGCACCAAGGACAAGCCGCGCCCCGACGGCAAGCCCTTCAACCCCTATGTCCTCACCGATGAAGAACTGGCGGAGGTCGAGAAGCTGCTTATCCAGCAGAAGTCGCTGCTGCTCACGCGCTACCAAGACAACACCACCCTGCAGCAGTTGCTGGAAAGCGGGGCGATCGTCGCCGCGCCGGAATTCGCGCAGGTCTATCGCATCCTCGTGCAGAAAAAGGAGAAGGGCGACATCTCCGCCGACTTCGCGCATCAGCTCGTGCCCAAGGAGGGCGGCCTCGGCTGGGTCGATACCTGGCTCGTGACATCGGGCGTGACCGATCCGGCGGCGCTCGATCTCTGCTATGACTTCATGTGAGGTGGTCCCCGAAATCCGGACAGGGAGTTAAGCTTGGTTCGGCCTGACGGAAGGACGAGCCCGATGACCGGGAAGAGGAAGCGATATTCATCGGATTTCAAGGCGAAGGTGGCCCTGGAGGCACTGCGCGGGGAACAGACGGTGGCCCAGTTGGCGGCGAAGCATGGTCTCCACCAGACCATGATCAACGCTTGGAAGAAGCAGGCCATCGAGGGGATGGCCGCAGTGTTCTCCGGCAAGGCGGAAGCGGCCGACGCCGCCCGCGAGAGCGAGATCGACCAGCTCCATGCCAAGATCGGCCAACTGGTGGTGGAACGGGATTTTTTGCGTCGGGCCTCCGGGCGATGAGCGTGGGGGCAAAACGCGACATGATCGAACCGGATCACCCCCGACTACCGATCACGCGCCAGTGCGCCCTGGTCGGCATCAGCCGGTCGGCTTTCTACGGCGGGCCGCGGATCGAAAGCCCCGAGACTCTTGCCATTATGCGGGCGATCGACGGCCAGTTTCTCGAGACGCCGTGGTACGGCTCGCGGCAAATGGTGCGCCATCTGCGCCGGCAGGGGCACGAGGTTGGGCGCAAGCGTGTGCGGCGCCTCATGGCCCGCATGGGGCTGGCCACCATCTACCAGCGGCCGAAGACCACGGTGCGCCACCCGCAGCACCGCATCTTCCCCTATCTCTTGCGCACCATGGCGATCGAGGAGCCCGACCAGGTCTGGTGCGCCGACATCACTTACATCCCGATGCGGCGCGGATTCCTGTATCTGGTCGCCATCATGGACTGGCACAGCCGCAGGGTTCTCTCCTGGCGGCTCTCCAACACCATGGAGGCCGACTTCTGCATCGAGGCACTGGAGGAGGCCTTGTCCCGGTTCGGGCGGCCGAGCATCTTCAACACCGACCAGGGAAGCCAGTTCACCAGCCCGCGCTTCGCAAAGGTGCTGCTGGACGCTGGCGTGCGGATCTCCATGGATGGCCGCGGCCGGTGGATGGACAACGTGTTCATCGAGCGCCTCTGGCGGTCCCTGAAATACGAGTGCATCTACCTCAACGCCTTCGAGACCGGGTCCGAGGCCCGCGCCGGGATCGGCCGATGGATCACCTACTACAACCGCACGAGGCCCCACTCGGCTCTCGGCGGCAGAACGCCGGAGGAGGTCCACATGGCCTGCGACGGCATCAACAAGGCGGCGTGACACACACCAGAACCAAGCTTAGCGAAGCCGCCAAAATGTCCGGCGAATGGGGACCACCTCACTTCTCAAATTCAACGACAAACTGACCTATCAAAATGTAGTAGTCGTCAAAGTTTATATTTTCATGCCTGTGCATGTAGCGACCCACCAAGTTGGGAGCGTCACTCCCCCTCCACGACCCCGCCTGCGTGCCGCTGAAAGGCCACTGCATCGGCCCTGTCAGCAAAGCATATGAGCACCTCCCGCACACCCTTCCTCGTGCGCCCCACGCTCCGCACGGCATGTGAGCGATAGAACCCCGCGCCCCGCATATGGTCGTGGTTCACCTCTGCCTCGGGGAACACCACGCGCCACGGATGCTCCCTGAGGATCATGCCGGGGCTCAGCTCACCCTTCCGGCGCATCCTTCGTCCACCGCGAAGGACGCCCCCTCACATAGCCCCAAGACGCCTCCTTGCGGGCCTCTTCAAGCGCCGCCTCTAGGAACTGCTGGCCTATCAGAAGCGCGCGTATGGCCGCCCTAGGGTCGCCTGAGCAGGCTGCTATCACCTCGTCTACGTCCGCCTCGGTGATGTCGAAGGTGGGCGCCTCCGGGGGCGTCAGGTTGGTTTTCGGGGGCGGTGTCGGGTTTCGTCTGCATAGCCGTCTCTCCTCGTGCCCCGGATCGAAGCATGAGAACGAAAAGAGAACAAGCTGCGGTGTGGAAAACGGACAGAGGCCCGGCGACTCGCTTGTGTGCCATCAAGAGAGAGCCGCGACGCCACGCCGCACTCGATGCCCTGCACCTCAAGCGCGAACGTGTGGGGTAGAGCGTGTGGGGTAACGTGTGGGGCAACCCAAGCTGGCGTAACTGCCAATCTATTGATTTTACTTGCTTATTTCACTTGAAAAATAGATGGCGGAGACGGAGGGATTCGAACCCTCGAGGCCCTTTTGGGGGCCTGCTCATTTAGCAAACGAGTGCCTTCAGCCTCTCGGCCACGTCTCCAGCCGGCCTCGCGGGGCGCCTTGGCGCGCCGCAGGTTCGGGCCGGCGACCTGTCTAGGTTTCCACCGCCCCCCGGTCAAGGCCGAATACGCATCTGGTCCACTGCCGGCTTCATTCAGCCGGCCGGGCGCTGGCCGAACAGCACGCTTTGCGCCTGCGCGTCGGTGGCAAAGTCGATCTTCGCGCGGTCCTCGGCGTTCAGCGCCAGGCCCCGCTTCACCGCCGGCCGCGCCAGCACCCGCTCCAGCCAGCCGGCGACATGCGGGAATTCCTTGATGTCCTGCCCCTGCCGCTCCCACAGCTTGGCCCAGCCGATGCAGGCAATGTCGGCGATGGAATAGTCGCCGGCGAGGAAGGGCCGATCGGCGAGGCGCCGGTCCATCACCCCATAGAGCCGGTGCACCTCCTTGGTGTAGCGCTCGATGGCGTAGGGGATCTTCTCCGGCGCATAGATGCGGAAATGGTGCGCCTGCCCGGCCATCGGTCCCAGCCCGGCCATCTGCCAGAACAGCCACTGCTCCACCTCCACCCGGCCGCGCTCATCGGCGGGGTAGAACAGCCCGGTCTTGCGGCCGAGATATTGCAGGATGGCCCCCGATTCGAAGACCGAGATCGGCGCGCCGCCCGGCCCTTCGGGGTCGAGAATCGCCGGCATCTTGTTGTTGGGCGAGAGCGCGAGGAATTCCGGCTTGAACTGCTCGCCCCGGCCGATATTGACCGGGATCACCTCATAGGGGAGCCCGCATTCCTCCAGCATGATGGAAATCTTCCAGCCATTGGGCGTCGGCCAGTAATGAAGCTGGATCGGGCGGGACTGAGGCTGGGACATGGCGCGCTCCCCTTCGCCCTCCACGGGGCGGACACCCTCAGAACTAGAGCCGCGCCCGGGGGCTGGCAAGCGGAAGGCGCGGCGCGGGCGGGCGCGGCTATCGCGGCCGCACGGCCGCCCTGCTCGCCTCGCCCGGCGGAAGCGGCTAGTTTCACCCCGCCCGGCGCCCCGCGCCCCCCACTGAGCGAGACCGTGCGCGTGAAACCTGTCGTCCTGCTCAGCCTGCTCGGCACGCTCATTCTCGCCGGCCCGTTCGCCGGCCTGGCGCGCGGGCAGGCCCCCGCGCCGCCCTCGCCGGCGAAGATCTGCGCCGAGCGCTGGAATGCGCTCAAGGCCAGCGGCCAGACCGGGGAACAGTCCTTCCGCGATTTCTCCGCCCAGTGCCTGAAGGACGCGGGCGCGGCCGGGCCGGGCGAGTCGACGCCGACACAGGAGCCGGCACCCCGGCGCAGTACCACCCCCACCGGCGCCTCGGCCGCCGCCGCCCAGCCCTCGATGAAGCAGTGCGCCGATCTGTGGAACGAGATGAAGGCGAAGAACCAGACCGGCACCCAGACCTATCGCGACTTCGCGCAGGACTGCCTCGCCGGCACCGGCGTGCTGGACGGCGCGCCGGCGCCGCCGCCGCCCGCCCCCGCCGCGAATGCGACGCCGCCAAACGCCGCCCCCCCGAACGCCGCGCCGCCGAAAAGCTCCGTGCCCTCGGTGCCCCGCCCCGTGGCGACGCCCGCGCCCGATCCCGCGCCCTCGCTCACCCGCCCGCCGGACGAGAATGACCGCGCGGCGGTCAATCGCTGCAACAGCGAGTGGCAGGCCTACAAGGCGCGGCACAACCTCACCGGCGCCAAGGCGTGGCACGTGTTCATGGCCCGCTGCCTGCCGTGAGGCGGCCCGCCCGGCTCAGGGCCCGGCGAGGTCGATCTTGAAGCCGTCGAGCCGCTTCTCGAAGCCGGCGCGCTCATAGAAGCGGTGCGCGTCGAGCCGCTGCTTGTTGGAGGCGAGCTGCAGCGAGCCCGCGCCCCGGCGCCGAGCCTCGGCGATGGCGAACTCCATCATCGCCGCGCCGACGCCCCGTCCGCGCACTTCCGGGTCCACCTGCACCGCCTCGGCATGGGCGAGCAGCATGCCGTGGCGCAGCAGCGCGCGGAAGAAGACGAGCTGGAAAGTGCCGACCACCCGCCCGTCCAGCCGCGCGACATAGAGCGTGGCGCGCGGATCGGCGGCGATCTCGTCGAAAGCGCGCGCGTAATCGGCGAAATCGGCGGGGTCGGCGCTGTCGCGCACCCCTAGCAGGGTCTCGCGGGCGAGAATGGCGACGATCGCCGGCAGGTCGGCGCGGGCGGCGGGTTCGATGAGGACGGCGCCCGCCTCGGGAGCGTCGGACGCCGCGGCGCTCATATGCCGAGCTTGCCCTTCAGCAGGTCGTTCACCACCTGCGGCGCCGCCTTGCCACCGGTCTGCTTCATCACCTGGCCGACGAACCAGCCGAGCATGGTCGGCTTGGCCTGCACCTGCGCCACCTTGTCCGGGTTGGCCGCGATGATGGCGTCCACCGCCGCCTCGATGGCGCCGGTGTCGGTCACCTGCTTCATGCCGCGGGTCTCGACGATGGCGCGGGGATCGCCATCCTTTTCTTCAGTGATGATGATCGCCAGCACGTCCTTGGCGATCTTGCCGGAAATGGTGCCGTCGGCGATCAGGTCGACCAGCCCGGCGATCTGCGCCGGGGTGATGTGGGTCTCGTGCACCGAGAGGCCGGAGGCGTTGGCGAAGGCGGAAACGTCGCCCATCACCCAGTTGGCCACCGCCTTGGCGTCGCGCGCCGTGCCGCCATGGGCCACCGCCGCCTCGTAATAGGCCGCCGTCTCCTTCTCGGCGACAAGCACGTCGGCGTCATAGGCGGAAAGCCCATAGTCGGCGACGAAGCGGGCCTTCTTCTCGTCGGGGAGTTCCGGCAGATGCGCCTTCAACTCGGCGACGAAGGCGTCGTCAAATTCCAGCGGCAACAGGTCCGGGTCGGGGAAGTAGCGGTAGTCATGCGCCTCCTCCTTGGAGCGCATGGAGCGCGTCTCGCCCCGGTTGGGGTCGAACAGCCGGGTTTCCTGGTCGATCTTGCCGCCATCCTCCAGAATGCCGATCTGACGGCGCGCCTCGGTCTCGATCGCCTGGCCGATGAAACGGATGGAGTTGACGTTCTTGATCTCGCAGCGCGTGCCGAAATCATCGCCCGGCTTGCGCACCGAGACATTCACGTCCGCGCGTAGCGAACCCTTCTCCATGTCGCCGTCGCACGTGCCGAGATAGCGCAGAATGGTGCGCAGCTTGGTCACATAGGCCTTGGCTTCCTCGGAGGAGCGCAGGTCCGGCTTGGAGACGATCTCCATCAAGGCGACGCCGGAACGGTTGAGGTCGACCAGGGAGAGGGTGGGATGCTGGTCGTGGATCGACTTGCCCGCGTCCTGTTCCAGATGCAGGCGCTCGATGCCGACCTCGATCGGCCCGTCGGCGGTGTCGACCAGCACCACGCCCTCGCCGACGATCGGGCTCTTATACTGGCTGATCTGGTAGCCCTGCGGCAGGTCCGGGTAGAAGTAGTTCTTGCGGTCGAACACCGAGCGGTTGTTGATCTGCGCCTTCAGGCCGAGCCCGGTGCGCACCGCCTGCTTCACGCATTCGGCGTTGATGACCGGCAGCATGCCCGGCATCGCCGCATCGACCAGCGAGACATGGCTGTTGGGCTCGCCGCCGAACTCGGTGGAGGAGCCGGAGAACAGCTTGGAGTTCGACGTGACCTGCGCATGGATTTCCATGCCGATCACCACCTCCCAGTCGCCGGTGGCACCCTTGATCAGCTTCTTCGGGTCGGCGGGGCGGGCATGCATGTTCATCGGGCGGACCTGTTCTGGCGTGCGCAGGCACGAAAGCGCGGGAGTGACGTTTCCCTACCCCGCCCCCGCCGGTCCTGACAACCATTTCGCGCGCGGCGCCCCGCGCGAAGGGCCCGGGGCGGGCGCGCCCCCGCCTGGCCAGCCCCGCCTGCCAGCGGCCGGATGGCGCCGGTGCTAGACCATTGGACAAGGCGACACGCCATTTTGTCTCGCGTATTCATCGGCCCAATGCGAAGCTGGTCAGAAGATATTACCAACTCGCAGGCTCTCGGGAGGAGCGTCCACAGCAATCAACGTCGCCGCTCCGCCCGGGCTCCAGGCGGAACAGGCCGGCGACGCAGGAGGAAACAACGGGATGTCGACAGGTCTGCTCGCCTTCCTTGCCTTTTTGCCGATCCTATCGGCCGGGGTCTTGCTCATCGGCTTCCGCATCCCCGCGCGCATCGTCATGCCGATCACCTATGTGATGGCGGTGGCGATCGCCCTCATGTTCTGGGGCGTCAGCGCCAACCGCGTCATGGCCTCGACCCTGCAGGGACTGCTGCAGACCGCCGGGCTCTTGTGGATCATCTTCGGCGCCATCCTGCTGCTCAACACGCTGAAGCATTCCGGCGCCATCTCCACCATCCGCGCCGGCTTCACCTCCATCAGCCCGGACCGCCGCGTGCAGGTGATCCTCATCGCCTGGCTGTTCGGCTCCTTCATTGAAGGCGCCTCCGGCTTCGGCACCCCGGCGGCGGTGGCCGCGCCGCTGATGGTGGCGGTCGGCTTCCCCGCCATGGCGGCGGTGGTGTTCGGCATGATGATCCAGTCGACGCCGGTGTCCTTCGGCGCGGTCGGCACCCCGCTGATCGTCGGCGTGCAGACCGGGCTCGACCAGGCGGCGATCACCACCCAGCTCACCCAGGCCGGCTCGACCTGGGCGACCTTCTTCCATCTCATCACCACGGAAGTCGCGATCATCCACGCCATTTGCGGCACGCTGATGCCGCTGTTCCTCATCATGGTGATGACCCGCTTCTTCGGCCGCAACAAATCCTGGACCGAGGGCCTTTCCGCCCTGCCCTTCGCGCTGCTCGGCGCCTTCGCCATGACGGTGCCCTATGTGCTGGCGGCGACCTTCCTCGGCGCGGAATTCCCCTCGCTGCTCGGCGGCCTCATCGGCCTCGCCATCATGACGCTGGCGGCGCGCTCGGGCTTCCTGGTGCCGAAGACGGCGTGGGACTTCGCGCCGGCCTCGGAATGGCCGAAGGAGTGGTTCGGCCAGCTCGACATCACCCTCGACAGCCTCGCCAAGCGCACCATCCCGCTGGCGCTGGCCTGGGCGCCCTATGTGCTGCTGGCGCTGGTGCTGGTGGTCAGCCGCATGGTGCCGGCGGTCGGCGCGTCGCTGAAGTCGGCGACGGTGGCGTTCTCAGGCATTCTCGGCGAGCGCGGCATCAATGGCGACTTCCCGCTGCTGTTCTCGCCGGGCGGGCTGCTGGTCATCATCTGCCTGCTCACCGTGCTGCTGCACCGCATGTCGTTCGCCGGCTTCGCCGCCGCGGTGCGCGAGAGCAGCGGCACGCTGATCGGCGCCGGCTTCGTGCTGATCTTCACCGTGCCCATGGTGCGGGTGATGATCAATTCCGGCGTCAACGCCAATGATCTCGACAGCATGCCCGTGCTGGTCGCCGAATGGGTGTCGCAGCAGGTGGGCGGGATCTACCCGTTCTTCGCCCCGACCATCGGCGCGCTCGGCGCCTTCCTCGCCGGTTCGAACACAGTCAGCAACCTCATGCTGAGCCAGTTCCAGTTCTCGGTGGCGCAGGGGCTGGGCATTTCCTCGGTGCTGATGGTGGCGGGCCAGTCGGTCGGCGCGGCCGCCGGCAACATGATCGCCATCCACAATGTCGTCGCCGCCTCGGCGACCGTCGGCCTCTTGGGCCGCGAGGGCGCGACGCTGCGCATCACCATCCTGCCGACGATCTACTATCTCATCGTCGCCGGCACGCTGCTGCTGCTCGGCTTCTATGTGTTCGGCCTCACCGACCCGCTGGTCGGCCGCTGACCGCCTCTGCCGGGGCCGCCTGCGCGCGGCTCCGGCACCCATCCTTGCGCCAGATCAAGGCCGGCTGGCGCGCGGGCCGGCACGCTCATCCTTCGCTGCGAGGGAGAGAGCCATGGAAGTCGATACGATAGACGAGCGCCTCGCGCTGTTCCGCGCCATGGCCGGCCATGCCGGCGTCGACCTCGCCGCGCTGGCCGCCACCGTGCCGCAGGAGGTGCGGGCCGCCGCCCAGCGCTGCCTCGGCTGCCGCGATTCGGAAGCCTGCCACCACTGGTTCGCCGAGCAGGCCGCCGCCCCCGCCGCCGACGCACCCGTTCCCGGCTTCTGCCGCAACGCCGCCCAGTTCGCCGACTGGCACGCGCTCGCGCCCGCCGAGGACGAGCCGCAGTCCGTGCCTCCCGCCTGAGCCGGCCGGCCCGTCGACCGCGCGGCGTGGCTTTGCTATCCTGACGGCGTCGGCCCTGTCGTCGTCGCCCGAGGTTCCAAGAGTGCGTATTGCGTCCATCTCGCTGGTCAAGGACGAAGCCGACATCATCGAAGGGTTCGTCCGCCACAATCTGCACTTCGTCGACCGGATGTTCATTGTCGACGACCATTCCAACGACCATACCAGCGAGATCCTGCGCCGCCTGGCGGCGGAAACCCCGGCGGTCGTGCTCGTCGACGATGGCTGGACCGGCGCCTTCCACCAGAGCCGCCGCACCACCGCGCTACTGCGGCAGGCCGCCGGCCTCGGCGACTGGGACTTCATCGTCCCGCTCGACGCCGACGAGCTGATCTGCGCTCCGGACCGCGAGAGCTTCGAGGCGAGTCTCGCCGCAGTTCCGCATGGCGTCGCCGCCGGCGTCGGCGCGCTGTTCTATTGCTGGGCGCCGGGCGACGACATGACGATCCGCGACCCGCTGACCCGCCTCACCACCGCGCTGGAGCCGCCGGCCGGGCACATCTTCAAGGCCATCGCCCCCGCCGCCCTGTTCGCCGATCCCGACCTCACCTATGTCGAGGGCAATCACGCCCTCACCGTCAGCGGCGGGCGCGTGCCGGTGCAGCGGCTGGCGGGGGTGGAGCTCGCCCATTTCGCCGTGCGCTCACCCGACCAGATCGTCAGCAAATGCCTCAAGCATTATGTCGGCTGGCGCAGCCGCAGCGACTACAAGGAGCACATGGCCTGCCAGGCGGTGGCGGCGGTCAATGCGCTGAAGCAGGAAAGCGGCTTCGCCGTCGCGGCCGATGCGGGGGTCGTGCGCGCCTATCTGCCGCCCGCCATGGCGGCCAACAGCCGGCACCGCCCCTTCATCGAGCGGCGCGGTACGCTGAAATGGCCGGAACTCGCCACTCCCCAGCCCTATGCGGAACTGGCCGGCCTGCTCGACGGCCTGATCGACCGCGCCGCGCTGAGCGACCAGATCGTCGCCGGCGCCACGGCGGCGGGCGGGGAGATGTCGGTGGCGACGCTGCGCGCGCTGATGGACGAGCGCAACGCGCTGGAGGCCGAGCTGACGCGGCTGCGCAATTCCAGTTCAGCGCTGACCCGCAGCTACATGAAGCTGCTGCGCCAGCGCTTCACCGCCTCGCTGCGCAAGCGCCGCATGAGCGGCCGGGCGCTGCTGCGACGCCTGTTCGCGGCTTAGGACCCGCTCGCCACTTGGTACCGGGGGAGCGGCCTCCCCCGCCGCGGCACAGCCGGGTCAGCCCAGCCGCTCATTCTCATAGGCGATCACCCAGTCGATAAGCTGCCGCCACAGCTTTTCCACCAGTTCGGGCGGCACGCCGCGGGTCTCGGCATGGCCACTGACCTTGTCGATCACGTCTTCCACCCGCTCGGGCAGGAAGGCGGCGAGACCTTCCGCCTTCTTCACCGCAATGACCTGTTCCACCACTTCGAGGCGCCGGGCGAGCAGCGCGACCATCTCCCGGTCGATGGCGTCGATCTCGGCGCGGAAGGGGGCGAGGGAGCGCTCGCTGGCGGGCAGGTGCGGCATGGCTCACTCCCACCAGCGGTCGTTGACCTCGAAGCGGCCCGCCGCCTCCTCGATCACCTGGCCGAGCGCGAACAGCGCTTCCTCGCCGAAGGGCCGGCCGATGAGCTGCAGGCCGAGCGGCAGCCCCTCGGAGGAGAGCCCGGCCGGCACGGCGATGCCCGGCAGGCCGGCCATGTTCAGCGTCACCGTGAACACGTCCTGCAGATACATCTCCACCGGATCGGCACCGGATTTCTCGCCGATGCCGAAGGCCGGCGACGGGGTGGCCGGGGCCAGCACGGCGTCGATGCCGTCGGTGAAGGCGGTCTCGAAGTCGCGCTTGATCAGGGTGCGGACCTTCTGCGCCTTGAGGTAATAGGCATCGTAATAGCCGGCGGAGAGCACATAGGTGCCGATCATGATGCGCCGGCGCACTTCCGCGCCGAAGCCGCTGGCGCGGGTCTTCTCATACATCTCGACAATGTCGCGGCCGGGCACGCGCTCGCCATAGCGCACGCCGTCATAGCGCGCGAGGTTGGAGGACGCCTCCGCCAGCGCGACGATGTAATAGGAGGGCAGCGCGTATTTGGTGTGCGGCAGGCTGATGTCGACGATCTCCGCGCCGGCATCGCGCAGCATGTCGGCGCCCTTGTCCCACAGCGCCACGATTTCCGGCGACATGCCGTCGACCCGGTATTCGCGGGGAATGCCGATGCGCTTGCCCTTCACCGAGGCGCCCACCGCCGCCTCATAGTCCGGCACCGGCAGGTCGACGCTGGTGGAATCCTTCGCGTCATGCCCGGCCATGGAGCGCAGCAGCAGCGCCGCGTCGTTCACCGAGCGGGCGATCGGCCCTGCCTGGTCGAGCGAGGAGGCATAGGCGACGATGCCCCAGCGCGAGCAGCGGCCATAGGTCGGCTTGATGCCCACCGTGCCGGTGAACGCCGCCGGCTGGCGGATCGAGCCGCCGGTGTCGGTGCCGGCCGCACCGGCGCACAGATGCGCCGCCACCGCCGCCGCCGAACCGCCGGAGGAACCGCCCGGCACCAGCTTCTGTGTCGAGCCGCTGCGCCGCCACGGGTTCACCGTCGGGCCGAAGGCGCTCGATTCGGTGGACGAGCCCATGGCGAACTCGTCCTGGTTCAGCTTGCCCAGCAGCACCGCGCCATCCGCCCACAGGCGGGAGGTGACGGTCGATTCATAGGGCGGCACGAAATTCTTCAGGATGTTGGAGCCGGCGGTGGTGCGCACCCCGTCCACGGCGTAATTGTCCTTCACGCCGAGGGGAATGCCCTCCAGCGGGCCGGCCTCGCCGGCGGCGTAGCGCGCATCGCTGGCCTTGGCCCTCTCCAGCGCCTGTTCCGGCGTGGTCAGCACATAGGCATTCAGCGCGCCCGCCGCCTCGATGGCGTTGAGATAGGCCCGGGTCAGTTCGGTGGCGGTGAAATGCCCCTCGCCCAGCCCTTCGCGGGCGGCGGTGAGCGACAGGCGGGTGAGATCGGTCATCGTGCTCACTCCACCACTTTCGGAACGGCGAAGAAGCCATCCTCGGCCGCCGGGGCGTTGGCGAGCACGCGCTCGGCATAGAAGCCGTCGCTCACCACATCGGCGCGCAGCGGCAGGGTCATCGGGATCACGCTGGTCATCGGCTCGACGCCGTCGGTGTCGACCTCGCCGAGCTGTTCCACGAAGGCGAGGATGGCGTTGAGCTCGCCCTGCAGGTGGGCCACCTCGTCCTCTGTCACGGCGATGCGCGCGAGATGCGCCACCCGCCGGACCGTCGCCTGATCGACCGACATCCGAAATCCCAATCCACTGAAACCGATGCGCGCCCTATAGCAGGCGCGCCCGGCGCCCCGCAACGCGCCGCGCGCCGCGCGTCCGATTTCGCGCGGGATTCGCCCGGCGCGGCGGGCACCGTTCGGACCGCCGAAAGAAACAGCTCGCCAAAAGAAAAGGCCCGCCGGAACCGGCGGGCCGTGTCGCGAGATCCGGGTCCGGCCGCCAGGGCGCGGCCGGGGCGAGGGATCAGGAGCGCGCCTGCTCCAGGCACTGCGCCGCCGCCTGGGCATTGGAGCGGGCATTGCCGCGGTCGATCTGGCCGGACATGGCGAGCGACTTGGTGGTGTCGGTGACGATGGTGCGGATGTCGCCGCTGTCGCCGGCGGCCATCACGGCGGAATAGATCGCCTTGCCGTCCGGGGTCAGCGAGGCGGCGCAGGCATTGCCCGCGGCCTGATCGGCATGGGCCACGCCGCCGGCGAGCGAGAGCAGCGCGGCGGCAGCCGCGAACGAAAGAAGATTCTTGCGACCAAAAGTTGCGAGATTCATGACAGTCTCCATGGTATGCAAATGACTATCGCACGCCGGCTCGGTTGACGCCGCCATTGACGTTGACACCGGGACCCGGACGGGCGACGGCGCGGGCATTGACATTCGGCCCGGCGGTGCAGCCGACGGGATAGCCGGGGCGCGTGCAGGCGACGGCCGCGCGCGCCGCCGGCGCGGCATAGGGAGTCGGACGAACCACGCATCCCACCGGAATACCCGGTGAGGTGCAGTAGATCACGGCTGCGTCGGCGGGGGCGGGGGCGCCCACAGCGAGAGCGACCAGCAACCCGCCGCAGAAGGCAGCCGGCACAAGGCGGCGCGCAGGCGGGATGAAGCGAGAGGGGAGGCTCATTGATCACATCCTGTTCAGGATCTCGCTGAGAGACCCGGATGGTAAATTGAGCGATTTGAGCCGACCCGCAATGTCGATTATTGGTCGCAACGTAAGGTCCACGGGGAAAGAATGGGTGCGCGTGATTCCGCTCTGCTTCGCATCGACAATGATCTCTCCACCCGATGGGAGGCACTGATGCCCGGTGAGGCCCAGGAGCGCGCGCGGCTGCGCGCGCGGCCGGATTTCCCGTGGATCGCCCGGCAGGCGGCGATCAGCCTGAGCGACGCCTATCGCGGCAATCTTCTGCTCACCCGGCTGCTCAATGACCGCGGCCGATTCGTGCTCGCTTTGCTCATTCTCGACATGCATCTGGAGCAGCCGGACTCCCCCGGCCTCACCACCGGGCGGCTGAAGGCGGAAGCGGTGGCGCTCGACGTGTGCAGCCCCGGCCGTGTCAGCGCCATTCTGGCCGCTTTCCGCGTGTTCGGCATGATCGCTCCCGCGCCCGACACGGACGGGCGCCGCCGGCGGCTGGTGGTGACCGACAAGCTGATGGCGATCCATCGCGAACGCTGGCGGACCATGCTGAAAACCCTGGCCCTCGTCATGCCGGAAGACGGCGAGCGTGGCCTGCGCCATCTCGATGATCCGGTCTTCATCACCCCCTTCGTCCACACCCTGCTGGAACCGCTGCGCGGCGGCTGGCGCCCGGCCATGGACATTCCGGCCATCGGCCATTTCGCCGAGCGCGATGGCGGGCTGCTGATCGCCCTCGCTTTGTTCGGGGTCGGGCTGAACGGCCAGCCGGTGTCGATTTCGCAGCTTGCGCGCTCCTTCCGCATTTCCCGCTCGCATGTCGTCGGTATCGTGCAGGAGGCCACCGGGCTGGGGCTGGTGCGCCGAGTGGACGAAGCGGGCGAGCGCGGGCCGGGCGTGCTGCCCGAACCCGCGCTGATCGACGCCATGGAAGAGTTCATCGCCGTCGCGCTGGTGCGCCAGATGGTGGCGGTGCGCGCGGGCATCGCCGCCCTCAACGCCCGCGCCGCCGCCTAGAGCAATTCCCGCAAAGCTGCATAGCGGTTTTGCGAAGGGAATTGCGTATAATCAGAGGGTTAGATCATGTCACCGTTTCACCGAAACAGTGACATGATCTCGGTCTTTGTCGGGTCGCGTTTTCCTCGCGCAAACCGGTATCGTCTTCGCTCGAAAGCGCTCTGACGCGGCGCCGTGCGGTTCAGCCGCGCGACATCTCCACCGCCACGCCCTTCTCCGGGACCACCACCGTCGCCTCCTCGCCCACCAGCGAGACGAAGCGCTCGGCGCCCGGCTCCAGCAGCCCGAAGGTGGCGTAATGCGCGGGAATGATGGTGAGCCCGCCGAGATAGCGCGACACCGCCACCGCAGCGAGTTCCGGCCCCATGGTGAAGCGGTCGCCGATCGGCACGATCACCACATCCGGCCTGTGCAGCTCGGCAATGAGGCCCATGTCGGAGAAGATGTCGGTGTCGCCCATGTGCCAGACGGTCGGCTCGCCCGGCGCCTTGACGATGATCCCGTTGGCATTGCCGAGATAGACCGTGCGCCCGTCTTCCATCATACCGGAGGAATGGTCGGCCCGCACCATGGAGACGGTGAAGCCGTCCTGATGGATCGTGCCGCCGGTGTTCATCGGCTCCAGCTTGGCGACGCCCTGATGGCCGAGCCAGCCGGCGAGGTCCGCGTTCGCCACCACGGTCGCCTCATTGGCGCGGGCGATCGCCACCGTGTCGCCGACATGGTCGCCATGGCCATGGGTCAGCAGCACATGCGACACGCCCGCCGTGGCCGCGCCGAAGTCGCCTGAAAACGCGGGATTGCCGGTCAGGAAGGGGTCGATCAGAACCGAGGTGCCGGCGAAATCGAGTCGAAACGCCGCGTGGCCGAACCAGGTGATCTTCATCGCCGTGCCTCTTTCATTGCAGGGGAGCGCGGGGAAGATAGGGCAGGAACCCGCTCGCACAAGCCCGGGCCACCCGCCGCGATGGCGCGGCGCGCGCGGCCATGCTAGGCGATGCCGCCATGGCCGCCCCGATCCTCAGCATCACCGACGCCGCCCCGCTGCTACCGCCCCGTGGCGGGCTGATCGGGCTCGACCTCGGCACCAAGACCATCGGCGTCGCCTCGTCCGATCCCGACCGGCGCCTCGCCGCCCCGGTGGAGACCATCGCCCGCAAGCAGTTCACGCCGGATGCCGCGCGGATTCTCTCGCTTGGTGCCGCGCGCGGCGCGGTCGGCTTCGTGCTCGGCCTGCCGGTCAACATGGACGGCAGCGAGGGCCCGCGCGCGCAATCCTCCCGCGCCTTCGCCCGCAATCTCGCCCGGCTGACCGAGCTGCCGATCATCCTGTGGGATGAGCGCCTCTCCACCGCCGCCGTCGAGCGCGACATGATCGCCATGGATATGAGCCGTGCCCGCCGCGCCGAAGTGGTGGACCAGCAGGCCGCCGCCTTCATCCTGCAGGGGGCGCTGGACCGGCTGCGCTTCCTCGCCGGTCCGGGCTGAACGGTTCAGGGGAGCCGGCCGAATGTCCGCTGTGCTCGGCGCGCTGGTGCCGGTGTTCCTCATCATCGCGCTCGGCGCGGTGCTCAAGCGCCGGCTGCTGCCCGAGGCCTCGCACTGGATCGCGCTGGAACGGCTGACCTATTTCATCCTGTTCCCGGCGCTGCTGGTGGTCAGCATCGCCCGGGCCAATCTGAGCGAAGTCGCGGTAGTCGAGGTGTCGACCGCGCTGCTCGGCGCAATCGCCCTGGCCGGCCTCGGCCTCAGCCTCGCCCGCCCGGCGCTGTGCCGCGCCTTCCATCTGCCGGGGCCCGGCTATACCTCGGTGTTCCAGGGCGCGCTGCGCTGGAACACCTATATCGCCCTCGCCGTCTCCGGCGCCCTCGCCGGCCCGCGCGGGCTCGCGGTGGCGGCGGTGGGGCTGGCGGTGATGATCCCGGTGCTCAACACACTCAGCGTCATCGTGCTGGCGCGCCATGGCGAGAATCCCGCCACCAGCAACCGGCTGCTGCTGCAGCAGATCCTGCGCAATCCCTTCATCTGGTCCTGCGCGGCGGGGGCGGCGATCAACGCGCTGCACCTCCCTGTGCCGCCGGTGCTGCTGACCTTCGGCGACATTCTCGGCCGCTCCTCGCTGGCGCTCGGCCTGCTGGTGGTCGGCGCCGGGCTGCGACTGGAGGATCTGCGCCGCCCCCGCGCCGCCACCTGGTTCACCTGCCTCGTCAAGCTCGCCGTGCTGCCCGCCCTCGCGGTGGGAATCGGCGTCGCGCTCGGCCTGCGCGAGGTCGACCTGCTGATCGTCGCGGTGGGCGCGGCCGTGCCCTCCGCGCCGAATGGCTATGTACTGGCGCGGCAGATGGGCGGCGACGCGCCGCTGCTGGCGGAAATCCTCACCGTCGAGACGGTTCTCGCCGCCATCAGCATGCCGCTGGTCATCGCCGCCGTCGCACTTCTCTGAGGGGAAATCCGCGCGCGGGCGCTAAACTTCTTGCCGTCCGCCCTCGCGGCCTCTATCCAGCCGACTTCGATATGACATCGAACCCGACCGCCAGCTTCACCCTCCCGCGCCGCGACCTTCTCGGCATTGAGGGCCTGTCTCCGCAGGAGATCATCGGCCTTCTCGACCTCGCGGAAGAATTCGTGCTGCTCAACCGCCAGGTCGAGAAGAAGCGCGCAACCCTGCGCGGGCGCACGCAGATCAACCTGTTCTTCGAGGCCTCGACCCGCACCCAGGCCTCGTTCGAAATCGCCGGCAAGCGCCTCGGCGCCGATGTGATGAACATGTCGGTCTCCACCTCCTCGGTGAAGAAGGGCGAAACGCTCATCGACACCGCCGCGACGCTCAACGCCATGCACCCGGATGTGCTGATCGTCCGCCACAGCGCCTCGGGCGCGGTGGAACTGCTCGCCCGCAAGGTCGACTGCGCCGTGGTCAACGCCGGCGACGGCGCGCATGAGCACCCGACGCAAGCACTGCTCGACGCGCTCACCATCCGCCGCAACAAGGGCCGCATCGAAGGGCTCACCGTCGCCATTTGCGGCGACATCACCCATTCGCGCGTCGCCCGTTCCAACATGCTGCTGCTGCAGGCGCTGGGCGCGCAGGTGCGCGTCATCGCCCCGCCGACCCTGCTGCCCAAGGACATCGACCGCTTCGGCGTCACCGTCTATGGCGACATGCGCGAGGGGCTGGCGGATGTGGACATCGTGATGATGCTGCGCCTCCAGCGCGAACGCATGAACGGCTCCTATGTGCCCTCAGTGAAAGAATATTTCCATTTCTGGGGGCTGGACGAGGCCAAGCTGCGCTATGCTAGGCCCGACGCGCTGGTGATGCATCCCGGCCCGATGAATCGCGGCGTCGAGATCGATTCGGCGGTGGCCGACGGCGCGCAGTCGCTCATCCGCGAACAGGTCGAGATGGGCGTCGCCGTTCGCATGGCCGTGCTCGACGCTCTCTCGCGGAATCTCCCCAATGCATGAGCCCCGCCCCGCTCCCCACCCGACCCTGCTCGCCAAGGCGCGCATCCTCGATCCCTCGCGCGACCTCGACATTCACGGCGACATCCTCGTCGCCGACGGCGTGATCAAGGACATCGCGCCCAACCTCGCCGACGGCCTGCCGCCCGACACCGAGATCGTCGATTGCCGCCGGCTGGTCGCCGTGCCGGGCCTTGTCGACATGCGCGCCTTCATCGGCGAGCCGGGGGCCGAGCACCGCGAGACGCTGGCCTCCGCCAGCCAGGCGGCGGCGGCGGGCGGCGTCACCACCATCATCTGCCAGCCTGACACCGACCCGGTCATCGACGATCCCGCCATTGTCGACTTCATCCTGCGCCGGGCGCGCGACACCGCCATCGTCCATGTCCACCCCATGGCCGCCCTCACCAAGGGGCTGGAAGGGCGGGAAATGACGGAGATCGGCCTGCTCGGCGCCGCCGGGGCGGTCGCCTTCACCGACGGCACCCGCTCCATCGGCTCGGCGCAGGTGCTGCGCCGGGCGCTGACCTATGGCCGCGATTTCGGCGCGCTCATCGTCCACCACACCCAGGATGCGAGCCTCGCCGGCGAAGGCGTTATGAATGAAGGCGAACTTGCCTCGCGCCTCGGCCTCGCCGGCCTGTCGAAAGCGGCGGAAACCATCGTGTTCGAGCGCGATGTGCGGCTCGCCGCCATCACCGGCGGGCGCTACCACGCCGCCTCGCTCACCTGCGCCGATTCGCTCGACGTGCTGCGCCGGGCGAAAGACGCGGGCATCGACGTCACCGCCTCGGCCTCGATCAACCATCTCACGCTCAATGAGCGCGACGTGGTCGGCTACCGCACCTTCTTCAAGCTGACCCCGCCGCTGCGGGCGGAGGATGACCGCGTCGCGCTGGTCGAGGCGGTGGCGGAGGGGCTGATCGACATCATCGTCTCCGACCACAACCCGCAGGATGTGGAGGTGAAGCGCCTGCCCTTCTCCGAAGCCGCTTTCGGCGCGGTGGGGCTGGAGACCATGCTCGCCGCCGGCCTGCGCCTCGTCACCGCGGGCGCGCTCGACCTGATGACGCTGATCCGCGCCATGTCGACCCGGCCGGCGGAACGCCTCGGCCTGCCGGCCGGCACGCTGCGCCCCGGCGCGCGGGCGGATATCGCGCTGCTCGCGCTGGACGAAGCGTGGATCCTCGACCCGCTCACCCTCAAGTCGCGCTGCCGCAACACCCCCTTCGACGAAGCCCGGTTCGAGGGCCGGGTGGTGCGCACGCTGGTCGCCGGCCGCACGGTCTATGAATATGTGTGACCGGGCCGGCGGCGCGCCGCGCGGCCCTGTGCAACCGCCCGGAAGTCTGTAAGGTCGCAGGCATGAACGCATCCCTGCCCGCTCTGTCGAACATCGCCGCGCTGCTGCTGGGCTATGTGCTCGGCTCGATCCCGTTCGGCCTCCTCCTCACCCGGATGGCCGGCACGCAGGATATTCGCAGCATCGGCTCCGGCAATATCGGCGCCACCAATGTGCTGCGCACCGGCCGCAAGGGCCTCGCCGCCGCGACACTGCTGGGCGACGCGCTGAAGGGCACCGTGGCCGTGCTGCTGGCGCTGGCATGGCTCGGGCCCGAGGCGGCACTGGTGGCGGCGCTGGGCGCCTTTCTCGGCCATCTCTTCCCGGTCTGGCTCGGTTTCAAGGGCGGCAAGGGCGTCGCCACCTTTCTCGGCGTCACGCTGGCGCTGGCCTGGCCGGCGGCGCTGGTGTTCGCGGCCGCCTGGCTCGGCGTCGCCTTTCTCACCCGCTATTCCTCCCTCGCCGCGCTGGTGGCCAGCGTCGCCACCGCGCTTTCGGCCTTCTTCCTCGCCTCGACCCCTGTCGGCCTGCTGCTGAGCCTGCTCGCCGCGCTGCTGTGGTTCATGCACCGCGCCAATATACGCCGCCTTCTCGACGGCACCGAAGGGCGGATCGGCAAGAAGGGATAGCGCGTGAGCGGGCGCGGCGTTCATCTCGATCACGAACAGCGCCGCGACTGGCTCCGCCTCATCCGCACCGAGCATGTCGGCCCCCGCTCCTTTCGCGGGCTGATCAACCGCTTCGGCGGCGCCGCCGCCGCGCTCGAGGCGCTGCCCGAGCTCGCCCGTCGCGGCGGCGGGCTGCTCGCCCCGCGCGTGCCCTCGATCGCCGAGGCCGAGGCCGAGATGGCGGCGCTGGCGCGGCTCGGCGGCCGCTTCATCGCGCTGGGCGAGCCGGACTATCCCGCCCTGCTGCGCGCCATCGACGACGCCCCGCCGCTGCTCGCTTTGCGCGGCCGGGCGGAACTGCTGGCCCGCCCCACCGTCGCCATTGTCGGCGCCCGCGACGCTTCCGGCGCCGGGCGCACCATCACCCAGCGCCTCGCGCGCGGCCTCGGCGCGGCGGGCTGGGTCGTGGCCTCGGGTCTGGCGCGCGGCATCGACGCCGCCGCCCATGAGGCGAGCCTTGCCACCGGCACCATCGCCGTCATCGCCGGCGGGCATGACCGGCCCTATCCGCGCGAGAACGAACCGCTGCTGGCGCGCATCGCCGAGACCGGCGCGGTGCTGTCGGAAATGCCGATGGGCTGGGAGCCGCGCGCCCGCGATTTTCCCCGCCGCAACCGGCTGGTGTCGGGCCTCTCGCTGGGTGTCGTGGTGGTGGAGGCGGCCGAGCGCTCCGGCTCGCTCATCACCGCCCGCCTCGCCGCCGAACAGGGGCGCGAGGTGCTGGCGGTGCCCGGCTCGCCGCTCGATCCGCGCGCTGGCGGAACCAATGCGCTGATCAAGCAGGGCGCCGCGTTGGTCACGGGGGCGGAAGATGTGCTGGAAGCCCTCGCCGCCCTGCGTGACCGCCCGCCGGCGCTCGATATGGAGGAAGACACGCCGGGCATGGAAGCCGCCGAGCCGAGCGACGATATGCGCGCGCGCCTGCTCGCCTTGCTCGGGCCCTCGCCGCTGCCGGTGGACGAATTGGTCGCGCTCTCGGCCGCCACGGTCAGCGAGGTGCAGATCCTGCTGCTGGAGCTGGAACTGGCGGGCCGGCTGGAGCGCCACCGCGACGGCAGCGTCTCGCTGCTCGCCTGAGCGCGGCGGACCGCGCCACGGATCAGTCTCTAAGTTATGGATAGAGAACGTTTTAACGATCTGATTGCGGTGCAATCAGATCGGAACGTGCTCTAGCTCTCTGATTATACGCAATTCCTGTCGCAAAACCGCCCTGCACCTTTGCGGGAATTGCTCTAGGGCGCCTCGACCGAGCGCGCACCCCGCCGCCAGCGGCGCGGTTCGCTCTCCCGGCTCGCCACATCGCGCGCCTCCATGCAGGCCATTTCGAGCAGATAGCTCAGAATTTCCAGCCTGTTGCGCGCGGCGAGCGTCGCGAGTTCCTCGGTCAGGCTGGCGATATAGTCCGCCGCTTCCCTCACCGGCGTTCGCTCGGGATCATCGTCGGTCACGTCGGGGCGTCCGTTGCTGATGGCGGCGGAAACGAGCGTATCACAGCGCTGGCGCTTGTCACGCCAAATGCGTGTATCTGAGCAAGTTACACAACCTAACCGCGCAGCCCTCCGCCGCCCCGCGGCGGCCGGCATCCGCATGAGCGCAAACACCGCGAGCACGCGCTCGGCGTCCCCTTGCGCGGCACGGTGCGTGCTTGGCATTTGACACACCGGGGCCTCTACCCCATTTTCCCGGCCTCCCGGGCTGGACCCCTCAACGGACGTGGCGCGCACATGCAGGTCGTCATCGTCGAATCGCCTGCCAAGGCGAAGACGATCAACAAATATCTCGGATCGGGCTACGAGGTCTTCGCCTCGTATGGGCACGTACGCGACCTTCCGGCGAAGGATGGCTCGGTCAACCCGGAAGACGATTTCCGCATGCTGTGGGATGTCGATCCCAAGGCGCAGAAGCGGCTGTCCGACATTGCCCGCGCGGTGAAGGAGGCGGACGGCCTCATCCTCGCCACCGACCCGGATCGCGAAGGCGAGGCGATTTCCTGGCACGTGCTGGAAGTGCTGAAGGAAAAGCGTGCGCTCAAGGCCCAGCCGGTCTCCCGCGTCGTGTTCAACGCCATCACCAAGCAGGCGGTGCTGGACGCGATGAAGCACCCTCGCGTCATCGACGCCGCGCTGGTCGATGCCTATCTCGCCCGCCGCGCGCTGGATTATCTCGTCGGCTTCACCCTCTCGCCGGTGCTGTGGCGCAAGCTGCCCGGCGCCCGTTCGGCCGGGAGGGTGCAGTCGGTGGCGCTGCGCCTCGTCTGCGACCGCGAGCGCGAGATCGAAACCTTCGTCAAGCGCGAATACTGGTCGATCGCCGCCCAGTTGGCGACGCCGCGGCAGGAGAGCTTCGAGGCCCGCCTCGTCGGCGCCGATGGCAAGAAGATCACCCGTCTGGATGTCGGCACCGAGGCCGAGGCGGCCGATTTCCGCGCCGCGCTGGAAAAGGCGGATTTCAAGGTGCGCTCGGTCGAGGCCAAGCCGGCGCGGCGCAACCCCTCCCCGCCCTTCACCACCTCGACGCTGCAGCAGGAAGCGAGCCGCAAGCTCGGCTTCGCCCCGGCCATCACCATGCGCATCGCCCAGCGGCTCTATGAGGGCATTGATGTCGGCGGCGAGACGGTCGGCCTCATCACCTATATGCGGACCGACGGCGTCGACATGGCGCCGGAAGCGGTGGCTGGCGCCCGCTCGGTGATCGCCCGCGACTATGGCGATCGCTACGTCCCGTCCGCCCCGCGCAAATATTCCGCCAAGGCGAAGAACGCGCAGGAAGCGCATGAGGCGATCCGTCCGACTGACCTGTCGCGCCGGCCGAAGGACGTGATCCGCCAGTTGGAGCCCGACCAGGCCAAGCTCTATGAGCTGATCTGGCTGCGCACCATCGCCAGCCAGATGGAATCGGCCGAGCTGGAACGCACCACCGTCGATATCGACGCCAAGGCCGGCGGCCGGGCGCTGGAGCTGCGCGCCACCGGCACCGTCATCAAGTTCGACGGCTTCCTCACCCTCTACCGCGAGGGCAGCGACGACGACGAGGACGACGAGGAGAGCCGCCGCCTGCCGTCCATGGCAGCGGGCGAAGCGCTTGCCAACAAGGGCATCAAGGCCGACCAGCACTTCACCGAGCCGCCGCCGCGCTATTCCGAGGCGTCGCTGGTCAAGCGCATGGAAGAACTGGGCATCGGCCGGCCCTCGACCTATGCCTCCGTGCTCGCCGTGCTGCGCGACCGCGAATATGTGAAGCTCGACAAGCGCCGTCTGGTGCCCGAGGACAAGGGGCGTCTCGTCACCGCCTTCCTGGAAAGCTTCTTCGACCGCTATGTCGAATATGACTTCACGGCCGATCTTGAGGAGAAGCTCGACCGCATTTCCAATGGTGAGCTGCAGTGGAAGGACGTGCTGCGGGACTTCTGGCGCGACTTCATGGCCGCCGTTGGCGAGACCAAGGAGCTGCGCGTCTCCGATGTCATCTCCGCGCTCGACGGCATGCTCACCGCCCACATCTTCCCGCCCAAGGAAGACGGTTCGGACCCGCGCATCTGCCCGACCTGCGGCACCGGCCGGCTGTCGCTGAAGGTGGGCAAATTCGGCGCCTTCATCGGCTGCTCGAACTATCCCGAGTGCAAATACACCCGCCCGCTCGCGGCGCAGGGCGCGGACGAGGCCAATGGCGGCGACGCCAACGGCACCCGCGTGCTCGGCACCGATCCGGTGAGCGGGCTGGAAGTGACCATCCGCGCCGGCCGCTTCGGCACCTATCTCCAGCTCGGCGAGGGCAAGGACGGCGAGAAGCCCAAGCGCTCCAGCCTGCCCAAGGGCCTTGCGCCCGCCGATGTCGATCTCGACACCGCGCTGGCGCTGCTGTCCCTGCCGCGCGAGATCGGCCTTCATCCCGAGACCGGCGAGCCGATCCTCGCCGGCATTGGCCGCTTCGGCCCCTATGTCCAGACCGGCAAGACCTACGCCAATATCGAGCCGGGCGACGACATCCTCGCCATCGGCCTCAACCGGGCGGTGGCGCTGATCGCCGACAAGCAGAGCAAGGGCCCCGGCCGGCGCGGCGCGGTCGGCGGGCGCGAGCTGGGCGAGCATCCCACCCTCGGCGGGGCGATCACCGTGCGCCCGGGCCGCTTCGGCGCCTATGTCAACCATGGCAAGGTGAACGCCACCCTGCCCAAGGACATGGACCCGGAAGCGGTGACGCTGGAACAGGCGGTGGAGCTCATCACCGCCAAGGCCGGCTCCGCCCCGGCCAAGCCGGCGCGCCGCGCGGCGGCGAAACCCGCATCCGAGAAGGCACCGGCGAAGAAGACCGCCACCACCAAGAAGCCGGCAGCGAAAAAGGCTCCCGCGAAAAAGGCGGCGGCGAAGAAGACGGCGGCCGGCTGAGCGCCGGCGCCTATTCCGGCAGCGGCGCGGGGGGATGGCCGGAGCGCAGCGGGCGCTCCTCCATCGCCAGCATGGCGAGCAGCGACACGCCGAGCGCGCCCGCCGCCGCCACGAACACAAAGCGGAAGGCCCCGGCGAGCGGCGCCACCTGCGCGCGGCCTTCCAAGAGCCGCTCCAGCAGCGCGCTGCTCTCAAGGCCGGACAGGCCGATGACGATGGCGCCGAAGCCGGCGGTGAGCACCGCGCTGCCCAGCGAGCGGAACAGGTTCACCACCCCGGTCGCCGTGCCCATCTGCGGCAGCGGCACGGCGTTCTGCACCGCCACCGTGGTCACCGGCAGCACGGTGCCGAGCCCCATGCCGGTAATGGCCATGGCCACCCCGACCACCGCGATCGGCAGGCCGAGCGGCCACAGCGCCAGCGCGCCGAGCGCGGCGATGCCGGCGAGCAGGCCGAGGATCGGCAGCCGCTTGTAATGGGCGATGTGGCCCATCACCCGCCCGGCACCGGTCGCCCCCACCACCACGCCGGCCATGAGCGGGATCAGCGCCAGCCCGGATTCGGAAGCGGTGAGCCCCATCACCCCTTCGAGATAGAGCGGCATCTGGATCGAGAGGCCCACCAGCGTGCCCATGGCGAGGGCGGCGGCGGGCACGCCCGTGCGCACCACCTTGTTGGACAGCACGGCGAGCGGCACCAGCGGCTCGGCCGCGGTGGCGACCCTCATGGCGAAGCCGACCCAGAGCAGCACCGCCAGCGCCAGCAGGCCGAGAATGGGCAGCGAGAACCAGCGGAACTCGGTGCCGCCCCAGCTCAGCGCCATCAGCAGCGCCACCGTGCCGGCGCACATGAGGAAGGCGCCGAGAATATCGAGCCGGTGCGGGTGATGATGCGCCGGCAGGCGCCGCAGCGAGCGGTCGCTCATCAGCGCCGCGATGAGGCCGAGCGGCACGTTGATCCAGAAGATCAGCGACCAGTGCAGATGTTCGGCGAAGAAGCCGCCGAGGATCGGCCCGGCAATGCTCGACGTGATGAAGACGATGGCGAAATAGCCCTGGTAGCGCCCGCGTTCACGCGGGGCGATGAGCAGGCCGATAATGGTCTGCGCCAGCGCGATCAGCCCGCCGCCGCCCAGCCCCTGCACGGCGCGCGCCACGATCAGCCATGGCATGTTCTGCGCCGTCGCGCACAGCACCGAGCCGATGAGGAAGGTGCCGATGGAAGCCAGCAGCACCGGGCGCGGCCCGTGAATATCGGCGAACTTGCCGACCAGCGGCGTGATCGCCGTGCCGGTGAGCAGATAGGCCGTCACCACCCAGGTGAGGTTTTCCAGATCGCCGAAGCTACCGCCAATGGTCGGCAGAGCGGTGGCGATGATGGTCTGGTCGAGGGCGCTAAGGAACATCGCCACCATCACGCCGGTGACGATGACGCGAATCTCACTATGGGACAGCGACGCTTCGGTCGCCTCCGGCGTGCGGGCATCCATGATACGAATCCAGATCGGCGGCAGCGACGCGCCGGGAAAGCCCGGCAAATTCGGCCTGTTACGCGCCGATTGCAAGCGAGGCGCGTGCCCTGTCCCAGCGGCAGCGCCCTCGCCCGGTCGACGCGGCGCGCCGGAGACGATAGCGTCGGGTCAGCCCTCCAATCGCGGTGAATCGTGCGTAAACCCATTAAGCCGAAAGGGCGCAAGCCCGCCCGCCCCGTCCTTCCCGCTGGCCTGACCAAGGGCCTGCCCGGTCGCGAGGAATTGATCGCCTTCATCGCCGCCCATGGCGGGGATGTCGGCAAGCGGGAAATTTCGCGCGCCTTCGGCCTCGACGGCAGCGACCGTATCGCGCTGAAGGAACTGCTGCGCGAACTGGCGGATGAGGGCCTCATCGGCCGCAAGCGGCGCAAGCTGCATCTTCCCGGCGCGCTGCCCGCCGTCGTGCTGTCGGAAGTGGTGGAGCGCGACGAGGATGGCGAACTCATCGCCACGCCGGTGGACTGGGACGAGGAGGAGAGCGGGGAAGCGCCGCGCATTCTCGTGCGTCTCGCCCGTCGCGGCCGCCTCGCCGGCCCGGCGCCGACGGTTGGCGACCGGGTGCTGCTGAAGACCGAGGAGATTCCCGAGGCTGACGGGCGCATCCGCCACAACGGCACTGTGCTCAAGGTGATCGAGAAGGCGCGCGCGCTCACGCTCGGCATTTTCCGCCGCGACGCGCAGACCGGCGGCGGACGGCTCACACCCGTCGACAAGCGCAATATGGGGCGCGAACTCGCCATCCCGCCGGACTTCACCGGCGAGGCGCAGGAAGGCGACCTCGTCTCGGTCGAGATCATCCGCCATCACGCCTATGGCCTGCCCACCGCCAAGGTGAAGGAACGCCTTGGATCGGTGGCGACGGAGAAGGCGATCAGCCTCATCGCCATCCACGCCCATGGCATTCCCAGCGTGTTCCGGCGCGAGGCGCTGGCGGAAGCGGAAGAGACCCGGCCCGCCACGCTGCGCGGGCGCGAGGACTGGCGCGACCTGCCGCTCGTCACCATCGACCCGCCGGACGCCAAGGACCATGACGACGCGGTGCACGCGACGCCGGACCTCGACCCCGACAATGAGGGCGGCTTCATCCTCACCGTCGCCATCGCCGATGTCGCCGCCTATGTCCGCCCGAACTCGGCGCTGGACCGCGAGGCGCTGGCGCGCGGCAATTCGGTGTATTTCCCCGACCGGGTGGTGCCGATGCTGCCCGAGCGCATTTCCAACGATCTGTGCTCGCTGCGCCCGCTGGAAGACCGGCCGGCACTCGCCGTGCGCATGGTGGTGGGCGCCAATGGCCGCAAGAAGCGCCACAGCTTCCACCGGGTCATGATGCGCTCGGCCGCCAAGCTCGCCTATGCGCAGGCTCAGGCGGCGATCGACGGGCGGGTGGACGATGTCACCGATCCGCTGCTCGACGGCGTCCTGCGCCCGCTCTGGGCCGCCTATGGCGCGGTGAAAAAGGCGCGCGATGCCCGCGCCCCGCTCGACCTCGATCTGCCCGAGCGCAAGATCCTGCTGAAGCCCGACGGCACCGTCGACAAGGTCGTGGTGCCGGAGCGGCTCGACGCGCACCGGCTGATCGAGGAATTCATGATCCTCGCCAATGTCGCCGCCGCCGAGACGCTGGAGGAAAAGCGTATCCCGCTGATCTACCGCGTCCACGACCAGCCCTCGCTGGAGAAGATGTCGGCTTTGCGCGAATTTTTGCAGACGCTCGACATCAAGCTGCCGAAGACGGAGAGCGTGCGCCCGGCGCAGTTCAACGACATCCTCGCCCGCGTCGAGGGCACGGAGATGGCGCCGCTGGTCAATCAGGTGATCCTGCGCAGCCAGGCGCAGGCGGAATATGCCAATGAGAATTATGGCCATTTCGGCCTGCATCTGCGCCGCTACGCGCATTTCACCTCGCCCATCCGCCGCTATGCCGATCTGATCGTGCACCGGGCGCTGGTGCGGGGATTGGGTTTCGGCGCCGACGGACTGCCGGAGACGACGACGCCCGAGCAGCTTGCCGAGATCGCCGCCCGCATTTCCGCCAGCGAGCGCCGCGCCATGGCCGCCGAGCGCGAGACCATCGACCGGCTGATCGCCCACCACATGGCGCTGCAGATCGGCGCCAGCTTCCGGGCGCGGGTTTCCGGCGTCACCAAGGCCGGGCTGTTCGTCGCCCTCGACGAGACAGGGGCGGACGGCTTCATTCCCGCGGTGACGCTGGGGCAAGATTATTACCGCTATGACGAGGCCCGCCACGCGCTGGTCGGCGAGCGCAGCGGCGAGATGCACCGGCTCGGCGACCGCGTCGAAGTGAAGCTTGTCGAAGCCGCGCCCGTGGCTGGCGCGCTGCGCTTCGAGCTACTATCTGAAGGCAGTTATGTCGCGCCCGACCGGCGCCGCCCCGGCGGTGCGCGCGGGCGTCAGGGCCGACCCGCCGAGCGTCCGCACGGACCCAAGCGCTTCGGCAAGCGGCGATAGCGCCGAGAGGCGCATCAGAGATAGCGCCAGAGGCGCCTCAGAGACAGCGCCGGAGGCGCAGCGCGATGCAGACACAGAAGTCCCAGCCCGACCGTCCGATTGGCCCCGCCATCATGAACGGTTTCCGCATGCGCTGCCCCGCCTGCGGCAAGGGCGCGATGTTCGGATCCTATCTCAAGGTGAACGAGCACTGCCCGGACTGCGGCGAGGAGCTGTGGCACCACCGCGCCGACGACGCGCCACCCTATATGGTCATCACCATTGTCGGGCACATCGTCGTGCCGGCGCTGCTGGCGGTGGAAATGGCGCTGCACCCGGCGGTGTGGATCCACCTCGTGCTGTGGCTGCCGCTGACGCTGATCCTCTCACTGGTGCTGCTGCCGCCGGTGAAGGGGGCGCTGATCGGATTCCAGTGGGCGGTGCGTATGCACGGATTCGATCCGAACGATTCCGAGCGCGAGGCGCTGCCCCCGAGCCACCGGACGGACGCGCTGCCGGCGGCCAAGGGATCCTGACCGGCCGTAGCTCCTGACCGGCCGCATCAGCCATTTCGGCCTCACACTCCACCTCATCGTCCTCATCGGTCAGTCGCTTCGGCCGGCCCCACCGCTCCGCATCGCCCTCATGAGCCTGACCGACGTTTCCCCGCATTTCCCCCGCGAAAGGCTCGACGCCACGCACCCGGTCATCCGCCCGGTGGACGCGGCGGCGCTGATTCTGGTGGACCTCTCAAAGAAGACGCCGCGGCTTCTGCTCGGTCGCCGCAACCCGGCACTGCGCTTCATGCCGGGCAAATTCGTCTTTCCCGGCGGGCGCGTGGACGCGGTGGATCGGCGCGTGCCGGTCTATGGCATGCTGGATTCCGAAAGCGAACGCAGGCTGTTAGCCCGCGTCACCCGCCCCAGCGTGGCCCGCGCGCGGGCGCTGGCACTCGCCGCCATCCGCGAGACGGCGGAGGAAGTCGGGCTGCTCATCGGCACGCAGGAGGCCGGCGATCCAGGGCCCCTTCCCGGCGCCTGGGCGCCCTTCGGCGCGGCGGGACTGTTTCCCAATCTGGAGGCGCTCACCTTCGTCGCCCGCGCCGTCACCCCGCCCCGCCTGGCCCGCCGTTTCGATACACGTTTCTTCATGGCCGAGCTGTCGCAGGTCGCCCACCGGCACGAGGGCGTCGTCGGCCCCGACGCGGAAATCGTTGAGATGCAATGGTTTACGCTGGACGAGGCCCGCCGCGCCGACGTGCCGGAGATCACCCGGGCGATCCTTGAGGAGATCGCCCCCCGCCTTGACGGAGGCCATCGCCCCTGGCAGCCGGTGCCGTTCTATTTCTCCCGTGGCCGCAAGGTCTTGCGCGAGGCGCTGGCCTGAAGATCGGCGGGGTCACAAATCCCGCGCATGAATTCATTGCCAAAAGTCATTCGACTTTTGCCATCCATGGGCTAGAGCGGGCGGTCCGGGAGACGCCTCCCGGTGTCAGGTGTCCCCATGCATGCCCCCGCCGCCGCTCGCCCGGTCAATATCGCCTCCATCGCCGCCGCCATTGCCGCCATCTCCGCCGTCGGCCTCGGCCTCGCTTTGTCGATTCCGCTCCTCGCCTTCGAATTGCACGACCGGGGCGCCGCCTCCACCTGGATCGGCCTGAACACGGCAGTCGGCGGGCTCGCAACCATAGCATTGGCGCCGTTTCTGCCGGATCTGGTGCGCCGTTTCGGCGCCGGACCGCTGCTGCTCGCGGCAATTCTGAGCGCGGCGCTGAGCCTGCTCGCCTTCAAGATCACCCCCTCCTTCGCGCTCTGGTTTCCGCTGCGCTTCATCTATGGCGCGGCCTTGTGCGTGCTGTTCGTGGTCAGCGAGTTCTGGATCAACGCCGCCGCCCCGAGCGACCGGCGCGGGCTGGTGATCGGTATCTATGGCACCGTGCTGTCCATAGGCTTCGCCGGCGGGCCCGCCATACTAAGCCTTGTCGGCACGCAGGGCTGGGCCCCCTATCTGTGCGGCGCGGCGTTCTTCATCGTCGCCGGCATTCCCGTGCTGATAGGCGCCGCCGGCGCCCCCGCCATCGAGAAGGAAAGCACGTCCGGCGGGGTGTGGACGCTCATGCGCATCGCGCCGGCGGCGACGCTCGCCGCCTTCATCTTCGGCGCGGTGGAAACCGGCATCATCAATTTTCTCCCGCTTTACGGGCTCACCCGCGGGCTCGATGCCGGAGAGGCCGCCCTGCTGCTCACCGTCGCCGAGCTGGGCAATGTGGCGCTGCAACTGCCGCTCGGCCTGCTCAGCGACAAGGTCGACCGGCGCCGGCTGCTGCTCGGCTGCGGCATTGTCAGCCTCGCCGGGGCGCTGCTCATCCCCTCCCTCGCCATTGATGGCTGGGCCTTGTGGATCGTCGCCTTCCTGACCACGGGAATCGTTGCCGGCCTTTACACGGTTGGGCTCGCCCTGCTCGGCGCCCGCTTCGACGGCGCGGCGCTCGCCACCGCCAATGCCGCCTTCGTCATGCTGTACTCGATCGGCCTCACCGTCGGCCCGACTGCCGTTGGCGGCGGCATGCAACTCGTTGAGCCAAATGGTTTCGCCTGGGCGATTGCTGGTTTTCTCGTGCTCTATGTCGTGGTGGTGGCCGGACAGATTTGGCGCGATCGCTGACCGCGCTTCCTTGACATTCGCGCGCCGATCACGGATACGGACGCGCAACGAGCGGCGGTTCTGCCGCGCGAACCCCATTTCTTCGGCGTGGCGCCCCCACGTTCGAGAGCCACGCTCCAGGAGACCCGGTCATGGCCAAGGCAACGACCATCAAGATCAAGCTCGTGTCGAGCGCCGACACCGGCTTCTTTTACGTGACCAAGAAGAATTCGCGCACCATGACCGACAAGCTGGTCGTGAAGAAGTACGATCCCGTGGCGCGCAAGCATGTCGAATTCCGCGAAGGCAAGATCAAGTGATCTGAGCCGACAGGCTGCAGACCAAAAAGGCGCCGGTCGGCGCCTTTTTCTTTGCCTTTTTGGCGTGGTGGGGCCGGCACAGGCGTCATCGCCGCGTGCACCACCTCATCGCGCGCTCCACTCATCGCACAAAGCGCAAGCGGGCGCCGCGCGAATTGAGCAGCACTGATGGCGCGGCTGGGCGGACCGGCAGGTTATTGGCGGAAAGGCGGGAATCGGCGAGCGGTGAACGGAGAGGCCATCCGTAGACACCGCCCGCCGACCAGACCCCACGGACCCAGGAGATGCGGCGGACCCGAGCACTCCGCAGGGCAAACGGATACCTGGGGAAAGCTAGCGCAAACGCGGCCAAATGCAACGGGGATTCGCCCATCGACAGCAGGGTTGAAAGTGCGCGTGCCGCGATCAGGGCACCGGCACGAATTGACGCACCGTCTCCAGGAATTTCGCCACCGAGATCGGCTTGGACAAATAGGCCTCGCAGCCGCCTTCACGAATCCGCTCCTCATCGCCCTTCATGGCGAAGGCGGTGACGGCGATAACAGGAATTGCCTTGAGTTCCGGATCGGCCTTCAGGGCGCGGGTGACATCGAGGCCTGAAACCTCAGGGAGCTGGATGTCCATCAGGATGAGATCGGGACGATGGCGACGCGCAAGGTCCAGCGCCTCCACGCCATTTCGCGTGCCGACCGTGATATAGCCATGGGCTTCGAGCAGATCGTTGAAGAGCTTCATATTGAGCTCATTGTCTTCAACGATCAGAACAGTCTTTGGCATCGCGCCGGTCCCTGCAACGACGGCACTTCGGCAAGCTGGAATCACTCACCCTTCCGCCGGTCGATGCGCTAGCTTTACCCACCCATTCCTTACGGAACCGGAAATGAAACGCCGCAACTCCCGCCCCCCCTCTCAGATCGACGCGGCCCGGCAGGTGGCCCTCGGCGCCCTCGGCTTCCTCGCCGGCGACCCCGAGCGCATCGGCCCCTTTCTGGCGGAAAGCGGGCTGTCGCCGGCCGATCTACGCGGCGTCGCGGGCTCGTCCGCCTTCCATGTCGCGCTGCTCGACTATCTCATCAACCGCCAGGATCTACTGGTCGCACACGCCGCCGAGGCGGAGATCGACCCCGGCCATGTCGTGGCGGCGCGGGAAATTCTCTTTCACGCCGATATGGCCGACGACTGAACGGGGGAAGGACCGGCCATGGCACGCGCGCCGGCCTTCTGTCGCGACTGCCTCGCGGATGCCGGCGAGGAGCGACGCTGCACACGGTGCGGCAGCCCGCGCCTGCTGCGCCACGCCGAGCTCGACACGCTACATGTCGCCCACATCGACTGCGACGCGTTTTATGCCGCGGTGGAGAAGCGCGACAACCCCGCGCTGCGCGACCGACCCGTGATCATCGGCGGCGGCAAGCGCGGCGTGGTGTCGACCGCCTGCTATCTCGCGCGGGTGACGGGCGTGCGCTCGGCCATGCCGATGTTCAAGGCCCTCGCCCTCTGCCCGGAGGCCGTGGTGATCAAGCCCGACATGGCGAAATATGTCGCTGTGGGCCGCCAGATCCGCGAGCGCTTCCTGCGACTCACCCCGCTCGTCGAGCCCCTCTCCATCGACGAGGCGTTTCTCGATCTCGCGGGTACCGAACTGCTCCATGGTGAAAGCCCGGCGCGGGCGCTCGCCCGGTTGGCCCGGTCGGTGGAAGCCGAGATCGGCGTCACCATTTCCATCGGCCTCGCCCCCAACAAATTTCTCGCCAAAATGGCCTCCGAGCTCGACAAGCCGCGTGGCTTCGCCGTGATCGGCGCACAGGAGGCGACGGAATTCCTCGCGCCGCGAAGTGTCGGCGCCATTTGGGGAGTCGGCAAGGCGACCCAGGAACGGCTCGCGCGCGAGGGATACCGCACCATCGCCGACCTTCAGGCTGCCGACGAGACCACGCTTGCCCGCCGTTTCGGCAATGAAGGGTTGCGGCTCTGGCGGCTGGCGCGCGGCATCGACGCCCGCACCGTCAATCCCGAACGTGAGACCAAAAGCGTCTCGACCGAGACCACCTTCGACACCGACATCGCCGATTTCCGGACGCTGGAGCAGGAGCTCTACCGCCTGACCCGCAAACTCTCGGATCGGCTGAAACTCGCCGACCTCGCCGGCCGCACCGTGACGCTCAAGCTGAAGACCGCCGATTTCCGGCTGATCACCCGATCGCGCTCACTTGAAGACCCGACGCGCCTCGCCCACCGCATCTTCGATCATGCCCGCGAACTACTCGTCCGCGAAACCGATGGGCGGCGGTTCCGGCTCATCGGGGTCGGCGTGTCCGAACTCGCCGACCCCGCGCTGGCCGATCCGGCCGATCTCGTCGACACCACCGCCACAAAGCGCGGGCTGGCGGAGCAGGCGACCGACGCGCTGCGGGCACGCTTCGGCAAGGCGATCATCGAGCGCGGCATCGCCCTCGACGCGGGGCGCCGGCACGGGCCGGAGCAGCCGCACCGCAACCGGCCGGACGATGAGGAGGGCGAGGGCGCGCCTACTGGGCGCACTCCTCCTTCGGCAGCGCCTCGTAGGAAATGAGCGTGCCGTTCAGCGCGAACTCGCCATAATCGAGCTTGAGCTTGCGGCTCACGCCATTGTCGAACATGTCGAAGCTTATGACGTAATCGGGGGTCTGGCTGGCGCCGCCGCGCTCGAAATAGCTGATGGTCACGGGAAAGCGGGGACGGCCCGCCAGGTCGCCGGTCATGGCCGCCTGTTCGAGCCCCTTGGCGTCCGTCGTTCCCCGGCCGATGACGGCGAGGGTATCATAGACCTTTTTCGCGTCCGGCGAGCCGTCGAAGACCGGAGCCTCCAGCACCGCCTCACCGCTTTCCGCGCTGGAGATCAGCCTCAGCACATGCTGCGTGGGCAGCAATATGTTCTTGCCGAGCATGACGGTCTCGGCCTCCGGCTTGGTCGCCCTCACCGTCAGTTCGCCATCCTTGCGCTCGGCCACGCCATCGGCTTCCTCGGTGGTTTCGCCATTGATGCGGTTCGAGACGCGGAAGCGATAGGATTTGCCCTCGCCATCCTCCCAGGTCGCGGTCGACACCGCGCTGTTGACCCGCCCGCCCTCGGTTGCCAGTTGGGTGTCCTGCCGCAGTTGGACGGAATAGCCGGCGCAGGCGCTGCCGCGCATCTCGTAGACGATGCGCCCTTCGGCACCATTGATCCGAGTGCCGGATTTACTGGCGTCGAGCGACACCGCGTAGGTGGCACGGTGCGGTGAAAGCTGGATCGCCATGGCCGGCAGGGCGGACGCGCCGAGCAGAAGGGCGGCGACGGCAAGGCGGGAGAGAGAGGCGGACGGCATAGGTGAAACAGCTCCTCGCAGACATCAGTCGCAGCTTGCGAATGGCGAACCGATCCGCCAAACATCACCGATCGAAAATGGCAATTGCAGGTCGGTTGCCGCTCATTGGCCGTCGCATGCCACGCCAGCATGCGCGCGTGAAGATAGCAGGAGAACCCCATGTCCGGAACGGTTGAGGCCAAGCTCGCGGCCCTCGGCATCACCATCCCTGCGGCCAGCGCCCCGGCCGCGAATTATGTGCCCTTCGTCATCAGTGGCAACCAGTTGTGGATCTCCGGCCAGATCTCGATGGCCAATGGCAACTTCATGACCGGCAAGCTCGCCGGCGAGCCCGATATCGAAGCGGGGCGCGCGGCCGCCCGCCAGTGCGGCATCAATCTGATCGCCCAGATCAAGGCGGCGCTGGGCGATCTCGACCGGGTGAAGCGGGTGGTGAAGCTGGTCGGCTTCGTCAATTCGGGACCGGACTTCACTGACCAGCCCAAGGTGGTGAATGGCTGCTCCGACCTGTTCGTCGAGGTGTTCGGCGATGCCGGGCGGCACGCGCGCTCGGCCGTCGGCGTGGCGCAACTACCGTTCAATGTCAGCGTGGAAGTGGAAGCGGTAGTCGAGTTCGCCTGAGGCATACACATGGCCCGCAACGGCGCCCCCAACGCACCGGACTGGCTTACCGCCCGGCCGATCGCCCATCGCGCGCTGCATGATGCGGCGCGCGGCATCATCGAGAACACGCCATCGGCCGTCGAGGCGGCGATGGCGCGGGGCTACGCTATCGAGGTCGACATCCAACTCGCCGCCGATGGCGAAGCGATGGTGTTTCATGATGACACTCTGGAGCGGCTGACACTGGCGGAAGGGCCGGCCAAGACCCGGACCGCCGCAGAGCTGAAAGCGATCGCGCTGCGCGGCACCACCGACCGGATGATGACGCTGGCGGAACTGCTCGCCCGCGTTGACGGACGGGTGCCACTGGTCATTGAGCTGAAGAGCCATTTTGACGGCGACACCGCCGTCGCCGCCCGCGCCGCGGAGATTCTCGCCGACTATGAAGGCCCGGCAGCGCTGATGTCGTTCGATCCCGCCTTGGTCGCCGCCATCCGCGAATTGGCGCCGCATATTCCGCGCGGTATCACCATGGAGCACCGCTACGACGACCCGGAGTGGGATATTCTCAGTCCACAGACCAAGCAGGAATGGGGCACGCTGCTGCACCTGCCCCGCACGCAGCCCGACTTTATCGCCCATTATGTGAAGGAGCTGCCGTCGGCAGCCGTCGACGCCGCCCGCCAGCAGCGCCCCATGCCGCTGCTGACCTGGACCGTGCGAACGGAGGAAGACCGGATGACAGCCGCCCGCCATGCCGACCAGATGATTTTCGAAGGCTTCCTGCCATAGAAAGCGGGGCCTCTTTCCCGATCGCGTGAGCGCCCTTGCCGCTGCCCCCGGGGGCAGCGCACAATAGCGATCCCGTCACTGCGCCGCCGTCGTCGAGCCCCTCCCAGAATGTCTGACGAAACGTTTCGCCTGCGCGTCGAGAGCGACATAGCTTCGCTTCGATACGACGCATGGGACCGCTGCGCCGCCGCTTCGGACAACGAGTCAGGATCGGTCGGCAACCCATTCGTCAGTCACGCCTTTCTCTCCTCTCTGGAGGAATCCGGCTCCGTCGGCGCGGCGACGGGATGGCTGCCGCAGCATCTCGTGCTGGAAGGGTCGGAAGGCGAGATTCTCGGCGTCTGCCCCGCCTATCTGAAGTCGCACTCACAGGGCGAATATGTGTTCGACCATGGCTGGGCCGAGGCGTTCGAGCGCGCTGGTGGGCGCTATTATCCCAAGCTTCAGGTCAGCGTGCCCTTCACTCCCGCCACCGGCCCCCGGCTGCTGGCCGCCAATGGCGCGCAGGCGGAAACGGTGCGGCAAGCGCTCGCTGGCGGTCTGGTCGCTCTGGCGAAGCTGCGGCAGGTCTCGTCCGTTCATGCCACCTTCCTCGCGCCGGCCGATAGTGAGGCTCTGGAGGCAGAGGGCTTCCTGCCGCGCATGGACCAGCAGTTCCACTGGCGTAATGAAGGCTACGCTGATTTCGAGGCGTTCCTGGACGCCCTCGCCTCGCGCAAGCGCAAGCAAATACGCCGCGAGCGCCGGGAAGCGCTGGAGGACGGCGTCACCATCCATTGGCTCACCGGCTCAGACCTCACGGAGGAGGTTTGGGACGCCTTTTTCCGCTTCTACATGGAAACCGGTTCGCGCAAATGGGGCCGCCCCTACCTCACCCGCAGTTTTTACTCGCTGATCGGCCAGCGCATGCCGGAACGCATCCTTCTGGTCATGGCCCGGCGCGCCGGCCGCTGGATCGCGGGTGCCATCAACTTCATCGGCGCCGACGCGCTTTACGGCCGGCACTGGGGCGCCATCGAGCATCACCCCTTCCTGCATTTCGAGGTCTGCTACCATCAAGCCATCGACTTCGCGATCCAGCATCGTCTGCTCCGGGTGGAGGCTGGCGCGCAGGGGGAGCACAAGCTGGCGCGCGGCTATATGCCGGTGATCACCCGATCGGCCCACTTCATCGCCGATCCTCAGTTCCGCGCCGCCGTCGCGCATTATCTCGAGCGCGAGCGCCGTTACGTCGCCGAGGCTGGCGCGGAACTGAGCGAGCTCGGCCCGTTTCGTCAGCAGGTCGAGGCCGAGCGCGGCGACGAGCCTTGACCGGCGCAGGGCCGCTTGCGATCAGGAGGTGCCTACAGGGAGGAACCCATGGCCTACGATCCCGCCAACATCTTCGCCAAGATCCTGCGCGGCGAGATTCCCGCCTACAAGATCCATGAGGACGATCACGTTCTCGCCTTCCTCGACATCATGCCCCGCGCGGCGGGGCACGCGCTTGTCATCCCTAAGGCGCCGGCCCGTAACCTGCTGGATGTGGCGCAGGGCGACCTCTCCGCCGTCATGGCGGTGGCACAGCGAATCGCGCAGGCGCAGATGAAGGCATTCGCCGCAGAAGGCATCACCGTGACCCAGCACAATGAGAAGGCCGGCGGTCAGGAGGTTTTCCATCTCCATGTCCACGTCATCCCGCGCCATGTGGGCGTGGAACTGCGCGCACCGCTTTCCTACAAGGAGACCCCCGAGGTGCTGGCGGCGCAGGCGGAAAAGCTGCGGGCCGCGCTCAGGGATTGATCCCGAGCCACCAGGCGCCCGCCACCAGAACCGCTTCGGCGGTGAGCACGCCGGCGAGCACCGAGCGCCGCACCGCCAGGAAACCGGCGATGCCGCTCGCCACGGCGCCGATGCGAAGCGCGAGCGGCAAGGCGACCAGTGCGCCGCTCGGCACCAGCAGCAGGCGCGCGACCACGGCCGCGAGCAGCGCGGTCGCCACCGCCTGCACCCACTGCATCCACACGCTCTCAGCGTCGATGCGGCGTCCGAACAGCACGCCCAGCACGCGCCAGACCTCATTCGGCAGAAAGCCGATGAAGATCACCAGCAGCATGGCGCCAGCCTCCGTGGAATGAAGGCTCATGCCTGTCGCCCGGGCAGATGGCGGGCAAGAAAGAAGGCCAGCGTGCCCCCGCCCACGCCGGCCCAGAACAGGTCCAGCCCGCCGGGCGAATTGGCGACCAGGGGGGAGATGGCGGCCCCCAGGCCGATGGCCAGCCAGTCGACCGCCTGCCGGGCGTTGCGCACCAGCAAGATCGCGAAGGAGATCGGCGTCAGCAGCAGCAGCGCCACCGCCAGCGGGCCCGGCAGGGCGCCGGTGAGGAAGTAGCCAAGAGCCGTGCCGGCCATGCTGAGTACCGTCAGGCCGAAGCCGAGGCCGGCCGCGTAGCCGGGCCGCCCGTCTGGCGCCACCTTCGGCAGGAGGCGGAAGCCCTCGACCCAGACCGTCATGGCGACGAAATGCGCGCAGAGCAGTTCCCAACCGAGACGCGGCCGGGGGCCGCGCATCAGCGGCATCAGCGAGACCACCATGGGCAGCAGCCGCACGCCGGAGAGGCAGACGGCGACGGCGAGCGCCGGGAGCGACGCTCCGGTGGCCAATCCGCCGACCAGGATCACCTGCGCCGGCAGCGCCCAGACCAGCAGCGTCGACAACAGGCCGGCACCGATGGGAAAGCCGAGATCATGCAGCAAGCCGCCAAATCCGATGAAGGTCGCGAGCAGAACCAGGCCGGGCGTGGATATGGCGCCTCGCATCCCGCGCGCAAACCAGCGCGCCGAACCGGCGGGGTCGAGAGATCGGGAATCCGGGGACGGCATCATGTGAACTCGCCACGGCGTTCTGCGGCGCCGCCCCCCGGGCGTCAAGCGAAACGATGGGTGGGCGCCGCATGGCTGCCATGAGCCAGCGCGCGCCACCGCAAGCCTCGCGCGGCACCCCACCAAGCGCGTCGAAAACGAAACCGCCCGCGACGAAATCGCGGGCGGTTGCTTTGTTCCCGTTACCTCGGCGCCGCGGTCACGCCTTGACCAGCGGCACCTTCGGCACTTTCGAACTGCCCGGCCGGGCGCGGCGCGCCGTTGCCGGCCCCGCCTTCTTCGCCTTGGTGGCCGGTGCCTTGCGGCGCGGCGCCCGCTTTTCCTCCGGCGGCTCGATCTTTTCCGGCTTGGGCGTCACCGGACCTTCGGGGAACTCGAAGGCCAGCGCAGTCTCGCCGTCATCGTCGGTCTGCAGCACCACACGGACATGACCGCCATTGCGCAGCTTCCCGAACAGCACCTCATCCGCCAGCGGCTTCTTGATGTGCTCCTGGATCACCCGGCCCATCGGCCGGGCGCCCATCTGCTGGTCGTAGCCACGCTCCACCAGCCAGGCGGTTGCCTCGTCCGACAGCTCGATGGTGACGTTGCGATCCGCGAGCTGAGCTTCGAGCTGCAGCACGAACTTCTCCACCACCAGCGCGATGATCTCGTTGGTGAGGTGGGCGAACGGGATGATCGCATCGAGGCGGTTGCGAAACTCCGGCGCGAACAGACGGTTGATCGCCTCCACATCGTCCCCCTCACGCTTCGAGCGGGTGAAGCCGAAGGCGGACTTCGACAGATCGGCGGCGCCCGCATTGGTCGTCATGATGAGAATGACGTTACGGAAATCCACCTGCTTGCCGTTGTGGTCGGTCAGCTTCCCGTGGTCCATTACCTGCAGCAGGATGTTGAACAGGTCGGGATGCGCCTTCTCGATCTCGTCGAGCAGCAACACGCAATGCGGGTGCTGGTCGATGCCATCCGTGAGCAGGCCGCCCTGGTCGAAGCCGACATAGCCCGGAGGCGCGCCGATCAACCGCGAGATCGTGTGCCGCTCCATATATTCGGACATGTCGAAGCGCAGCAGTTCCACGCCGAGGCTGGAAGCGAGTTGCTTGGCAACCTCGGTCTTGCCCACGCCCGTCGGGCCCGAGAACAGATAGGAACCGATCGGCTTTTCCGGCTCGCGCAGACCCGCCCGCGCCAGCTTGATCGCCGAGGCCAGCGCCTCGATCGCCTTGTCCTGGCCGTAGACCACGCGCTTGAGCGTCGTCTCCAGCGCCGAGAGGATTTCCGTGTCCGACTTCGAGACGGATTTCGGCGGGATGCGGGCGATCGTAGCGATGGTCGCCTCGATCTCCTTCACGCCGATCGTCTTCTTCCGCCGGCCCTCGGGCAGCAGCATCTGCGCCGCGCCCGACTCGTCGATGATGTCGATCGCCTTGTCCGGCAGCTTGCGGTCGTGAATGTAGCGTGCGGAAAGTTCGACCGCCGCCTTGATGGCGTCGTTAGTGTAGCGCAGCCGGTGGTAATCCTCGAAATAGGGCTTCAGACCCTTGAGGATCTCGATCGCGTCCGGGACGGTCGGCTCCGGCACGTCGATCTTCTGGAAGCGGCGGACCAGCGCGCGGTCCTTCTCGAAGTACTGCCGGTACTCCTTGTAGGTGGTCGAGCCGATGCAGCGCAACGTGCCTGCGGCAAGAGCGGGCTTGAGCAGATTGGAGGCATCCATCGCCCCGCCGGAGGTCGCGCCGGCGCCGATCACTGTATGGATCTCGTCGATGAACATGATGGCGTCGGGATAGGCCTCGATCTCCTTGACGACCTGCTTGAGGCGTTCCTCGAAATCGCCCCGGTAGCGGGTGCCGGCGAGCAGCGCGCCCATGTCGAGCGAGAAGACCGTGGCTTTGGCGAGGACATCGGGCACCTCGCCAGCGACGATGCGGCGCGCCAGACCTTCCGCTATGGCAGTCTTGCCGACGCCGGGGTCGCCCACGAAAAGCGGGTTGTTCTTGGAGCGGCGGCAGAGCACCTGAATGGTGCGCTGGATTTCGCTGTCGCGGCCGATCAGCGGGTCGATCTTGCCCTCGCGCGCCTTCTTGTTGAGGTTCACGCAATAGGCGTCGAGCGCATCGGCCTTCTTCTTGGTGTCCTCCCCGGTCTTCGTCTCCGTCTCCTCCTCGGCGCCGCGGACGGGTCGACTTTCCGACATGCCGGCGCGCTTGGCGATGCCGTGGCTGATGTAGTTGACCGCATCATAGCGGGTCATGTCCTGCTCCTGCAGGAAATAGGCCGCATGGCTCTCGCGCTCGGCGAAAATGGCGACCAGCACATTGGCGCCGGTCACTTCCTCGCGGCCCGAGGACTGCACATGGATGACGGCGCGCTGAATGACGCGCTGAAAACCGGCCGTCGGCTTGGAGTCCTCGCCAGCGTCCTGAACAAGATTATCGAGCTCGGTGTCGATATATTCGACCAGATTGCGGCGCAGCTTGTCGATGTCGACATTGCAGGCCCGCATCACCGCCGCAGAATCCTGGTCGTCCACCAGGGACAGAAGCAGGTGCTCCAGCGTCGCGTATTCGTGGTGGCGTTCATTGGCGAGCGCGAGGGCCCTGTGCAGCGACTGCTCGAGGCTTCGGGAGAAGGTGGGCATCGGGACCTCTTCGTTTAGCCGTCGCGGGGCGTCACTTTTTCTCCATGACGCACTGCAAAGGATGCTGGTGCTTGCGCGCGAAGTCCATCACCTGCGTGACCTTTGTCTCGGCCACTTCGTAGGTGAAGATACCGCACTCCCCCACGCCATGCTGATGCACATGCAGCATGATCTGGGTGGCTTCCTCCCGGTCCTTGCTGAAAAAGTGCTCCAGCACATGCACGACGAACTCCATTGGCGTGTAGTCGTCGTTGACCAGGAGCACCCGGTAGAGATTGGGCCGCTTGACCTGCGGCTTGGTGCGCGTGATGACCGCCGTGCCGGGCGCGTTGTCTCCCCGGCGGCGACGTTCGTCGTCGGCCATCATGATCTCACGCGGCGGAACATAGGCGTGGTCGGTCATTCATGCTTTCTCCAACCGGCGAACCGGCCTTTGTCAGCTATAATATGTATGCCCCCCCGCTCACGCCAGAGGGGCGGGCGGAACCGACTGTCGCATTCCGGTGACAATTCCATGAGGCCGGAGCCCTGAGCACCCCCCCGCAGCCCCGCAACCGCCCGCAGACTGGCCGTTCAGCGCAACGAAAAAAGGCCCGACGCAGCGGCCGAGCCTTTTGAAAATACCGGATCAGCCCGAACTCCCGTTCCGCGCCGCCCGCCCCGGACACTTGTCCGGGGTATGCCGTGTCAGGAGGGCTCAGCCGCCCACGTCACTTGGTGACGGAGGTCTTGGCGAGCACGCTCTCATACGGCTTGTAGGTTTCCTTGGCGAGATCGGCGTAGAGTTCGCCCATCTTGGTCGCCTGGGCGACGAAGCTCTCATAGGCACTCTTGAAATAGTCGGACTGAATCTCGACCGCCTTGTCGAGGGTCTTCGCCCCGAACAGCTTTTCAGCCGCGGCCGTGCCTTCCTCGAAGGACTTCTTCGAGTAGTCCGCCACCTCGACCGCAATGGTCTGGACACCCTTCGACACGGTGCCGAAGCTCTTGACCGCGAGTTCGAGATTGTCCTTGCCGACCTTCTGGATGTCGTCAAAATTCTGCAGCATGAGCCCGCTCCTGTGGTGTTCCGTCACGCGCCGCCGATCCGCTGCACGTGCCCGCCCGGGAATTCTCCCTTAAATTCAGATAATGCACCGCACCAAAAGCGTCAAGAAATTTGTGCGCCGCAACAAGACGCTGCGACACGCAGGCCCCGCACCATCTTCACGCCATATCAACAGGGTTGATGGGCCGTCTTTACGACTCTGTAACCCTGCGCTTTTTAAGCTTTGGGAAGTGATGGTTCGGCAGGGTTCCTTAACGGTCGGAGCCTTCGCAGGGGCAGCAACGCTTCCCCGCAGCGGCCTCCTGCCTGACGAATGGGTTGTGTTCCGGCACCTGTGCCGGCAGCGAGTAGCGGGACGAACAGATGCGGGTTCCGAAGATGGTCGGCACCACTTTCATGCGTGCCGCCGTGGCGGTTTTGGCAGTTTCACTTCTCGGCGCCGGCGTCGCGGAAGCCGCGGCCAAGAAGAAGAAGACCGTCCGCTCAAAGTCGGCGGTAACACGCACCGTTGCGAGCACCGGCACCTGGCAGCGCGGCTATTCGCACATTGTGGTCGACGCCAATACCGGGCGCGTGCTTGACGCCGACAATGCCGACTCGCTGCGCCACCCCGCCTCCGTCACCAAGGTGATGACGCTCTATCTGCTGTTCGAGCAGCTTGAGAGCGGCCGCATGCGGCTCAACACCCCGCTTCGCGTTTCCTCTTACGCCGCTGCGCAGCAACCCTCCAAGCTGGGCGTGAAGGCCGGTTCGACGATTGTGGTCGAGGATGCGATCAAGGCCCTGATCACGCGCTCCGCCAATGATGTCGCCGTCGTCATTGCCGAAAACATTTCCGGTAGTTCGTCCTCCTTTGCCAGCCTGATGACCCGCCGCGCCCGGCAGCTCGGCATGTCGCGCACGGTGTTCAAAAATCCGAACGGCCTGCCCAGCACCGAGCAGGTCACCACCGCCCGCGATCTCGCCACGCTCGGCCGCGCCATTCAGGAGCGTTTCCCGAAATATTACGGCTATTTCGAAATCCGCAGCTTCCAGTATCGCGGCGTCGCCATCCGCAACCACAACCGCCTGCTCGGTCGTGTGGATGGCGTGGACGGCATCAAGACCGGCTATACCAACGCTTCCGGCTTCAACCTGCTGACCAGCGTCAAGAAGAACGGGCGCTATGTCATCGCCGTGGTGATGGGCGGCTCCAGCGCCGCCTCGCGCGACAACCGCATGGTGGAGCTGATCAACGAGAATCTCGGCAAGGCGCAGGCCGGCCGCCAATTGGTGGCCCGCATGAGCAGCCCGCCGCCCGGCGCCTCGGCCGACGACGCCATCGCCCCAGTCGCGCTGGCGGACGAAGCCCCGGCCGCGCCCAAGACCATTCCGGTGCCGACCAGCAGTCCGCGCGTCGCCATGGCCTCCATGGTCGCCGATCCGGCGGTAACCGCCTCGATCCCGACGCCCGCACCCTCCCCGGCCCGTCCGCCTCAGGCCGTGGCGAGCGCGCCGGCCGCCGAAGCGCCGCCCGTTGGCTCTGTCGCCCCCATCGTGCCGGTGGCCGTCAAGACGGTGGCCGTGGCGCGTCCGAGCCAGCCGGTGGCCGGATTCAGCAACCAGCCCGGCATTCTCGGCACGCTGTCCTTCACCAATAACGGTTTCATTTCGGACGCCTCCGAAGCCCCGGCCGCGGCGCCGGCCCAGCGGGCAATCCGCCAGCAGGTTCAGGTGGCGAGCGCCGGGCCCATCGACATTCCCCGCCAGGATGCCGAGACTGCCGAACAGGCTGCCGCCCCGCGCGCGGGCTGGGCGATCCAGATCGGCGCCTTCGGCTCCGAGGCCGATGCCCGCGCCCAGATCGCCAAGGCGCAGAAGAAGGCCGGCCGCGTTCTCGCCAAGGCGGACGCCTATACGGAACAGGCTGTGAAGGGCTCCACCCGCATTGTGCGCGCCCGTTTCGCCGGCTTCGACGCCGAATCCGCCGCCCGTGCCGCCTGTGCGACCCTGAAGCGCAGCGACTTCGGTTGCATGGTGTTTCGCAACTAATCCGGGGGGATGAGGTCAATGGCGGTCGAGCAGGACATCCTTCGCTTCGTTTACCCGGGCAGCGAGATAGTTCGACCCGCCCTGGTCGGGATGGAGTTTCTTCATAAGGGAACGGTGAGCCTGGCGGATCTCGTCCGCCCCCGTCCCCGGCTCAAGCCCCAGGATCTGGTAGGCCTCCTCTTCCGTCATCGCACCGCGGCGCGGCGGGTCAGCGCGCCGCCTGCCCGCATGTCCGTCCACGTTCTCACGCCAGCCGGGCGACCGGCGGTCAAGATAAGCTTCGAGTAGCTGGCGGCTCTCGGTATCGACATCGAGCGCGAGGCGGGCAAGGCTCGGAACATCGAGGGCATCGAGCGCGGCACCGGCCAGCGGTCCGTTGATCACCTTGCCGCCGAGCCGGCCGCTGTCATGGTCGAGTTCCATGTCCAGAAACGCCGTTCGCACGGCGGACGTTCGCCCTTCACGAGGCTCGCTCCGCCCGGAGCTGAACACCTTGCGAAGGTCCCAGCCGAACAGCGACAGGCCGAAAATACCGAGCGGCAGCGCCGTTTCGAGATGGCCGCGCATGCCGAGAAAGCCTGCTATGAGAATGAGCGCCCCGCCCCCTACCCGTCGCCCGAGTTGGGCGAGAACCGCCGGGTTGGCACGGCCAAACGCCTTCAGAGCGTAATAGAGCAGCGCGACGATCGCCGCTCCGATCAGCAGATTGATCATCGCGTGTCCTGCATGGCGGAAATCAGCCGTCGCGCCCCCGGCGACGCCCCGGCCAGCGCCGCGAGGGCCTTAGCCCCGCCGGCGGCATAGGAGGCAGCGGCGCGCAACAACGCCCGCAGCTCCGCGGAAGCGCCGGCATCGAAGCGGCAAAAGGCGCCCTTGGTCAGGCGCGCAATCTCGCGGAAGGCGCGTTCGGCGGCGGGATCGCCCCCTTCCTGGAACATGAAGGCGGGCACGCCCCGCAGCGCCAGCGGACCGGCCTCGGCGCAGAGCGCGTCGATATTCTCTTCCATCGCGTCGCCGACGAAGACCAGCGCCCCGACGGGCCCCGTGGCAGCCTGCCCGGCAGCATGGTTCAACACCCGGCCGATCTGGGTCCGCCCGCCCTGGCATTGGATGCGCGCCATCAGCGCCCCCAGCTTCTTCCCGTCGCTCATCCAGGGTGAGGCGCGGCATTCGCCGAGGCCGCGATAATAGACGAGTTGCATGTCCAGCCCGCCGATGCGGGCCGCCTCCTCGAACATTTCCGCTTGCAAGGCACAGGCGAGATCCCAGGTCGCTTCCCGGCTCATCGTTGCGTCGAGGCCGAAGATCAGCCGGCCCCTCCGCTCGGCGGCGAGCGGGGCGCGACGCTCCAGTTCCGCGAGGAAGGCAGCCGTATCGGCGGAAGGCCGAGCCGGCTGCGTTGAAGCGCGGTTCGTCGGTGTAGTCTTCTCGTGCGCCATGCGGGTTCCCGATGCGGATTCGCGGCGAGTGTAGCGGCGGAGCGGGCGTGCCGAACAGCCCGCTCGCCAAGGCTTGACCGGCGAATCCTTGGCACGGACGCAAGTGGACCGTCCTGATTGACCCCGGTGCCGGCTCTGCTAGCTTCCGCCGCCCGATGACAGGGATGTTCGAGATGACCGAGACCCGTGCCCTGCGCAGCGTCCACACCGTCGCCGCGCTGCGCGACCAGATCAGGCACTGGCGGGCGCATGGGGAGCGCATTGCCCTGGTGCCCACCATGGGCGCGCTGCATAGCGGCCATGTCGCCCTGATGCAGGCAGCCCGCGAAAAGGCTGATCGGGTGGTGGTGACGATTTTCGTCAATCCCACCCAGTTCGCCCCGACGGAAGATCTCTCGCGCTACCCGCGAACGCTTGAGGCCGATCTCGACAAGGCCGACGCGGCGGGGGTGGCGCTGGCCTTTGTGCCCGATGTCGCGGCGATGTATCCCGCAGGCTTCTGCACCACCATCAGTTTGACGGGACCGGCGCTGGGTCTCGAAACCGATTTTCGCCCCACTCATTTTGCTGGTGTCGCCACCGTGGTCGCCAAGCTGCTGATCCAGGCGCTTCCCGATGTCGCGCTGTTCGGGGAGAAGGACTACCAGCAGCTTCAGGTCATCAGCCGGCTCGCCCGCGATCTCGATCTGCCGGTCGACATTGTCGGCGTTCCCACCCTGCGCGAACCCGACGGCCTCGCCCTTTCCTCGCGCAACATCTATCTGTCCCCGGCCGACCGGGCAGCCGCGCCGGCGCTGCATCAGGCGCTCAGTCGCGCCGCACAACGCATCTCCCGCGAGACCGTGATTGCCCCGGCGATCGACGAGGCCCGCGCCGCCGTTACGACGGCCGGCTTCGCACTGGATTATCTGGAGGCCCGTCACGCCGAGACACTGGCGCCGATCGCGTCGACGGCGGAGGGGCCGGTCCGCCTGCTCGTCGCGGCGCGGATCGGTACCACCCGCCTCATCGACAATGTCGCGGTCCCGGCCTAGCGTTTTCGAACGAAGCGGATACCGGTCCGCGTGGAGAAAACCGGTAAGAGCAAAATCCTTTCACCGTGTCCGTGAAGCAGTGAAAGTATCGAGCCGGCATTAAGCGATCGTTACGTAAGCGATCGCCATTCCGATGATGACGAGGCCCAACCCGACACCCAGCACATAACGCATCGGCTTCACTTCGGCCGCCTGGCGCTCCTGGGTTTCGGCCTTCACCACCACCTCGCCATTTTCGACCACGCGGCGATCATCCGCGTCGACATGGGTCATTCCTTCGGGGTTCGTCTGGCTCATGGCAGCATCCTTTCGCGTGTTCCTTTGGGAACAACGTTCGAAAGCGGCTTGGGGTCCATCAGCCGTCAGAGAAGCCCGAGCGCGCGCAACTCCCGCCGCAGATCGTCCGGCAGCGCGCGAGCGTCGCCCGTCGGGGCGAGGTCCGGCGGCGCCTCGCCGGCCGAAAGGTAGCGCCATCCCTGGAAGGGCCGGTTCGGCCGTGGCTCGACCCGATGCACCGTCGGATCGAGCACAAGATGGCAACGCCGGACACCGTCACCATCCACGAAAGGTCGGATGCCGGTGAGCAACTGCCGGCAGGCGACCTCCCCCTTGATCACCCAGTAGAGCGAGCCCCCCTGCAGCAGTTCGGCGGTGCGGGTCGGCACCATGCGCGTAGTGTGGACCTGCTCAGCCACCTGTCGGCGCGCCACCTTGTCAGCAAGCGATTCGGCGATCCAGGCTTCGAGATCTTCGACGGAGACGGCGCCGACGCACAGTTTCAACAGGTGGAGCGGCATGGCAGGGTCCGGATGCGGGCCTCGGTCTATACCCGTTTCACCACCGGCCAGTCGACCTCGTCTTCCGCCAGCGTGCCGGTCTCCTGCAGCGCCGCCTGTTTCCACGCCACAAAGGCGGGGTGGGCGTGGATCGCCTCGACATAGGCGGCGGCGACCGGATCGACCTCGATGGCATAGGTGCGCAGACGCGTCGCCACTGGCGCGTACATCGCATCGGCACCGGAGAAGGCGCCGAACAGAAAGTCGCCCCCGGCGCCGAACCGCGCCCGGGCCTCGCCCCAGCGACGCAGGATGCGGCGCACATCCTTCAGCGCCTCATCGGGAAAGGCGCGAGGCTCGACCGGACGCCAGAGATTCATCGGCGCCACGCTACGCAACGCGCCGAAGCCATTGTGCATTTCCGTGGCGAACGAACGGGCATAGGCACGGGCGGCGGGCGCGGCCGGCCAGATCCCCTTGTCGGGGAATCGTTCGGCGAGATGCTCCAGAATCGCGCTGGATTCCCAAACCACCGCGTCCCCGTCGATCAACACCGGCACCTTGCCGGCGGGAGAAAGGGCGCGGATGCGATCCTTGAAGTCCGGCGCATCGAGAGGCACCAGTTCTTCCTCGAACGGAATGCCCAATGCCGTCATCGCCAGCCAGGGCCGCAGCGACCATGACGAGTAGTTCTTGTTCCCGATGATGAGTTTCATTACCGCGCGCACTCCCTGATCCCGTTGCGGAGGCAGAGTCAGACATTTGATGCGGCGGTGCAAACGCAGGGAAATGATGGCCGCGATCATTACGGGTGATCGACAGAACGCATGTCCGACACGATAACGGCCCGGCCTTTGCGGGCCGAGCCGTGTCACGCAACATCTATGTCAGCCGTCGAGAGTTCCGGCGTCAGCCGGCGGCGACCTGGGCCGCCTGGAATCCCCCGAACAGGTAGATCAGGGCGATCGCCGTCAGGAAAGCAGCCACAGCCCAACGGGCAACTCCCCAACAGGAGCGCTCGGGAATGGAATTCATGATGATCCTCGGAACGTCACGTTCACCGCGATGCGCCAACCGACCATCGGTGTAAGGGCGCGATCTGAAACACTATTTAATAAATCGTTACGACGTTCGCAACCGCGAAATTGCCACATTCCGCCGCGGCGCATGCAGAACTGCCCTGCCCGGCCTGCATGGCCAGCCCCCTCGACAAGGCGGGCATTGACCGGTTGAAAGCCCGCTTCATGACGGGCACGCTCGCGGCGGCGCAACAGCGCGCGGGAACGGCCGGAAAATGCGGGACCATGATGCTCGGCTTCACCTCGACTGACGCGATCGCCGTCTCGGCCTTTTGTCTCGCCTGGGTCGCCTATCACGTGGTGATGGAGGGAAGCTGGGCGGAACGGCGCACGCTGAACCGGCGGATGGATGCCTATCGCCACCAGTGGATGCTGCAGATGCTGGCGCGGGAGAACCGCATCGTCGATGCGCAGATCATCGCGGCCCTGCAGAATGGCACCGCCTTCTTCGCCTCGACCTCTCTGCTGGCGATCGGCGCGTCGCTGGCGGTGCTGCAGTCGACCGAGGCGGTGATGGCGCTGTTCCGCGACCTGCCTTTCGGCCCCCAGAACCGCACAAGCTGGGAATTGAAGACGCTCGGCCTGACGCTGATCTTCGCCAATGCCTTCTTCAAATTCGCCTGGGCCTATCGCTTGTTCAACTACTCGACCATCCTGCTCGGCTCGACACCGCCGCCATCCGAGGCGGGAACGCCGCAGGCCCAGGCCCATGTGGTCAAACTGGCGCGGATGGCGACCATCGCCGGGCGGCACTTCAATCGCGGGCAGCGCGCCTTCTTCTTCGCCATCGCCTATCTCGGCTGGTACATCAATGGCTGGGCGCTGATGGCCGCAACCTTCGCCATCTTCCTCGTGATGATCAACCGGCAATTGGGCCGGGATTCGCAGTGGGTACTCGACAATGACGGATAGCTCTTCCCGCCCCTCCGAAGAGGCTGTCGAGGCGGCGATCCTGTCGGTCGCCGGCCAGCCCGGCGCGGCGAAGACGGTCACGCCGGAAGAGATCGCCCGCAGCGTCGCCACCGGACCCGACTGGCAGAGCCTGCTCCCCTCGGTGCGGCGCGGCGCCCTGCGGCTCGCCGAGGCCGGCCGTCTGATCCTCTATCGCAAGGGCAAGCCGGTGACGCCGGCGGAGCTGCGCGGCGTCTACCGGCTCGGGCTGCCGCCGGAGGCCTGATCCGGCAGCGGGGCGGGAAACGGGCTGCCGATGCGGCCGGTCAGGTAGTACACGGCCAGCCCGAGCCATTCATGCACGGCGAGGTCGAAAGCGTTCAAGCCATAGGCAACGGACCGGAACAGACGCCAGCGGTCTGACGGGCCGGCGGTACGGTAGTCGACGGGATAGGCGATGACGGGAAAACCGGCACGACGGAACACGCCCACTGCCCGCGGCATATGGAAGGCGGAGGTCACGAGCAGCCAGTTTTCGTCGGGCCGCGGCTGAACCAATTGCTTGGCGAATCGCGCGTTTTCCGCGGTGTTGCGGGCCAGAGGCTCGAACATGACCCGATCCTCCGGCAGGCCGATCTGCGGCAGCGCCAGGCGGACCACGCTCGCTTCACCGAGCCTCCGGTCCTCCGGGCCGCCGCCGGTGAAGACGACGCGCGCGTGCGGATAGCGGCGCGCCAGTTCCCCCATGGCCAGCACGCGCTCGGCCGAATCGGCGAAAGAGGGCTGGCCGCGCGCGGCGGTGATGCGCGCCTGTTCGCCTCCGCCCAGCACGATGATCCCGTCGATCCGGCGCCCATCCTCGACGTAAGCGGGAAAGCGCGATTCGAGCGGCAGGAGCAGCATGCGCGCCAGCGGGCTCAGGCCGAACAGGAGCAGCCCACCCACGCCAAGCGCCACCAGGGTCGCGCCGGCCGATGGCCAGCGCAGCCAGACGATGAGGCCGGCCGCCGCGAGCACGGTGAGAAAGGTCGAGGGAACGGCGACCAGCCAGATGGCCTTGGACAGGGTGTAAAACAACGGTGCCCCTCACTCTGCCGCGCCGCAACAGCGGCGCCTCTGTCGGTCGGCCATCAGAACCACAGTGACGCGATGCCGAGAAACGCGAAGAAGCCGACCACATCGGTAATGGTCGTCACGAACGGGCCGGACGCCACCGCTGGATCGACCTTAAGCCGGTCCAGCGCCAGCGGCACCAGAATGCCGCCAAGGGCTGCGGCCGCGAGATTGATGATCATGGCAAGGGCGATGACGAAGCCGAGATCGGCAAGCCCGAAACGGGCGAATACCACGGCCGCCATGATGACAGCGAACACGACACCGTTGAACAGCCCGACCAGCAGTTCGCGCGCGATCACCCGGCGGGCATTGCTGGCCCGGAGTTCGCGCGTGGCGAGCGCGCGCACCGCCACGGTCATCGTCTGCGTGGCGGCATTGCCGCCCTGGCTGGCGACAATCGGCATCAGCACGGCAAGCGCCACCATGCGCTGCAGCTCTCCTTCGAAGAGCGCGATGACGAAGGAGGCGATGTTGGCGGCAATCAGGTTCAGCAGCAGCCAAGAAAACCGGCTGCGGGCGATATACCAGAAGCTGTCGGACAGTTCTTCGTCACCAGCCACGCCGCCCAACGCCTTTAAGTCCTCGTCGGCCTCTTCCTGGATCACGTCGACAATGTCGTCGACGGTGAGCACGCCGACGAGACGGCCGGCCTCATCGACGACCGGGGCGGAAATGAGATTGTAGCGCTCGAACACGCGCGCCACATCCTCCTGGTCGTCTGTGGCATTGACGACGTGGCGGTCCGGCGTGACCACATCCCCCAGTTTGGCGCCGCGCTTGGTGCGCAGGAGACGGTCGAGCGGGACCGACCCGTCGAGCCGATAGGTGGCGTCGACGACGAACACCTCGAAAAAGGTCTCCGGCAACCCCTCGGTCTCGCCGATATAGTCCAGCGTCTGGCCGACGGTCCAATAAGGCGGCAGCGCGATGAACTCCGTCTGCATGCGCCGGCCGGCGCTTTCCTCGGGATAGTCGAGGCTGCGCTGCAGCGCCGCGCGCTCCGGGATGGAGAGGTTGGAGAGAATCTCCTGCTTGTCGGCATCGTCAAGGTCTTCGAGAATGTAGACCGCGTCGTCAGAATCGAGGTCGCGCATGCCCTCGACGACGGTCTGCGTCGGCAGCGCCTCCAGAATCTGGACGCGCGCAGTCTCATCAAGCTCGGTCAGGGCGGTGAAGTCGAAATCGCTGCCCAGCAGTTCGATCAGCTTCGGCCGGTCCGCCGCCGGCAGCGCTTCCAGCAGGCGCGCCACGTCGGTTTCATGCAGGTCGCGCAGGATAGCGCGCAGCGCCTCCACATCGGCGGCATCAATGGCACCGACCACCGCCTCGACGAAACCGGGCGCCTCAGTCGGATCGCTGTCGTGTTCCGGTCCGCGCAACGGGGTGGCGAGATCGGCCTCTTCGCGCATGCCCTACTCCGGAGCGGGTGTGTCAGGGGAAGGAACGGCTCGGCCCGCAGCGGAAACGATGCGCGTTCACATGTAAGTTGGTGTTACTGAAGAGTCGGCTGGGGGACAATTCCCCAAGCCGCTTGCGGTTTCGCGCTACCGGAACTTTGTTGAAGGAGCCCGCCATGGCGGAGAGGGCAGCGACCCGGTTGTTCGTAAGCGGCGGCGTGCAGGGCGTCGGCTACCGCGCCTGGCTGGCGCGCGAAGCCGGTAGGCGCGGGCTTGAGGGCTGGGTCCGTAACCGGCAGGACGGCCGGGTGGAAGCGCTGGTGATCGCCTCGCCGGCCGCCCTGGCGGAGTTTCTGGACCTCTGCCGTCGCGGCCCTTCGGCCGCGCGCGTTACCGACGTGGCAGCGCAGGAGGAAACAGCGCCCGAATCCGACGCGACTGGCGTTTTCGCCATCCGCCCGACCCTTTAAGCCGACCTGTCCTCAATCACCGTCGGCCCGAAAACCGTCTCAAAGCTGCGGCGCAAAGCGAGATCGGCGTCGTCCATCGTCACCGGCCGGCCGAGATCGACGAGGCTGGTGACACCATGCTCGCGCACGCCACAGGGCACGATGCCGCCGAAATGGCTGAGGTCGGGCTCAACATTCAGCGAGATGCCATGCAGCGTTACCCAGCGGCGGACCCGAATGCCGATTGCGGCGATCTTGTCCTCGCCGGAGCCGGCCTTCTCCGGACGGCGAACCCAGACGCCGACCCGATCCTCCCGGCGCTCGCCGCGCACATTGAACGAATCGAGCGTGGCGATAAGCCATTCCTCCAGCGCGGCGACATAGCGGCGGACATCCGGCTCGCGCCGCTTGAGGTCCAGCATCACATAGGCAACCCGCTGACCCGGCCCGTGATAGGTGAACTGCCCTCCCCGACCGGTCGGGAAGATCGGGAACCGCCCCGCATCGACAAGGTCTTCCGGGCGGGCGCTGGTGCCGGCGGTGTAGAGCGGAGGATGTTCCAGCAGCCAGACGAGTTCGTCCGCCGCGCCGGCGGCAATGGCCTCGGCCACCCGGTCCATTTCCGCCAGCGCCTCGGGATAGGGCACCGGCGCTGACGACACCCGCCAGCGCACCGGGGCGGCGCCGGGTCTGGGCAACAGCAAGGGCCGCAGGGCGTCGCGGGCAATGGGAGGCGAGGCGGGAGCGGGCATGGGTTCCATGGTCGATACATAATGGCTGCGATCGCCGCTGTCGCCTCTCCCCGCCGGCACGCGCCGCACAACTGTCCACAGGCGAGCCGGGCGGCGTGGCGGCTCTTGTGGACCCCTGATCCATCTGCTAGACGATCCCCCGCTCGCTCTGGACGCTGACGAAGCAGCCAGCGACGGCGATGCGGTCGTGGCGGAATTGGTAGACGCGCTGCCTTGAGGTGGCAGTGGGTAACACCGTGGAGGTTCGAGTCCTCTCGACCGCACCAAATCATCCGGCAACGGAACACACGGCGGCCTTCGGGCCGCCGTTGTCGTTTCCGGGACCGGGAACCGTCCCCGTAGGGACCGGCCGCGCTATTGCACGGCCGCAGTCCTCGGGGGCGCCGGCACGATGTGCACAACGCGGTAGCCCTTTTCTTTCAGCGCGACGAGGAAGGCCGGCAGCATCTTGGCGGTCTGGCCCCGCGTATCATGGAAGAGGATGATACCCCGTCCCGCATGGTCGAGACGGGCCATGACCAGCGTCAGCTGCTCGTCCGGTGTCATAGGGTTCCAGTCGGACGCCCAGAGATCGGCGCCGAACACGCCGATACCGCGCTGTTTGAGATAGTCGAGCAGTTCGGGCGAGGCGCCAAAGCCGGGAAATCGGAAAAAGGGCACGCGCGGCGCTGCCCCGCTGGCACCATAGGCCGCGCGGTCATCCGCCCTGAATCCCTTCTCGATATCGGCCACGGCCTTGTCATAGGGGATGTCGGCCAGCGTCATCGGGTGGGTCATGCTGTGATGCGCCACCGTGTGTCCTTCGGCAATCTCCCGGCGCACAAGATCAGGATGGGCGGCGGCATTGCGGCCGATGACGAAGAAGGTGGCCCGCACGCATTCGCGCGCCAGCGTCTTCAGCACCGACGGAGTCGTGGCGGGCAGCGGGCCGTCGTCGAAGGTCAGCACGACTTCGCGGTCGGCGAGGTCGAGCGTCTGCGGGAAGTGTTTCGTCCCCACCTGCAGGCCGGCCGGATCGACCACCAGCACGCGCGACGTGCCGAGCCTGCCGTCGCAGTCGCCGGCCCGGGCGGCTGTCGCTCCCGCACACACCGCCAGAACAAGCGCGAGCCGGATGACAGGGTGCATGGCGATGAATCCAGGGTGAAACGCGGCCCCTGCCTAGCCGATCGCCGCGCGCCGCGCCATGGCTCGTGCCGCGCGTCCCACGCGTCCCAGCCCGCTGCCCGCCGCATGGCTGCCCGGCGGCACGCGCGTGACGCCCTCAGCTTTCCGGGGCGTCGACGATCGGGTCGTAGTGGGAGGCATCGAAGCCGAGCACATTCCAACTCTGCTGCATATGCGGCGGCAGCGGCGCGGACACATCGATCAGCCTGTCGCCGCGCGGATGCGGAATGACAAGACGCCGCGCCAGCAGATGCAGCCGGTTCTGCAGGCCGCCCGGCAGCGGCCAGTTCTCCACGTTGAAATATTTAGGGTCGCCGACGATAGGATGGCCGATATGGGCGGCATGGGCGCGCAGTTGATGGGTGCGGCCGGTGACCGGCTTCAGCGACAGCCAGGCGAGCTTCTGCGCCGCGTGGTCCACCACGGCGTAATAGGAGATGGCGTGGCTCGCCTCATCCTCGCCGTGGCGGGCGACGCGCATTTTCTCCGCCGCCTCATCCTTGGCGAGATAGGTGGAGATGCGCCCCTGCGCCGGCCGGGGAACGCCCGGCACCAGCGCCCAGTAGACCTTGCGCGCCGCGCGCGAGCGAAAGGTCTTGGCCAGCGTCGAGGCGGCGAGCCGCGTCTTCGCCACCAGCAGGATGCCCGACGTGTCCTTGTCGATGCGGTGGACCAGACGCGGCTTCTGGCCGTCGCTGCCGCGCAGCGCTTCCAGCATGCCGTCCACATGGCGGTAGGTGCCCGAGCCGCCCTGCACGGCGAGGCCGAACGGCTTGTTCAGCACCAGCACGTCGCGGTCCTCATACAGCGTCATGTCGCCGAGAGCGCGCGCGTCCTTGTCGTCGGCGCTCGCGCGGCGGACGGCCGGCGCGGCCAGCCCCTCCTGGTCCGCAGCGGAGGGCGCGCGCGGCGCACGCGGCGGCGGCGCCTCGCCCCGCGCCAACGCCTCCTCCGCCTCCAGGTGCTCGGCGGCGGAAAGCTGCGGCTTCTCCTCCAGCGGCGGAATGCGGATGGCCTGGCCGGCAGAAAGGCGCGTATTGGTCTTCACCCGTCCGCCTTCGACCCGCACCTGCCCGCTGCGCAGCAGCTTCTGCAGATGGCCGAAGGACAGATCGGGATAATGGGTCTTGAACCAGCGGTCGAGCCGCATGCCCTCTTCATCCGCGTCGACGCGGCGTGTCTCAACGGCCATGATGTGGGTACTCCTTGCCCCTGCACATAGCCGAGACCGGCCCTCACGTCACGCGAGAGCGCGCATGATCGCCAGACCGGCGAACACGCCAACCAGCGCGAGCGCAATGGAGCCTGCGACATAAAGCGCCGCCAGCCCGATCTCGCCGCGCTGCACCAGCAGCGCCGTGTCGAGCGAGAAGGTGGAGAAAGTGGTGAAGCCACCGAGAATGCCGGTGATGACGAAGGCGCGGGCGTGCATGGTCCAGCCGCCGCTGGCGAGGAAGGTCAGCCAGCCCGCGACCAGGCCGATGGCGAAGCTGCCGACAATGTTGATGGTCATGGTTCCATAGGGAAATCCCATGCCGAACATGCGCATCGCCGTCAGCCCGATGGCATTACGCAGCACGCCGCCAATGCCGGCGCCGATAAAGATCAGAAGAATGCTCTGCACGCCGCTCGCCCCGCTCGCTCTGGCCTCGAGCCTGATACGATCAGGGCAATCAACCTGATCGCTGCATCAGTCCCCAAATCATTGATAGAGCCTGTTTGCCCACCCGATTGCGACGCGATCAGATCGAAACGTGCCCTAAGTACCGCCCCGCCGTTCAAGCCGAAGCCGCGCCCAATAGTCCAGGCGCTTCTTCACCTCCCGCTCGAATCCGCGCTCATTCGGCACGTAAAACTCTACCCTCGGATCGCCGGCAATTTCTTCCGGAAAGAAGGATTGGCCGGCAAAGGCATCCGGGAAGTCGTGATCATACTGGTACCCGGCGTGGTAGCCGAGTTCCTTCATCAGCTTGGTCGGGGCGTTGAGAATGTGCTTGGGCGGTGCCAGCGAACCCGTCTTCTGCGCCAGAGCCAGCGCCGCGTTGAAGGCGGAATAGGCGGCATTGGATTTCGGCGCCGTGGCGACATAGGCAATGGCCTGGGCAAGGAAGAGCCGCCCTTCCGGCCAGCCGACACGCTCGAACGCTGTCCATGCCGCCACCACCTGCGGCATCGCCTGCGGATCGGCCATGCCGACATCCTCGGAGGCGGCGCAGCACAGGCGGCGGAAGACGGTGGACGGATCCTCGCCGCCGGTAAGCATGCGGGCGGCCCAATACATGGCGCCGTTCACATCCGAACCGCGCAGGCTCTTATGGAAGCAGCTCAGCAGATTGTAATGCTCATCCTGCCCCTTGTCGTAGATCGGTGCCCGCTTCTGCATCGTCGCTGCGAGAGCTTGGATATCGAGGTCCGGCCCGTCCGGCAGCGCCAGCAATTCTTCGGCGAGGCCGAGCAGATAGCGCCCATCACCATCGGCCATGCCGGCCAGCGCCGCGCGGGCTTCCGCCTGCAGCGGCAAGCGGCGCCCCTCCAGCGCCTCGGCGCGCTGCAACAGCCGCTCGATAGCGTCGGCATCAAGCGCCTTGAAGACGAGCACCCGGGCCCGCGACAGCAGCGCCGCGTTCAGCTCGAAGGAGGGGTTCTCCGTCGTTGCCCCGATCAGAGTGATGGTGCCGTCTTCCATGACGGGCAGAAAGCCATCCTGCTGCGCGCGGTTGAAGCGATGGATTTCGTCGACGAAAAGCAGTGTGCCCTGCCCGATCGCCCGCCGCCCCCGCGCGGCCTCGAACACCTTCTTGAGATCGGCAACGCCGGTGAAGATGGCGGAGACCTGCTCGAAATGCAGGTCGGTCTCACGCGCCAGCAGGCGCGCAACAGTGGTCTTGCCGGTGCCGGGCGGGCCCCAGAAGATCAGCGATCCCAGCGAGCGGTTGGCGATCATCCGGGTGAGCGCACCGCCCTCCCCCGTCAGATGTTCCTGCCCGACCACCTCGCCGAGTTTCTGCGGCCGCAGGCGGTCCGCCAGCGGCCGGGGCGCGGCGCTCTCAAGTCCGGCAGAGGCGAACAGATCGGCCAAGGTCGCCTCAGCCCGGCAGCAGGGCGGAAATGACCCGCCCGCCGCGCTGGAGCGTCACCCGCCATGCCCGCGCCGGCAGACGGGTGATCCGCTGCAGATCGGCTGTCGTGGCGATGGCCGTGCCGTTGATGTCCATGATCACGTCCCCGGCGCGGAAGCTGGTGCGCTGGGCCGGAGAACCCTCCTCCACCGACACGATCACCACCCCCTTGACGGCATCCACCGTGCGCATCTCTTCGATGACCGCCGGCGAGACATTGACCACCGTCGCGCCCGCCAGCGGTGAACGGCCGGTCAGAGTGATTTCCTCGCGCGGCACGGTTTCCGGCGCCGCCGCCAGCGCCACCTTCAGCACCATCGGCTTGCCCTGCCGAACGATGCCGAGATCGACCGAGCCGCCGAGCGGCCGGGTGGCGAAGCGGAAGCCGAAGGCGTCGGGGTCGTCGACCTCCTGCCCAGCAACGGCAATGATCAGGTCCCCGGCCCGCAGGCCCGCCTTCTCGGCCGGGCTGCCGGGAAAGATGTTCTGCACCAGCGCCCCAGTCGGGCGCGTCACGTCGAGCCCCTCGGCGATATCCGGCGTCACCTGCTGCAGGTCCGCTCCCAGCCAGGGGCGGCGCACCACCTTGCTGCCCGCCAGCGCCGATTGCAGCACGACGCGCACCATGTCCGCAGGGATGGCGAAGCCGATGCCCTGCGAGCCGCCCGAGCGCGAAAAGATCGCCGTGTTGATGCCCACCACGCGCCCCGCCCCATCCACCAGCGCGCCGCCCGAATTGCCGGGATTGATCGCGGCATCGGTCTGGATGAAGAAGCCGTAATCGGTGATACCGCGCTGGGTGCGGGCAAGGGCGGAGACGATGCCCTGCGTCACCGTCTGCCCTACGCCGAACGGATTGCCGATGGCGAGAACGATATCGCCGACCTGAAGGTCGTCGGAGGAGCCGAGCGTGGCCGAGGGAAAATCATCCTTGCCGCCCTTGATCTTCAGGATGGCGATGTCGGTGCGCGGGTCGCGCAGCATCACATCGGCATCAAACTCGCGCTTGTCCGACAGCGCGATCCGGATCTCATCGGCACCGTCAATGACATGGTTGTTGGTGACGACGATCCCCGAGCGATCGACCAGCACGCCCGAGCCGAGCGACTGCTCGACACGCTCGCGCCGCCGGTCGAGTCCCGGCACGTCGGGCGAGCCGCGATCGCCGAAGAAACGGCGGAAGAACGGGTCATCGAGCAGCGGGTTGTTCCGCGGCGCGGTCTTCTGCGCATAGACATTGACGATGGCCGGCGCCGTGCGCGCGACCACGGGCGCGAAGCTGAGGCCGATTTCGGCCCGCGAGGCCGGCACGCGCGGCCCACCGGCCCCGGGGGACTGCGCCAGAGCCGGGGAGACGAAAAGGGCGGCGACGACGAGGAGAGCAAAGCGTTTCATGGCGCCAGATATAATCCCCAGCCTGCGGCGGAGAAAGGGCGGCCGCAGGCTCGCCCCCGCGCTCCGACCAAAAGAAAAGGGGCAGCCAAGCCGCCCCTTCCCGCATTCACTAAAGCGCGCACACACTCAGGCGGCGGCGGCTTCCGCCGCCTTGGCCGCCTCGTGGCGGGCCAGATCAGCGGCGCCCTTGGCCGACTCATCGCGATCGACCAGCTCGATCACGGCGATGGCCGCCGAATCGCCATGGCGGAAGCCCGCCTTGATGATGCGGGTGTAGCCGCCATTACGCTCCTTGTAGCGCGGGCCGATCACGTCGAACAGCTTGCGCACGACGGCGACATCGCGCACTTCGGCGATCGCCTGACGACGGGCGTGCAGGCCGCCACGCTTGCCGAGGGTGATCAGCTTTTCCACCACCGGGCGAAGATCCTTCGCCTTCGGCAGGGTGGTGACGATCTGCTCATGGGTGATGAGCGCCTGCGCCATATTGGCAAACATCGCCTTGCGGTGCTCGGCGGTGCGGTTGAACTTGCGATACGTCTTGCCGTGGTTCATGGCAAAATTCCTACATGCGGCGGCTTTCGAGCCGGGAGAGTTGGGTAACGGCTCGAACGCCGCTCAATGCTCAATAGTGATCTTCGAACCGCTTGGCGAGATCCTCGATGTTCTCCGGCGGCCAGCCCGGCACTTCCATGCCGAGATGCAGGCCCATGCTGGCGAGCACTTCCTTGATCTCGTTCAGCGACTTGCGGCCGAAGTTCGGGGTACGGAGCATCTCCGCCTCGGTCTTCTGGATCAGGTCGCCGATATAGACGATGTTGTCGTTCTTCAGGCAGTTCGCCGACCGCACCGACAGTTCCAGTTCGTCCACCTTCTTGAGCAGCGCCGGGTTGAAGGGAAGCTCCTGCATCACAGGGCTTTCCGTCTCGCGCTTGGGCTCTTCGAAGTTGACGAAGATTTCGAGCTGGTCCTGCAGGATACGCGCAGCATAGGCAAGCGCGTCCTCGGGGCCGACCGAACCATTGGTCTCGATGGTGAGGGTCAGCTTGTCATAGTCGAGGATCTGGCCCTCGCGGGTGTTCTCGACCTTGTAGGAGACCTTCTTGACCGGCGAATAGAGGCTGTCGACCGGAATCAGCCCGATCGGCGCGTCCTCGGGACGGTTGCGGTCCGCCGCAACATAGCCCTTGCCGGTGTCGACGGTGAATTCCATGCGGATTTCAGCGCCGTCATCGAGCGTGCACAACACGAGCTCGGGGTTCAGCACCTGCACGTCACCCACGGTCTGGATGTCACCGGCGGTGACGACGCCAGGGCCCTGCTTCTTCACGACCATACGCTTGGGGCCATCGCCGGCCATCTTGATGGCGATGTCCTTGATGTTGAGAACGATGTCGGTCACGTCCTCACGCACGCCCGGAATGGACGAGAACTCGTGCAGCACCCCGTCAATATGCACGGAGGTCACCGCCGCGCCCTGGAGCGACGACAGCAGGATGCGGCGCAGCGCATTGCCGAGCGTCTGCCCAAAGCCGCGCTCCAGCGGCTCGGCGACCACGGTCGCCAGGCGCTTCGGGTCGCTGCCGAGCGAGACTTCAAGCTTCTCGGGCTTGATCAGCTCTTGCCAGTTCTTTTGAATCACGACGTCACCCTTGATTTCGACGGTGCCCCGGACTCCCTGCCCGGCAACTTGCCCGCAGCGGCGCGGGGAAGACCGAAGACAGCGGCCCCTGCGGCGCCGAGGGCGCCGCTGGATGATTAGGCGTCAGACGCGCCGACGCTTGCGCGGACGGCAGCCATTGTGCGGGATCGGCGTCACGTCGCGGATCGACGTGACGGTAAAGCCCGCCGCCTGGAAGGCGCGAAGCGCCGATTCGCGCCCCGAACCGGGACCGGAAACCTCGACCTCGATGGTGCGCATGCCGTGATCGGCAGCCTTGCGGGCGCAATCCTCGGCGGCGACCTGCGCCGCATAGGGCGTGGACTTGCGCGAACCCTTGAAGCCCATGGCGCCCGCCGACGACCAGGCAATGGTGTTGCCCTGCGCATCGGTGATGGTGATCATGGTGTTGTTGAACGACGCATTCACATGCGCGACGCCGGAGGCGATGTTCTTGCGCTCACGGCGCTTAATGCGGGCAGCTTCTTTAGCCATAGACTTCGGATCCTTCGGGCGCGCCCGTCATTCCAGGCGCTCGGGATTAGAGAAAACGAATGCGCCGGTCGCCCGGGGCGCCGGCGCGGAAAAGCGGGCTCACGCCCGCTCCCCTCACTTCTTCTTGCCGGCGATCGCCTTGGCCGGACCCTTGCGGGTGCGGGCATTGGTGTGCGTACGCTGACCGCGCACCGGCAGACCGCGACGATGGCGCAGGCCGCGATAGCAGCCCAGGTCCATCAGACGCTTGATGTTCATCGACACTTCGCGGCGCAGATCACCCTCGACCAGATAATCGCGGTCGATGGTCTCGCGAATCTGCAGGACTTCCTGGTCGGTCAACTGATTGACGCGACGATCGAGCGGGATACCGACCTTCTCAACGATATCAGCCGCGTTCTTGGCGCCGATGCCGTGAATGTACTGAAGCGCAATGATGACGCGCTTGTTGGTCGGGATGTTAACGCCTGCAATACGAGCCACGTCGCTCTCTCCATGTGGACCGGACGAACCGGTGATGAAAACGCCCCGCGCCGGTGGAGGCCGGCCCTTGCGGGGATACGCACGAGGCCGCCCGACATCCGCTACGTGATGTCGATCAGCGGCACCCGCTTGAGTGAAGCGCGGCACATAGAGCGATTCCGCTCATCTGTCAAGCCGCCCCTTGTGTTCACGCCAGTTCGACCACGTCGGCAATGGCCTTGGTCACCTCGTCGATCGGCTTCATGCCGTCGATCGTCGCCAGCATCCCGCGCCCAGCATAATAGGGCGCAACCACGGCGGTATCGCGGTTGTAGGCTTCGAGCCGGGTCTTGAACACTTCCGGATCGTCATCCTTGCGCACCGGCTCGCCGCGCGCGGCGGTTTCACGGGCACGCTGCATGATGCGGTCAACCAGCTTGTCCTGGTCGACCTTGAGCTCGATCACCGCGTCGAGCTTCAGGCCCTTCTCGGCGAGAATGCGATCGAGCGCCTCCGCCTGGGCAACGGTGCGCGGGAACCCATCGAGGATGAACCCCTTGGCGCAGTCCGACTGGTCGATCCGGTCGGAAATGATGCCGATCACGATCTCATCCGAGACCAGATTTCCGGCATCCATCACCGCCTTGGCCTTCAGGCCGATCGGCGTCTCGTTGCGGACGGCTTCGCGCAGCATGTCGCCGGTCGAGAGCTGCACGATCCCGTGCCGCGCCACCAGGCGCTGCGCCTGCGTCCCCTTCCCCGCGCCCGGCGGTCCGAGCAGTATCAGCCTCATCGGCGCTTCCCCCTGAGCTTGGCCTTCTTGACCAGCCCCTCATATTGGTGCGCCAGCAGATGACCCTGAACCTGGGCCACCGTGTCCATGGTCACGCTGACCACGATCAGCAGCGACGTGCCGCCGAAATAGAACGGGACCGCGGCGTAGGAGATGAGAATCTCCGGGAAGAGGCACACAATCGCTAGGTAAGCCGCACCGATGACCGTGATGCGAGTCAGCACATAGTCGATATACTCGGCGGTGCGCTCACCCGGGCGAATGCCCGGGATGAAGCCGCCATGCTTCTTCAGGTTGTCCGCCGTCTCGGTCGGGTTGAACACGATGGCGGTGTAGAAGAAGCAGAAGAACACGATCAGCAGCACATAGAGCAGCATGAACAGCGGCTGGCCGTGGCCGATCAGCGTCGTCACTGTCGTCAGCCAACCCGGCCCGGAATTCTGCATGAAGCTCGCGACGGTGGTCGGGATCAGCAGCAGCGACGAGGCGAAGATCGGCGGAATCACGCCCGACGTGTTCAGCTTCAGCGGCAGGTGCGAGGACTGGCCCTCATACACCTTATTGCCGACCTGACGCTTCGGGTACTGGATCAGCAGCCGACGCTGCGCCCGCTCCATGAACACGATGAACATGATGATGCCGACGGCCATCAGAATCACCGCCAGGATGATGCCGGTGGACAGCGCGCCCTGCCGGCCGAGTTCCAGCGTGTTGGCGATCGCCGAGGGCAGTTCGGCCACGATGCCGGCGAAGATGATGAGCGAAATGCCGTTGCCGATGCCGCGCGAGGTAATCTGCTCACCAAGCCACATCAGGAACATGGTCCCGCCGGTCAGCGTGATCACCGTCGAGATGCGGAAGAACCAGCCGGGATCGGACACCACGGCGCCAGAGCCCTCAAGACCGACGGCGATGCCGTAGGACTGGAACACGGCGAGCACCACGGTGAGATAGCGCGTGTACTGGTTGATCTGCTTGCGGCCGGACTCGCCCTCCTTCTTCAGCGCTTCCAGCGTCGGCGAGACGGTGGTCAGCAACTGAATGATGATGGAGGCCGAGATGTACGGCATGATGTTCAGGGCGAAGATGGCCATGCGCGAGACGGCGCCGCCCGAGAACATGTTGAAGAGGCCGATAATGCCCTGCTGCGCCGTGCGGAACACATCGGCGAGCGCATCCGGGTTGATACCGGGCATGGGGATGTAGGTGCCCAGCCGATAAACGAGAAGCGCACCCAGGGTGAACCAGATGCGCTTCTTCAGTTCGTCGGCTTTTGCCAGAGCACCGAAGTTGAGGTTTGCCGCGAGCTGTTCTGCTGCCGAGGCCATGGTGGCTCCGCTCCTCGTCTGTGCCCTGTAAGGTCTGTACGGCCTGACTTAAGCGTCAGGCCGCCGTTTCGCCAGCCGCAGCCTTGGACGCGAGAAGCGCCACCGAGCCGCCGGCCTTCTCGATCGCCTCGACCGCCGACTTGGTGGCGTGGGCGACTTCAAGCGTCACCTTCGCCGTCAGCTCACCGGAGCCGAGCACGCGCACGCCGTCCTTGGCGCGGCGCAGCACGCCCGCCTCGACCAGCGCGGCCTGCGTGATCGCCGCCTTGGCGTCCAGCTTGCCGGCGTCGATCGCGGTCTGGATACGGCCGAGGGAAACCTCGTTCCAATCCAGCGCGAAGATATTGTGGAAGCCGCGCTTGGGCAGACGACGATGGATCGGCATCTGGCCGCCCTCGAAGCCCTTGATCGCGACGCCGGTGCGCGAGGTCTGACCCTTCACGCCGCGGCCCGCGGTCTTGCCCTTGCCCGAACCAATGCCACGGCCGACGCGCATGCGCTTCTTGCGGGCGCCGGAATTGTCCTTGATCTCGTTAAGGCTGCTCATCGCCAGTCTCCTACAGCGCCGTCACGCTTCGACGACGCGGACGAGGTGGCGAACCTTCTGGATCATACCACGCACGGCCGGGGTGTCTTCGAGCGTCGAGCGACGCCCGAGCTTGTTGAGGCCGAGACCGATCAGCGTCGCGCGCTGGTCATCGGGACGGCGGATCGGGCTGCCGGTCTGTTCGACCGTGACCGTATTGGTGCTGTTCGCCATGATTAGCTTCCCTACCTCTCAGGCGCTCAGTCGGTCGCTTCAACGTCGTCGACGCGACGGCGGGACTGAAGCTGCGACACCTTGAGGCTGCGGCGTGCCGCGACGAGACGCGGGCTGTCCTGGTTCTTCAGTGCCTCGAAGGTCGCGCGGACCATGTTGTACGGGTTGGACGAGCCGAACGACTTCGCCACAACGTCCTGCATGCCAAGCGTCTCGAAGACGGCGCGCATCGGGCCACCCGCGATGATGCCCGTACCGGCCGGGGCGGCGCGCAGGATGACCTTGCCGGCGCCGTGATGGCCATGCACGTCATGATGCAGCGTCCGACCCTCGCGCAGCGGCACGCGGATCAGCGCCCGCTTGGCGGCTTCCGTCGCCTTGCGGATCGCTTCCGGCACTTCACGGGCCTTGCCGTGACCGAAACCGACGCGACCCTTCTGGTCACCGACGACCACAAGAGCGGCAAAGCCGAAGCGACGGCCACCCTTCACCACCTTCGCGACACGGTTGATGTGGACCAGCTTGTCCACGAACGTGTTGTCGCGATCCTCGCGTTCACGCTCACGTTCACGAGCCATGATCATATCCTTCGTTCTGCGGGGGATCCCGCTCGTGATCTCAGAAGTTGAGACCGCCCTCACGGGCGGACTCGGCGAGCGCCTTGACGCGGCCGTGATAGATGAAGGCGCCGCGGTCGAAGACCACGTCCTTCACACCGGCCGCGACGGCGCGTTCCGCCACGAGCTTGCCGATCGCCTGGGCCGCCGCGATGTCCGCGCCGGTCTTCAGGCTTTCCCGCAGGGACTTCTCGAGCGTGGAGGCGGACGCAAGCGTCACGCCACGCGCATCGTCGATGATCTGCGCATAGATGTGCTTCGACGAGCGATGCACCGAGAGGCGCGGCCGCCCGTTCGCCGTCGTGCGGAGAGCACGGCGGACACGCGCCTTGCGGCGCTCGGTAGCGTCCTTGTACTGAGCCATGATTCGGGTCCGTTACTTCTTCTTGCCTTCCTTGCGGAAGATGAACTCACCCGCGTACTTCACGCCCTTGCCCTTATAGGGCTCGGGGCCGCGATAGTCGCGAATCTCGGCGGCGACCTGACCAACCTGCTGCCGGTCGATACCGCTGATGACGATTTCGGTCGGCTTCGGGGTCACGATCTGGATCCCTTCCGGGATCGGATAGTTCACGTCATGGCTGAAGCCAAGCGCCAGGCTCAGATTCTTGCCCTGGACGGCGGCACGGTAGCCGACGCCGCTGATTTCGAGCTTCTTCTCGAAGCCCTTGGTCACGCCTTCGACCAGATTGGCCACCAGCGTGCGGGACAGGCCCCACATCGCCTTGTGGCGGTTGGTCTCGCCGTTGAGGGCGAACAGGAGGGCCCCGTTCTCCATCTTGACCGAGATCTCGTCGACAACCGTGGTCTCGAGCGCCCCCTTGGGGCCCTTGACCTTGACCGTCTGACCTTCGATCGACGCGGTGACGCCGGCCGGAATGGTGATGGGGGCTTTACCGATCTTGGACATGTGCTCTCTCTCCTCCCCGATCAGAAGACCGTGAAGAGGACCTCGCCGCCCACGTTCTTCTCGCGGGCTTCGTGGTCCGCCATCACGCCCTGCGGCGTGGAGACGACAGCGACGCCAAGGCCGTTGGCGACGCGGGGAAGGGTCTTGACGGAGGAATAGACCCGCCGACCCGGCTTGGAGACACGCGAAATCTCGCGGATCACCGGCTCGCCGTCAAAATACTTGAGCTCGATCTCGAACTCGGTACGGCCATTGACCGGCTCAGACGCCGAATAGCCGCGGATGTAACCCTCGGCCGCAAGCACCTCCAGCACGCTGGCGCGCAGGCGCGAGCCCGGCGTGGAGATCTTTTCCTTGCGGCGCATCTGCGCGTTGCGGATGCGGGTGATCAGATCGCCGATCGGATCAGTCGTGGACATGGATCGACCCTCCTCACCAGCTCGACTTGACGAGCCCAGGGATCTGTCCCTGGGAACCGAGCTCGCGCAGGGCGATACGGCTCATCTTCAGCTTGCGATAATAGGCGCGCGGACGGCCGGTGACTTCGCAACGGTTGCGAATGCGCACCTTCGCCGAATTGCGCGGCAGTTCCGCCAGCTTGAGAACCGCGGCGAAGCGCTCCTCGATCGGCAGTTCCTTGTTGCTCACCAGGGCCTTGAGACGCGAACGCCGGCCCGCATAGCTCTTCACGAGCTTGCGGCGGTGTTCGTTCTTTTCGACCGAGCTCTTCTTGGCCATATGATCTTGCTCCTAGTCTCCGCGTTTGGGGCCCTGCCCCACAGCCGGAAGGGGATGCTTACTGACGGAACGGGAAGTTGAAGGCCTTCAGAAGCGCGCGCGCCTCTTCGTCCGTCTTCGCCGTCGTGCAGACGATGATGTCCATGCCCCACATCTGATCAACCTTGTCGTAGTTGATCTCGGGGAACACGATATGCTCCTTGATGCCCAGGGCATAGTTGCCGCGGCCGTCGAAGCTCTTCGGGTTCAGGCCACGGAAGTCGCGGACGCGCGGCAGGGCGATGTTCACCAGGCGGTCGACGAACTCGAACATGCGGGTCTTGCGAAGGGTAACCTTCGCGCCGACCGGCTGGTTCTCGCGCAGCTTGAAGTTCGAGATCGCCTTGCGGGCGCGGGTGACAACCGGCTTCTGGCCGGCGATCAGCGCGAGGTCCGCGGCGGCGGTCTGCACCTTCTTGGTGTCGGCAGTGGCTTCGCCCACGCCCATGTTGATGACGATCTTCTCGATCGTCGGCACTTCCATGGGGTTCTTGTAGCCGAACTGTTCGATCATCTTCTTGCGGACGACATCCTCATAGAGGGACTTCATCCGCGGGCTGTAGCTGGTCTCAGCCATCGATCTTCTCCCCCGAGCGCTTGGCGACGCGCACCTTGGTGCCGTCCGCCTGCACAAGGAAACCGACGCGGGTCGGCTTGCCATCCTTCGGATCGGCGATCGCGATGTTCGACAGGTCGAGCGGGGCCTCCTTGGAGATGATCCCGCCTTCCTGGTTCGCGCTCTGCCGCTGGTGACGCTTCACGAGGTTGACGCCGCGCACACGCGCGGTGCCTTCCTTCGGCAGCACCTCGAAAACCTCGCCCGTGCGACCCTTGTCGCGGCCGGTGAGAACGACGACCTTGTCGCCCTTCTTGATCTTAGCGGCCATCACAGCACCTCCGGCGCCAGCGAGATGATCTTCATGTGGTTCTTCGCGCGGAGCTCGCGCGGAACCGGCCCGAAGATACGGGTGCCGACCGGCTCCTTGTTGTTGTTGATCAGCACGGCCGCATTGCGGTCGAAGCGGATCACCGAACCGTCCACGCGACGGATGTCCTTGGCGGTGCGAACGACAACCGCCTTCATCACGTCGCCCTTCTTCACGCGGCCGCGCGGAATAGCTTCCTTCACCGACACCACAATGATGTCACCGACATGGGCATACTTGCGCTTCGAACCGCCAAGCACCTTGATGCACATGACGCGACGCGCACCGGAATTGTCCGCCACGTCGAGATTGGTCTGCATCTGGATCATGACGCACCTATTTCTCGCAAAAACCGCGCGCAGCCGTCACCGGCGCGCGCCCCTCAATCCCGTTTCCGGGCGCTCAGACTTCAGCCCGCTTCTCGCCCTGGACCACGATCCAGTTCTTGAGCTTGGACAAGGGGCGGTGCTCCTCGATCCAGACGGTGTCGCCTTCCTTCCAAGCGTTCGCCTCGTCATGGGCGTGGTACTTCTTGGAACGGCGGACGGTCTTCTTCAGCAGCGGATGGGTGAAACGGCGCTCGACCCGGACCACGACGGTCTTGTCCTGCTTGTCGCTCACCACGACGCCCTGCAGCAAACGCTTCGGCATCGCCCTCTCCTCACTTAGCCTTGGCCGCGGACGCGGCCTTCTGCGCCTGGATGGTCTTGACCCGCGCGATGTCGCGACGGATCTGACGCACCCGCGCCGTGTTTTCGAGCTGGCCGGTGGCCTTCTGGAAGCGCAGGTTGAACTGCTCCTTCTTCAGGCCCAGAAGCTGGTCCTGCAGCTCGTCGGCGGTCTTCGTCCGAATGTCGGAAGCCTTCGTCATCTGTCCCTCCGTCACTCAGCGATGCGCTCGACGAAACGCGTCTTGATCGGCAGCTTCGCAGCCGCCAGCCGAAGCGCTTCACGGGCGACATCCTGGCTCACGCCATCGATCTCGAACATGATGCGGCCGGGCTTGATCTTGGCAGCCCAGAAATCGGGCGCGCCCTTACCCTTACCCATGCGGACTTCGGTCGGCTTCGAAGACACCGGCACGTCCGGGAAGATGCGAATCCACACCCGGCCCGCACGCTTCATGTGACGGGTGAGCGCGCGACGCGCGGCTTCGATCTGACGCGCGGTGACGCGCTCCGGCTCCATGGCCTTCAGCCCGAACTGGCCGAAATTGAGGTCAGTCCCGCCCTTCGCAACGCCGTGAATACGGCCTTTGAACTGCTTGCGGAACTTCGTGCGCTTTGGTTGCAGCATGTCGCGCCTCTTATTCCTTTATCAATCTGCTCACGCCGCGTCGCGACGCGACGGGCGACCACCCGAGGAATCACCTTCCGCCTGGCGCTTGTCCTGCGCCATCGGATCGTGTTCCAGGATCTCGCCCTTGAAGATCCAGACCTTGACACCGCAGGTGCCGTAGGTCGTGAAGGCGGTGGCCGTACCGTAATCCACGTCCGCGCGCAAGGTGTGAAGCGGCACGCGCCCTTCACGATACCATTCGAGACGCGCGATTTCCGCGCCGCCGAGGCGGCCGGAGCAGTTGATACGAATGCCTTCCGCGCCCAGACGCATCGCCGACTGGACCGCGCGCTTCATGGCGCGACGGAACGCCACACGGCGCTCAAGCTGCTGCGCGATCGATTCGGCAACCAAGCGCGCGTCGATTTCCGGCTTCCGAATCTCGACGATGTTGATGAAGACTTCCGAGTTGGTCATCTCGGAGACCTTCTTGCGCAGCTTGTCGATGTCCGCGCCCTTCTTGCCGATCACCACACCCGGACGAGCCGAGTGGATGGTGACGCGGCACTTCTTGTGCGGACGCTCGATCACGATCTTGGAGACCGCGGCCTGCTTGAGCATCTTCTGCAGCGCTTCACGGATCTTGATGTCCTCGTGAAGCAGCTGGCCATACTCGCCCTTGCCCGCGAACCAGCGCGAGTCCCAGGTGCGGTTGATGCCGAGCCGCAGCCCGACCGGGTTGACCTTCTGACCCATCAGGCCTTCTCCTCGACTTCACGCACCACGATGGTGATATGCGAGAACGGCTTCTCGATCCGGCTCGCACGACCACGGGCGCGGGCCGCGAAGCGCTTCATGACCAGGCCCTTGCCGACATGCGCCTCGGCGACGATGAGATCGTCGACATCGAGCTCATGATTGTTCTCGGCATTGGCGATGGCCGATTCCAGGCACTTCTTCACGTCGCCGGCGATCCGCTTGCGCGAGAACTGAAGGTCGGCCAGAGCGGTCGCGACCTTCTTGCCCCGGATGAGACCGGCGACGAGGTTGAGCTTCTGGGGGCTGACGCGAAGGTTACGCGCAACCGCCTTGGCTTCCGTATCCGCGAGCGTGCGCGGACGAGCTGCCTTTCCCATGACCCTGCCTCTACTTCCGCTTGGCTTTCTTGTCCGCCGCATGCCCGTAATAGGTACGGGTAGGGGCGAACTCGCCGAACTTGTGGCCAACCATGTCCTCGGAAACCGAAACCGGGACGTGCTTGTTGCCGTTATAGACGCCGAACGTAATCCCCACGAACTGCGGGAGGATAGTGGAACGGCGGCTCCAGATCTTGATAACGTCGTGACGACCCGACGCGCGCGCGGCATCCGCCTTCTTGAGCAGGTAGCCGTCGACGAACGGACCTTTCCAGACCGATCGAGACATAGTTCAGTTTCCCTCGCTCACTTCTTGCGGGCGTGCCGGCTGGACACGATGAACTTGGTGGTCGACTTGTTCTTCCGGGTCTTCTTGCCCTTGGTGGGGAAACCCCAGGGCGTGACCGGATGACGGCCACCCGAGGTGCGGCCTTCGCCGCCGCCATGCGGGTGATCGACCGGGTTCATGGTGACACCGCGGTTGTGCGGACGACGGCCGAGCCAGCGCTTGCGGCCAGCCTTGCCGAGATTGGTGTTCATGTGGTCCGGGTTCGACACGGCGCCGACCGTCCCCATGCACTCCCCATGGACCAGACGCTGCTCGCCCGAGTTCAGGCGAACGATGACATAGCCCTGGTCGCGGCCGACGATCTGCGCGTAGGAGCCGGCGGACCGGGCGATCTGGCCGCCCTTGCCGATCTTCAGCTCGATATTGTGCACGATCGTGCCGACCGGCAGATTGCCGAGCGGAGCCGCGTTGCCCGGCTTCACGTCGACGCTCTTGGCCGCGATCACCTGATCGCCGACCGCGAGGCGCTGCGGCGCCAGGATGTAGTTCAGCTCACCGTCCTCATACTTGATGAGGGCGATGAAGGCCGTGCGGTTGGGATCGTACTCGATCCGCTCCACCGTCGCCGCCATGTCGCGCTTGGTGCGCTTGAAGTCGACGAGGCGATAGGCCTGCTTGTGCCCGCCGCCACGGAAGCGCACGGTCACCCGGCCGGTGTTGTTGCGGCCGCCCGCCTCCGACTTGCCCTCGGTCAGCGTCTTGACCGGCTTGCCCTTGTACAGGGCCGAGCGGTCGACGATGACAAGCTGGCGGAGGCTCGGCGTTACCGGCTTGAAGGTTTTGAGCGCCATGTCTCTGGTCCCTTAATTCCGGCTCACAGACCCGTCGTGATGTCGATGGAGTGCCCCTCGGCGAGGGTCACGACCGCCTTCTTCACGTCGCTCTGCACGCCCTTGCGGCCCTTGAAGAACTTCGTCTTCCCCTTGCGGACCAGCGTGTTGACGCTCTCGACCTTGACATCGAAGAGCTTCTCGACCGCTTCCTTGATCTGCGGCTTGGTAGCCGTCAGAGCAACCTTGAAAACGACCTTGTTGTGCTCGGACGCCATCGTGGCCTTCTCGGTGATCACCGGGGACACGATCACGTCGTAGTGGCGCGGATCGAGACTCATTTGAAGCGCGCCTCCAGAGCGTCGACAGCCGCCTTCGTCAGAACCAGGGTCTGACGGCGCAGGATGTCATAGACGTTGATGCCCTGGACGGGCAGCACGTCGAGATGGGTGACATTGCGCGAGGCGAGGCCAAAATTGGCATCCACCTCGGCACCGGACACGACCAGAGCGTTCGACAGGCCGAGCCCCGCCAGCCGCTCCTTGAGCAGCTTGGTCTTGGGCTCGGACAGCACGGCGTCATCGAGGACGACGATCTGCTGCTCCTTGGCCTTGGTCGACAGCGCGTGCCGCAGGGCCAGCGCCCGCACCTTCTTCGGCAGGTCGCTCGCATGGCTGCGCGAGACCGGACCGAACGCCTTGGCGCCGCCGCGGAACTGCGGAGCGGAAGCCGCGCCGTGGCGAGCGCCGCCGGTGCCCTTCTGCTTGTACATCTTCCGCTTGGTGCGGTTGACATCGGCGCGCGACAGGGTCTGGTGCGTACCAGCCTGGCGACGCGACAACTGCCACACCACGCAGCGGTGCAGAATGTCCTGGCGCGGCTCGAGACCGAAGATCTCGTCCGACAGCGTCACGGAGCCGGCTTCGGCCCCTTCGAGAGTCTTGACGGCGAGTTCCATCACACGTTCTCCTCGGCCGCAGCCTCGGTCGCGGGCGCAACGTCAGCCGCCGGCTCGTCACTGGACGCTTCCGCGCCCGGGAGACGGAACTTGCCAGGCTTCGGCGCCGTCTCCGGCAGCTTCTTCTTCACGGCGTCGGCGACCAGGATCCAGCCACCCTTGTTGCCGGGGACCGCACCCTCGACCGCGATCAGGCCGCGCTCGACATCGGTGAGCACCACCTTGAGGTTCTGTGTGGTCACGGTCTCATGGCCCATATGGCCCGGCATCTTCTTGTTCTTGAAGGTCTTGCCGGGGTCCTGACGACCGCCGGTCGAACCGATCGAACGATGCGAAACCGACACGCCGTGGGTGGCGCGCAGACCACCGAAATTGTGGCGCTTCATACCACCGGCAAAGCCCTTGCCGATGGAGGTGCCCGTCACGTCGACGAACTGGCCGACCACGAAATGGTCGACGGTCAGCTCGGCACCGACCGGAATGAGGTCGGTCTCCTCGACGCGGAATTCCGCCATCTTGCGCTTCGGCTCAACCTTCGCCACGGCGAAGTGGCCGCGCATGGCGCGGGTGGTGTTCTGCGGCTTCGCCTGGCCGACGCCGAGCTGGACGGCCGTGTAGCCGTTCTTCTCGAGCGTACGGTGGGCAACCACCTGGCAATTATCGACTTTCAGCACAGTGACCGGAACATGTTCACCTGCATCGTTAAAGATGCGGGTCATGCCGACCTTCTGGGCGATGACGCCTGACCGCATGGCCGTGTCCCTTCGCCTTCTCTCAGAGCTTGATCTCGACGTCGACACCCGCGGCGAGGTCGAGCTTCATCAGCGCGTCCACCGTCTGGGGGGTCGGGTCGACTATGTCCAGCAGACGCTTATGCGTCCGCATCTCGAACTGCTCACGGGACTTCTTGTCCACGTGGGGAGAACGATTGACCGTGAACTTCTCGATCCGCGTCGGAAGCGGAATAGGCCCGCGAACCTGGGCGCCCGTGCGCTTGGCCGTCGAAACGATTTCGCGCGTCGAGGCATCCAGGATGCGGTGATCGAACGCCTTGAGGCGGATCCGAATATTTTGGCCGTTCATTGACTTCAGGCTCCCAGAGGGCTCGTCAGTCGGGCTCAGTAACGAGCTCCACGAAAAAGGGGCGCAGGCGTTCCCGCGCCCCTCGGGATTGTCGATGTCACTCGATGATGGAGGCGACGACGCCGGCGCCTACGGTGCGGCCGCCTTCGCGGATGGCGAAGCGCAGCTTCTCTTCCATCGCGATCGGGACGATCAGCGCCACGTCAACCGTGATGTTGTCGCCCGGCATCACCATTTCCGTGCCTTCCGGCAGGGTCACGATGCCCGTCACGTCCGTCGTCCGGAAATAGAACTGCGGACGGTAATTGGTGAAGAACGGCGTGTGACGGCCACCCTCTTCCTTCGTCAGGATGTAGGCTTCCGCCTTGAACTTCGTGTGCGGCTTCACCGAACCCGGCTTGCACACCACCTGGCCGCGCTCCACGTCCTCGCGCTTCGTGCCGCGAACAAGGATGCCGACATTGTCGCCGGCCTGGCCCTGGTCGAGCAGCTTGCGGAACATTTCCACGCCGGTCACCGTCGTCTTCACCGTCGGGCGGATGCCGACGATCTCGACTTCCTCGCCGACCTTGATCACGCCGCGCTCGACGCGGCCGGTCACCACCGTGCCGCGGCCCGAGATCGAGAACACGTCTTCGATCGGCATCAGGAACGGCAGGTCGACCGGACGCTCCGGCTGCGGAATGTAGCTGTCAACCGCTTCCATCAGCTTCAGGATGGCGTCGCGGCCGAGCTTCGGATCGCCGTTCTCAAGCGCCACCAGCGCCGAGCCACGGATGATCGGAATGTCGTCGCCGGGGAAGTCGTACTTCGACAGCAGCTCGCGCACCTCGAGCTCAACCAGCTCAAGCAGTTCCTCGTCGTCGACCATGTCGCACTTGTTGAGGAACACCACCAGAGCCGGAACGCCGACCTGGCGCGCCAGAAGGATGTGCTCGCGGGTCTGCGGCATCGGGCCGTCCGCCGCCGACACGACCAGGATCGCGCCGTCCATCTGCGCAGCGCCAGTGATCATGTTCTTCACATAGTCGGCGTGGCCGGGGCAGTCGACATGCGCGTAGTGACGGTTCGTCGTCTCGTACTCGACGTGAGCGGTCGAGATCGTGATGCCGCGCGCCTTCTCTTCCGGCGCCTTGTCGATCTGGTCGTACGCCGTGAACGTCGCGCCGCCCGTCTCCGCAAGAACCTTCGTGATCGCTGCCGTCAGAGACGTCTTGCCATGGTCAACATGGCCAATCGTCCCGATGTTGCAGTGAGGCTTCGAACGGTTGAACTTCTCTTTGGCCACGGGGCTCTCCGTCGGTCTTATCTATGTGGATACGAAATCGCTTCAGAAACGCAGGCCGACGCTCACGCGTACTTGGCCTGCACCTCCTGAGCGACGTTCGACGGCACCTGCTCGTAGTGGTCGAACTGCATGGTGAAGGTAGCGCGGCCCTGCGAGAAGGACCGGAGCGTGTTGACGTAGCCGAACATGTTGGCGAGCGGCACCATCGCGTTCACGACGTTCGCATTGCCACGCATGTCCTGGCCCTGGATCTGGCCACGACGGGAGTTGAGATCGCCAATGACCGAGCCGGTATAGTCTTCCGGAGTCACGACCTCGACCTTCATGATCGGCTCAAGCAGCACCGCGCCGCCCTTCTGCAGGGCTTCACGGAACGCGGCACGCGAGGCGATTTCGAAGGCGAGCGCCGACGAGTCGACTTCGTGATAGGCGCCGTCGATCAGGTCCACCTTGACGTCGACAACCGGGAAGCCGGCCAGCACGCCCGAACCGAGCACGCTTTCCAGGCCCTTGGTCACGCCGGGGATGTACTCCTTCGGCACCGCGCCGCCGATGATCTTGCTCTCGAAGGCGAAACCCTTGCCGACTTCATTCGGCTCGACCACGAACTTCACCCGGGCGAACTGACCGGTACCGCCGGTCTGCTTCTTGTGGGTGTAGTCCACTTCGGTCTTGCGGGTGATCGTCTCGCGATAGGCGACCTGCGGCGCGCCGATATTGGCGTCGACCTTGTAGGTACGCTTCAGAATGTCGACCTTGATGTCGAGGTGCAGTTCGCCCATGCCCTTGAGGATGGTCTGGCCGCTCTCGAAGTCGGTCGACACGCGGAACGACGGATCCTCCGCCGCCAGCTTCGCCAGGGCGAGGCCGAGCTTTTCCTGGTCGGCCTTGGACTTCGGCTCGATCGCGATCTCGATGACCGGCTCGGGGAATTCCATCTTCTCGAGGATGACGGGCTTCGCCGGGTCGCATAGCGTGTCGCCGGTGCGGACTTCCTTGAGGCCGGCGAGAGCGACGATGTCGCCCGCATAGGCTTCCTTGATGTCCTCACGGTTGTTCGCATGCATGAGCAGCATGCGACCGACGCGCTCCTTCTTGTCGCGGGTCGAGTTCAGAAGGCCCATGCCGGCCTCGAGCTTGCCCGAATAGACGCGGCAGAAGGTGATCGTGCCGACGAAGGGGTCGTCCATGATCTTGAACGCGAGCACCGACAGCGGATCGGCGTCCGACGGCTTGCGATCGGTCTCTTCTTCGGTGTTGAAGTCGATACCCTTGATCGCGCCGCGGTCGATCGGCGACGGCAGGAAGTCCACCACAGCGTCGAGCAGGGGCTGCACGCCCTTGTTCTTGAACGCCGAGCCGCAGAACACCGGGTTGAACACGCGGCCGATGACGGCCTTGCGGATCAGACCCTTGAGCGTCGCCTCGTCCGGCTCAACGCCGTCGAGATAGGCCGACAGCACGTCGTCGTCGAGTTCGACAGCCGCTTCGAGCAGCTTGCCGCGATACTCAACCGCCTGGTCGAGCAGCTCGGCCGGGATCTCTTCGTCGTGATACTTAGCGCCGAGCTCTTCATTGTCCCACACGACCGCCTTCATGCGGACCAGGTCAATGATGCCCTTGAAGTTGTTCTCCGAACCGATCGGAAGCTGGCAGCACACCGGCTTGCCGTCGACGCGGTCGACGATCATCTCGACGCAACGGAAGAAGTCGGCGCCGGTCTTGTCCATCTTGTTGACGAACACGATGCGCGGAACATTGTACTTGTCGGCCTGGCGCCACACGGTCTCGGTCTGGGGCTCGACGCCCTGATTGCCGTCGAGCACGCACACCGCACCGTCGAGCACGCGCAGCGAACGCTCGACTTCAATGGTGAAGTCGACGTGGCCGGGCGTGTCGATGATGTTCAGGCGCTTGCCCTGCCAGAAAGCGGTCGTCGCGGCCGACGTGATGGTGATGCCGCGCTCCTGCTCCTGGGTCATCCAGTCCATCGTGGCAGCGCCATCGTGGACTTCGCCGATCTTGTGGCTCTTGCCGGTATAATAGAGGATCCGTTCCGTGGTCGTGGTCTTGCCGGCATCAATGTGGGCCATGATGCCGAAGTTGCGGTAGTCTTCGATAGCGTGCGTGCGCGACATATCAGATCCTCGTACCGGCTCTCGTCATCACCAGCGATAGTGAGAGAAGGCCCGGTTGGCCTCCGCCATGCGGTGCGTGTCTTCACGTTTCTTCACGGCCGTGCCGCGATTGTTCGAGGCGTCGAGCAGCTCGCCCGACAGGCGCTCAACCATCGTCTTCTCGTTGCGGGCGCGGGCGGCAGTGATCAGCCAGCGGATCGCAAGAGCCTGGCGACGCTCGGGGCGCACCTCGACCGGCACCTGATAGGTGGCGCCGCCGACACGGCGGGAGCGCACCTCGATGGCCGGGCTCACATTGTCGAGCGCCTGGGTGAACACACCGAGCGGCTCGGACTTGGCGCGGTTCTCGACGAGGTCGAGCGCACCGTAGACGATCGCCTCGGCGACCGACTTCTTGCCGTCATACATGACGGCGTTCATGAAGCGGCTCAGCACCTCGGACCCGAACTTCGGATCGGGGGTGACCTCACGGCACTCTGCACGATGACGACGGGACATCGCTCAAATCCTCACTTCGGCCGCTTGGCGCCGTACTTCGACCGGCGCTGCTTGCGGTTCTTGACGCCCTGCGTATCGAGCACGCCGCGCAGGATGTGATAGCGCACGCCGGGAAGATCCTTGACGCGGCCGCCGCGGATCATCACCACGGAGTGTTCCTGCAGGTTGTGCCCCTCGCCGGGGATGTAACCGATGACTTCATAGCCATTGGTCAAACGAACCTTCGCGACCTTACGAAGCGCCGAATTCGGCTTCTTCGGGGTCGTCGTATAGACGCGGGTGCAAACGCCGCGCTTCTGCGGGCTCGCCTGCAGCGCCGGAACCTTGTTCCGGGCCTTCTGGGCTTCCCGCGGCTTGCGGATCAGCTGGTTGATCGTCGGCACGTGTCTCGCCTTCGTCTCGCTGCGCTGGAACAGGAATGTCCCGCGCTAACCCAATTTCCGCGGCCACAACCGCATTCTTCTCTCGACGGATCGGAACCTTCAGCACATACCGGACAGTCTGCGAACGAAAGAAGCGCCGCCGGCCAGGAACTGGCCGAGGGCGCTGAACGTTCAGAGGATCACGCGACACCCCATTGGGGCGCCAATTGCGCGATCATGCGCCGGATTTGGTCGTGCATGCGTTCCGGCAGCGTCTTGATGTTCTGTGTCCAGACAGGGTGTCCGAACGCGGCAACATCAACCGCCTGCCGTGAAAGTACGCGCCTTCTACGCGGCGACTCGCCGTTCGTCAACCCTTAACCGCGAGTTTGGCGGCTCACAGCCCCGTGCGAGGCGTTGGCGGCGTTAGATTTCGTCCATGACACCCCGGGCGCAACATTATGCGCCGCCTTTCGCCCTCCCCCGGGCTCGCAGCAGAATCGCCGGGCCTCCGGCGCGGGAAAGCGACGGGCCAGGCGGGCGGGCCGCCGCCATGATTCCCACCCGGCCGATTCCCCAACGGAAAAGGGCCGCTCGTCGCCGAGCGGCCCTCCCCCTACTTTGCAGCATCGACCGCGCCGGTCACTCAGCGGCGGCGGGGCCTTCCAGACGCGGGGCGTTCGACGCCGCGCCGTCCTGTTCGTTCTGCGCCGCGATCAGATCGTCGCGGGTGGTCGCGGTCACGCGCAGCTTCGCCATCTGGGCGCCGGTACCCGCCGGGATGAGGCGGCCGACGATGACGTTCTCCTTCAGGCCCGCGAGGTCGTCGGACTTGCCGTTGACCGCCGCCTCGGTGAGCACGCGGGTCGTCTCCTGGAAGGAGGCGGCCGAGATGAAGGAGCGCGTCTGCAGGCTCGCCTTGGTGATGCCGAGCAGGACCGGATGACCGGAGGCAGGCTTCTTGCCCTCGGCGATCAGCCGCTCATTGATCTCGTTCAGCTCCGACGCGTCGATCTGCTCATTGGTGAGCAGGTCGCTTTCGCCAGCGTCGTCGATCTCGACCTTCTGCAGCATCTGGCGGACGATCACCTCGATGTGCTTGTCGTTGATCAGCACGCCCTGCAGCCGGTAGACCTCCTGGATCTCGTTGACGAGATAGGCGGCGAGTTCCTCGACGCCCTTGATCGCCAGGATGTCGTGCGGCGCCGGGTTGCCGTCGACGATGAAGTCGCCCTTCTCGACGAGGTCGCCATCCTGCAGGTGGATGTGCTTGCCCTTCGGGATCAGGTACTCGGCCGGATCGTCATTCGAGTCCTGCGGCTCGATGCTGACGCGGCGCTTGTTCTTGTAGTCCTTGCCAAAGCGGATCGTGCCGGAGATTTCGGCGATGATCGCCGCATCCTTCGGACGACGCGCCTCGAACAGCTCCGCCACGCGCGGCAGACCGCCCGTGATGTCGCGGGTCTTGGCCGATTCCATCGGCACGCGGGCGAGCACGTCGCCGGCCTTGATGGTCGAGCCGGGATCGGCGGAGAGGATCGCGTCCACCGGCAGCGTGTAGCGGGCATCGCCGCCGCGCTGCAGCTTCAGCACCTTGCCATCCGCCCCCTTGACCACCAGGGCGGGCCGGAGTTCCGAACCGCGGCCGGTGCGCCAGTCGGTGACGACGCGCTTGGCGATACCGGTCGATTCGTCGACCGTCTCGCTGAGCGAGGCGCCTTCGACCAGGTCCTCATAGCCGACGATACCCTCGACCTCGGTCAGGATCGGGCGGGTATAGGGGTCCCACTCGGCGATGCGCTGGCCGCGCTTGATCGCGTCACCCTCATCCACCTTCAGCTTGGCGCCGAACTGGATGCGGTGCGAGGCGCGCTCCGTGCCGTCGTGATCGACGATCAGGACGGACAGGTTGCGGCTCATCGCGATCAGCTCGCCATCCGAGTTCCGCACCACATTGCGGTTGCGGATCTTCACCGTGCCTTCGAACGAGGCCTCGATGAAGGACTGCTCGGAGAGCTGCGCCGCGCCGCCGATGTGGAAGGTGCGCATGGTGAGCTGGGTGCCCGGCTCGCCGATCGACTGCGCCGCGATGACGCCGACCGCCTCGCCCATGTTCACCGGCGTGCCGCGGGCCAGATCGCGACCGTAGCAGGTGCCGCAGACGCCGTTCTTGGCCTCGCAGGTCAGCACGGAGCGGATCTTGATCTCCTGCACGCCAGCCTTGGAAATGCGCTCGACATCCGCCTCGTCCATCATGTGGCCGGCCGGCACGATGATATTGCCGGTCGCGCCCTCGATCACGTCCTCCGCCGCAGTGCGGCCGAGCACGCGCGAGCCGAGCGTGGCGACGATGTTGCCCGCGTCGATGATGGCGCGCATGGCGATGCCATTGGTGGTGCCGCAGTCGCGCAGGGTGATGATGCTGTCTTGCGCCACGTCGACCAGGCGACGGGTCAGATAACCCGAATTGGCGGTCTTCAGCGCCGTGTCGGCCAGGCCCTTACGGGCACCGTGCGTCGAGTTGAAGTACTCGAGCACGGACAGGCCTTCCTTGAAGTTCGAGATGATCGGCGTCTCGATGATCTCGCCCGACGGCTTGGCCATCAGGCCGCGCATGGCGGCGAGCTGGCGCATCTGCTCGCGCGAGCCGCGCGCGCCGGAATGCGCCATCATGTAGATCGAGTTGATCTGCTTCTCGCGGCCCGTCGCCGGGTCCTTCTTCACCGCCGAAATCTCGGCCATCATCTCGTCGGCGAGGCGCGCGGAGCACTTGCCCCACGCGTCCACGACCTTGTTGTACTTCTCGCCCTGGGTGATCAGGCCGTCATTGTACTGCTGCTCATATTCCTTGGTGAGCGCACGGGTCTCTTCGACCATGTCCCACTTCTTGGACGGCACCACCATGTCATCCTTGCCGAAGGAGATGCCGGCGCGGAAGGCGTTGGAGAAGCCGAGCGTCATGATGCGGTCGCAGAAGATGACCGTCTCCTTCTGACCGCAATGGCGGTAGACGGTGTCGATCATGTTCGAGATTTCCTTCTTGGTCATCAGCTTGTTGACGACGTCAAAGGGAGTCTTCGCGTTCTTCGGCAGGAGTTCGCCGAGCTTCATGCGGCCGGGGGTGGTCTCGTAGATCTTCGGGGCCGGATTACCGTCCTCGTCGACGCCGATATACCGCCCGCGCACCTTGGTGTGCAGGGTGATGGCCTTGGCCGCCAGCGCATGGTCGATCTCGCCCATATTGGCGAAAGCCATGCCCTCGCCGGGCTCACCTTCGCGCATCATGGTGAGATAATAGAGGCCGAGCACGATGTCCTGCGACGGCACGATGATCGGGGCGCCGTTCGCCGGGTGCAGGATGTTGTTGGTCGACATCATCAGCACGCGCGCTTCAAGCTGCGCCTCGATGGACAGGGGCACATGCACCGCCATCTGGTCGCCGTCGAAGTCAGCGTTGAAGGCCGAGCAGACCAGCGGGTGAAGCTGGATCGCCTTGCCTTCGATCAGCACCGGCTCGAACGCCTGGATGCCCAGGCGGTGCAGGGTCGGCGCGCGGTTCAGCATCACGGGATGCTCGCGAATGACCTCGTCGAGGATGTCCCACACCTCGGGACGCTCCTTCTCGACCAGCTTCTTCGCCTGCTTCACGGTCGCGGACAGGCCCTTCGCGTCGAGGCGCGAATAGATGAAGGGCTTGAACAGCTCCAGCGCCATCTTCTTCGGCAGGCCGCACTGATGCAGCTTGAGCTCCGGACCGACCACGATCACCGAACGGCCGGAATAGTCGACGCGCTTGCCGAGCAGGTTCTGGCGGAACCGGCCCTGCTTGCCCTTCAGCATGTCGGCGAGCGACTTCAGCGGGCGCTTGTTGGCGCCGGTGATGACGCGGCCGCGGCGGCCATTGTCGAACAGCGCATCGACCGCTTCCTGAAGCATGCGCTTCTCGTTGCGGATGATGATGTCCGGCGCCTTCAGCTCGATCAGCCGCTTGAGGCGGTTGTTGCGGTTGATGACGCGGCGGTAGAGGTCGTTGAGGTCGGAGGTCGCGAAGCGACCGCCATCCAGCGGGACCAGCGGGCGCAGGTCCGGCGGGATCACCGGGACATGCGTCAGGATCATCCATTCCGGCTTGTTGCCGGATTCCTGGAAGGCCTCGACGATCTTCAGCCGCTTGGCGAGCTTCTTCGGCTTCAGCTCGGTGGTCGCCTCGGCGATCTCCTTGCGCAGATTGCCGGCGATCTTTTCCAGATCCATGCCGCGCAGAATCTCGCGGATCGCCTCGGCGCCGATCAGCGCGGTGAACGAGTCATCGCCATATTCTTCCTGAGCGCGCAGATAGTCCTCTTCCGAGAGGAGCTGACGCTCCTTCAGCGGCGTGAGGCCCGGCTCGATGACGCAGTAATACTCGAAGTACAGGATGCGCTCGAGGTCCTTCAGCGTCATGTCGAGCAGCAGGCCGATGCGGCTCGGCAGCGACTTCAGGAACCAGATATGCGCGACAGGGGCGGCGAGCTCGATATGACCCATGCGCTCGCGGCGCACGCGCGACAGCGTGACTTCCACGCCGCACTTCTCGCAGATGATGCCCTTGTACTTCATGCGCTTGTACTTGCCGCACAGGCACTCATAGTCCTTGATCGGACCGAAGATGCGCGCGCAGAACAAGCCGTCACGCTCGGGCTTGAACGTGCGGTAGTTGATCGTCTCGGGCTTCTTGATCTCGCCGAAGGACCAAGACAGGATCTTCTCCGGACTCGCGATCGAGATCTTGATCTGATCGAAAGTCGGCGCCGGCGCTGCCGGGTTGAAGAGATTCATGACCTCTTGATTCATCGCCGTCTCCTTCGGCTGGACCCCGCCTCCGCCGCCGCGGCTTGCTGGGGTCACGGAAAAGTCTGGTCTGTCGCGCGATCGAAAAGGCGGACGCGACCTGCGCGCCCGCCCTTGGTATCAGTCGGTCATTCGGCCGCTGGCAGGCTCTCGCCCGGGGTCGGCACCGCCGAGAGCGTCTTGGAGTTCATCAGCTCGACATTGAGGCCGAGCGAACGCATCTCCTTCACGAGAACGTTGAAGCTCTCGGGAATACCCGCCTCGAAGGTGTCGTCGCCGCGCACGATGGCTTCATAGACCTTGGTGCGGCCCGCGACGTCGTCCGACTTCACGGTGAGCATTTCCTGCAGCGTGTAGGCGGCGCCATAGGCTTCGAGCGCCCACACCTCCATTTCGCCGAAGCGCTGACCGCCGAACTGCGCCTTGCCGCCCAGCGGCTGCTGGGTGACGAGCGAATACGGGCCGATCGAACGCGCATGGATCTTGTCGTCGACAAGATGATGCAGCTTCAGCATGTAGATGTAGCCGACCGTCACCTTACGGTCGAACTGCTCGCCGGTGCGGCCGTCGAACAGGGTCGACTGCGCCGACTTGTCGAGGCCCGCCAGTTCCAGCATGTGCTCGATATCCGCCTCGCGGGCGCCGTCGAACACCGGGGTGGCGATCGGCACGCCGCGGCGCAGATTCGAGCCCAGCTCGACCAGACCGTCCTCGTCGAGCGAGGCGATGGTCTCGTCCTTGCCGTAGATCTTGCCGAACGCATCCTTCAGCGGGGCAATATCCTGCGTCTGCCGGTAGCCTTCGATGGCACGGTCGATGACCCTGCCGAGGCCAGCGCAGGCCCAGCCCAGATGCGTCTCAAGAATCTGCCCGACATTCATGCGCGAGGGCACGCCGAGCGGATTGAGCACCATGTCGACCGGGGTACCGTCCTCCAGGAACGGCATGTCCTCGACCGGGACGATGCGCGAGACCACACCCTTATTGCCGTGCCGGCCGGCCATCTTGTCGCCCGGCTGGATCTTGCGCTTCACCGCGATGAAGACCTTGACCATCTTCATCACGCCGGGCGGCAGCTCGTCGCCGCGCTGCAGCTTCTCGACCTTGTCGAGGAAGCGCTGCTCCAGCCGCTTCTTGGACTCGTCGTACTGATTGCGGATCGCCTCCAGCTCGCTCATGAGCTGATCATCCGCGACAGCGAACTGCCACCACTGGCTGCGCGGGAACTCGGTCAGCACCGTGCGGGTGAGCACCGTGTCCTTCTTGAAGCCCTTGGGGCCGGCGATGCCGGTCTTGCCGTCCAGCATCTCGGCCAGGCGGCCGAAGACGTTGCGGTCGAGGATCGCCTGCTCGTCGTCGCGGTCCTTGGCGAGGCGTTCGATTTCCTCGCGCTCGATCGCCTGGGCGCGCTCATCCTTGTCGACGCCATGGCGGTTGAACACCCGCACTTCGACAACCGTACCGGTGACGCCCGGGGGAACGCGCAGCGAGGTGTCGCGCACGTCTGCCGCCTTCTCGCCGAAGATGGCGCGAAGCAGCTTCTCTTCCGGCGTCATCGGGCTCTCGCCCTTCGGCGTGATCTTGCCGCAGAGGATGTCGCCCGCCTGCACTTCGGCGCCGATATAGACGATGCCGGCTTCGTCGAGATTCTTCAGCGCCTCTTCCGACACGTTCGGAATGTCGCGCGTGATTTCCTCCGGACCGAGCTTGGTGTCGCGGGCCATCACCTCGAATTCCTCGATATGGATCGAGGAGAAGATGTCGCCCTTGGAGATGTTCTCCGACAGCAGGATCGAGTCTTCGAAGTTGTAGCCGTTCCACGGCATGAAGGCGACGAGGATGTTCCGGCCGAGGGCGAGATCGCCGAGATCGGTCGAGGGACCGTCAGCGATGATGTCGCCCTTGCGCACGCGGTCGCCCACGCGCACCAGCGGACGCTGGTTGATGCAGGTCGACTGGTTCGAGCGCTGGAACTTCTGCAGCCGGTAGATGTCGACGCCCGACTTCGACGGATCGTTCTCTTCCGTCGCGCGGATGACGATACGGGTCGCGTCCACCTGGTCGACAATGCCGGTGCGGCGGGCACCGATGGCGGCGCCGGAGTCGCGGGCGACCACAGACTCCATGCCCGTGCCGACGAAGGGGGCATCGGCGCGAACGAGCGGCACCGCCTGGCGCTGCATGTTCGAGCCCATCAGCGCGCGGTTGGCGTCGTCGTTCTCAAGGAACGGGATGAGCGCCGCAGCGACCGAGACGAGCTGCTTCGGCGACACGTCCATGAAGTCGACGCGGTCGGGCGTGACCAGCAGAACGTCGCCGGCGTGCCGGCAGACGATCAGATCTTCGGTGAAGCGGCCTTCCGCGTCGAGCGGGATATTCGCCTGCGCGACGTAGTACTTCCCCTCCTCCATGGCGGAGAGATAGACCACCTCGTCCTGCACCTGGCTGTCCTTCACGCGGCGATAGGGCGCCTCGATGAAGCCGTACTTGTTCACGCGGGCGAAGGTGGCCAGCGAGTTGATCAGGCCGATATTCGGGCCTTCCGGCGTCTCAATCGGGCAGATACGGCCATAGTGTGTCGGGTGCACGTCGCGCACCTCGAAGCCGGCGCGCTCGCGCGTCAGACCGCCCGGGCCAAGCGCCGAGAGACGGCGCTTGTGGGTGATTTCCGACAGCGGGTTGGTCTGGTCCATGAACTGCGAGAGCTGCGACGAACCGAAGAACTCGCGCACCGCCGCCGCCACCGGCTTGGCGTTGATCAGGTCCTGCGGCATCACGGTGTCGATGTCGACGGACGACATCCGCTCCTTGATGGCGCGTTCCATGCGCAGCAGGCCGACGCGGTACTGGTTCTCCATCAGCTCGCCGACGGAACGAACGCGGCGGTTACCGAGATGGTCGATATCGTCGATCTCGCCCTTGCCGTCGCGCAGTTCAACCAGCGTCTTGATGACCGCGAGAATGTCCTCGCGGCGCAGCACGCGCACCGTGTCCTCGGCGTCGAGGTCGAGACGCATGTTCATCTTCACGCGACCCACGGCCGAGAGGTCGTAGCGCTCGGCGTCGAAGAACAGCGAATGGAACATCGCCTGCGCGGAATCGAGCGTCGGCGGCTCGCCGGGACGCATCACGCGGTAGATGTCGAACAGCGCGTCCTCGCGGGTCACGTTCTTGTCGACCGCCAGCGTGTTGCGGATATAGGCGCCCACATTGACGTGGTCGATGTCAAGGATCGGCACCTCGTCGTAGCCAAGCTCGACAAGCTGCTTCAGCATCTTCTCGGTGACTTCCTCACCGGCTTCGACATAGATCTCGCCCGAGGTCGGGTTGACGATGTCCTCGGCCACATACTGGCCGACCATCTCCTCGTCGGAGATCTTGAGCGCCTTGAGGCCCTTCTCGGCGAGCTGGCGGGCCTGGCGGACCGTCACCTTCTTGCCGGCCTCGATCACCACTTCGCCGGTGTCGGCGTCGATGAGATCGGCGACCGCCTTGTAGCCCTTCATCCGCTTGGGATCGAAAGGCATGCGCCAGCCATC